>JAFPVE010000019.1 GCA_017413025.1 Acetobacter sp. | reverse complement strand
GCTTTTACTTCCAAACCATGGGTCATGACCCATGGTTCGATTCTGTTGAGGGGTGCTGAACTTATGGTTAAATTTTATTGAGAGGTACAGAACCCATGGTTTGAGGGAGGTATTCTGAACGCGGGATCATGACCCCGCGTTCGGAGTAGATCCCCCAAAACCACGGGTCATGACCCGTGGTTTAAGACGGAGGAAAGGTTCGAAAGTGGAGATCATAACCCGTAGTTAGATTCTCTTGAAAAACACAGTCCTATGGGTGAGGTTTGTTCTGTTGCTCTTTACTTCCTTCTGATTACTTCCTTCCGAACCATGGGTCATGACCCATGGTTAGATTTTGTTGAAGGGTACTGACCCCATGGTTCAAAAGCATAAGGTTGTACTACACTGTTAGAAGTGGCGCAAGAAAACGCCCTGTATGGCTTTGAGGGCATGCGGCGACAGCTTCTGGCGTGCCTTCGCACACAATACGACCGCCGCCACTTCCCCCTTCTGGTCCGATATCAATGACCCAATCGGCTGTTTTAATCACATCTAGGTTATGTTCAATCACCACAACGGTATTTCCAGACTCAACAAGGGCGTGTAAAACAGTAAGTAGTTTTCTAATATCTTCCGTATGTAAGCCTGTTGTGGGTTCATCAAGAATATAGAATGTACGTCCTGTAGCGCGGCGTGCCAATTCTCGAGAGAGTTTTACACGCTGGGCTTCTCCTCCCGATAAAGTTGTGGCTTGTTGACCTAAAGCGATATAACCTAGCCCTACTTGTTGTAAAACAGCGAGTTTATGGCGAATACTCGGCTGTGTTGCAAAAAAGAGATAGGCTTCATCAACGCTCATCGCTAAAACGTCAGCCATTGTTTTACCGCGAAAACGGATTTCCAATGTCTCACGATTGTAACGCGCCCCTTTGCATTGGTCACATGTAACGAACATATCGGGTAAAAAATGCATCTCTATTTTCTTAATCCCATCGCCCTGACACGCTTCACATCGCCCCCCTTTGACATTAAAAGAAAAACGCCCCGCTTTATATCCTCGGACACGGCTTTCGGGTAATTCTGCAAACCATTCCCGAATCGGTGTTAATAAATCGGTATAAGTCGCTGGATTAGAACGCGGGGTACGCCCTATAGGCGATTGATCAATTTCAATGACTTTATCTAACCATTCGATACCCTTTATTTGCCTATAAGGTTCGGGTGTTATCGATGTCCCCATCAGTTGCCGGGCAAGAGCCGCGTAGAGCGTATCAATAACAAGGGTTGATTTACCACTTCCCGAAACACCTGTGACACAAATAAAAGCCCCTAAAGGAAAGTGGGCTGTGACATTTTGCAGATTATGCCCAGAGGCGCCCTCTAAAACCAAGACACGCTCTTTTTGTTGTTCTTGTTGATCAGAACTTTTTTTAACACCTTGACCGACTAGTTGCGTTCCAATTGGGGGCATTCTGACTCGGCGCGTTTTAGGCACTTCAATATGCTTACGCCCCGACAAATAGGCGCCGGTCATACTTTGTGGATTTTGGGCGACAGCGTCGGGTGTGCCCGCAGCGATCACTTGCCCTCCGTGAACACCTGCCCCTGGTCCCATATCGATCAGCCAATCAGCCTTGCGCATTGTTTCTTCATCATGTTCAACAACAATAAGCGTATTGCCTAACGCCCTTAAACGAAACAATGTGCCTAAAAGGCGTTCATTATCTCGTTGATGTAACCCAATAGAGGGCTCGTCAAGCACATATAAAACACCTGTCAACCCCGATCCAATTTGGCTCGCTAAACGAATGCGCTGGCTTTCTCCGCCAGATAAGGTCGCCGAACTGCGTGATAAGGTCAGATAACCTAAACCAACATCATCAAGAAACTGAAGGCGATCGATAATTTCACGCACAATACGCTGTGCAATTTCGGCTTTTTGATAAGATTTTGTCGTAAGAAACGCCGAGACAATGGTATTAAACCACAGCAAAGCTTCAGCTACAGTAAAATCAGCAGCTTCAGCAATGGTCTTATGATGCACGCGCACCGACAAAGCCTCGGGCTTAAGTCGTGCTCCGTGGCAGGCATGACATGGCTCTTCAGACTGATAACGTAGGAGATCCTCTCGTGTACGGGGGCTTTCTGTCATCGCAAGACGTTTCGTAAGGCTTCGTATAACCCCGTCAAACGAACGTTCTATCTTCTGTTCCTTCCCATCTCTCAAATATCTAAAAGTAATTTTATCTTCAACACCATATAAGATGCCATGTTGTACAGTATGCGGCAGATCACACCAAGCGGTTTGCATATCAATACCAAAATGTCGTGCGAGGCTTTCAAGCGTCTGTGTAAAAAGAGCCGACTCCTCTCCCCTCCACGGGGCAATAGCCCCTTGTGCTAAAGAAAGTGTTTTATTAGGGATAATAAAATCTGGATTAAAATATCGTTCAACCCCTATACCACTGCACGTAGGGCATGCCCCTTGCGGGGCGTTAAAAGAAAAAAGACGAGGCTCAATCTCTTCTAAAACAAAACCACTCACGGGACATGAAAAACGCGAAGAAAAAATAAGATGAAGAGGTTCTTTTTTTCCTTCACCTTCACGTAAAACCTCTTCGCAATAAACAATCCCATCCGACAACGCTAACGCTGTTTCTAAACTATCGGCTAAACGCGTTTCCAACCCGGGTTTAATAATAACCCTATCCACTACAACTTCTAGTGTATGGCGAGCGCTACGACGACGTTGTGGTACATCTGCAATGTCATACAACACGCCGTCAAGACGCACCCGTGTAAACCCACGACTTTGTAGATCTGCAAGTTCTTTACGATATTCTCCTTTTTTATCACGTATGAAAGGCGATAGCAGCATAAGCCGTGTTCCCTCTGGCAAGGCAAGAACTTTATCAACCATTTGGCTAACTGTTTGGGCTTCAATCGGCAAACCGGTTGCTGGCGAATAAGGCGTTCCTACACGCGCCCATAAAAGACGCATATAATCATAAACCTCGGTAACTGTCCCGACTGTAGAACGCGGATTTTTTGAGGCTGTTTTTTGTTCGATAGAAATCGCCGGAGAAAGCCCTTCTATCGCTTCTACATCCGGCTTACCCATCACTTCCAAAAACTGACGCGCATAAACAGAAAGACTTTCCACATAACGTCGTTGCCCTTCGGCATAAATCGTATCAAAAGCAAGAGAGGACTTCCCCGACCCTGACACGCCTGTAATCACAGTCAGCTGATGGCGTGGTATGACAACATCGATATTTTTAAGGTTATGCACACGTGCCCCACAGACTCGCAACGCGTGCACGCCTATTTTATTATCTACTTTCTCTTCTGCTTTCTCATCTGTTAGATCATCTAGTTTTGTCATAACACGGATCCCCCCTTAAATTTTTCCAAATATAATTTTTTGACTATATACTTTGAAATACTTTGAATGTAGATGTGGTATTTATGATATTATTTTTACAAGAATTACTCCCCTTTTCGTAGTCGCCTGTGTTAGAACTTTTTACTAAAATTTAAGGAATATTAACCCTATGGAACAGATCATCGGACAATCAACACAAACAGCCAAAACAACTGCACAGGGTGGACCTCTTGTCAAAGAAGGTTCACAAGCAACATTTATGCAAGATGTTATAGAAACAAGCCGTTCTGTGCCTGTTTTAGTTCATTTTTGGGCAAACAAATATGACCCATGCAAAAAATTAGCCCCCGTTCTCGAAAAAATTGTTACCGCTGCACGAGGGCGCGTTAAACTCGTTAAAATTGATATTGAAGCTAATCGTTCTCTTGTGATGCAGTTACTTCAAATGGGCTTGCCTCTTCAATCGGTTCCCCTTGTTGCTGCCTTTTGGCAAGGGCATATTGTTGACCTTTTTCAAGGCAATCTACCAGAAAACCAAGTTAAAACATTTGTTGAAAACCTTCTTAAAACAACAGGCGGCGGTGTTCTTCCTGCAACAGAACGACTAAGTGAAGCAGAAACAGCCCTTGCTGACGGAAACCCTGACATCGCTATAGAACTCTATTCTTCTGTTCTTGAGGAAGAGCCAGAAAACACCAAAGCATGGGGCGGGCTTGTCCGTGCGTTTTTAGCCACCAACGATGAAACTGCTGCGACAGAAGCTTTAGCCAATGTCCCGGAAAAAATCGCCCAACATTCAGACATTACGAGTGCACGCACAGCCCTAGAACTAAAAAAAGAAAGCTACGCTGCCGCCAAAGCCCTCGAAGGCGTTCGATCACGTGTCGCAGCTAACCCAAATGACTTTGAAGCGCGTTGTGAACTCGCCACTGCCCTAAACGCCACCAATAAACGCGAAGAAGCTGCTGATGAATTATTATATATCATTCGTGCTGATCGTCACTGGAAAGATGACGCTGCCAAACAGCAACTTCTTCGCTTTTTTGAAGCTTGGGGACATTCTGACCCTGCGACTATCGCAGCGCGACGACGCCTTTCAGCACTTCTTTTTTCCTAATCCTCCCCTTAAAACCTCTCAAAAATTTTGATAATTCTTACAAAAACTCTCAAAAGGGAAAGCTTTCGTTCGTTAATTGAAAAACATATCACGGCTGTTGGCTTTCCTTTATCTCACTATGATATGATTTGTCTTTATAAGAATTATTAGTCTTGAGCGTTACTGTAACCTATAGTAGAATGCTTCCGTTTTCCGTTTTTTCTTTGTATTTTTATTCTTTTCTCTTTATTTCATCAAAATAAGTTTTTCATCTATAATACTATGAATAGTAGTGATAAAAGGGGTTTTCATGGTTCACGAAAAAGACGAGGCTACGCCTCATAATACTTCTCTTGATCCGCATCTTCTTACGATGCTGGTATGCCCTATGACACGAGGTCCCCTTATTCTTGATGATACGACTCATGAATTGATTAGCCCAGAAGCAGCACTTGCCTACCCTATTCGAGATGGTATTCCTATTATGCTTACCGATGAAGCACGCCCGTTAGAAGATTATCAATGCCAAGAATACTTACATCAGCTTCAGGCTAAAAAAACAGCCAAAAAATCATCATAACGCACGACAACATGGAGGTGATCCATTTATGGTCAACATGCTTTCTCACCCAAAAAACTTATCCCCAAAATACAAAAAAAACGGCATAGCCTTTTGTCTTCTTCTTTTACCGTTCTTAACATCGTGTCATAAACCGCAGTTTGAAGGGTCAAACATCGATCTTCCGCCAGAACGTCCTGGTCGATTTATGCCTGAAGCGGCTGCAGCAGAAGCGCGCGCAGCAAAGCGAGACGTAGAACGATTAGAACGCCAACGTGACGCTGCAGCTGCCGAACTAGCTAAAGAGCATAAAAAACCTCCAGCACCTGAACGTTATGAAACTTTACCACAAGACTCTGAAGGTGCTGCAGGTCCTATCCATTTAGACAACGGTCATACCGTGACTCCAGAAACACAGGCTATTTATGGGGCGCCTCCACCGCCTTCTCATAAATAACTATATGATCAATGATTACGGTGTCCTTTAAAATGACGGCGCGCAAGTGTAGAACAGACTATTCCCAAAGCGCCAATGAACATACCCATTGCCATGGGAATAGCCCCTGTGCCTGGCAACCACCCTACAACTACGCTCCCTAAAAAACCCAAACTAAACCGAAATGTTCCCAACATTGCCGAAGCACTCCCCGCATGTTGGTCATGACGCGAAAGAGAAAGTACTGTGCTATTCGGGGTAATAAATCCTAACCCGGCAATCATCATAATCACTAACAAACATAGAAGTAAGCGGTGTTCTGTCCCTGTAAACCCACAGAGTGTCAAACCAAGAAAAACAGCCCCTATGGTCACAACCCATAAAACCGCCCCTTCTAATAAAGTTGTTAAAGGGACACGATGTAAAAGGCGACTGTTAATTTGTGTCCCTAAAATAAAAAAGACTGCGTTTATGCCAAAAAATATGCCAAACAACTGTGGCGAAAAACCTAAAAACTGCTCGAACACAGCTGGCGCACTACTTACATAAGAAAACATCACAAAGCTAGAAAATGCATTAATTAACGCATTCGTCAAAAAAACAGGTTCATGCACAATCGTTTTATACCGCTGAAAAATGCCTTTCAAGTGCAAAAAAATACGCCGATCAACAGCAAGTGTATCCGGTAAAATGAATAACACACCGAGAATAGCCAGTATGGCGTAGACGGTTTCAAGCCAAAAAATATTTCTCCATGAACCAAAACGCATAACCAAACTACCAAGACTTGGCGCTAACGCAGGCATAACGCCAAAAACCAGCGTTAACTGCGCCATAATCTGAACCCCTTTCCGACCTGTAGCACCATCACGCACAACAGCGCGCGGAATCACGGCACTCACAGCCCCCCCTAAAGCCCCAAGAAAGCGATAGAAACAAAATAAAGAATAATCATTTACAATAGCACACCCTGCTGAAGCCAAGGCAAAAACAAAAAGCCCAATAGTCAGTGGCACTTTACGACCAAACCTATCTGATAACGGTCCTTGAAAAATCTGCCCAACAGCAAGCCCTAAAAACCAAACACCTAATGTAAACTGAGCAGAATCGTTTCCCCCTCCCAACGCCTTTTCAAGTTGAGGAAATGCGGGAAGATACATATCGGTTGCTAACGGTCCTATAGCCGTTACTAACCCAAGCAAAATAACAACCGGACGTGTCAAAAGGGCAGCAGACATAATAATATAGTTCTACCTAACCCTCTGATAAGAGTAAAGATATAAGCGTAAAGACCGTTGTTATTAAAAACTAAAGGGCATCAAAATAGATGCCCTTTATATAACTAACTCACCTAATTTTAATGATTAGCCTTAGGCAATGGTGGTGGTAGCACGTCTGATCTATGGGCTATTTCTTCCAACTGATCTTTAGTTAAAACATCATGAATACGAACCTCGGTTTGAATCCTTCTATTATCACACTCAACCCGTAAATCATTAATTTTCTGTTCCACTTCTTTTAACTTTGCCTGATCAACGGGACCAGGTGCCGTTAAAATTGCCCGTAACTGCTTATGCAAGGCATGCATTTGACCCAAACGTTCCCTAAAATCTTTTGTATGAGCCGATTTAAAGATTTCTTTTATTTTTGCCTTTTGTGCATCTGTCAGTTTCAGCCCCTCAAGTGGTAAAATAGCCCCAAAACCATGATGCCACTTCCACATATGCTTATGTTCAACGCCCATCGGAGAAGATGGGGGAGGAGAGTCAGCATGAGCTAAATCAATAGACATGACAACAATACCTATTGCCGCTACTGCCGTTAAAAAAGACTTGTTCATTTCATTCCTCCTAAAATATTTTCAAACAAAACCACCTTTTACCTGCACATACCATAACCACTATGATGACTATGCCACATCATCCCCATATGACGATGCCACATCGACTCCATCATTCCCATATGATCACCTCCCACAGATCTCATCTGCACACGGGAAGAATCCGAAGATGATGATGCATGTTCCTTTGGTCCCATATGGCCACGCTCCGCAGGACCGATTTGTGCATGAGGAGCAGAATCCGGTGTTGAAGATGATGATAAGTCACGGGCATGAGCCAAATCAATAGACATGACAACAATACCTATTGCCGCTACTGCCGTTAAAAAAGACTTGTTCATTTCGTTCCTCCTGAATTATTCCTAACAGAAACCTACTTCTGTCTACACCCTATATTATATCGTACAACATAATGGCATATTGTGCACGACAAAATATCAAAGTCTTTATTATATAATTTGATAATTCTTTCATAATCCCTATTTATATAATAAAAACTTTACTTTTACTTATAGACTATCTTACCCAATATTTGAATTATGTTGACCATCATTGAAAATTAGAAAACCACATGAGACAGCCTCAATTCAACGCCTTACTATACCCCTTTCAACACCAATACCACCTAGAAATTACTGGAAGCCACACACTTCACGTCGCACTAACACATGAAACGCTTAGACATATTCAGATTAAATTCAATTAACAATTTATTACCCGATAGATTGGCTGGGGGACCTGGATTCGAACCAGGGCTGACCGGGTCAGAGCCGATAGTTCTACCGCTAAACTATCCCCCAAAACAGCCTTAATGTTTTACATAAAGACTATGTAAAACAGTTTCTCCCACTTATGTATTCTACGATCGAACATGAACATTTAAAGATTTAATTGTAATGTTCATTGTAACATTTATTGTAACATTTCCTTAAATAAAGTGCAAGGTTCTTTCCCTCTTTTAATATTTTTCTATTTAACAGAGTTACCTCTTTTCCTTTACATACATCTATACCCATCGTTCATATATGATATAATGGATTCGACAATAAAACCCGTCTACTCTGTAAAGAACAATTACCACAAAAGAAACAATCATCATGAGCCCAAATAAAAACATAACCCAACCAAAAGCGCAAAAATCTTCACAAAAAATAGAAGAGCACCGTATACATAGGACGCATATAAAAGCACACTCTCGACAAGATTCTTCAAACCCTTTACAAGGACGTATACCTCAAACAGTCTCGCTCAAAACAGCACGTGGACGCACGACAGCACAACAACGTTGGCTTGTACGCCAACTCAATGACCCTTATGTACATGCCGCTCATCAACAAGGATGGCGTTCACGCGCTGCCTTTAAGCTTATTGAACTTGATAACCGTTTTCACTTTATCCGCAAAGGTATAAAAGCTGTTGATCTTGGAGCAGCCCCGGGAAGTTGGACACAAGTACTCCTCCAACGAGGAGTAAAGCATGTTGTTGGTATTGACCTTCTCCCTGTCAAACCTCTTTTAGGAGCACGGATTCTTGAGGGCGATTTTACAGAACCTGATATGCCAGAACGTCTCAAAAAACTACTTGGTGGTAAAGCTGAACTTGTTCTTTCGGACATGGCACCTCATACGACAGGACATGCGTCGACAGACCACCTACGTATTATAGCTCTTGCTGAAGAAGCTTTCTGTTTTGCCTGCGATGTTTTAGCCGAAGGTGGAGGATTTATTGCTAAAGTTTTCCAAGGCGGAACAGAACAAGCTTTACTTAACGAACTCAAAAAAACATTCACACAAATATGCCATGCTAAACCACCAGCTAGCCGAAAAAACTCTTCCGAAATGTACGTTATTGCAACAGGATTCCGCTCTTAATTAATAAAATATATCAAAAAATGTATAATCATTAAGAAGTTAAGCCACCCTATCAGTCCATTCAATAAACATTAGTGCTTAAGTTTTTCCTTTGTAAAGTTATGTTTCTTAAGATAAGCTTTTAACAATGATGAGTGATATTTATGACCACAATTACCCTCGATGTCAGGAACCTTCGTTGCCCGCTCCCTGTTCTTAAAGCACACCGTAAACTCAGAGAAATGGCTCCAGGGGAACGACTTCACGTACTCGTTACAGATCCGGCTTCTCTCTCTGATTTTCAAATATTTTGCCGTGAAACAGGTCACACACTTATCGCGTGTAATCACCAATCTGGCACATTTTCTTTTACAATCCGACGACGCGTTGAATCCCCAACACAGGAAAACACAGGGAAGAGAGAAAAAAATTGATTTTAACTATCATACTAGGTTAAAATCGCTTAGGATTTGTTAAAGGGATATTATTCCTTTGTAAGGAATATGTAGTGATTACTTTACCTGTTCAATGAAAAAGTAGCCATATGATATTAAAACAACACATAATGTAGGAATACCATCGTTATGTCCGACAATTTCAAGAATCTTTCTTTTGAAGAGGCACTTTCTGAACTAGAAAAAATAGTACATGCTCTTGAAAGTGGAAAAATGTCTTTAGAAGAGGCTATTACAGCCTACGAACGTGGTGCTTTATTGCGGCAGTATTGCGAAAATAAACTCAATGAAGCCGAATCTCGTATACAGGTTATTACACAACAACCAGATGGTTCGATCGGTATGAGTTCTTTATGAAACAACAAACAGAAATTACCCCCATCTCTCCTGTGGTTTCTCTTTTAGAAAGAGATACTACTTTACTTCTTCAAGATTTGGAGTATAAGGCTTCCCTCATCGAAAAGACGATAGATGCACTTCTCCCTTTACCTGCTGGAAAAAGTTCTCGATTATTCGAGGCTATGCGTTATGCAACATTAGGCGGCGGAAAACGCCTACGTGGTTATTTAGTTCTTTCAACAGCACAGCTTTTTGATGTTCCAATAGAACAAGCGGTACGTGTCGCTGCTTCTGTTGAAATGCTCCATGCTTATTCTCTTGTACATGATGATCTGCCAGCCATGGATAATGATGATATGCGTAGAGGCAAACCGTCAACTCATCGAAAATTCGATGAAGCAACAGCTATTCTGGCAGGAGATGCCCTGCAAACTATGGCTTTCGATATTCTTGCTTCAGACCAAACACACCCTGATGATCGTGTACGCGTAGAACTGATTAAATCCTTTGCAGATGCTTGTGGTGCTTATGGTATGGTCGGAGGACAGATGATTGATATGGAAAGTGAAGGATGCACTCTTTCTTTAGATGAAACACGGCATTTGCACGCATTAAAAACAGGTTGCCTTATTCGTTATGCGGCTGAATCTGGCGCCATTCTTGGACGATCGAACTCTACGTTACGACAATGTATTCGTTCTTACGGAACACACATTGGGGCAGCTTTTCAGATTGCTGATGATATTTTAGATGTTACGGCGACAACAAAAGACCTTGGTAAAACCGTAGGAAAAGACGATACCTCTGGCAAATCGACTTTTGTTTCTCTTCTCAACATTGAGGGTGCACGTTCAGAAGCTGTAAGCCTTGTTGAAAAAGCAATAACTGATATCGCCTCTTTTGGTCATGCTGCCGATCGTTTGCGTGATTTAGCTTGTTACATTATTAACAGAAAGTACTAATCTCTCCCCATGACTGACTATAACTCTCATCTCATTCCGACATATGGGCGTTTTCCTGCATTAGATCGCATTCACACACCCTCTGATTTACGAAACTTGTCTGTTGAACAGCTTATTTCTGTTGCTAATGAATTGCGATCTGAAACCGTTGATACTGTTTCAACAACGGGTGGGCATCTTGGTGCATCACTTGGTGTGATTGAGTTAACTGTAGCCTTACATGCTGTTTTTAATACCCCTGACGATCGCCTTATTTGGGATGTTGGACATCAAGCTTACCCTCATAAAATTTTAACAGGGCGACGGGATCGTATTCGTACTCTACGTCAAGCAGGAGGGCTTTCTGGGTTTACACGTCGTTCAGAAAGTGTATATGACCCTTTTGGTGCCGCTCATTCTTCTACCTCTATTTCAGCAGGGTTAGGGATGACTGTAGCTCATCACTTACAGGCTATAAAAAACCCTGCTTACCATGAACGCAATGTTATTGCCGTTATTGGAGATGGTTCTATTTCTGCCGGCATGGCCTATGAAGCAATGAATAATGCTGCAGTCGCTGGTGCAGGTGCTAAACGACTGATTGTTATTCTTAATGACAACAAAATGTCTATTGCGCCACCTGTGGGTGCTATGTCGAGTTATCTCTCACGCTTAATGTCTTCTCGCCAGTTTATGAATTTACGTGATTTGGCAGGTAAACTCGTTAAAAAACTTCCTCCCTCTATTGAACGAACGGCACGTAAAGCTGATGAATATGCCCGCGGTATGGTTACAGGAGGTACTCTCTTTGAAGAGTTAGGCTTTTATTACATTGGTCCGATTGATGGGCACGATCTTCATCAACTTGTCCCTATTTTGCGCAATCTTCGTGATACAGAAAATGGACCAATTTTGCTCCATGTTATTACGGAAAAAGGACACGGATATATCCCCGCTGAAAAGGCAGGAGATAAATATCATGCCGTTACAAAATTTAACGTTATTACAGGGGAACAAGTAAAAAGCGAGACAAAATCGCCGAGTTATACTTCCGTTTTCTCGCGTGAATTAGTGCGTCAAGCCGCTATAGATACACGTATTACTGCCATTACTGCCGCCATGCCATCGGGTACAGGATTAGATGCCTTTGCAAAAGCCTATCCCGACCGTTTCTTTGATGTGGGTATTGCCGAACAACATGCAGTTACTTTTGCAGCAGGTATGGCTACTGAAGGATTAAAACCCTTTTGCGCCATTTATTCAACTTTCCTCCAACGTGCATATGATCAAGTTGTTCATGATGTTGTTTTGCAAAACTTACCTGTTCGTTTTGCTATCGATCGCGCTGGGCTTGTCGGTGCTGATGGTGCGACTCATGCGGGCTCTTTTGATATTGCTTATTTAGGTTGTCTTCCAGGTATGACAATTATGGCTCCTTCAGATGAAGTCGAGCTTGTACATATGACAGCAACAGCCGCAGCTTTTAATGAAGGTCCTATTGCTTTACGTTATCCACGTGGTAATGGGTTTGGATATGAACTACCATCTGAGGGATGCGTATTAGAAATTGGACGAGGGCGTATTATACGCGAAATGGGTAGCCAAATCGGGCAAGAAAAGGGAGGAGTTGCTATACTTTCACTCGGTCCTCGGTTGGCGGAGTGTCTCAAGGCCGCTGATATTCTTGCTGCACGCGGGCTCCCGCCTACGGTTGTAGATGCACGCTTTGCTAAGCCCATTGATACTGCGCTTATTGAAAACCTTGCCCGTCATCATGCTGTTCTCATTACAATTGAAGAAGGTTCTATTGGGGGATTTGCTTCTCTTGTGGCTCATCATCTCGCACAAACTGGTTTACTTGATGCCATAAATTTTCGCCCTATGACACTCCCTGATAAATTTATTGATCATAACACACAAACAGCCCAGTATGATGAAGCAGGTCTTTCTGCTACACATATTGTCTCAACAGCTCTTACTGCCCTTAAGATCAATGCCTCAGAACAAATAGCCTAAATCATAACAAACGGACAATGGCTAAACAACGCGCTGACCAACTCCTTGTTGAACGCGGTTTTATTGACACACGCACAAAAGCACAAGCCCTCATTATGGCAGGGCTTGTGTTTTCTGCAGACAAGCGCATTATCAAATCAGGTGAACAGATCGCAGAAGATGCTCCTCTTGATGTCCGCGGACAAGAATATCCTTGGGTGTCACGCGGTGGGTGTAAACTTGCCCATGCTTTAGAATATTTTAATCTTTCGCCCCAAAATAAGGTCTGTCTAGATATTGGTGCCTCTACAGGAGGTTTTACGGATGTACTCCTTACCCGTGGGGCACGCTCTATTTATGCCGTTGATGTTGGACACGGTCAGCTTGCGTGGAAACTTCGTTCTCATCCCCATGTTATTGTTCTCGAGAAATGTAACGCTCGCTTTCTAAATAGAACGTTGATCCCTACACCTTTAGAAGCCGTTGTTTGTGATGCTAGCTTCATTAGCCTTAAAACTGTTATCCCAGCGGCACTTGATCTCACGACAGAAAATGCTTGGGCAATAGCTCTTATTAAACCCCAATTTGAAGCTGGGAAAACAGAAGTCGGTCATAAAGGCATTATACGTGACCCGGCTGTCCATCAACGCGTTTGTGACGCTATCGCCACATGGTGGCGCAGCCTGCCCGGCTGGCATATTCTTGGCATAACCACAAGCCCCATCACTGGTCATAAAGGTAACCGAGAATTTCTTATTGCAGCCCGACGCCAATAATTTTTGTCTTACTCCCAACTCAAATACGATGCCCTCCTCTTTTTCTCACTCTTTTTCTTTACCAGACAGTTTTAAAGAAGAAAACCGAATTCGTGCTAAAACTGCCCTTTTTGCTCCCCCCACTGCTATTTTACCCGATGGTCGACAGGACCTTATTGGTTTAACACGAGAAGAAATAACGCAACACCTTTCCAGCATAGGGGAAAAACCTTTTCGTACCAAACAGCTTTGGCACTGGATTTATCATCAAGGTGTTACTGATTTTACAAAAATGAATAATATCTCTCGCCCTTTACAACAAAAACTCAGTGAACGTTTTGTTATTGGTCGTCCAGAAATCTCCGTTACCCAAACCTCACGCGATGGGACGCGTAAATTTCTCTTTCGTTTTCGAGATAGACAAGAAGCAGAAAGTGTCTATATCCCAGATAAACGAGAAGACCGTGGTGCTGTTTGTATTTCATCACAAATAGGATGTACACTCTCATGTACATTTTGCCATACAGGCACGCAAAAACTTGTTCGTAACTTGAGTGCTGCAGAAATTGTTGGCCAATTTATGGCAGCTCGTGATTCTTATGCCGAATGGCCAAGCCCAAAAGGTGAAACACCGAGGCTTCTTTCTACTATCGTCCTCATGGGTATGGGAGAGCCCCTTTATAATTATGACAATGTTGCTAAAGCAATGCATATTGTCATGGATGGCGAAGGCATTGGTATTTCTCGACGCAGAATTACCCTTTCTACCTCAGGCGTCATCCCTTTTATGGATCGTTGTGGAAGAGAACTTGGCGTTAATCTCGCTATTTCGCTCCATGCTGTCCGCAATGATCTCCGTGATGAGCTTGTTCCTCTCAATAAAAAATATCCTATAGAAGAGCTTATTGCTGCCTGTCGTCGCTACCCAGCAGCCAGCAATTCTCGACGTATTACATTTGAATATATTATGCTTCACCAAATCAATGACAGCGACGCAGACGCCCGGGAGTTAGTGCGCCTTATTTCGAGTATTCCTGCAAAAGTTAATCTTATTCCCTTTAACCCATGGCCCAAAAGCCTCTACAAACCTTCAACGCGTGAACGCCAAAACCGCTTTGCAGAGATTATTATGGCAGCAGGTTTTGCCTCTCCTATTCGCACCCCGCGCGGACGAGATATCCTTGCCGCATGCGGACAGCTTAAAACAGCCAGTGAGCGCACACGTTGATGTCGTTCACAACAACGACTTTTCTAAAAACAATAGTCTGAATAAAAACACAATTTTCTTTGAAAGAACTTACAGAAAATTGTACTCTAGCCTATCGCACATCAACATGCTAAAAAAGAGGGTATTAAACGTTCACTACCATAGGGAGATTCACTTTAATGAGCGCAGCTTCTAGTAGAAAAAAACACGTAAAAAAAGTTGTGCTTGCCTATTCTGGCGGGCTTGACACCTCTGTTATTCTCCGTTGGCTTCAAAAAACCTATGGATGTGAGGTCGTGACCTTTACAGCCGATCTTGGGCAGGGAGAAGAACTCGAACCGGCTCGCAAAAAAGCAGAATTATTTGGTGTTAAAGAAATTTTTATTGAAGACCTTCGCGAAACATTTGTTAAAGATTTTGTTTTTCCAATGTTTCGTGCCAACACTCTTTATGAAGGACAATATTTACTCGGCACTTCTATTGCACGCCCTTTGATTGCCAGCCGTCAGGTTGAGATTGCTGAAGCCGTTGGTGCCGATGCTGTTGCCCATGGTGCCACGGGAAAAGGAAACGATCAGGTCCGTTTTGAATTGGCTTACTATGCGCTCAACCCTAATATTACTGTTATTGCCCCATGGCGTGAGTGGGATTTAACGTCACGCACTCGGTTGTTATCTTTTGCAGAAGAAAACCAAATCCCCATTGCACGCGATAAACGCGGGGAGGCACCATTTTCGGTAGATGCCAATCTTCTTCACTCATCTTCCGAAGGAAAAATTCTAGAAAATCCCGCTATTCCTCCAGAAGAAATTGTTTTTCAGCGAACAATTTCACCTGAAGCAGCTCCTGATAAAGCAACCGAAATTAGCATTGATTTTGTTAGTGGAGATCCTGTCGCTGTCAATGGAGAAACTCTTACACCTGCCTCTTTACTAACTCGCCTCAATGAACTCGGAAAACGTAATGGCATTGGTCGTCTAGATTTTGTTGAAAACCGTTTTGTTGGCATGAAATCTCGCGGAATTTATGAAACGCCTGGTGGCACTATTTTACTCATGGCCCATCGCAGTATCGAATCGATTACCCTCGATCGCGAAGCTATGCATCTAAAAGATAGTTTAATGCCACGCTATGCCTCTATTATATACAATGGCTTATGGTTTTCTCCAGAACGTCGGATGCTTCAGTCCCTTATTGACACATCTCAGCATTCTGTAACAGGGCGTGTGTATTTGAAACTTTATAAAGGTAACGTTATCTGTATTGGTCGGGAAAGTACTCATAGTTTGTATGATACACGCGTTGTTACTTTTGAAGATGATGAGGGTGTCTATAACCAAGAAGACGCACAAGGTTTCATTAAACTCAATGCTTTACGTTTGCGTTTAGGTGCACAGATTGGCCGTAAAGGGGGTACGTTATAAACGTTTTCTGCTGTTTCTATCTTTTTCTTAAGGAGTTGTGCTATGTCTCGCTATTCTCGCTTTTTTTCTTCTTTACTTACGATAACGGTCGCTTTTTCCCTTGTCGCTTGTAGTACACAGAAGAAATCAGAAGATAATCTCTCTCCTGCTCAGATAATGGCTAAATTACGTGCAGAGCCCGGCGTCAAAACGCTTCCTAGTGGTTTATCTTATAAGATTCTTTCTTCTGGTCCTAAAGATGGTGAACAACCCCATAAAGGAGATATAATTATGGTCGTCTATGAAGGACGTTTACCTGATGGATCTATTTTTGATAGTTCAACACAACACGGCGACAATGATTACATACAAATGCCTCTCGACGGTTTAATCAAAGGCTGGATGGAAGCCTTACCCATGATGCATGTTGGCGATACATGGATGCTTTATGTACCCGCAAAACTTGGCTATGGTCATAAGACTATGGGTATTATCCCGCCAGATAGCCCTCTTATTTTCCGTATCAAACTTCTTGGTATTGAACACGCCACATCACAACTTTCTCCATAATCTTTAAAGTAGTGTTGTTTCTTTAAAACGAATCAACACTACTTTTATTTTTTGTGTAAAAACTTATCAGTTTTCTCATCAAATTTTTATAAAGAGAGATTATTTTCCCTTTGTAAGAATATTGTTGTAAGTGATGTCCCTCTAAATTGTTTTAAACTTTATTTTACTTTCTTATAAAAGGTTATTTTTATGCCCACGCAACGCGTTTTTTCCGGCATACAGCCATCTGGTATTCCCCAACTCGGTAATTATTTAGGTGCTATACGTCATTGGGTTCGCCTCCAATCAGATTATTCTTGTCTTTTCTGCCTTGTCGATATGCACGCTATTACAGTATGGCAAAACCCTGAAGAGCTCCGTCACCATACCTTAACACAAGCTGCCGTCTTGTTAGCATCAGGTATTGATGCGCAAAAACATATTCTTTTTAACCAATCTGCTGTTTTTGCACATGCACGCCTTGGGTGGATTTTTAACTGTATCACTCGCCTTGGATGGCTTAACCGCATGACACAATTCAAAGATAAGACAGGAAAAGATCGAGAAAATTACTCATCGGGTCTGTATGTCTATCCCAACTTAATGGCAGCCGATATTCTCGCTTATAAAGCAACCCACGTCCCTGTTGGGGAAGATCAAAAGCAGCATTTAGAGCTAACCAATGATATTGCCCAGAAATTTAATCATGACTACAGTGTAGCGTTTTTTCCACAAGTAAAACCTTTAATTCCACCGACTGCTGCGCGCATTATGAGCCTAAGAGATGGCACAAAAAAAATGTCTAAGTCTGATCCATCTTCTCAAAGCCGTATTGATTTAACAGACGATGCCGATACGATCCGTCTAAAAATTCGACGGGCTAAAACAGATACGGCCCCCCTTCCTGATCATTCTAATGATCTCACTGAAAGACCAGAAGCTAAAAATTTAGTTTCTATTTATGCAGCTTTAACAAACACGACGATCGACCATGTTTTAGAAACATATCAAGGAAAAGGATTTAGTGTTTTTAAAGAAGATTTAACAGAAGTTGTTATCAATGCTATTGTACCTATTGGTCAAGAAGCTATACGTCTCCTAAAAAATGAAACATATCTGCTCGAAATATTACGCAATGGTGCAGATCGCGCGAGCACTCTTGCAAACCCTGTTGTGTCTGAAGTTGAAAAAATTGTTGGATTTCTTTCGTAATAGCTCTTTCTTTAAGAAAAACAACTCTTACTCCTCATAAAACACGCTAATTTTTTTATTCTTTTTTATTGTTTTCTTTTCTTGCCAGAAGAGCTTAAAACATATACCTTATACACATATGAAGTAACTTTATGTATTGATAGCTTGTAAAATTCCTTTTTGGGTACATTGGGTGCGTAGCTCAGCGGTAGAGCATCGCCTTCACACGGCGGAGGTCACAGGTTCAATCCCTGTCGCACCCACCATTAGTGGCTTTTAGATTTTCTCTTATTCAGTATCTTTATAATCAGCCAACAAGTTTTTAAAACTTATTTTTAAAGGAATTATTTTAAGTTTTATAGAGCTTGTGACTCTTTCTATTGTTCAGAACTTAAAAAAATAGGATTTGTCTTGAGTTGTTTTGGATATCTCAAACCAATGGCAATATAACCAGGCAAAAGAGACATCGGTATATTATCTTCAACAGACATAACCGTTATTGAAACGCCTTTCTGAACAACCAAGAAAATTAAAAAATGGCTTTCTTTACTACTTAATTCTAGACGGTTTTCCTCTGTTACCTCTATTGCCACAAACTCTCCACCTTGATGTAAAAGAATTTCCAAATATTTAAAACTCCACTCTGGCTCTCCTAATACTTTTCCGCGCGCCTCACGGCTTAACCCTCGATACTGGTCAAGTCTAGGCAAACCTGGGCTTACCTGATACACACGCTGTTTTCCAAAATGATGTGCAAGATGCGCGCAAACAAGCCCATTATAAATAGAATCTGGTGTGGCTGTAATCAGATAATCTGCAGGTCTTTCCTCAAGATTTTCAGCCCCTTCTTCAGAAAGAACTTCTGTACACAACACAGGAACACCACTTTGTGCCGCTTGATGTAAGTCATGCTTTGACGTATCAACCATAAGTACAGGTATACCTAAGCGATGAACAACCATCGCCAATTGTGTTGACCACTCATTTGCTCCTACAATAGCTAATGTCGGTTGGTTTGATAAGGTCAGATGTAACCAACGCCCTAGAGGCACCAAAGAAAAACCGTGTAAAACCATTGTCGCGGCAATAACAGCAAATACAGCAGGCATAATTTGATCCGCCCCTTGATAGCCCACTTCTTGCAGACGTAATTCAGCTATCCCTGCAACAGCAGCCGCAACAATACCACGTGGAGCAATCCACCCTACAAAAACACGTTCTGCCCAAGTGAGGTTAGAGCCAATCGTTGCTAAAGCAATCCCCAAAGGACGAACCAAGAAAAGAACGGCAAGAGTCAACAATCCAACCGACCACGACAAAGCTTCTAATTCCTCACGGCGGAGATCTGCCGCTAAAATAATGAACAAAACAGAAACAATCAAAACAGCTAAAGATTCTTTCATGCGCTGGAATTCGACCATGCCAGGAATACGTAGATTAGCAAGCCCCATACCAAAAACGGTTGCTGCCAAAAGCCCAGCACCATTCATGCTCCATGTTCCGATCACAAACAACACAAGAGCTAAAGCAATTAAAAAGGGTATTTTCAAAAAATCTGGCAAAAGATCACGCAAACAAAGCCAACGCACGCACCACGCCGCACCAACTCCAAGCACAACCACCATAACCGTACTTGTAAGCATATGCACAAGTATGGTAGGAACGAAAGCAGCCGTATGTTTAATAGGCTGTACCAAGAGTATTTCCAAAACAAAAGTCGCTAATATAGCCCCTACAGGATCATTAAGAATAGCTTCCCAACGCAAAAAAGCTGCGACGCGTGGCTTAAGTTTCCCATGCCTTAATAACGGAAGCACAACCGTAGGACCTGTTACGACAATAATCGAACCAAAAAGAAAAGACAAACCCCATGCCATACCTCCAACGTAATGTGCGGCAATGCTCCCAAGACACAAGCTGATAGGCAAAGCAAAAAGCGTAAGGCGGATAACCCCTCCCCCTGCCTCTTTTAATTGCTTAAAATCAAGTGCAAGCCCTCCCTCAAAAACGATCAACGCCACTGAAAGAGAAACAATAGGATGAAAAGCAGAACCTAATATTACTGATGGGTGCATAACACCCAAAACAGGTCCGAAAAGAAGACCAAAAACAAAAAGCAATACAATAGCTGGCAGGCGAAAACGCCATGCCACCCACTGTGCAATCATACTGCTTCCGAAAACTAAAAGTACAAAGAAAATGACATTTTGAGTCATTTCAGCAATTCCACACGTCTCATACGCAACAAGACAATCCCCCCAAAGATTTACAAACCATTTTTATATGACAATATCATTTACGAATCATTTTCTCATGATTCAATACGTTCCATAACAGCAACAAAAAAACCATCTGTACCATAACGTCGTGGTGTCAGTGTCACGGCATCTTTTTGTCGTAAAATTTTAGGTACCAACAAGGATAACGTCGGCACAGATCTAAAAACCGTATGACGCGTAAGAAAAGCCTTTATTTGATCTGTATTTTCCCTTTGCAAAACAGAACATGTTGCGTAGATTAACCGCCCGCCCGGTCGAACAAAAGTGGCTGCTCGCTCAAGAATCGCTGCTTGCTGATGAACAAGTTCTTCAAGATCCGCCTGTACAAGACGAATACGCGCATCTGGATTACGCCGCCATGTTCCTATCCCACTACAAGGAGCGTCAACCAACACACAATCAAACGATTTTAAACGCCGTTTTATCCATTTTTCTCCCTCAACCAACAAATGACGCTCTACATTATGAACACCTGCCCTCCGCAATCGCTTCACTGCTCCCTCCAAACGCGATGCAGAAACATCACTTGCGACAATATGCCCTTTGTTTTTCATCATCATAGCCATTGCCAAAGTTTTCCCACAAGCACCAGCACAATAATCCAATACACGCATACCCGGTACAACCCCTGTCATAGCTGCGACAAGCTGGCTCCCCTCATCTTGGATTTCAACACATCCCTCCCGAAAAAGTGTATTTGCCGTTATAGGTGTACGTTCTTTTAGGCGAAGTCCCCAAGGAGATAACAAGGTTTTTTGCACATATAACCCCTCACTTACAAGAGCCGCATAGGCTTCTTCGCGTGTTTTTCGTAAAATATTTACACGCAAATCTAATGGAGCAGGCATAGACAATGCTGCAAGTTCTTGCTCTATATCAGAACCAAAACTTTCTTCTAAAAAGGGTAAGAGCCAATTTGGCACTTCTAACACAACAGCATATGGCATAGCTGAAGATACCAACGCCTTCCCTTCAAGAGAGGCTAGCCCTTTAATCTCTCGTTGTGTTAACTGCCCTACCGCAAACCGCCCATCTTTGTAAAGATCTATCACTTCTCGCAGAGACAAGCCATCAAACAACAGCCATGCACCAACAAGCAAACGCGATGTTATTTTTTGCCGTTGTTCGATCTGTTGTATATGTTCTTGCTGCACAAACCCTTGTTTTTCGAGCCACCACGTTAATTTTCGCCAATGGCGCATAATATGCCACACCAAATCTGAAATAGTGCGTCTATCACTACTTCCAATATAACGCCGTTCTTTGAAAAAACGATGTGCCACCGCATCAGCAGGTTTACGAGGATTTACCTCCATAGCGGTAAGTAACTCAATACTTGCCGCAACTCGAGCTGAAGGCGTCATCCTTTTACTTAATCCTGCCGATAATTAGGTGCTTCTCGCGTAATCGAAACATCATGAACATGGCTCTCACGCAAGCCTGCTCCCGTAATGCGACGAAATCGCACACGTTGTTGAAGATCTGCAATCGTGCGTGAACCTGTATACCCCATACCAGCTTTAAGCCCCCCAACAAGTTGGTGTACAACAGCTGCCATACACCCATTATAGGGTACCCGCCCCTCAATTCCTTCGGGAACAAGCTTAAGCGTATCTTTTACATCTTGCTGAAAATAACGATCAGCCGATCCTCGTGCCATAGCAGAAAGGCTTCCCATACCTCGATACGATTTATAAGACCGTCCCTGATACAAAAAGACTTCACCCGGTGCTTCTTCAGTGCCAGCAAGTAACGAGCCAATCATCACCACATCCGCACCTGCAGCAATGGCTTTTACAATATCGCCAGAGGTACGAATCCCCCCGTCAGCAATACAGCACACATTGCTTTCTCGGCAAGCTTGAGCCGTTTCTAAAATAGCAGAAAATTGTGGAACTCCAACCCCCGCCACAATACGCGTTGTACAAATAGATCCAGGCCCTATACCAATTTTAACACAATCAGCACCAACGCGCGCAAGAGCTTCTGCGGCTTCTGGTGTAGCAACATTTCCGGCGATAACCTGAATACCTAAATGGATTTCTTTAAGGCGTTCCACAGTTTCTAACACGCCCTTTGAATGCCCATGAGCCGTGTCAACTACTAACACATCAACCCCGGCTTCTATCAACAATTTAGCACGAGAAAGCCCTTCTTCTCCAACACCAATTGCCGCAGCACAACATAAGCGTCCCATATCATCTTTAATACTCAGCGGATGTGCAACCGCTTTGTCCATATCTTTAACGGTGATAATGCCAACACACCGATTTTCATCATCAACCACCAAAAGTTTTTCAATACGGTGACGATGTAAAAGATGGCGCGCCGTTTCAGCATCAACCCCTTTACGTACCGTTACAAGCCCATCACACGTCATCAATTCTGAAACGCGTTGACGAAAATCACTTGCAAAACGAACATCACGATTCGTAAGAATACCTACAAGCTCTTTCGTATTAGGATTCACAACAGGTAAACCACTAATACCATGCCTCCTCATAAGAACATGTACCTCTGCCAATGTTTGATCTGGTCCAACCGTGATCGGGTTAATCACCATACCTGATTCAAAGCGTTTAACACGCCGTACATGTTCTGCTTGTTCTTCAGGCGTTAAATTTTTGTGGATAACACCAAGCCCGCCTTGTTGTGCCATCGCAATCGCCATACGATCTTCTGAAACAGTATCCATGGCAGCAGAAATAAGCGGAATTTTTAGTGTTATAGCCCGCGTCAAAGAGGTATTTACATTCACCTGACTTGGCACAATATCTGATTTTTCTGGGACTATAAGAACATCGTCAAAGGCAAGGGCTTCAGTAACACGATCATAAGGAGAAAATTTCATTGACTTGGTGGCTTTCATTTAGAGCTTTCATTTTCTAATGCGTTCTTTAGAAATAATACCACAAAAAAACAAGAGTACAACAAAGCTATCAATACACCCTGTGTATAATAATTACAGTAAGAATACATAAGTTACGAAAATTTTTTATTTTTCACATATAACTTTTACATAAACATAAAACTGAGTTCTACGCAGACCATTTTTCTTAATCTCAAATAAAGAGAACATTCAAGTCTCTATTATCAGATCAAATTTCGATACTTTTATGGATACGTTTTTCTCAACACATATTCTTTCATTTCTTTAATTACTATAAACTTATAAAGTCGAACAATCACCTATACCATAAACTCTACCTAAAACCATACTAGACCATGCCACGTTTTTTTCTATTTCGTTTTTCTCTGCCTATCATTTTCATATTATTTGGGGAAGGACTACCTTTTCCTCGACTCATCTATGCACAAACATTTCATTCAACAGCAAAAAAAACCCTCCCTAACTCCCACTTTGGAGGTACGCTGAAAGTTGTCATAGGAAGCTCAACAGGAACACTTGACCCACAAATTGCTTATACTGCTCTCATCAAGACGATTGAAACACCTGTATATGACACATTACTTACATATCCAAAACTTTCTGGCCCCAATGCACACCCTGTTATTGCTGATCTCGCCGAAGCTGTTCCTGTACCAGAAGACCATGGTCTTACCTATCGTTTAACGTTGCGAAAAAACATTCGATTTTCAAATGGACAACCTGTAACGGTCGCTGATGTTGCTGCTTCTTTCCGAAGGATTTTTATGGTTGGTAGCCCAACAGCTGGTCCGTATTACAGCCATATCCGAGGCGCGCAAGCATGTCTTAAAGACCCTGCCCATTGCACGCTCGATAAAGGCATTGAAACCAATCCCGTTACGCGTCAAATTACTTTTCATCTCACAAGTCCTGATCCGGAGTTTCCTGATCGGCTTGCTTGGAGGCACGCTGCTATTCTACCACAAAACACTCCTACCCATGATATGGGCAATACACCTATCCCCGGTACAGGACCTTATCTTATCACTGACTATAACCCAACAACCCACATGCGCCTTGAACGTAACCCTTATTTTCATGAATGGTCTCGCAATGCACAGCCTGCTGCTTATCCAGACCATGTTTTTATAACATTTGGGCTTGATAAAGAGGATGAAGTTTCTGCCGTAGAAAATGGTCAAGCTGATTGGATGTATGATAACGTACCCCTTGATCGCCTTGGAGAAGTAGGAAGTCGTTATACAAAACAAGTCCATATTTATCGGCTTCTAATGTATTCTTACGCTATGCTCAATGTGCATGAACCTCCTTTTAACAATCTTGCTGTGAGACAAGCCCTTAACTACGCTGTAAATCGTCACGCTATGGTTATTTACAGTGGAGGCGCGGCAATTGCCACACCTCAATGCCAACTTCTTCCAGAAGGTATACCGGGTTACGAACCTTTTTGTGATTACACGCTCGGTGCTTCACCAGAACATCCTGCTCGCACGTGGCAGGCTCCAGATATGAAACGTGCCCGTGAGCTTGTTCGTGCGAGCGGTACAGAAGGAGAAAAAGTCACTATTGTTGCCCCAGCCGAAGGACGCACAAGCAATACAGCCGAAGAGATCCGCGATACATTAGAGGCTTTAGGATATAAAGCTTCTGTTCATAATATTAGCCCTGCCATTCAATTCACTTTTGTTCAAAACACAAATAATCATGTGCAAATCTCTTTAGGCGGATGGACAGCTGATTACCCCTCTGCTTCGACATTTCTCATGACCCTTTTTTCTTGTGAAAGTTTTCGTCCCCACTCCGATAACTCTCCGAACATGTCAGGATTTTGTTCCCCCACTATCGACCGCATGATGAATAACGCCTTAAGTCAGACCCTAAACAACCGTGCCGAAAGTAATCGTCTGTGGGCAAAAGTTGACCGTGCTCTGATGCAACAAGCTCCAGCCGTCCCCCTTGTACAAACTCGAAATGTTATTTTATTATCAAAACGCGTTCATAACGTTATTATTACACTTAATGATGAACTTCTCTTCTCACAGCTTCAAATTCAATGACTTCTTCTCCACTTTCTCCAAAAGGACCATGGTACATAGCATTTCATCGCTTATCACGTAATGTATCTGCTATGCTTTCTCTTTGTATTCTCGTCCTTATTACGATTGCGTGCCTTTTAGCCCCATTTTACGCTCACACAATCGCCCACACTGACCCGTTTACATCAAACGTTGCTGGCACACTTATTCTTAATGGAAAAAAGATGGATATTATGCAACCCAATGATAACCCCCTCCATCTTGGACTAAGTCCGATTGGTCCGACATGGCACAGCACTTATTTTTTAGGTGCCGATAGTCAAGGACGCGATGTTGCCGCACGTCTACTCTACGGAGGGCGCAATTCTTTGCTTATTTCCTCATGTGCCGCTTTGCTATGCCTTATTCTCGCGACATTCATAGGCGTTACAGCAGGCTTTTCTACTAAAATTGTTGATACGTTTTTATCACGATTCATGGATATTATGTGGGCTATTCCTGTTTACCTTTTGGCGATTTCCCTTTCTGTTGTAACAGTAAATTCTGGGCTTCGTATTGGTCCTTTTGTGATTGAATCCAATAATCTTCTTATCCCTATTATGATTATTGCGCTCGTCTATGTGCCTTATGCCTCACGCCCTATACGCGGGCGTGTTATCACTTTACGACAGGCTGAATTTGTGACAGCTGCCCATTGCCTTGGCATACCTCGCTGGCGCATTATTGTACAAGATATTCTCCCTAATATCACAATAACCCTTGTTGTTTTGGGTCCGCTCATTATGGCGATGTCGTTATTAGCTGAAAGTGCACTTTCCTTTTTATCTATTGGGGTACAAGCCCCAGCAGCTTCATGGGGAACTATTATTCAAGACGGTGAAGGGCTAATTTATACCCGTCCTATGGTGGCTATTGCCCCTGGACTTGCCATTGTTATCGTTGTTCTCGCCTTAAACACTCTAGGTGATGCGCTGCGCGATGCACTCGATATACGTGAAACAAATCATACAGAAACACCGTAACTTTCTATGATTCTTGCTTTTTTCCACCGCATAAGCCAAATGTTCTTTGTTTTATTAGGTGTTTCTGTCCTTGTTTTTGCTATATTTTTTGCAACACCTGGCGCAGATCCTACTGCCCGTATTGCCGGACGTAACGCTGCCCCGCAAACATTAGAAAAAATACGTAAAGAATATGGTTTCGATCGTCCCTTGCCTGTTCAATACGTTATTATGATGAAAAAATTATTTATTACACAAGACCTTACCTCCTACGCTGATCGGGGTGAACGTGTTGTACCAGAAATTTTTCGCGCTGCGCCTATAACATTTTCCCTTGTCGGAGGCGCTGCTCTTATTTGGACAGTCACCTCTATTGCAATGGGTCTTATTGCAGCCATATTCAAAGACACATGGATTGATAAAACCCTTATGTCATTGGGACTTGTAGGGATTTCGATTCCCGTTTTTTGGCTTGGAGAAGTTGTTAACCTCATCACACAAAACCGCTACCATGATACATGGCTATTTTCATGGGTGCCTGCGCTTGGCTATATCCCTCTTTCTGAAAATCCCATTGGTTGGTTTAAAGCACTTGTTTTTCCTTGGTGCGTTTTAGCCGTTTTGTTCATTGGCATTTATAGCCGTATTTTAAGAGCAGATTTAGTTGCCATAGCGCAAGAAGATTTTATGCGCACAGCACGTGCAAAAGGGCTTTCTTCTCTCCGTATTTTACTTTGGCACGGCTTACGTATGGCGATGATTACATTTATTTCGCTATTTGGGCTAGATTTTGCCCAACTTGTTGGCGGAGGAGCTTTATTAACCGAAGTTGTTTTTGGTCTTCCTGGTGTTGGACGACTGACTTACCAAGCACTTAGCAGTATGGATCTCCCCCTTATTATGGCAACCGTTATGTATTCCGCCGTTTTTGTTGTTGTCTCTGGTGCCATTGTTGATCTACTTTACTTGTTCCTAGACCCACGTATCCGTGAAAGCCATAAAAAATTATAATAATAATAAGGATATAAAAATTCCCTAATACGACATTAAAGACGAACAAGAACTGGTCGATTAAAATACGCCATTTCGAAAGTACTCCTATCCCTCATCAAGAAATATAAGTCTATCAATTTTTTTATAATTTTATCTCTTTATCCAATAGGTTCATAAATTTTTCATCTATTCCCTAAATTTTTCATTCTTTTTTAATATACAGAACGACATTGTTTCATCTTGTTCTTGTGTTCTCAAATTCGATGAACTTCACGAATAAACTCTTTTTTTAGTTTGCAATATACCTTTTTCATTATGTGTTTCTAACTGTGCTAAAACCACACTATATTTTTTCTTTTTTGTTAGATTATCTTTTTTATAACTTTCATAGTAGAGTTATTTGTTTATTTTTTACACTTCTGTATTTTAAGTCTTGACGTTTTTAGATCTTTGCTTTTACAGCATTTCAGTTATTTATAAAAGTTCCTTAATAAACAAAAGGGTCTCATATCAAAAAATACGAGACCCTTTCAAAAGACCAACAGATAAAAACGCTAACCTGTTACGGAAACAGCTTCCTACAAATAACCCACGCTATTAAATAAAACGCAAGATACAAGAAAGGAACAAAGAAGATAAGACCTTCAAGATCACCTAACATGTTACAACTCCATGTCTTTATCGGCTTCTAGCTCAGTTTCGAACAAAATCCCTGAAGCCGCAGTAATAAGGCAGATCATCACAGTACCGATTAACCATGCGAAATACCACGGACCGACATCTCCAAGAAGTATGGCACAGAACAGTGCAACAAAAACTGCAAGTCCTAACCCAATGAAATGGAGAACCGTTACCAGAGAACTTGGTTCTTTGCTCTTATTTTCCATTAAGTTTGCCTCCCTTTAGTAGTTATGACTATCTGTGATAGCCGGCGCTTTTACTTTACCACCCATCAGATAATAACACCACGAAGTATACCATAAAATAATAGGCACAAAAATAAGCGCAACGATCAACATACAAATCAAAGTATATTCACTCGAACAGCTATTCCAGATCGTCATACTTTGATCAGGATTTGTGGTTGACGGCATAAAGAAGGGGAACATAGAAGCCCCAACCGCACCAATGGTACCAATCCACGAAAGAGCACCAAACCACCATGCAACATGTGGGCTATCCTTAGCAACAAGTGCTGCACCAACAAACATACTTACAACACCAATCAACGGAAAAATCCACAAAATAGGATGAACAGCATAGTTGTGCATCCACGCGCCGACTTCCCGCGTTACATGTTGCCCCGTCATCGGGTTAGAAGGCATCCCCGGGTCTCCGCTATCGAGCACAAAGCCAGAAAGAGCCCTTACCCAAACGCCACCAATAATAAAGAGCACAGCAGCAATAATTGCACCCCATTGAGCACATTTCTTAGCACGCGTGTAAACTGGATCTTCGCCGCGCATCATGAGCATAACTCCCCCTTGGAAGATACTCAACGCCACAGACATAAGCCCACAAAGAATCGCAAAGGGATTGATAAGATAACTCCAAAAAGAACTATCTTGGTAATATTGCCCCATCCAATCAAAATGGAACCCAACTCCTTCAAGCACATTTCCAAAGGCTGCACCATAAACAAACATGGGCAAAAAGCCAGAAATAAGGAAAGCCCAATCCCAGCTTTCACGCCAAGCAGATGCTGTAGCTTTTGAACGATACTCAAACGCAACAGGCCGTAATATCATGCTGAATAACAGCAAAATCATAACGACATAGAAAACCGAGAAAGAGGTTGCATAAAGTGTCGGGAAAGCTGCAAAGATCGCCCCACCCCCAAGAATAAACCAAACTTGGTTTCCATCCCAATGTGGTCCAATCATATTAAGAGCCGCTCGACGCTCGCCGTCCGTCTTCCCAACAAAACGCAACAGCGTACCGACCCCCATGTCCATGCCTACAAATAGACCCAGACCTATAAGAAGCACGCATAACAAGCCTGCCCATACAATTTTAAGAAGAGTATAGACGTCCATAATTATAGTCCTCCCTTAATGCGCAGCAGCAACAGATGCATGAGCAGCGTCCGTTGTACCATTGTGGTCATGCGGTTGCGGACCCAAGCGAGCGAACTTAAACATAAGATAAAGTTCAGCAGCAATAAAGGTCGTATAAAGTAACGCAAAACCAATGAGAGAAAATACCATATATCCCACGGTATGTGTCGAAGACGAAATAAACGTGGGCAGATATCCAAATACAGTCCAAGGCTGACGCCCTGCTTCTGCCGTAATCCATCCAAACTCAGCAGCTACAAAAGGCAGAGGGATAGACCACATCGTCAGTGTCAAAAGCCATTTGTTCTGATCCAATTTGTTTTTGAGCGCAACATAGGCACCAATAGCAAAAAGGAAGAAAAACCATAACCCCAAAAACACCATAATTCTGAAAGCCCAGAACGTTACAAAAACATTTGGCAGAATGTCAGGTTCTGTCTGTTGCACAACATTGGCCATTTGATCAGGCGCAATAGCTGTTACATCCTGATTAGGTGCATGAGGAATTGCCAAGAAGCCATATCCTAGATCTTTTTCATGCGCTTTAAATTGATCAAGATCAGCTTGCTGGTGAGTCTGCTCATAATGACGTAATGCCGTCACAGCTGCAATACCAGATTCAATACGTGGACCTGCTGCTGTTTCTAACTCGTGCATCCCTATAATCGGTGTCGTAAAAGAATGTGCAACAATGGGGTCTAAAATATAAGGAATCCCAATCTCAAAAGAGTTTTCCTGCGTTGCATCATTAGGCAGAGCCGCGATAAGCCATGGCGCAGAAGCTGAATTTGTTGTGTGCCATATCCCTTCCATAGCTGCGAGCTTCGTTGGCTGTTTTTCATAGTCAAGACGACCCAAAACGTCTCCCAACGTTATAACAGCAAGGACAGAACAAATACCAAATACAGCTGCCATACGGAAAGAACATGCCGCAAAATGCCTATGCTCGCGCCGCAAGAGATAAAAAGCACTAATCCCCATAACAAACATTGCACCTGTCACAAACCCTGCCGTTGTGGTATGCACGAATTTTGCTTGTGCGTCAGGGTTGAAGATAAGTGCAACAATATCGTCAAAAACCAAACGTACAGTAACGGGATCAAAGTGACCGCCCTCTGGCACGTTCATCGCCCCATTTGCCACAAGAATCCACAGCGCCGACAAGTTAGAACCAAGAGCGACAAGATAGGTAACAGCAAGGTGAGCATGTTTACTAAGCCTATCCCAACCGAAAAACATAATCCCCACAAAAGTTGACTCCATGAAGAACGCCATCAAGCCTTCAATCGCTAGAGGCGTACCAAACATGTCACCAAAAAAGTGAGAATACATAGACCAGTTGGTACCAAACTCAAACTCCATCGTTAGACCTGTTGCCACGCCTATCGCGAAGTTAATACCAAACAACTTCCCCCAAAAGAGGGTCATTTCCTTATAGATTTGTTTACCAGTAACGACATAAGCTGTTTCGACAGCGGCGAGAAAAAACGTTAGCCCCAAAGTCAAAGGGACAAACATAAAGTGGTAAAGAGCCGTAAGCGCAAACTGAAAACGCGACAGATCAACCACTGTAGAATTAATCAATTGTTCCATCTTTTTAACCTTGTTAGAGTAATATTACAAAACAAGTACTTTCTTTGTTTATTAGTGTGCCATTTGTGTCTCTCCCTCCATTTCAACAACCTCTCCTGAAAAAGGATGTATTCCTTTGCCGTCCATACATACGACTCGGTACATAAATTTTAGTATAGCATAACTATGCGTCATACATACTATCGTTGTTTTTGGTCTAGCATTCAAGAGAGCCACCATAAGTTCTTGTTCAGTCTCTGCATCTAAACCTTGTGTTGGCTCATCAAGAATAAGCCATGGCGTAGGATGCAATAAGGCTTGCGCGATAGCTAAACGACGTGCCTGCCCACCAGAAAGACGCACTCCCTCGTTACCAAGTAACGTATTAAGCCCTTCAGGCAAACTTGCCACAAATGTTGCCAGCTGTGCTGTTTCAAGAGCTTCCATCATTGCAGACTCCGTTGCATTCGGATTCGCTATACGTAAATTATCACAAATACTCCCGGCAAATAAATGATTATCTTGAGCCGCAACGCTTACAAACTGAGAAAGTGTTTCTGCATCCATTTCATGCACATCAACACCGCCAAAAACAACACGACCTTCCTGCACAGGCCAAAAACCAAACAAAATATTGATAAGGCTGCTTTTTCCAATGCCTGAAGGACCTATAATCGCCACCCGTTCCCCTTGTTTTATAGATAAAGATGCTTTATCTAAAACCAATGTCTCCGCACCAGGATAGCCAAAAGATACATTTTCAAGTTGTAAATCATAAGGATCCTGTGGTAATACGACCTTTTTAACTTTAGGTTTTTGATCTGGATCACCACAATGTTCTACAAGCCGATCAGCCGCAATTTGAGCTGTTGCCGAAGCTAAACGTGAAAGAGGCAACATTGTCATTACATCAAAAGCAGCTAATGTACCCAGAACTAACATAGGCAATTCAGGTGTCAGAAGCCGACCAGATTGTAACGCATAAGTCGCATAAACCAACACAATTAACGTCGTTACAAACATAGATAAAGTCACACATCCCGACGCAAGTCTCTCGGCAACTGCTGCCTGTATTTGAACCCTATCAAGCCGCTTTTGTCTTGTTGCTAATGCATGATACCGCGCAGGCATAGCCCCAAGAGTGATGCTTTCCCCTAAACTTTGTAATGTTTCTGCCATGTCTGTTTGCAAATCTGCTCGCTCTTTGATAGCCCGTGCCATAAGTTGATGGACAACAGGTTGGGTGAGACCCCAAATCGCTAATGCTGCCCCCCCAAGCCCGCATGCTAAAATTAGCGCAGCCACAGGCAGAGCACAAGCAAACACTCCAACATAGATTATCCCACATAACAACGCCCGTAAAACAGGTAAAGCACTATCCGTATACCATCCGGTAATTTGATCGGTCTCCATCACGAAACGCCCGAGCAAATCTCCCCCACGAACATCAAGCAAATCGGCAGGTGCCTGGGGTGCTAAACGCGCGTATGTCCAACTTCTTAAAAGACTTGTTAAACGCAATGCCCCATCATGCGTAACAATGCGCTCCAAATAGCGAGCAAGAATACGAGAGATAGCAAAAAACCTTACGCCGGCAGAAGGTAACATAACATTGAACGTTTGCGCGACAACCTGCCCTGCTAAACCCGCCACTGCCGCAGCGGCTAAAAACCAACCAGAAAGAAAAAGTAAACCAAAATTAGACAACGCCGCTACGCAAGCCAAAAACAAGCTCAAAAGCAAATGCCATCGAACCGGAGAGGCAATACGCCAGAAATGAGAGAGAACTTTTCTTTTTCCAATTTTTCCCAGGTCTTGCGCCCTTTGTTTTTTGTATCCTTGTTTTGTCTCTATTTGGAGGGATGTTTGTTGCATTGTTGTTTTTTGCCCGATCATACCGTCTCCTTATCAAACCGAAATCTCGGTAACACGCCCTTCTTCAATGTGATAAACAACATCAGCACGCGTCAATAGTTCGGATTGATGCGTTGCCGCAATAACAATACGCCCTTTTGCACACCCCTTAATCGCTTCAGAAACACGCTGCGTACTCGTGGGATCTAATCCCGCTGTTGGTTCATCAAGAATCAATACATCTGGCTCATGTAAAATGGCACGCGCCAATGCCAAACGTCTAATTTGTCCGCCAGAAAGCTTACTTCCACGCTCACCGATCGAAGTATCAAACCCCTGTGGCAAAGACTCGATAAACGATAAAGCATCAGCTTGTTGAGCTGCGTGTTTTAAAGCCTCCAAACTCGCACTCTCTGCACCTAAACGTAAATTATCGGCAACGCTCCCAAAAACGAGTAAAGGTCTTTGTGGCACCCAAGCCATACGTACCTTACCGAGTTCTATGGGTTTGCCCTCCCTATCCCATGCACAGATACTCCCAGAAGAGGGTGGTAAAAACCCTAACAAAATTGCAAGCAGTGTACTTTTACCGGCACCACTTGCCCCGTCAAGAACTGTCAGTTTGTTACGTTCAAAACGACAAGCTACGTGTTCTAATACAAATATCTGCCCATCATAAGATGCAGAAATTTGTTCACATGTTAAAGTCGCCACCTCAACATGGGATTTTGACAATGGATCTGATAATAATTCTGCTGAATGTTTACTTGTCTGTTCAGATATTTGATCACTTTCAGAGGAAATGTTTTCTGGCATATCGCCGACAATATTTTCTAATATATTTTCTGTAATATTCTCCGGAGTATTTTGAGATATATTTTGAGAGATATTTTCCGAAGCTATAGACATATGATTGCGATATAAAGAAACAGGCAAAGAAAAAATATCCAACAAGCGTGTTGTCACTGCCATAGCATTTTGACGTGCATGATAATTTGCTGAAAAACTCCGTAATGGCATAAAATACTCTGGCGCAAGCATCAGCACAAGAAATGCTGTACGAAAATCAACCGTCCCCGCCAATAAACGACTACCAAAAACAACAGCGATCAACGCAATGGACAACGAAGCAAAAAACTCAAGTGACGCCGACGTTAAAAAAGCTACTTTCATAACAGAAAGTGTCATTTTACGATGTTCATCTGCCATTTTAGCAATTTGCTCTAAACTATCGGCTGTGCGTCCAAATAGGCGTAATGTTTTTAAGCCACGCAATGCGTCTAAAAACCCTCCGCCCAATATCGTCATACGCACCCATTGTTTATCCATTAAGTCTTGTGCCCGATAGCCCACAAGCACCATAAAAACAGGAATAAGCGGACCTGTACAAAGCAAAATAAGCAGACTCCACCCATCAAGACCTGCAACAACGGCTAAAATAACTAAAGGTTGCACAACCATCTTCGCAGCAGCAGGCATATAACGTGCAAAATAAGGCTCTAACGCCTCCACCCCATCTGAAAGGAGTGTCAGCACTTCTCCAGCGGGTAAACGCGCGGCGACAACAGGTCCCGCTTTTTCTAAATGCTCCATAGCATCTTTGCGTACACTGCCAACAATATGTAACCCAGCTTGTGTCCCAGCTATATCAGATAAAAATTGCGTGAGTACAGTTAGTATCAAACAAACAGAAAGTAGAACAACCCAATGCCCTGCAAATAAAGGCGTGTGGTGAAAAGCGACATCATCAACGAGCCGTGCGATCTCTATAAAAAGAAATACCAAAAACACCGCCGAAATGCCTCCTAAAGCGACAGACAGCGTCAACCACTTACGCACCCGCCGTGCAAGAAGAGCTATTTGTTTACCTTCCTGCCGTTTAACAGAAGAACGTGCCATATTTCAAAGCGCTCGTATGGTATAAAACATAATATTAAAACAACCTTTTACTAGACTAATATAGTTTATCTAATATAGTTTACTCACATTTCTTACTTATCTTAACGTAACACAACAATCACCTTCGCCATATTGAGAGCACATCTAACAAAATAAGTAAAGAAACGACAAGAGTTTTTAGCCTTTCTTACCTCTTAAAACTCGATTAAAACAACATCAGAGCCCCTCTCCCGATATACGATAAAGTATTTTAAAGTGTTTTGTATAACATTATTTATTTTTAAATCATTATATTAGTTAGGATAATTATGTAGGGTTTTCTCCTTATACACTGTGTACACTGTGTTATATTTTAACCAAATGCCCCCTTCATGCCTGTTATTTTTATCGACAACCACATGTAAAAAAATTAAAGAGATTTATCCTTATGAAGCTCAAACTTGAAAGAGATATTTGGAACCTTTTTTGTATTGATCAACCTCTCCTCGATATTTTAGCCTCCCCCATTTTAATGGCAGAGAGAAACGAAAAAGAAAAAACACAAGCACATACACGAACGCATACATCATCTTTTTTACAGGCTATCTCTTCTACACGTACGATTACCAATATTACGCCAAAATTGTCTTTTTACACCTTTATGGCCGATCCGTTTTGTTTTCAAAAAGAAGAAAAAATTTATCTTTTTACAGAGTTTTTTGATTACAGAACGCGCCATGGTATTATTGAATGCCTTACTTTCAACAAACAAATGACACTTTTAGAACGAAGACCTGTTCTTTCCGAACCGTGGCATCTTTCTTACCCCTATGTGATCGAAGATAATGAAGCGATTTATATGCTTCCAGAATCTTCTAAAACTGGAAACTTGTTCTTATACCGTGCCACTTCTTTTCCCAATAGATGGGAAAGAGTAACGCAATTAAACTTAGGGCATGATATTCCTATTGATGCCACACCTGTTTGCTATAAAAACATGTGGTGGCTATTTTATCTTCAAGCTTCACCACGTCAAAACGCGCTTCACGCTGCGTATTCCCACACACTTTACGGACCGTGGACTTGTTATCATAAAAACCCAATTCTTGTCGGCACCTCTTCTGCCCGCCCGGGTGGAACGCCCATCACACTGCCAGATGGTCGATTGGTTTTACCTGTCCAAGATTGCTCTCAAACTTACGGAGGCACAATACACCCGCTTGTTTTTGAAACGCTTACCCCTGAATATATTCATTGCCACGCCTATACAAAAAGCCATTTAGGGAAATACACACCACAAGGATTACCCCCCTTTACGCGTGGCACGCATACATTATGTGCCTTAGGAGAGAAAACAATTTTTGATGCAAAAGCCATTGATTTATCCCCTCGCGGTATTTTTATTCAATGCGTACGTGAAATCCCTTTTATTGGGGAAAACCTCGCCCAACAACTTTGAAAATTATAACTTTTCAGCATGTGCTTTGACGGGTAATCCTGTCAAAGACAATCCGCCGAGTAAAACAGCGAGAGTGAGTGCCCGTAATTTCAGTCTGTATTTCATGAATTTTGTTTTCCCGATCTCTTTACGATTAGCGATAAGGTTTCAAGAAAATTTAATAAACTTTATGACCCAAAATAAAGCTGCCGAAGAGGATTTTCTTAAAGCTTTGTTTTTTTGTTTGTTTTTGTTGTTTCATGATTATGGGTTCCATTTCTAATGATAGTTGATGACTGGTTTCCCATGTATTTTTTGTGCCCATTTATAGTAGTTGACGAAGTAGTTTCGCCACGTTTGAGGCTGCATTTGTGAATAAAGGGCTATGAGAGGCATATAATTCCCATGCTGTACGGCGATAAGTGCTTTATCCCAGTTAATGACTCCCAGAGAGCCAGGCGTGCCATGATATGGCAGGGATTCCCAAAATTTGAGGTCTGCTGACGGTGACTCCAAAATGGCGTTGGTCAAAACGGGGTGAGAATTAGGGTGAGAGCCACCAAATGCTTGGTGTATGTTTTGTAATTGCTGGTGTATTTGTTGTAATTGTTGGTGTATTTTTTGTAAGCCTTGTATTGTTTCGGCTGTTGTTTCTTTCATAGTCATGACACTGGTCAATGTTAATTTGTATTTTGCCCAATTGATTTGGGGTATTTCTGGTGGTGGACCTGTCATAAGGTGACGTTGTTGTAATTGTTGTTTGAAGTTTTGTAAGCCTTGTATGGTGTTGATGTTGAGGAAAGTATCTATTTGATCAACCGGTGTGTATAAGCATAGAATCAAAAAGAGAAGTGT
>JAFPVE010000018.1 GCA_017413025.1 Acetobacter sp. | reverse complement strand
TAAGTACGGGGGGGGGTCATACATCTACAGCTCCTCTTTAACTATGCTCATAAAAACTCAACAAATTTAATAAATAAACTCAATTAAATTCAATCAAGGAGTAAATATAGCTGAAATATGAAAAAACATGGCACAATCTATGCTACACATATCATACATAACAAAAAATATTACAAAATAATCTAAATACAACTAAATACAAAATAAATATACAAAATTAAAAATAAATCAAAAAACTAAACTCATAATAACCCACCATAAAATACCACTAAACCTACCTAATAAAACTACTGGAAATATACCACAACTTTTCATTCATATCAAAAACACATGTTTAGTTACTTAACAAAGGTATTGTTACAAGGCTAAAAGGTATGAAAAACAATTATGTTTACCTGATGTGTAAGGAACTTTTGAAAAAGGATTTTATGAGGAAAGATTATTCTGTAGATTGTTTCTTTAAAAACACGTAATTTAGGAGGAAGTAAAATATAGTGATTGAAGGAGTAAAAAAACTGATGACGAAATTTAATAAAAAGCTACAAGAACAAGAGAAAGAGATAGATCTTAAGTGTTATATTCGCCATGTGCCTGATTTTCCAAAACCGGGTATTCTTTTCTACGATATTTCAACATTGATACAATGTCCTGACGCATGGCAAGTGGCTATGGGGCGTTTGGCACGTCAAGTAGCATCGCTAAAACCGGATATTATAGCTGCAGTTGAGTCACGCGGGTTTTTGATGGCTGCTCCTATAGCGGATCGACTAGGGTGTGGTATGTTAATGTTGCGTAAGCGTGGAAAATTGCCTGGAAAAACGATTTCCCATACATATGATTTAGAGTATGGCTCTGACACACTTGAAATTCAACAAGATGCTATTCACATTGGTCAACGCGTTGTAATAATGGACGATCTTTTGGCAACGGGGGGTACATTAGCGGCTTGTGTGGCGTTATTACAAAAGACAGAAGCTGAAGTTGTAGCTGCTTCTGTTTTAATAGAACTAACAACACTTGGCGGGCGATCTCGTTTGGGTAATGTTCCTGTTGTGACACTTTTGTCTTACGACGAGTAATCGTTAGTAGCCTTTTGGTCTAGTGATTAATATTTCGTAGTTTTAAGATGTAATAAGGATTCATGATAATAGGCTTATTTTGATAATGTGTGTCAAAACGCCTATCAAAATATATCAGAACACTCTTTGAAAGTATCTTGTTAAGATATGGTAGAGGTTTGATGGGGAACGGAAAAAAAGTTTCTTCATACGTGGATGGGCAGACGTCGCCCTTGCAGGTATTTTCTCATATGACTCTTTGGGGTGTACCCGAAGGGTATCGTGCTTTGTTATTAGCTGAACGTGCTAGAGAGCAAATCGATCAAGCCTCTATCGTGCCTATTGTTTACGTGGCTAGCCATGAGGCATCCTTGGTGTATATTGCTGAAGGACTAGCTTTGATAGCCCCTGATATTGAAGTTTTGCGTTTTCCTGCATGGGATTGTCTCCCTTACGATCGTGTTTCTCCTAATCCTGCGGTATTGGCAGAGCGTGTTGCAACACTTACTCGTCTTGTAGATCCTTCTAATGGGAAATTACAGATTGTGTTAACAACGTTAGAAGCTATTCTTCAACGCGTGCCTCCGTCTTCTGTTTTTAAGGGACAGTCGTTGACTATTCATATAGGGGAAAACCTCGATCAAGAGTTTTTAATAGATTTGCTAGTTGCGAATGGTTACACTCGCACCGATACCGTTATGGAAGCGGGGGAGTTTGCGACGCGTGGCGGTATTTTTGATTTATACCCGGCTGCTTCTTCTGATCCTTTTCGGCTTGATTTGTTTGGTGATGAAGTTGACAATATTCGCGTTTTTGATCCTGGAACTCAATGTTCAACAGAAAAGCGTGAAAGTCTTATTCTCTGTCCTGTTTCAGAGTTGTCGCTTGACTCGGAAAGTATTACGCGTTTTCGTACACGTTGGCGTGATCATTTCGGTACAGCAGCTATGGCGGACCCTCTTTATCAACATGTTTCTGAAGGGCGTCGATATCCTGGATTAGAGCATTGGTTGCCTTTGTTTCATCCTTATCTTGAAACAGTGTTCGATTACGTGTCTCATGCAACAATTATCCTAGAACACCAATGGGCAGAGGTCATTACCTCTCGGTTAGAAATGATAGCTGACCATTACCAAGCACGACGCTTACCTATGACTGATGGAGAAGTTCCTTATCGTCCATTACCTCCAGAACTTTTATATCTTGACTGTGCGAGTTTGGAAGCTATTTTAGGTCGTATGCACTGTGTTATCTTAACTCCTTATGCTAAACCCGAAGGTGGGGAAGGTGTGGATATGGGGGGACGACCAGGTAAGCAATATGCAAAGCTCGTACCAAGTGCTGAACGGGGGCAAGTTTTTGATTTTTTGCGTAATGATGTACAAAAGTGGACACAAAAAGAGGTATCTACTGTAGTAACTGGAACCCTTGATACACCGGTAAAAGTAAAGGTGAATAAAAGGGATGTTGAAAAAAAACGCAAAGTTTTGATTGCAGCGTGGACGCGTGGTTCACGTGATCGTTTAGGGACATTGCTACAAGAACACGGTATAATAGCTAAAGCATGTGAGACATGGCAAGAAGTGTGTAGTCTTCCTACTGACTCAATAGGTTTATTGACTCTTAGTCTAGAACGTGGCTTTATCACCGAAACTTTTGCTTTTATTTCTGAGCAAGATATATTGGGGGAACGGATTGGTCGTTTACAACGTCCTAGGCGCCGTGTGAGTGAGCTTATTGCCGAAGCTGGTGAAATCACAAAGGGTGATTTAGTTGTTCATCAAGAATATGGTATTGGGCGTTATGATGGGTTAGAAACGTTAAACGTTGGCACTGCGCCGCATGAGTGTTTGCGTTTACTGTATGATGGTGGACAAAAATTATATCTCCCTGTTGAGAATATTGAGTTATTAAGTCGGTTTGGCTCTGATCAAGCAGGAGTTGTGCTTGATAAATTGGGGAGTCTTGCTTGGCAAAGTCGTAAAGCACAAATGAGGCGGCGTATTCGTGATATGGCAGGTGATCTTATTCGTACAGCAGCGACACGTGCCTTAAAAAATGCTCCTGAATTCTCTCCACCAGAAGGGGTGTGGGATGAGTTTTGCTCCCGTTTTGCTTTTATTGAAACAGACGATCAATCACAAGCTATTTCTGATGTACTTGCTGATATGGCATCAGGTCATCCTATGGATAGGTTGATTTGTGGTGATGTTGGTTTTGGTAAAACTGAAGTGGCTTTACGTGCTGCGTTTGTGGCGGCGATGTCGGGAGGGCAAGTGGCTGTTGTGGTGCCTACTACATTATTGGCGCGGCAACACTATAAAACTTTTAAAACACGTTTTAGTGGTTTTGGACTTAAAGTTGCTCATCTTTCACGAATGGTAACGACGAAGGAGGCAGCTGCTGTACGAAAGGGATTAGCTGATGGCAATGTACACATTGTTATTGGAACACATATGTTACTTGCAAAAACAGTTACCTTTTCAAACCTTGAGTTATTGGTGATTGATGAAGAGCAGCATTTTGGCGTGACCCATAAAGAAAAACTAAAATCGTTGCGCGAAGGAGTTCATGTGCTCACTCTATCAGCAACGCCTTTGCCACGTACTTTGCAAATGGCATTATCTGGCGTGCGAGAAATGAGTCTGATTGCAACACCACCAACAGATAGGTTAGCGGTACGCACGTTTATTATGCCGTTTGATCGGGTGATTTTAACAGAGGCTATCAAGCGAGAACGTTGTCGCGGTGGGCAAATTTTTTGTGTTGCACCAAAAATTGAGGATTTGAATCATTTGGCTGAAAGGTTAAAAGAACTTGCGCCTGACGCACGCGTTGTACAGGCACATGGGCGTCTGTCAGCAACAGAGCTTGAACAGGTTATGACTGAATTTTCAGATGGTCACTATGATATTTTACTCTCAACAAATATTGTTGAAAGTGGGCTCGATATGCCTGCTGTTAATACATTGATTGTTCATCGTGCTGATTTGTTTGGTCTTGCACAGCTTTATCAGCTACGTGGGCGTGTTGGGCGTGGTAAATTGCGTGGGTACGCCTATCTAACATGGCCTCAAACACACGTGTTGTCAGAAGCTGCACGCAAAAGGCTCGAAGTTATGCAAACACTCGATACATTAGGAGCGGGTTTTACGCTTGCTTCGCATGATTTGGATTTGCGAGGTGCAGGTAATTTGTTAGGTGACCAACAATCAGGTCATGTGCGTGAGGTTGGTATTGAGCTTTACCAACATATGCTTGAAGAGGCGATTGCAGAGTTACGGTCGGATTTATGTGCTGAACATTCGTCGGAAGATGTAAAAAAAACAGAATGGGTTCCAAATATTGTTGTAGGACTTCCTGTTCTGATTCCAGAAGACTATGTACCAGATTTACCTGTTCGTCTTGGGCTTTATAGGCGTATTGGAGGGATTGATTCGGAAGTTGATCGAGAAGTTATAGAGGCAGAATTGGTTGATCGCTTTGGGAGTATACCGCAAGAGCTTAAAAATCTTTTAGATACCGTTGATTTAAAAAGGTTATGTAAAAAAACCGGTGTTGAACGGGTTGATGCAGGTCCAAAAGGGCTTGTATTGCAATTCCGAAAAAATTTTTTCTGCAATCCTGAAGGGTTGGTACGGTGGATGGATGACTGGCAGGATGGAGAAATTCGTTTACGGTCTGACCATAAACTTGTTATTGCCCGCGAGCTGACTAATAATCAACGTATGGATTTTGTACGTCGTATTTTAAAAGAATTTGTTTCATTATGTAATACTATAGAATGATGTGGTTGGAAACGGCTAATTATACATAATTACAACGCAAGAGATAGCAAAAGTAAAACACATATTGTCTAAATATTAAGGTAAGAGAGGTATTGTGGTACGATTAAAAGAAATTATCACTAGAGGAATTAAGCTAAGGAAGTTAAGAAGGAGAGATTATGAATAAGGCTAAAATTGCGACCGTTTTTGGCGGAAATGGATTTGTTGGTCAGTATGTTGTACAACAGCTCGCATTGGCAGGCTATAGAGTGCGGGTTGTGAGTTGCAGACCTGATCACGGTATGTTATTGCAATATTTAGGGCGTGTTGGACAGATTGCTCCTTTTTATGCTTCTGTAACAGATGAAAAATCAGTTGCTTGTGCTGTAAAAGGAGCAGATGTCGTCGTGAATCTTACTGCTACTCTTGATTCGTCTGAACGACAAACTTTGCAGGCTATCAATATTGAAGGTGCAGGGCGTGTAGCGCGGTTGGCTGCTGATGCAGGAGTCAGACGTTTTATTCATATGTCTGATTTAGCAGTATCAACGTCAGCATCTTCCGACTATTTAAAAAGTCGATTAGAGGGTGAAGAGCAAGTGCATCATTATTATCCTGAATCGGCTATTATCCGTCCTTCAGTTATTTTTGGTTTTGAAGATAAGTTTTTTAATTTATTGGCAGGTTTTGCTCGCTATCTACCTTTTTTACCTATTTGTGGCGGAGATACACGATTACAACCTGTCTATGTTGGCGATGTTTCTCGTATTGTCGCTGCTTTGGCTCAGAAAAGTAACAATGTGAAAGGCGTTTGGTCTCTTGGTGGTCCTTCGGTTATAACGATGAGAGAAAGTGCTGTTTTTGTGTTGAAAGAAACGCGCAGAAACAAACCTATAGTTGAATTGCCATTTCGGGTAGTAGAGTTGGGCGCGTCTTTATGTCGGTATTGGCCTGGTGTTGTACAAACACGTTGTATTATACAAGCTTTAACGAGAGAGAGTGTTGTGCGTGAAGGAAAGAATACTTTTGAAGTATTTGGTATTACGCCAAGATCTATTGTTTCTTTCGTGCCTTCTTACTTAGAGCGTTATAGGAAAGGTGGTAGCTATTTTGGTGTGATTGTTGGAGAGCTCTGAGTAAAAGCGATTAAAATTATTAAAGAGGTATTGTTGGGGAAACTGTTTATCGAAAAACATTCGTTTTGGTTAAAAATACCTTAATGATGTGCTGCGTTAGTAGTGTATGATGATATAGTGCTATTTTCTTGAATAGGGCATAAAGATTCTACGCCAGAGGAGTGTTTTCAGAATTTGCTGTATCGTAGCAGATTTTTTCCAAAGCGCTTTGCCTTTGAAGTTATCTTAATCTTTTGAGAATTATATATGACAAATAAAATGTTGAAATTTGTCTCGCTTTCGCAGAGACAGCCAGAAAAACGATCAGCCAAAATTCGTCGTGCTGACTTTGATGAAATTTATAAAAAATTTACATCGGATCGCGCTGTTGAACAAGCAAGTCGTTGTTCTCAGTGTGGGGTACCTTTTTGCTCTGTGTATTGTCCTCTAGGGAATAATATTCCAGATTGGTTGATGCTAACAGCACAAGGGCGTATTGAAGAGGCTTATCGTCTTTCTTCTGCAACGAATACTTTTCCAGATATTTGTGGACGAGTTTGCCCTCAAGATCGGTTGTGTGAAGGGCATTGTGTTGTTGAATCTAGTTTCCAAAGTGTTACAATCGGCGCTATAGAGCGTTATATTACAGATACGGCATTTGAACGTGGTTGGGTTAAGCCGATTGCTCCTGTAAGTGAACGTGATCATTCTATTGGGATTATTGGTGCAGGTCCTGCAGGATTGGCAGCGGCTAGCCGTTTACGTGCCAAGGGGTTTCAGGTTCATATTTATGATCGTTACGATCGTGTTGGCGGTCTTCTCGTTTATGGTATTCCTAGCTTTAAACTTGAGAAGCATAATATAACGCGTTGGCATACGTGGCTTGAAGAGAGTGGAGTTGTTTTTCATCTTGGGCGAGGAATTGGTTCTCGCGAGGGGGAGCTTTCTTTTGAGGAAGTGCGTTTTCGTCATAATGCGATTTTGATCGCAACGGGTGTTTATAAACCACGTGAATTGTACATTCCTGGAAATTATTTATCTGGTGTTGAACATGCTTTAGCATATCTTATAGCCTCTAATAAGCGCACTTTTGGGGAACATTTGTCATCTCATGCTAGTAGGCTTGATGCTAAAGGTAAATCTGTTGTGGTGTTAGGAGGTGGAGATACAGCAATGGATTGTGTTCGTACAGCTATTCGACAAGGAGCTGCCTCGGTAAAATGTTTGTATCGTCGTGATAGAGATAATATGCCAGGTTCTCGCCGTGAAGTGCAAAACGCTGAAGAAGAGGGTGCCATTTTTGAATGGTTTATTGCACCAGAGGCTTTTTTAGGACAGGATCATGTAAAAGATGTGCGCGTTTTGCGAATGATGCCGGGTCTACCTGATGCATCTGGACGTCAGTCAGTGGAGCCTATTGATGGGTCGTCCTTTACTATTAAGGCAGATCTTGTTATTAAGGCGTTGGGTTTTGATCCTGAACCTTTGCCACAGCTTTGGCAACAGCCTGAACTAGCAGTAACAGATCGAGGAACGTTATATGTTGATAACTTCTCAATGACATCGTTACCGGGTGTTTTTGCTGCTGGGGATATTGTACGCGGTGCCAGTCTCGTTGTTTGGGCTATTCGTGATGGACAAGAGGTTGCGCTAAACATTCAACAGTGGATTGAAACAAATACGGTATCATCGATCACAGCGGAGCGGGAATAAGGATATGAAACAGGTTCCAAATACTGAGGGAACAGAAACTACGGGAATTGAGAGCGGTGAAGATTTCTTAAAAGCATGGTCGTCTAATGTTGACTTGTTGAAAGAGGTGTACCACTTTTCAGATGAACATGATGCTTGCGGTGTGGGAATGGTTGTGGCTTTGGATGGGCAGCGTAGGCGTGATGTTGTTGAATCAGGTATTGCGGCGCTCAAAGCTATTTGGCATCGTGGTGCGGTGGATGCTGATGGTAAAACAGGTGATGGTGCCGGAATTCACGTTGAAATTCCTCAAGCTTTTTTTGCGGATGTTATTAGTCGCTTAGGTGACCGTCTGAGTGATGGGTTAATTGCTGTGGGACAAGTTTTTCTACCAAAAACAGACTTTATAGCACAAGAACAATGTCGTCAAATTATCGAAACAGAAATTATAGCTTTTGGCTACGGTATTTATGGATGGAGGCAGGTCCCGATAGATACCTCTTGTATTGGTGAAAAAGCAAACGTAACACGGCCAGAAATTGAGCAAATTCTAATTCGTAACTTACCTGAAAAAGACGAAGAGACTTTTGAGCGTGATTTGTACGTTATTCGCCGACGTATTGAAAAAGCGGCAATTGCTGCACAGGTAGATTTGTATATTTGTTCTTTGTCTTGTCGGTCAGTTATCTACAAAGGTATGTTTTTGGCAGAACACTTAACCGTGTTTTATCCTGATCTTCTTGACGAAAGATTTATTAGTCGTTTTGCAATTTATCATCAGCGTTATTCAACAAATACGTTTCCAATGTGGAAGTTGGCACAGCCTTTTCGACGCTTGGCACATAATGGTGAGATTAATACGATTTCGGGTAATGTTAATTGGATGAAAAGTCATGAAACGCGTTTATCACACCCTAATTTAGATACGTGGATGGCAGATATTAAGCCAATCGTGCAGGAAGGCGGATCTGATACAGCTATATTAGATAATGTTTTTGAATTATTGACTTTTGGCGGACGTGATGCTCCAGAAGCAAAGGCTTTGATAATTCCCGCAAGTGTGAATTTCTTTATGAAGCCTACGCATAGAGATATGTTCGTTTATTGTAACGCGGTTATGGAACCTTGGGATGGTCCTGCAGCTTTGTGTGCGACAGATGGTCGTTGGGTTGTGGCAGGACTCGATCGTTCTGGTTTACGTCCGTTACGTTATACAGTGACGAAAGATGATTTGCTGATTGTTGGTTCCGAAACAGGTATGGTGCGAGTGCGTGGAAGCAATATTCGAAGCCGTGGGCGTCTTGGTCCTGGGGAGATGCTCGGTGTCGATCTTGATACAGCTAAGATTTACGGAAATACGGAGTTGTTAGATCTTCTTGTGTCTCGACATGATTTTTCTGCTTGGGTTGAAAAAATACAAAAAATTGGGCATTTGGTTCGTTCTGATGTGATAGAACCAATTCTTTATTCTACTGAAGAGTTATGTCGTCGTCAGGTTGCGGTGGGGGCAACGTTTGAAGAGTTAGAAACAATTTTACACCCCATGGTTGAAGATGCGAGTGAAGCCATTGGGTCTATGGGTGATGATGCACCTTTAGCCGTATTTTCAGCGCGTTATCGTGGATTGTCTCATTACTTTCGACAAATGTTTAGTCAGGTGACAAATCCGCCTATTGATTCCATACGTGAGTCACGGGTAATGAGCTTGGTTACGCGTCTTGGAAATCTCGGTAGTAACATTCTTGATCAATCTGATCGTCAGTGTGACTTACTACAGCTACCTAGTCCAGTTTTAACATCGGGTGAGTATGATGTTTTACGGCAATTTTGTGGTGAGTCAGGATGTCTTATTGATTGTACTTTTCCTGTTCATGAGGGAGAGGCTGGGCTACGACAAGCTATTGCACGTATTCGGCAAGAGGCGGAGGCAGGTGTACGTAGAGGGTGTAAACATATTTTCCTTACAGATGAAAAACAATCTGCTGATCGTGGAATGATTCCGATGATTTTAGCAACTGGGGCTGTACACACGCATTTGGTACGTACGTCATTACGTACTTTTACTTCGGTAAATGTACGTATTTCTGCGGCATTTGATGTTCATGCTTTGGCTGTTACCATAGGCGTTGGTGCAACAACTGTAAATCCTTATTTGGCACAAGAAAGTATTGCGGATCGTCATCGTCGTGGTCTTTTTGGAGACCTTTCTTTACGTACATGTATGGAACGTTATCGTCAGGCTGTTGATAAAGGGCTTCTAAAAATTATGTCCAAAATGGGCATTTCTGTTATGGCTTCTTATCGTGGAGGGTATAATTTTGAGGCTATCGGGTTATCACGTGCCTTGGTGGCTGAATTTTTTCCAGGTGTTCCCTCTCGTATTTCAGGAATTGGGTTATCTGGGATTGCGCGTCAAGTATTGGCTTTGCATGCTCGTGCTTGGGAGACAGTATCAACGCCAACATTACGTATAGGTGGAGCCTATAAACTGCGTCGAAAAGGTGAACAACACGCTTTTGATGGTACAACAATTCATCTTCTTCAAACAGCAGTTGCAACTGATAATTTTTCTGCTTACTGTTGCTATGTGGATGCTGTGCAGGCACAGCCTCCTATTTCCTTGCGTGATCTTCTTGATTTTCGTGAAGGGCGAACACCTATTTCTGTAGAGGAAGTAGAGAGCATTACACAATTACGTCGTCGGTTGGTTGCACCTGCTATTTCTTTGGGAGCGCTGAGTCCTGAAGCGCATGAGACATTGTCGATTGCGATGAATCGTATTGGAGCAAAATCTGATTCAGGGGAAGGAGGAGAAGATCCTGCGCGCGCAAAACCACGTCCTAATGGAGATAATGCTTCTTCGGCTATTAAACAGGTTGCTTCAGGTCGTTTTGGTGTAACAGCACAATATCTTAACGATTGTCGTGAACTAGAAATTAAAATTTCACAAGGTGCTAAGCCAGGTGAAGGTGGACAACTTCCTGGTTTTAAAGTGACGGAACTTATTGCAAAGTTACGTCATGCGACACCTGGAGTAACGCTTATATCACCTCCTCCACATCATGATATCTATTCGATTGAGGATTTGGCACAGCTTATTTATGATTTGAAGCAAATTAACCCGGAAGCTACGGTGACAGTCAAACTGGTTGCTCGTTCTGGTATTGGTACAATTGCTGCTGGTGTTGCGAAGGCTAAGGCTGATGCTATTTTAATTTCAGGACACAGTGGTGGAACTGGGGCGAGCCCGTTGAGTTCTATTAAATATGCGGGGTTACCATGGGAAATGGGTTTGGCAGAAACGCATCAGGTGTTAATGTTGAACCGTTTGCGTCATCGTGTGCGTTTACGGGTTGATGGAGGTATAAAAACGGGACGTGATGTGGTTATTGCTGCTATGTTAGGGGCAGAAGAATTTGGTATAGGGACAGCAAGTCTTGTCGCAATGGGGTGTCTTATGGTAAGACAATGTCACTCTAATACCTGTCCTGTAGGGATATGCTCGCAGGATCCTAGATTACGAGAAAAATTTGAGGGAACGCCAGAAAAAGTTATTAGTCTATTCTCATTTATTGCAGAGGATGTAAGAAATATTTTGGCGTCATTAGGTTTTCGTACATTGAATGAAGTTATTGGACGTGTTGATTTATTACGACAAGTCTCTCGAGGAACGGATGATTTAGATGATCTTGATCTTAACTCGCTTTTATCTCAGGTAGATCCTGGTCCTTTCGCACGATATTGTACCCTTGAAGGACGTAATGAAGTCTCGGATACGCTTGATATGCAAATGATAGAAGACGCACGTCCTTTATTTGAACGTGGCGAAAAAATGCAGCTTTATTATAATGTGGAGAACACACAACGTGCTATTGGAACACGTATTTCTTCTATGATTGTGCGTCAGTTTGGAATGAGTACACTGACTGCAGGTCATTTAACGGTGCGATTACGTGGTTCGGCTGGGCAATCGTTGGGGGCTTTTGCTGTACAAGGGTTAAAATTAGAAGTTTGGGGTGACGCGAATGATTATGTTGGAAAGGGTTTGTCTGGGGCGATAATAACGGTTCGTCCTTCGCCGTCTACAACGCTTGTAACGTGGCAAAACACCATTATTGGGAATACTGTATTATATGGGGCTGTATCGGGTGAACTTTTTGCAGCTGGTCAAGCAGGAGAGCGTTTTGCTGTGCGTAATTCTGGAGCAACGGCGGTTGTTGAAGGGTGTGGTTCCAACGGGTGTGAGTACATGACAGGTGGTACCGTTGTTGTACTTGGAGAAGTTGGTGATAACTTTGGCGCAGGGTTTACAGGTGGGATGGCTTTTGTCCTTGATGAAAATAATCATTTTGAAAAACGTGTCAATTCTGAAACTTTGTTTTGGGTACGCATAACAGATGACGAATGGGAAACAACCTTGCGGCGTTTGGTAGAAAGGCATGTTAAAGAGACAGGTTCGGCATACGCAGCATCTTTATTGCAGAAATGGAGTGAATATTTACCTTTATTTTGGCAGGTTGTTCCTCGTGACTACGCGCGGGTGATAGGGTTTTCTGTGCCAGAGGCAAAACCTCATTTTCAATCCTATTAGGGTCTTCTAACGCTTATTAGAGAGGTAGGTAAAATGTTGTGAAGCATTTTGAGTGTTTAAGGGGTTTCTAAAGTCTCTTTTTTATAATGAAAATAGGTGCGTGGTAAAACAATATGGAACAGAAAAATTTTGACTTTTCATCGTGTTGTCATGTTGTGTGGGATGCTGTAAAAGCAGCATCTTCCTCGACAGCAGAAGTGCAAGCTTTGCCTCGTTGGGATCTTTCGGCTTTGTATACCGGAATGGATGATCCAGCTTTGACAGAGGATAAGCTTGAAGCGGAGCGTTTGGTGCAGGCTTTTGCCCATGATTATCAGGGAAAAGTTGCGGATTTAACAGCTTCTGAGTTAGCAAAGGCTTTGGATCAATTTGAAGTTATTGAAGAAAAACTCGGTCGGTTGAGTTCATATGCGTCGCTTTTGTTTGCACAAGATTCTTTAGATTCTGTTATAGGTCGTTTTAGCCAATCTATAAATGAGCAGCTAACGACTATTTCGGTAGGTCTGTTATTTTTCCCGTTAGAACTTAATCGCTTAGACGATGAGAGCTTACAGCAAAAGCTTAACACGCCGGAACTGCAACGTTGGAAGCCTTATTTGCGCGATATTCGTTTGTATCGCCCGCATCAACTTTCTGATGAGGTTGAAAAGGTTCTTTTAGAAAAATCTGTTACAGGGGATCAAGCCTGGTGCCGTCTGTTTGATGAGACCATAGCAAGTTTGCGTGTACCACTAAAAGATAAAGAAGTTACCATTGATGAAGCCTTAAATGGTTTGTCAGACGTTAATCGGGCTGTGCGCGAGCAATCTGGACATGCTCTTGCAACTACGCTTCAAGAGAAAATTCGTCTTTTTTCACTGATTACGAATACGTTAGCGCGGGATAAGGCTATTACGGATCATTTACGCCATTATCCGCATTCGACTTCAGCTCGTAATCTTTCTAATATGGTAGAGGATAACGTTGTTGAAGCGTTAATTTCTACCGTACGTTCAGAATATCCGCGTCTTTCACATCGGTATTATGCTCTTAAAGCAAAATGGTTAGGTCTTGAAAAATTAGAGTATTGGGATCGTAATGCGCCTCTACCCGGGGAGGAAAACCGTATTATTTTGTGGGAAGAAGCATGTTCTATTGTGCAAAAAGCCTATGATAGTTTTGACTCGCGCGTGGGTAAAATTATCAATACATTTTTGAAAAAACCTTGGATTGATGCCGCACCTGTTCAAGGGAAATGTTCTGGGGCGTTTGCTCATCCAACGGTACCTTCTGCGCATCCTTATATTTTGTTAAATTATTATGGCAAAATTCGCGATGTAATGACACTTGCACATGAACTTGGGCATGGCGTGCATCAAACTCTTGCTGCGCGTCAAGGATATTTCATGTCACAAACCCCTTTAACATTGGCAGAAACAGCCAGTGTTTTTGGTGAAATGTTGACGTTTCAATCTCTGTTAGAGGCAGAAAAAGATCCGCAACGCTATCGTCAATTATTAGCTGGTAAAGTTGATGATATGCTTAACACCGTTGTGCGTCAGGTTGCGTTTTATGAATTTGAGAAGCGTATTCATGAAGAACGGCAGCATGGTGAACTTTTGCCAGAACGCATTGGGGAGATCTGGCATGATGTACAAGCCGAGAGTCTCGGACCAGCATTTCATCTTGCGCCAGAATATCGTGTGTTTTGGGCTTATATTCCTCATTTTATTCATTCGCCCTTTTATGTGTATGCCTATGCTTTTGGGGATTGTTTGGTTAATACATTATATCGTGTTTTTCAAGAAGGTACTATACCCCATTTTCAAGATAAATATGTGACACTGTTGGAAGCAGGGGGGACATTGCGTCATAAGGAACTTTTAGCACCTTTTGGGCTTGATGCGTCTGATCCAGCGTTTTGGCGTAAAGGGTTAGAAGTTATTTCGGGATTTATTGACCAACTCGAGCAGATGTGATCATGCCGCGTAACCTTGATACGGAAAGTTTTTTTGGTGGACTCCAGCGTATGGTACAGACCACGGGCGTTGTTGGGGGAGTTGTTGCACGTGTAGCTGGAAAAAAAATGGGTATTTTTACAGAAAATGCAGAATATGCCGCTGATCTGAAATCTGTTTTAGGGGGATTAAAAGGTCCGTTAATGAAAGCAGCGCAGTTTTTAGCAATGATTCCGGGAGTGTTACCGGAAGAGTATGCTAAAGAGCTTGCGCAACTGCAATCGAATGCCCCGCCTATGGGGTGGAATTTTGTTCGTAGGCGTATGACAGCAGAGTTAGGTTTGGAATGGGAAAAGTATTTTCACTCGTTTGGGCATCGTGCCTCTGCAGCGGCAAGTTTAGGGCAAGTGCATCGGGCTATTTTGAAAGATGGTCGTGTTGTCGCGTGTAAACTTCAATATCCGAATATGGATACAGCTGTTGAGACGGATCTACGGCAATTTCGAATAGCTATTAGTGTTTACCATAAAATTGATAATGCCATACAGCAAGATGATGTCGTTGAGGAATTAGCTGAACGTCTACGTGAGGAGCTTGATTATAGGCGTGAGTCGGCTAATATGCGTCTTTATCGCATTATGTTAGACGCTTGTCCAGATATTACTGTACCAGAACCTATAGACTCTTTAATTACGCAACGATTATTGATTATGCAATGGGTAGACGGCACTACTTTTAATACAGATTTATGTGATCGTCTTACGGAGGCGCAAAGAAAACATATTGCACGGGCTTTATTTCGGAGCTGGTATATTCCCCTTTATCGTTATGGTATTATACACGGTGATCCCCATATGGGAAACTTTACTTTACGTGATGATGGTGGGTTAAACCTTCTTGATTTTGGCGTTATTCGTATTTTTCCACCTTCTTTTGTAAAAGGCAATGTAGATCTCTATAATGCTTTGTGTACAAAAGATAGCGAAAAAGCTGCTGAGGCTTATAAAGCATGGGGGTTTCGTGACTTAACATATGAAAAAGTGGCAGTGCTTAACGAATGGGCTGGATTGCTTTTTTCACCTTTAATGGAGGATTGTGAGCGGTATATTCAGAGCGATGAAATGATAACTCAAGGGCGTGCACACTTAAAACGTGTACATGAAGCCTTGCAAAAAGTAGGAGGAGTGCGTCTTCCTCGAGAGTTTGTGTTAGTTGATCGTTCTGCTATAGGTCTAGGGTCTGTTTTTACGCGTTTGAAAGTAAAAATGAATTGGTATAGACTATTCCATGAGGTTATAGAAGATTTTGATCAACAAGCCTTAAGTCAACGTCAGAAAAATGCCTTGAAAGAAGCAAACTTTCCTAATACAGAACTATATAGTTAGAGAGTTTTTTCGCTTTTTCTCATCAAAAACCTTATTTATATCTCTTTTTTATTTTTTTCTGACTAAATATCAAAATAACATATTGCTTTTGATAAAACATAACTTTTTCTTGTTTGAGGTGATACTAAATCAATGGATGATAAGCTTTTAACTTAAAAATATTTAAGGTGTTTAGTAAGCACGATATGTACCAACGTCCATGTGTTGGTGGTTATAGGCAAGTTGTTCTTTTGTCAGTTGAAAACCTATTTGGAAGTCATAACCGGTATCAATGCTTGTAGGGGGAATGGGTAAATTAACAATAGCCATTTTTGTTTTGGTTTTGAGAAAGAATACATTGGTTGGAAACAAAACAATGCTTTCAAAAACGTGTTTACCGATAATTTTATCATTGTGCATAACAGTAATAAACCATGGTAAAATTATCTTTTTCTGTGTAAAAGCAGGCCCGCGTTCAATGGCGAAAGTGAGTATGATTCGTGTTTTTAGGCTTTTTTTTCCGTTAGAGAGGCAATCACCTCGAAGTTGAACTATACTCGCGCGGATAATCATATTTTTAAAAGAGGCTTCTTGCCCATGATACAACGTGTAATCTGCGGCTTCTGGTAAAATGTGTGTAATAGGACACGCCGGCGCAAAACCTGTATAGGTTTTTTGCGTACATCCTACTAGTAATAAAGAGAGGAGAATTATAGTAGACGTTATACGAAAAGGGAAAAGGCTGTTATGTTGTTTGTGGTGCATAATAGAAAACTCAGTCATAAGAACAATAATACGGCATTAATAAGATAATGTATAATCAAAATAATATATAAGATGTATACTATTCTTCATTGGTTGTTATAGCTGATTTTGAATGAAAGTGGTGGAGAGTTTTTATATTATTTTTGTAGAGGGGTTTTATATTTCAGTTGACTATCTTTTGAGGGAATACTATGTCGTCTGGTCAAATCGAAACGATAATAAATAAGGGTGCAGATGTATCGCAGAACAGATCACTTAAAGTTCTATTAGCCGGACCACGGGGCTTTTGTGCTGGTGTTGATCGGGCTATTCGTATTGTAGAAGAAGCAATTCGTTGTTATGGTGCACCTGTTTACGTACGGCATGAAATTGTTCATAACCGCACAGTAGTCGAGGCGTTAGAAGCACAAGGTGCTATTTTTGTTGAGGAATTAGACGAAGTGCCAGCAGACGGGCATGTTGTTTTTTCTGCTCATGGTGTGCCTAAGACGGTTCCTGCAGAAGCAGAACGTCGAAAACTTTTATATGTTGACGCAACATGTCCATTGGTTTCTAAAGTTCATCGTGAAGCAGAGCGTCATTACGCTGGTGGTGGTCCCGAAAGTCGACATATTTTAATGATTGGTCATGCAGGACATCCTGAAGTTGTTGGGACAATGGGGCAGCTTCCTCCAGGAGCTATGACGTTGATTAACGATGATAAAGAGGCACGCACTGTACAACCAGCCGATCCAACACGTCTGGCTTTTATTACGCAAACGACTCTTTCTGTTGATGATACGGCAGAAATTGTTGATATTTTGCGAAGCCGTTTTCCTCTTATTGAGGGACCAAAACGAGAGGATATTTGCTATGCAACAACTAATCGTCAAGCCGCTGTTAAAGCTATTGCTTCTCAATGTGATTTAGTTATCGTTATTGGTTCACCGAACTCTTCTAATTCTCAGAGATTGCGTGAAGTGGCTGAACGTTCTGGGGCTTCACGGGCTTTATTAGTGCCAAAATTAGAAGCGCTTGATTGGTCTGTGCTTGAGGGTGTTAATACAGTGGGTATGACAGCAGGTGCCTCTGCACCTGAGGCATTGGTACAAGAAATACTCACAGAAATAGCGAAACGTTATACATTGGTTATTGAGGAGCGAATTGTAAAGGAAGAAAATGTAACATTTCGCCTCCCTACACCTTTAGGGTAATGGCTTATTCATGGCGGTTTATACAAATATTAGCGATGAAGAATTACGCGTTTTTTTAGAAAGTTTTGATCTTGGCACTTTAGTATCGTTTCGTGGGATTGCCGAGGGCGTTGAAAATAGTAATTTTTATATTTGTACCTCAAAGGGTAAGTATATTTTAACTCTCTATGAAAAACGCGTAAAGGTTCAAGAATTACCGTGGTTTTTAGGGTTTATGAGGTATTTAGCTTCTCAAGGTGTTACATGCCCGCAACCTATTCCTGATCGGCAAGGGCGTACATTAAAAAAGCTGGTTCATCGTCCTGCTGCGATAACAACTTTTTTAACGGGTATATGGCCACGTGTGGTAAAATTAGAAAATTGCCGTCCGCTGGGAAGAGCACTCGCACAATTACATTTAGCAGGGTGGAATTATCCTCAAGAACGGGCAAATAGTTTTGGTGTGGAGGCTTGGTCATCTCTTTTGGTCTCTTGTGCACATGGGGCAGATCGTGTTCAAAGTGGGATTTTTCAAGAACTGAGTGACGCTTTATCACGTATTCAAACTTTATGGCCTAAACAAGAACAAGGGTTGAGGAAAGAACGAGGGCAAAAAAATACGTCATTCTATTTGCCACGTGGGCAAATCCATGCAGATTTATTTCCTGATAATGTTTTTTTTCATAATTATGAGGTTTCAGGTATTATAGACTTTTATTTTGCGTGTACGGATTTTCTTGCTTATGACATTGCTATTTGTTTGAATGCGTGGTGCTTTTCTGCAGAGGGTATATTTAATAGAGTATTTTCGCGTCATATTTTACAAGGCTATGAGGAAATACGTCCGCTAGAGCCTGCCGAGCGGCATATGATGCCTCTTTTTGCGCAGGGTGCAGCTTTGCGCTTTTTGCTGACACGTTTGTATGATTGGATTCATGCACCAACATGTGGAATGGTAACTCTTAAGGATCCGCTAGAGTATCTTATTCGTTTGCGCTTTCATCAAAGGGTAGAGGGTATGTGTGATTATGGATTGTAATAATTTATCTGTTTCACAAGGATCTGACGTTGTTGAGATATGGACGGATGGAGGTTGTAAGCCGAATCCTGGACCTGGCGGTTGGGGAGTGTTATTGCGCTACCGTGGAAAAGAGCGGGAGCTTTCTGGCGGAGAAAAACAAACAACGAATAATCGTATGGAATTAACGGCAGTGGCTAAAGCACTTGAAGTATTGCGTCGACCGTGTTTTATTAAGATTTATACGGACAGTGAGTATGTTTGTAAGGGTATGAGGGAGTGGTGTGATGTATGGTTGAGTCGTGGTTGGCGTAAGTCTTCTGGGGGTAGTTTAATATTGAATGTTGATTTATGGCGTCGTGTATTT
>JAFPVE010000017.1 GCA_017413025.1 Acetobacter sp. | reverse complement strand
TACAAAGTCGCTTGCGTGCAACGGCGAGTGTGGCTATAGATCAGGCAGAGGAGTATTTGTTGTATAGGTTATTTCTACGTTTGTTAGCCGAACGACAGCTTGTTGTCCCCCATCAAATTGTTATGTGGTTATTATATCGTACGCCACGGCAGGCGAGGGCTGTATGTGACTGTGTTGCCTTGTTGGACCAAATGGCTATAGCAGAAGGCGGTGTTGTTACACGTGCGTTAGCCGTCCGTGTATTAGAGTGTTTAGATATGAGTACGGAAAATTAGGAAAAGTGCTAGGAATCAGAAAAAGTTTACTAAAAATGAAAGATATGTTTTTGTTGTTATTTTGTGCCTAAATAGGTAGCATACCATTACGAAATAGTTGTTTTGAAAGCTTGTTTGTAGGTATTTCATTGATTGTAAAGTATTAAGGTTGCGGATATAGCCCATGTCTTCTAAAGAAATTATAGATCCTGTTGTTATAGACGAAACAGATCGTGAACGTACATGGGTGCATTTTGTTTTGCCGTTTTTTCTGACAGTGGTGGCGTTGGGGGTTATTGCATGGGTGGGTATTACTTCTTACAAAGCAACCAATAACGGTGCATTAAAACTAACGCGTGATTTAATGGATGCGTCTCAGCGTTATATTGGACAAGAAGTGGGGGGGTATATTATGCCCGCTTCTGCTGGGGATATGGTGGCGAGTAGCATGCTAGCATATACCCCTCCTCAATTACGAGACAAGATTTTTTATTCGTATAGCACAACGATGTTGCAAAAAGTACCGCAGCTTCAATCATTTTATCTGGCAAATGATCAAGGTGATTTTATATTAATAACCCGTGCGCAACAGAAAGGTGTTTTTGATCATATCAAATTAGTAACAAAAGGGAAACAACGTTTTTTTCGCCATACGTTGTACAATATTCGAGGTATTAAAATTAAAGAATACGAGCAAAGCGCTGGTCAATATGATCCGCGTGAGCGTTCTTGGTATAAGGATACTGCAAATGTGAAGGGAATAAAATGGGCTAAACCATTTTTATTTCCAGCAGATAGGCAGTTGGTTATGACGAGCTCTATTCGATTTCATTCTGATGACGGACATACATTTGTCTATGCAGCAAATATCTCTTTGAATGAGTTAAGTGATTATCTTGGAGATATTAAAATTGGACATGACGGTAATGCAATGATTGTCGATAATGACGGGCGAATGATTGCTGCACGGGACATGCTGATAGTTCCGCATCTTTTTTCGAGTAGATGGGCAGTAGGGAGAAGATTGACATCAGAAAGTAGGGTGCTTGGTCCAACTAACCACCCAATTTTTGCTCTTGGATATGATCATTATCGTGTGATGGGACCTGGCGCAGCGTATATTACACGAAAAGGAAAATCCTATATCGTTTTATCTTCTAAGTTAAAGTACTCAACGGGATGGGTTTTACTGATTGTTGTTCCAGAAAAAGATTTCTCAAGTTTTGCAACTCAAAGTCGTCGGCAAAGTCTTAAATTTGTTGGAATTATTATAGTCTTTTCTGGTTTGTTAGGGGGATTGTTTATTCGACAATTACGGCGTGCAGAGCGAGGTCTTCGTATTATAACGGAGCAGAGGTCTCAGATGATCCGCGAAAGTACAGCAGTATGGAAAGTTGCAGTAGCACCTGACTTATTTAATCCTACGGCAGAACCTACAGTGTTGACAGAACAATTAGTTCAGGTGACTCAGGCACGTCGTGCGAGTTTGTGGCGTTTTTTGCATGATGGTGCGGGTATAATCTGCGAAGATTCTTATGATGGTATGCAAAATACGCATACAGGTGGATTTCAAATTGGTCGTTCCCAACTCGAGCCATTTTTTTTAGCAGTAGAGGAAGGGAATATTATAGAGGTTCCATCTGCAGATTTAGATGAACGTACAAAAGCCTTTGATCGTTTGGTTATGCGTGAAATTGGTACACATGCATTGTCAATGTATCCTATTACGGGTAGTCTACAGAGGGTTCAAGGGGTACTAATATTAGAAGATGCGACAATAGCACCATATCAACAGTATTTTATGGCGTTAGTGAGCGCAATTTCTGGAATACGTTTTTCAGCACAAACACAAAATGAATCTCGTCTTTCTTCACGAGAAGATGCTAAAGAGAAAGACAATAAAATAGAAAAAAGTATTCTTTCTCCTTTGCAATTTAATAATCTTTTAATGCAGGATCCAGCTTTGGACTCTATGCGAGGGGTAGGGGTTTATGATGCTGTTGCCGTGCTCGTTGTTACCTTTTCTGATCCGGTTATAATGAATGTGCGGGATGTTGAGAGTCTTTTGACACTAATTAGTCGTTTGGCTATAGATGTTAAGACAGTTGCAGAGGAGAAGCAGCTTTTTGCCGTTGAATTAGCAGGACATAGAATGATCTGTATGGCAGGTTGTACAACACAGTCTGATTCCAATGCTCTTGTGTGTATTGCTGATGCAGCTCTAAAAATGCGTGAGGCTTTTATTCGTACGTTGGCAGATGCTGATTTGGAACCTGTTTTTTCTATGGGTATTGATTACGGACCAGCTTTTGGAGGAATGCTAGGAGAGGAAGGGCACGTTTTTAATTTGTGGGGGCAGACAGTTTCTCTGGCTGAACTTATGGCTGAAAGCGCTTCTGATCCAGGAGTTATTCAGGTAACAGAACGTGTTTACGCGGTATTGCGAGAACAATATCTCCTTCGTAGTCGTGGAACATTTTTTGCCTCTAATTTAGGTGTTGGGCGTGCTTATACGTTGGTTGCTCGTCGATGAGAGATTTTCCTATTCAGCAAGAACAAAATCCAGATCAAGACGTATTATCAGAAAATGATACTGATCATATGTCAGAACTGTCTCAGAGACGAGAGAAAAGTGTTTCTGTTCTGTTGTGTTGGATACGACGTAGGTTTGTATGGATAGGGCAGATATTTCGTCGGCATATAAGGTTTCTCCTGATTATGTTAGGGGCGTTTTGGGGTGTTGTCTTCGAAAGCTTGCGGGTAAGTTCTTGGCGGAGAAGTGTTCGTTATGAGTTTGTTAGCACAACAAATAGCATTATTCGTGGAGGGCTTTTTGCAACAGTGTTTACGGGAGTTTTAACAGGAGTTGCTGCAGTATCTCAGGTGATTTATTGGTTAGGGTTTGCAGGACTCGCGACGATGACGGGATCTGTCTTAATTAATATTGTGGTACGCGAAATTGCGCCTATTTTAGTTGGCGTACTTCTTCTCGGTCGTAACGGGATATTGTCAACGACTGAGCTAGGTTTGTTGGTTATGAACGGGGAAATTCGTTCTATGCAAGCAATGGGTATTGATCCTTTTCTATTGCTTATTTTGCCGCGTACTCTTGCCTTTACTGTGGGAGGTTTTACGCTAGGGATTTTGTTTTCTTGTGCGTCTCTTATTACAGGATATGTCATGAGTCGCATTTCTGGTGTTATTACAGCACCTGTTTGGACGTTTTTTAGTAATCTTATGTCGGCTGTTTCTCCGCTTGATTATGTCGCTATTCCTTTGAACTTTATTATCGTTGGTTTTGTTGTAGGGCTGGGTGGGTGTTTAACAGGACTTACGGCTACGAATCAAGATACACTACGTTCATTATTACCAAGAAGTTTTTCTAGGGGGCTACTAATTGTGATGCTTGTGAGCGTTCTGTTTAGCTTGGATCTATAAAATGAAAATATCCTTTACAGGACCTTTGTTAGAATTAAAAAATGCTGTACCTTCGTTTGAAGAAAGTGGACTACCTCCTGTACCTTTCAATATGCGCTTAATGCCTGGAGATTGTGTATTTATTGATATTCACGATATAAGTCGTGCGACAATGCTTGCTGATGTTTGTAGTGGTTTGGTTCCGTTAGAATCGGGTAGTGTACAGTTTATGGGGTTTGATTGGTGCCGTTTAAACGAAAAAGAGGTTAACAGTTTACGTGGGCGTATAGGACGTATAACGAAACGGAGAAGCTGGCCAGATTTTATGCCTGTTCATATGGCAATAATGTTGCAGCAGCTATATCATACAACAATCTCGCAAGAGACTTTGCTGTTTGATGCGGCTGTATTGTCAGAGGAGTTTGGTTTACCAGGTCTTCCCATGCTCAATCCTAATTCAATGTCTGCGATGGATTTGCATCGTGCGAATTGTGTGCGTGCTTTGCTTGGAAGACCACAGTTGTTGTTGTTGGAGGATCCTATGCGAGATGCTTCAAGGGAACTAATAGATGCTTTTTTGAGAGCCATTACGCGTGCAAGAGACTATGGTGCAGGGGTTGTCTGGTTAGCATCTGGTAATGCTATGCGTAAGTATTACCAACAGGGTGTGACATCAGCTTTGCGCTTTACAGATAATGGCTTTGTAACAGTACGGATGGGTTAATGTTTCAGTTTCGTTTGAAGCAAAAAGTCAAACCTCTTATTGATCTACGTTATGTGGATGAGTGGGTAGGTTTTCTTGTCTTTCTGAGTATAGTGATTTGTGTTTGTGCCATTATAGAAGCAGGTGTTTTGCGTGATTGGTTAACGCCTCCTGCACGTTTGCGTGTTATTCTTCCATCTTCTGGTGTTGGAGGGTTGACCGTTGGTGGAGATGTTCAGTTGATGGGGGCACATGCGGGAAATATTCGTTATATAAAGCTTAATCCTACGGGAAATATGTATGCGATCGTGGATCTTGACCCACAAGCAAAACCTTTTATTCGACGTGATAGTACTGCTTTGATTCGTCGTCAATTTGTTGTTGCAGGTGCTTCTTATCTGGAATTGATTCGTGGACATGGTAAGCCGATGGATTGGAGCTATGCCGTGATTACGGCAAAACAAGCACCTGATCCTACAAAGCAAATTGTAGCGACTTTAGAGAGTATTAAGTCAGAAGTTATACCTGTGTTAGTAAGTGCACGTCATATGATGGCACAACTTGATAGCACTATCACTAACGTACATGAGGGTAAGGGAACCGTTGGACAGTTGCTGACTAGTGATAAGTTAATTCATCAGGCAGAGCAAGTCATGGTTTCTTTAAATGATGTGATAAATCGGATAAAACCTATAGAAGAACAGGTTTCTGGTGTTATGAAAAATGTTGAGGCAGTTTCTGGCGATGTTAAAAAGGCGACTCCACGCTTGCCAAAAATTGCTCATAACGTTGAGGTAAGTACAGGAGATCTCCCGGCACTTTTAACGCAGGCTCAGGTAAGTTTATATGAGTTGCAAAAGTTGGTTATTCAACTTAGGGGGATGTGGCTTTTGGGTGGGCACAAGAGTATACAACATGAACGTCTTGACCCTGTTGAGGTTCAGCCATGAGAACAACTTTTTTTTCCACTCATTGCTCAATAGTGGTAGTGTTTTTGTTGCTTTCTGCTTGTAGCGGTGAGAAAAGAGAGAATCTTATGCTGCGTGAAAGTCCTATGTGGAGTCAATTCATAACAGCAGGGCATGATTCTTTTATGTTGGGGCGTTACGCAACAGCACAAACACAGTACCGTAAAGCCTTTGATTTAGCATTTTTACATGATAGCGCGTATGGTTTGGAAGAAGCAGGCTATAATTTAGCTGTTACTCAATTGACAGAAAATCAACCGCAGAAAGCACTAGAAACAGTGCAAGTAACGCGTAAAGCTGTTCTTTTACGTGAAAATAAACCACTTCCGTACCTTTTACTTGTTGAAGCGGCGGTATATGATCGTCTTGGTCGCTATGAGAAAGCGGAATATCTTGCACAAGAACTTTTAGACGTACCAAATACAGAAATAGCAGCCCGTGCTGCTCTTATTCTTGGGGTTGCGGCTGATCGGCGTGGGGATTATTTTCTACTAGAAAAGGCGATTGCGCGCTTAGAACGGTTTAAAAAACCGTTATCTCTTACGCATTTAGCGGATTTAGATGAGTTGCAGGCTCGTTCTTTACGAAAAAATAATCCAGCGCAAGCGATTATTCTGGCTGATCAATCGGCAAAGATTCGTCAGAAAATAGGTGCTTATCACGATATGCTACGTGCTCTTATTCTTGAGGCAAGAATTGCCGAAACAATGGGGCTACAAAATAAGGCACGTGGTTTATGGATGCGTGCTGCACAGAGTGCATCTGTCATGTTAGGTAAAGCAGATACGCTCAGTAAATTAGACACTATGAATACGGCAACATTAGCACAACTAGCACTATCAGTAACTGAATCGACGGAATCAGAAAAATAGCACTTTACATAATAAACTCTCGATTTTTTGAAAGATTAGATAGCTTTAAAAGGTTGAGAGGTATTAAGAAACGCTGTGTTGGCGTCTAATTCAGAAGAAATGACGGTGAGATAGGTAATGGCACGAGTAAGTTCAATACGTTTGGTCATATTGAACTCATTGGCTTCCATGTTGCGAAGTGTTCTTATAGCCATATGCGCTGTACGTGCCGTCCGTCCATAACGTCCTGTAAAGTGGCTCATGCGATACATCACCATTTCAAGTATTTGATGAGCTGTAGGGGGAAGTTGGTTACGTTGTAGAAGAAGTCGTAGCCGAATAACATTGATGCCAATGGTCATCGTGGCAAGTGCACCTTGTAAATATTGTTCAATAGTAGAAGAAGGTGTTGCACCTGCGTGTCGTGTTAGGCGTGAAAGACGATCAATATTCTTTGTAACCCAGTTTTGCATAGAGGGTGTTTGATTATCTAAGGCTAAATTACGTAGGTCTTTTAAGATGATTTTGCGCATATATTGGCGTTCATCTGTATTGCTAAAAGGAAGTACTAAGCTGAAGCACAATGTGGCAAAACCGCATCCTAATACTGTCGCTGAAGTTGAATTAAACCAAACAATTTCGCCTGTACGACCTTGGTTAATGGGATGAAGCACGGCGGGAAGTACAAGCGTAAAAGCTACGCCTTGAATGGCTGTAGACGGATTACGCATAGCTAATCCTCCGGCGATAAAGGGTACAGCGAGTGTTGCAGCTAAAGTTTCATAAACAGGTTGTGTTGGAAGGGCGTAAAATGTCAGAAAAAATGAAACAAGTGCTGCCCATAAACAGCCAACAAAGAATTGCCATGTTACAAGGACTGGATTTTCTCTTACGCCAAATAGTCCACAGACTAAAGTAGCATAAGTTACAAAGGTTAGCCCTTGAGGCCATGCTGTACATTCATAAACTAATCCACCACAAATAGTGGTTGTAAAAGCGCGTATACCATTATAAAAAGCTTCTTTGTTATCAAGATGTCCTTGGATACGCAAACGAAAGCGGTCATTAAAGGTAGAACGTTGGCTAGCGTCATATTCCTGAAGGGCGTGTTCTAATTCTAAAAGTATTTCATTTAATGAATTATGAAGAATGCGACTATCAAGTAAAACGGTCATTTCTGCGTTAGAGGAAGCATTAACTTCTTGCGAGAAAGCATTAACGATTTGCTGACGACATTCTGCACGGACTAATCGCAAATCATGAAGCAGTTCGCGGATAGGAGTATCCGAATTGAGACGTTGACGTAAGGATATAAGAAAGCTACTAATCATAGCCGATGTTTCACGGAAAATAGGCTGATCTGTTTGAATAGACTTTAACTGTGTGGCCATACTTAATCCGCGTGCTAAAGTAACGGCAGCAGTTGCAAGGGCTGCGCGTGCATGGTCTCCTTCATGGGTGCGAGGTCCCATTTCATTTACAGAAAATTCAATTTGGTTATTGACAGCTAATAAAGGTTCAAACATTGATCGTGCGCGGATTAAGGCTTCACTATCACCAGAAAGTAAGCTTGCTATATTTTCAGAAACATCACTAAGAACAGCGCGTAACCTATTGCGTATATTACGGCGGGCTGTACTAGCCATATTGGGGTAGAAGAGATTGGATATAACACTTTCACATACAACTCCGAGTAAGATATACGTCATACGTGACATGGAAATAAAAAAGATATTATCTGGATGAGCAATAGCTGGTGCAGAGATGATTGCGGCTGTATATCCTGCAAGGACAAGCGCGTATGAACGGAAATTACGTGTGAGCACGGCTAATGTACAACAAATAGCCATCCATAGTCCTAAAAATGGGAAAAAGAGCCAAGGTTGTTGATAGAACGCGGAAACCAAGGTAAATCCCATAACGGTTCCTAATGTAGTACCAATAATGCGCCATCGAGATTTTGATAAACTTTCACCTCGTGTACCTTGTGCCACAATCCAGACACACATGGCTGACCACGCAGGGTCGTCTAACTCGAGCCATACGGCAATAATAACCGCGAGTATGGCAGCTGTAGAGGCACATAAAGCAAAGCGTAATGCGGGCATGGTTGGAGTAAACAACCACGCAAATGGTATATTTTGTTTACTATTAGGTGAAAAGAATGATTTGACAATGTGCTGTAAGCCGAGTTTTATAAAGGCTGAACGTGCAATTGAAGAAATAGAGTAAGACATAGCAGATTACTTTAGACTGCAACGGATAGGAAATAGAGAAAATATGATATGAACCATAGTCTAAAGGTTTTTTTACCTTAACATGCTTGAGGACACAATATTATCATATTTATTCGAGAAAAATGTTAGTCTTATCTTAAATCTTAATAGAAAAAGATTTATATATTCCCTGTAAGGGGTAACATACTTTATTAGTGGTTTCTTTACAATTATGTATAAATTCATATACAATCAAGTTTGCCTGTACATTTGGTAGAAGGTGTTGTTTCGTATCAGTAATAGTTATGATTATTTGTTTGAAATATGAAACTTGGACAATACGTTGTACGCATCGATGATTGGCTTTTAGATGAAGTTTGTCAGCCAGTAGCAGATAAGCTTCCAGAACATTTTTCTGCTTTTGAAACGGGGATGAGCTGTCAGCTTGGAGCCCTTTTGTTTTCAGCTGTTTCTATTATAGCAACTTTTATAGAAACAGGTTTCAAAGGTATTTGGGAAACTGTTTTTAACATATTTGTGTGGGGTTTATGTGTTAGTTTTTTTATAGGGTTAGGACGGTTTCGTGGACTTGTAAGAGCAGATAGACCTAATCCATTACGGCACATGTTATTTAGTGTACGTGTGTTATCTGTTCCTTTAATTCCCTATGTTATTTATCAGGCGATGACATCTTCTGTAGATTCTAGTATTTCTGCGTGGTTTGATGCTTTTTCAAATATTGTGTTCACTGTAGGACTATACTTCATTTCTTGTCAACCGCGTCCACCCTATAAGCAATCAAATGAAAAAACATGGTATAAAACAACTGTTGGACAAGGGGCAGGTTTTTCGTAAGTTTCCATTTTTTAGTTATGGTTTTTATAGAATAGAGATTTTATAGAATCTATTAAAAATGGTTTTGTTCATGTTCGCCTTGTACAACACGTATTTGTACGCTTTTATACCAAGGTGCGTTTTTTGGCGCTGTTGCTAGCGCTTTACGAAAAAGTGCTAATGCTTTAGGTGTAACAAAATGATGTTCTTGTGTTATAGCTTCTGCTGTGCGTGCTGCAATTTCCGGGTCGAATCCTAATGCAAGTGCGTGAGAATAGGCATCTACAGCTGCATGATAATGGTTACGCGCCATTTCCGCTTGTCCAAGGAGAATATATCCTTGCTGAAGACGGGGATCGGTTTTAGGTAGAGTCATAAGCATGTGTCGTAACGTGTTAATAAGGGTATCTTCTTGAACATCTTGTGCATGTTGTGCTATCAGACGTGGGGTAAGAGGTTGCGCAGGCAGTTCAGGGTTACCGTTGATGAGATATAAAGCTAAAGCAGCAAAAGGCGTAAGTATAAGACCGCACCATGCGATTTTTGTCGCATGTTGAGGTGTTTTGTTGTGTATTATAGATAGCGGGGTATTATTGTTGTGAGTAGTGAGAATGCAGCGTTCAATTTCTAGTTGTAGAGTATCGTGATCATGAGTGGAAATAAGACCTATATGAACATCATGTTCGAGATCACGAAGTTTCTTTTTATACGCGGTTAAAAGAATAGTCTGGTCGTCGTTGAAAGGTGTTTTTTGACGGCAGAAAAGAAGAGAAAAGCTAGGTGCAAGGGCAAAAAGACTAATCACGACAATAGAAAGCCAGATCATGAATGTGTGTCCTTGATGAGTATATTAAGGCGTTTTTTTTCCTCTTGTGTAAGAGGCGCATGTGGAGGAAGAGTTTTTTTGTGACGATAATAAAAGAAATAAGCGATAAAACATCCTATGAAAGGTGCTAAAAAAGGTACACTCCATAGTAATAGAGTGCTTGAAGAGAATGCTGGTCGTAAGCGGATAAATGCACCATAACGTTGAACCATCCAATTTATAATGTGTTGGTTACTTTCTCCTTGTGCAACATGCTCACGGACTATTTTTCGAAGATCTCTAGCCAGTGCTGAACTACTATCCTCAATAGATTCATTTTGACATACAAGGCAACGTAACTGTTCTCCTATAGCTTCAGCACGGGCTTCTGCCTTAGGATTTGGAAGCATTTCTTCTGGATCATCGACAGCAAGGAGAGAGAATGGGAAGAGAATACAGAGCACAACAAAGATAGTTTTAAAAAGAGTAGAAAATTTCATGATGATATTTTTTTTACGAGAGGTAGGAGAATATGTGTCATAGTTTCTTCAGTTAAAGGGTTAGGGTTATGCCAGCGAATTATACCTCCAGCACCAATAAGGAAAGATTCTGGTACGCCAGAAATTCCCCAATCAATACCTACGAGTCCATGACGATCTTCTGCCAGTCGTGTAAAAGGATTGCCTGAATTGTGTAGGAATTCTTTGACGTTATAGGGACTATCTTTATAAGCAATACCCCATAAAGGCAAAAAATTTTTAAGACTCAATAAAATAGGCATTTCCTCAAGGCATGGAATACACCAAGAAGCGAAGAATATGACAAGGACAGGTGTGTTAAGGTGTTTGAGTTCGGTACTACTAAAACCTTGCTGTGGTATGACTCCAGGAAGAGTGAAATAGGGTACAGGACGGTTTAAGATAGGTGTGTTGATATCATGAGAATTGAAAGTGCCGGCAGACATATCTGTGAGCATTTTCCAAAAAGAAAAACCTATTCCCATAGCGCCTATAAGAGGTATGCTCATCAGTAAACGGCGGCGTGTTAAAGGCGAAAAATGTGTCATAGTGCTTCTATTACAGAAGGGGAAAGGTGTTGGCGGTGTAGAATATGTCGAAAGTGATTGTTGCGACGGTCAGAAAACGAAAAGGCACTTCCTATAACCATAATGAGTGCACCGCCCCATATCCATGAGGCAAGAGGGTTGTAGTGGAGCTTAAGAACATATGTTGTCGTGTGATCTATAGTACGTTGTTTACCGAGTACACTGTAAAGATCCGCGAAGGGGAGTGAGGCAATAGAAACATGGGCGATCGTTTGATTTTGGGTATTAAAATGACGTCTAGCTGGGTGAAGTGTGGCAATCAATTTTCCGTTATTGCGTACTTCTAATGTGGCGACAAGAGCCATATAGTTGGGACCAGGTTTTTTAGCAATGCCTGTCAGAGTCCAATCGTAACCTGCGAGATGTTTTGTTGTGCCGATGGGCATTTCTACAATAAGGTGTTGGGCTTGTGACATAGCAGAAATTCCGAGTACTGTAATACCAACGCCAATATGGGCGATAGCAACTCCAATGACGGATCGTGGCAAAGCACAAGCACGATTTATACTGGTTAAAAAAGGTGCGCGTAATAAGGCAACACGTTGGGCTATGTCGGAAAGGCTTGCGATTATAATCCAAATCGCTATTGTTGCACAGACGAGTGGTAAAAGACCATAGAACTTATGAGAAGCAATAAGGGCAGCAATAGCTGTGAGAGCGATGACAAACCAAAGTTTGTTAAGGAGAGGCCATAAATGTGCACGTTTCCATGGTAGCATAGGCCCAATTCCCATTGCGATAAAAAGAGGAATAGCGAGGGGAATGGTTGTCGCATCGAAAAAAGGTTTTCCGACAGAAATCGTTTGTCCTGTTAAAATAGCCATAAAAGGCGGGTAAAGGGTACCTGTCAATACAACAGCACAGAGAGAACAGAGTAAGATATTATTAAGAAGTAACATTCCTTCACGCGAGAGCGGCTCAAACAAAGTACTATTTGTTTCTGTAAGAAGAGGGGCACGATAAGCAAAAAGTAGAAGTGATCCGCCGATAACGATTCCAAGTAGTCCTAGAATAAATATGCCACGTGCGGGATCATTTGCAAAAGCGTGTACAGAATTAAGAATACCTGAACGAACAAGGAATGTGCCTGAAAGAGAAAAGGAAAAAGTGCCAATAGATAAAAGAATAGTCCAAATTTTAAGCGTATTACGTTTTTCTACAACGATTGCAGAATGAATAAGTGCAGTTCCTGTGAGCCACGGAATGAGAGAAGCATTTTCTACGGGGTCCCAAAACCAATATCCTCCCCAGCCTAATACGTAATATGACCACCATGATCCTGCTGCGATACCACATGTCAGAAAACACCAGGCAGTGATAGCCCAAGGACGTACCCATTGTCCCCATGCTGCATCAACATGTCCTTCTAATAAGGCAGCTATAGCAAAAGCAAAAGGGACCGCAAAACCTACATAACCTGCGTAAAGAATAGGGGGATGAAAAGCTAAACCCGGATCTTGTAAAAGAGGGTTCATACCTTGTCCGTCCCATGGAGCAGGAAAAATGCGCATAAAAGGATTAGAAGTTGTTAGACAGAAAAGTTCAAAGCCTGCAGCGATTAACCCTAATATGGCAATAACACGCGCTTTAAGAGATGTTGGTAAAGAGTGACGCCCAAAAAGTGAAACAACAGTACCACATAGGCTAAGAATAAAAGCCCATAGAAGAATAGAACCTTCGTGATTACCCCATACACCTGTTATTTTATAAAGAAGTGGTTTAGAAACGGCACTATTCATAGCTATGTTTTCGACAGAAAAATCATTTGTAACTGCAGCATAAATAAGGCATAGAAAAGAAACTGATAGTGCAATACACTGTCCGTAAGCAAGCCTATAAGTAAGATTGATCAGTAAGCTATTACGATAGTAAAGACCTATAAAAGGAAAAATTCCTTGTGCAGTTGCAATAATACAGGCTAAAGCAAGGGCATAATGGCCAAGTTCAGGGCTAAAAAACATATGTGATCAGTATAAGATAAATGATAGGAAAGTGGATTAAAACAATCTTAACGTATATCAGAAGGAGGAGGACCAAAGCGAGGATCCCATTTTCCTGATTTTCGTAAGGCATCGGCAACTTCTTTAGGCATATAGGTTTCATCATGTTTAGCGAGAACTTCGGAAGCTATAAAAGTGTGTTGAGGTGTGGTTGTTCCAATAACAACAACACTTTGCCCTTCGCGAAAAAGATCAGGTAAAATACCACGATAAATTACCGTGATAGCCTTAAGTCCATCAGTGACATCAAAAGTAACTGTAGGTGTTTCAGTATGTTTTTTCCAATGAACAGATCCAGCAACAACCATTCCACCTAATTTAACAACACGATGATAAGAGAGAGGAGAGAAAACTATCTGTGAAGGGGTTACAAAAAAAACAATATCAGATGAAAAAGCCCTTAAAATAAGCCCTATAGCTGTGCCAAAACAAGCTATAAAGATCACAACAAACCAAAGGCGACGGATTTTTCGTGTCATACTGTAATAATCTGTTTGTTATGACTGATGGGTTATTTTTTCGAGTGACGCTAATTGTGCACGAGCGCGCCGTAAACGACGGATAGCCCCTACTGAAAGCACAATTATTGTTATAAGGGTTATCCCATAACTTGCAACGATAAAAGGAAGATGTGTCATCGGCTGTTAAATGGTTGATGGTGAGAAGGAAAAAGGAGGTTTCGGATACGTCTTTCTAAAATAGCGGCACGCAAACGTGCGAGAACAATAGCACAAAAGCCAAGAAAAAAACCCACCATAGAAAAGGCAAGGGGCCAGAGCATAGAACTAGAAATTGTTGGTGCTTTAGTAAGAGTAATACTATCTGGTTGGTGTAGCGTATTCCACCAATCGACGCTAAATTTAATAATGGGAAGATCAATAACACCAGCAAGGGCAAGAATAGCGGCAGCTTGGTAACCGTGTTGTTGATCTTCAAAAGCATGTATAAGGGAAATATGACCTAAATAGAGAAAAAACAAAATAAGAACGGAAGTTAATCGTGCATCCCATACCCAATAGGTACCCCACATGGGTTTCCCCCATAATGATCCTGTCACAAGACAAAGAGCAGTGGCACATGCTCCAACAGGACCTATTTCTGCAGCAGCGAGATTGGCTAAAGGATGCTGCCAAACAAGCGAAAACAGCCCGCAGAGAGCAAGCGCGGCATATCCGCTAGAAGCGAGAATGGCTGTTGGCACATGGACATACATAATGCGTACAGTATCACCTTGTTGCCAATCTGGAGGTGAAAAAAACAATCCCCAAACCAAGCCTATAAAAGTGAAGAACAGGGCAGAATAGGTTAGGTATGGTTGGACGCGGGTACCCATGTGTAAAAATCTACCCGGATTAGCGTAATAGTGAAAAAAACGGCTAAAGACATTACCTTGTAATGTGGAGGAAGAACGAGGAGGTAATAAAGAGCGAGTCATTTAAGGTATTTATCTTTTTGTTGTGGAAAATGTGAAATAAAAACATACCACGTATATATGGCAGTGGTGTAATACGGCAGTATGTTGATAACTTGGTTTTTATGTTTTTTCGTATTGTATGATTTTTTAGAGTACTTTTCAAGTTAGTTTTTTCTAGCAAAAAACGAAAAAACTACGCCTCATTATTAGAAATAAACGTTCAGAATATTTTATTGAATTTTTGTTATAGTTAGAAATTACAAAACAGACCTTTAGGTGGGAGTATGGCTTATTGGCTTATAAAGAGTGAACCTCACGTTTTTAGTTGGACAGATCAAGTGGCACATAAAGTAGAATCGTGGACGGGCGTGCGTAACTATCAGGCACGCAAAAACCTTATTGCCATGAAAATTGGTGATCGTGCATTTTTCTATCATTCTCATATTCAGAGGGCGATCGTTGGAGTAGTAGAAATTGTAAGATCCGCTTATCCTGATCCAACAGCAAACGAAGGAAATTGGGTTTGTGTAGACGTTAAAACAATAGAATCTATGCCTATTCCTGTGCCTTTGGCTCAGATCAAAAAGGAACCTTTATTAAATCAGTTAATGCTTATTAAACAACCACGCCTCTCTGTTTGTCCTATTTCAGACGAACATTGGAGAATACTATGCCGTATGGGAGGATGGCAAGAATCTCCTTAAAAACAATTAAGTGTGAGTAAAAGTTCTACAAAAGGCACAATGATGAGAGTTTAGCAATATTGTTTCATACATTTTGAGTAGCCATATTGTAGACTTGCGCAGCGCGGTTACCTGTACGGCAATAAGCTAGAAAAGGACCTGGTAAAGTACGCAGAGCCTCTTGCATTTTCTGAACAGTATCCGATGAAGGAGTAGAGCCTGCTTTAACAGGAAGCATAATAAAGAAAAGACCAGCCTCTCTTACACTATGACCAATAGTTTCGCTATCAGGTTGATCTACTTCCTCTCCATCAGGTCGGTTACAGATAACAGTTCTAAAACCTGCCTCACGAATGGTAGGTACATCTTGAATAAAAATCTGAGGAGAGACAGCAAAATCTTGGGTAAGGTAGTTGTAATGCAAAGAAAAACTCCTTATTTATAAGGTGAGCACGATATTTTAGACTCTGTATGATTCAGTATATATCTTCTACTTGAATATAATATCCCCTATTTTGAGTATTTGTCAACGAGAAAGAATAAAGAACAAGTCAAAATTACATTAACTCACTTAATCAGGAGACGCGATGATTATTATCTATAGTAGTTCAAGAGGAGAGAAACAGTTAAAGAGAGATTGGAAAGATGAAGATTAAGATCAAACAAATTAAACAAATTAAACAAACAAATTAAACTAATTAAACTTAAACCGATAATGAGTATAACTTTAATTTCAAAAGATTAAAATAAAAAACATGTAACGCTGTAGAAGTGTACTGTGTTATAAACACTAGGCTAGTTTTGTTTGCCATGATCATGCACATGCTGAATATCAGATTATGGCGAGTGTCAGATGAATATGTTATTGAACTTATTGTAGACAAATGAGGCAGATGGAAAAAATGACAACGAGTAAAACAGAACAGAACATGTTAGTGTCACCAGCACTTAATAGTCAGGATTTGGAAGATCTCGAGCAGGCTTTCGCTGCTGTTGAAGCTGGACGAGGGGCATTAGTTCGATTAGCTGATTTAATGGGGGGGGCAGTAGGTCACGCCACGCGTCTTGGGATTCGTAGTTTAGGTATAGCCCCTAAAATAGAAGATAAATTACGTAACATAGCAGAAACGGCTATCACTTATGCTTTTGAGGTGGCTATTTTAGGAATGCAGGGGACTACACCTGTATACACTACTGTAAGTGATGATGACATTATGCCACGTTGGCGAGACTATGTGACGCGTGCTGCTGTTGTTGTCTCTGGTGCTGTTGGTGGTTTTGGGGGGCTTGTAGGTTTTGGACCAGATGTTGGTTTTACGACTTTAACAATTATGCGCGAAATTGCCCGTATTGCTCGAGAGCAAGGGGAAGATCTTAATGATTCCGATACACGAAAAGCATGTTTAGAAGTTTTTGCATTGCGTGCTTTCCCTAATATGCGTAATGGGGAAGAAAGTGAGTTGGGTTTTTTCTCGGCAAAAATTTTACTTCGGGGTCGACCCGTTGTAATGCTAATTTCTGAAGTTGCGTCACATTATGGGTTTGTGTTAGGGCAAAAACTTTCTCTTCAATTGATGCCTGTTGCAGGGGCATTGTGTGGTGCTTCGCTTAACGCGGCTTTTCTTGCTCATTATCGTGCTTTAGCGCAGGCACATTTTATTATTCGTCGTCTTGTGCGAGAACATGGTCCTATTGTATGGGATACAGCTTCAGCTATGCGTGAGTCTTTTACAGCACAAGGCGTAGATAAATCATTTTATGATTAACGGTTACTCTTGTTTAGGTGATGATTGATCAGGTGATGGCGGCTGATTTGAATCGCGTTCAATAAAGCAGGAAAGGACAGCCATACCTAAAAAACCGTATCCAATGATTTTGCACGCGTTCAAATAATGGGGGGCAAGCCAAGAAATCACCATACAAAGAAGAATACCTAATACACAAAATAGACGAATATTCATAGAGAGTGTTCCTTTAGTTTCTTTACTCAGATTTTACGCATTAATCTGAAAAGGGAGGAGTCGAGTTAGTAGAATTAAAAAAGCCTACTATAATTTTTTGATATAACGAATCAAGATGTTTTAGATGTAATGTTAATTATTTTTTATAGCATTTACCCGGTGCCTATTGTCTGAAGAGCATATTTTATTACAATAAAATTCTTTCATAAGAATTTCTTTTCATAAAACTGAAAAATTGAAGACTAAAGATAGATTAAGATCAAGACATTAACTTTATAGATAAGGCAACAATCAAGGCAATAATAAAAGAATAAAACTTTTGAATATTATTGAGGAGAAATCGAATAATGCCCTTATGGGGAGCTGTGTTGTGGATTATTTGTTTATTTGTCTGGTCTGTTCCTGTTAAGGCTCAATCTGGTGGACAATTTTGGTCACCATCTGGGCGCGCACGTGTTTGTATGATCCTTCCCGGGCAGAAAAACAGGCAAAATACTTTGCGGGGAGATATGTCGCTGATGCTTATTGTACCGTCTGGTACAGTATTTGTTTTTGTGCCTTCTAAAAAGCCCATACTTTCTAAATCGATAAAACAGCTTTCTACAAAATCATCTACAACAACTCAACCGATAACGGATCCATCAAACTCTGGTCAAGCCTTAGTGACAACAGAGACCGTAACGCTCACGACAGGTCAGCCTTGTGTTGATGCTGATGCTGCGAGTTTACGTTCGCATACGCGAAATTGGTTAAATGTGCCGGTTAGACCTACATCACGTGGTCATTTTTTAGCTATAGGGAGGGTACGAGGTAACGGTGTAGAAACCAATCTTTATAGTGAAGATGACCTTTTTCGTACTGTGGTGCAAGGAGGTAAATTACAGGCGACACCAGAGAATGTGCTTGGGGAGATTATTGACTTACAAGAAACAGAAGCTGATTTACCAACAATTTCTACAGATGGTCTACCACACGATCCAGATACTCAGAAGATTCTTCAGATCGAACGGGATATGACAAGTGATTTACCAACAGAAGAAATAAATAAAGGGACTAATAAAGAAATAAAAGGAAATATTAATAGCGGGAAAAATTTAAAAAAATCTACAACGACACATTAGCACAAGCCGTTAAAAATATCCCTCACCCCTATTTTGAAGTTTTTCTCGTTCTTTTTAACGTTTTAGATTTTTTCAAATCTCTTTATCGATCAAAGCTCGATTTAGGAACAGCATGAGGGGAGGAACTATTACAAACATTAGCCGTCATTGTTTGGTCGATGGTATTAGAATTATCGCCGTTTTGTTGTGAGAGTATGCCCCCGCTATTGAATGTTTGGGCGTGGCATGGGAGGGGCGAGCCAAGCAAAACACTCCCAAAGAAACACCCAATAAACAACAAGAGGGGTATTTTGGTTAAGGAAGATAAGGCGTGTTTCAAACGTCTCTCCTTATTCTTTTATGGTCTTTGGTCAAGTTATTTACTGTTTCAAAAAACGTTCTCGACTTTGGCTTTGAGATGAGCTTGTTGTGTCCCTTGATAACAGGTTGCAAAAAAATTACCCCATGTTTTAGGTTGAACTTGTTTATAAATGGCGATAAGAGGTGACCAATTGCCATTTTGTGATGCGATGGCAGCTTTTACGTAATTGATGATTCTAGAATTGCCAGAAAAATGTTCAGGTTCTAATACATTGAGGATTTCTTGTGGTGTGCTATGTACTCCTAGTGTTTGCGCACTTTGCTGAATGTGTTGAGAGTGTTGATAAAATCTCTGTAACTGCTGGTGTAATTCCTGTAGTTGTTGGTGAACTCCTTGTAATTGTTGGTGAACTCCTTGTAATTGTTGGTGAACTCCTTGTAATTGTTGGTGAACTCCTTGTAATTGTTGTTCAAGTTTTCTGATGGATGTTTTTATAAGTAATGGATCGAACATACGTTCGATGGCACCCGCGAGAACACTGCTAAATGTTATTTTATATTGTGCCCAATTGATTGGAGGAGGCGGTGGTGGTGGTAGAGGGGATACACTTGGTGGTGCGCCATCTGTTAGTAGGTGCTTTTTTTGTAACTGTTGTTGAAAGTTTTGTAAGCCTTGAAGTGTTCTTATGTTGAGGAATTTTTCTAATAGATCCAGTTGATATGGTATATATAGGGCTAACCTTACAGCAAGAAGAAGAGGTTTCGACTCATATAAGTTTACAAGATCTATGTCTGCCTGACGTAGTACAGTTTTTGAAAAATAGTTATTATTGCATGTTTCAGCTGTTGGTTGTGGTGCTGGTGTGGTATTGAGGTAGTGTTGCCAAGTGGCTCTTTCCTGTTCTAGTTCGCTTTTGATATGAAATAGTTTTTTGTTGTCTTGCACAAGTTGTTCTCTTTCTTGCACAAGTTGTTCTCTTTCTTGCACAAGTTGTTCTCTTTCTTGTACAAGTGTTTTGTATCCTTGTATGAGTTGTTGTCTTTCTTGCACCATAACTTCGTTACAGCCGATCATGAAGTTAGCGAGTGTTGGTGGCTGGATTTGTGCGAAAAGTGCATTCAATGGCTGGGCATTGCCTTGTACGGGAATCTGATTTGTAGCGGGGATCAGATAATTTTTGACGAGTAGTATCGCAGGTATGCCTTCTCTTTCTTTCTGCAATGCTAAATTCTCAAGTCCTTGTAGTATGTCATGCTCCAGTGTTGGGTTAATAAAACACGTGACTGCATTAGGTGTTGGGTATTTTCCGTAATCTCTAACACCGCCTGTGATGTTACTCCAATTATTATTATTCCAACTATTATTCCAATTATTATTCCATGTTCCAGATCCAGCACAACCAGAAAGAGAGACAAAAAGACTAATACTTAACAAAAATTTTAAGGGGGGGGGTAAAAGGTATTTTTTCTTTCTTTTCATTGAAAAATTCCTTTTGTCGCAGTGTTATAAAATACCAAAGTTGAAAGAAAGTAAAGTAAGGTTAAAGTCTGTCCTTTGTATAAGCATGTTCTTCGTAATGTCAATAAAAATTCTTTTTTTTGAAAGCTCTTTTTTTGAATCTTTGGGAGATTTCTAAAACAGGCATGTTTTTTATATGAGACAAAAAATGAGGTTACAGGATGTGCCGTAACGCGCCTGGCAATAAAATTGAAAACGGGTTGATATGGAGTGTAGGTTTTTTTAATTTTCCTGTGACATCAAACGTAAAAGCCAAAATGCCGCTTTCTCTTTCTGGGCTAAAAATCCATCCAAGCCCAGGTATTTTTCCGGGAAGTCTGTTAATAGCAAATAAAGGAGCAACAGTACCTTGTAAATGAATATTGTTTTGTGCAATGTTAATGATTCCTTTTATTGTCGCGCCAAGAGCCATATTTCCCGTTCTCGCATTATTGATTTTGATCGTCCCATTTTCGAATGTCAGAGGTATGGTCAGGTGGGTAATCTTTAAACTTGAAGAGTTTTGTGCCGTAATCCAGCTCGGTAATGAGACGTCGCGCATAATGCGTAGTGTTGTTGGGGCTTTGTTGAGGACAAAAGGGGAAACAGTAATTTTTCCGCTAAAAGGATCTGATGGTTCTGTATCGTTAAAAGATCCTTTTAGAATAGCATTTCCTCCTTGAACGTCTGGAAGAATATTAAATGCCGCCAGAAGATGACCAACATCCTCAATACGGGCTGTTACAACACGTTGTTGTTTAACAGGTGTTAAGCTGATTTGAACGGGGGTTGGATCACGCATAGAAAAATTTAATTTTTCAAGGTGATTTTTGCTTTCTTCAAAAGAGGCTGTAACTCCGCTAATGGGAGGTTTATTTTTAGAATACCAAAGGTTTTGGGCTGCAACATTAACGATCCAAGTAAGGCTTTTCATCGTTTGGGTTTTATGAAGGTTTGAGGTGTGCTGTACTTCTTTTTTAATTTTTTGATCTGATAACCTATGGCTTATGAGAGAAGAAAGATCAAGGCGGCTGGCTTGGATATTGGCGTAAACAATACGTTTCTGTTTTTGAAGAAATTTAGCCTTATCAGAAGCGAAAGTAGGAAAGACAAACTGTGCCTGTCCAACAGAATTGGCAATTTGAAATGAGGAAAAAAACAGATCAAAAGATTTATCAGGATAAATTGTTGCATTTCCTAGAAGAGAGAGCCCTTGACCTAAAGCTGTGATATGCTGAATCGTTGTAATATGTCCATGTGTGAGTTCTATAGAAGCGGAAGCTTCGGCGGGTTGTCCTATTTTTTTACGCCATAGGGGCGTTTTTATAAGAGCTGGCGTTAGGTCTAATCCCACTTGGATCGTGCTTGTATGATTTCCCATTTGGCGATATTGGACGGTTAGGTTTGTGCTACCGTAAAAATAGTTATCGGTATGATAACCCGCTGCAGCGAGAAGGGCAGGGGTGAGGCAAGAAGTGACATGCGCTTGTTCTAATATTTCTTGTGGACCAGCGTGATGAAGATTAGCTGAGTAAAAAATATGAGAGGGGATATTGCCAATCATTCCTTGTCCAGATAAGGAGAGTTTGCTTGTATCGGCATCTAAAATAAAATGCCCATTTGTAATACCGCGTCCGGCGACGACATTATCAAGTGCGGCATGTGTGATGTTCGCATGAACATTTATAAGAATATCACTATTTTTTATGTGTTTGGCGAGCGGTAAAGAAATTTTGAAAGCGATTTTAGTGTTACCGCGTGGATTGCTTAAGTTCAGTTTACGGTGGACAAATAAATGTAAGCGAGGCTCTTTAAGGAGTTTTAAGACACTATCTAGTTTGCCTTCTAAATCGGAGACAATAGTACCGGTTGGAATTTTACGTTCGAGATGGCTAATGGTCATACGTCCCGGTCCTGTTTTTATTCGACTGTAACGACCTATGGGTTGGTATCCACCATTAAAATCAATAGTTAACACATGAAGATTGTGTATTTCTAATCGTGCATGCATATTTTTAATAGGCGTAATGGGGCGTAACCAATGGATTGTGAGTCCTCTCGCATCGACGTTTCCATCTAATCCGGTAATTTTCAGGTGCTTCCAGCCTTGGGAATTCTTAAAACGTATTTGCGTATAAAGATGAGAAGCCATGCCCGATGTAATATTTCTTGTAACCCATTCTTTACCGCCTTTAGCGGCTTTATTCGGCCAATAGTAGTTGAGGTCTTGAAAGGCGACATGCGGAATATCGGCTGTAAGGGTGCCATTTATTGTTGAAGGGGTAAGAAAGTTTGATACTGTTAACTGACCGTTGAGGTGAAGTGTAAGTTGATGTTGATTATTCAGAGGGTATTGTGGGTGTCGTAAAACAATTTCTGTATTAGAAAGCTTAAGTTGTGTCAAAGGAGATTGGTTTATGTCAGACATGTTTTGTTGAAGGGTAAGGTTAAGTTGTCCATGGTCGGCTTCGTAAGTGCTTCCTGCTATACTCATATGTCCCGCACCGAGAACGGTATGAAGAGTAATTCTTTGTGGTAAAAGCCATGATGTTTTTTTCTCGGCTAGTTGTTGTTTTGGTAGTTTTTGATAACGTGAAAAAGTTGGGCTAAACCACGTATCAACTGAAATGGTAAGGGGTACATCGAAAAGAGAAAAAGCTGGTATTGTATGGTCAAATACGCCTAAATGAGGCGTAGCGATTTCCATATGCCATAAAATCCCCTTGTCAACTTTTTGAGGTCTAAAAGTCATTTTTTGAGAGGGGAGAAGAGAAATATTTTGAATATTGGTATTTTTTGGGGTTGTCAAAGTTGGGAGAGGCGATGTTTCTCTTGAATCATTTTGAGATTGTTTTTGGATTGTATTAATGGGCGTATTGGTAGGAGTCCCGCGTGCTGTAAAGTGTATAGTGTTAGTAGGGATGTCACGATTAGCCAAGGTTGCCGAAAGTGTGCCAATAAGCCCTTTTTGTTGGTTAATTGTATGAAGGTTGAGATGGGCATTAAGAGGTGAAATACGCCAACATGTATGGACAAGAGAGTCGCGAAGGGTAATGGTTACATTGTCTAGAGTGATATGTTCAATATTATTGAGTGTTATAGGAATATTGTTGTTTGAGGAAACATCTGATGTTTGCCCAAAATCAAGCCCTATTGTGTTGTTATGATTGCGTATGAGACTAAATTGGGCTTGATGAATCACTAAACTTTTTGGAGCAAATATGCCGTGGAATAAAGCACGGGGATCTAACACAAGGGTAAGGTGTTGTATACTGTCATAAACAGATCCTATTGTTGGTGGCGGTAATTTTTGAACGGTTGAATTAGTTGAAATCTTATGTGTTGAACCATGGTGTTGTGGTAATTGAAGTGTGATATCTGTAGCAGAAAGGGTTATCGGTGCGTTTAATCCCTTATGGAAGATATTCCAGTATAAAGAGATATTACGAAAATCTAATTGTACAGGCGGATGACCAGATTGTGCGGGAATAATGGTTAAAGGTAAAAAATAGCGTAAGACTGGTTTTATAGATAGAGGTCTAAAAGAGATATCTATAAAAAATAAAAGAACAATGAGAAGAGAAAGAGAAATAAATGTGAAAAAGAAAACGCACGCAGTACGAAAAAAATTTCTCTTTTTCAAAGAACATGTTTCTTTTGTGTGAGAAAGGAGAGGGGGAGTATTATTCATGACAATACAGACTAAACATTTTTTTTCTCGTAATATACAGAGTTCTTGTCAGCATAATACACAAGTGTGGCCTTGCACACGTTGGCCCAAACCTGCGGATCGTGTAATGGCAGCTGATTTTGTAGAGGAAATACATAAACTTTCTGACAAAATAGAATCAAAGTCGGATATATTACAAAACGCTTCTGTGCGCACTCTTATAGCATGTCTAGGGGGGAATAGCCCTTATTTGTCCGATCTTGTGCGAGGCGATATAGCAGGTTTCATAACCTTGCTTGAAAATGGACCAAAATACTACACCCAAGTAGCATTAACAGAATGTGCAAAATTTAATCCTAACACAAAGCGAGAGGAGGTTGTATTTTTTTTAAGAACTCTTAAGAAAAAAATTGCACTTGCTTGCGCTGTCGCTGATCTTGGTGGATTTTGGACATTAGAAGAAATAACAATGACTCTGAGTTCTTTTGCTGAAGCAGCACTTGAACTAGCTATTAGACATTTACTATTAAGGGCTTTTCATACAGGACAGTTAGAATTGCCTAACCCGGAAGATCCTACACGTGGGTGTGGTTTTACTGTTCTTGCTATGGGGAAGCTTGGTTCGCGAGAGCTTAACTTTTCATCAGATATAGACATTATGGTTTTGTATGATCCTTCTTTTTATACACGATCTGATGATGTAAGGAGGGTTTTTATACGTTTAACGAATGATTTGGTCAATATTTTAGAAGCACATGATGAGTATGGGTATGTTTTTCGTACTGATCTTAGGCTGCGACCAGATCCTTCTTCTACACCTCCTGCTGTGACAGTACAGGCGGCTCTTGTTTACTATGAAAGTTTAGGACAGACATGGGAACGGGCAGCTATGATTCGTGCAAGAACTGTGGCAGGAGACATTACGCTAGGAAAACAATTTCTTGCCGATATTCGCCCATTTATTTGGCGTCGGAATCTTGATTTTACGCTTATTGATGATTTGCACGATATGAAAGATCGGATTGATAGTTATCGCCATACAGGTCGCCGTAATTTGTCAGAACTATCGGATACCATGCTTATGGATGTTACAATGAGTTATACATGGCTTTTGGGACATAATGTTAAACTCGGACAAGGAGGGATACGGGAAATCGAATTTATAGCGCAAGCAAAACAACTGATTTGGGGGGGGCGTGAACATGTCTTGCGTGAAAAAACGACGTGTGGCGCATTAAAAAAATTGGCAGCCGCAGGCTATCTTACGTATGAAGAAGCTAACGTGTTGATAGAGGCTTATTATCTCTTACGAGAAACAGAACATCGCTTGCAAATGCAGAATGATTATCAAACACATAGCCTTCCCGAAGATGAGGTACAGTTTAACTCTTTTGCTGTGTTTATGAATTATCCAGACGGGTGCGCTTTTGCACAACATATTTTGCCTTATATGCGAGAGGTTAGGCGTATTTTTGAGCGGAATTTTATAACAGACCATGAAAGTGTAAAAGCCGATCAAAATATTCTAATTTCTGATTTGGAAGAGGGAAAGATAGAAGAAGTATTATTAAAATACGGTTTTCAAGAACAACAGATAGCAAAATCCAAACAGGTATTAGCGCGTTGGCAAGGATGTAGCGTGCGTGCTTTACGTTCGGCGCGAGCACAGGCGCTGTTACGTTCTCTTTTTCCGCTTTTATTAAAGAGTTTTAGCCAAAGTCACGATCCGTTCGCGTGTTTACTAAATTTTGACGCTTTTTTGACGTGCCAACATGCAGGTGTTCAAGTTTTAACGTTGTTTAAGCATCATCCAGAATTGATAGATAAAGTCACACATATTTTTAATGCTTCTCCTTTTTTATCGGATTATTTAGCCAATCATCCATCGGCTTTAGAAGGTCTATTGGAAATGGCTTACGACACGACGCGTGTCGCGGTAACACGTTTGTACAAAAGTGTAAAGGAAGTAAAAAGTGTCGAAGAAAAAATAAAGGCTTTATGCCCACTTTTGAGAGGGGAGGAGTTTCGCTTATCTGTAGCATTGTTAGAAGGGTATATGAGTGAAGAAATGGCAGAGCGTGAACGTACAAGTTTGGCTGATGTCATTATAAAAATTTTATGGGAAGCCGTCATAGAGGAACATACAGCTAAGTATGGGCATGTTCATGGTGGTGGTATGGCAGTCATTGCATTAGGGCGATTAGGTTCGCGTGAGATGATGCCTGCTTCTGATCTCGATTTAATGATCGTTTGCGATTATCCTGAGACTGTGCAAGAAAGTTTTGTCAAAAAGGGAGAATCTGGACGTTCGTTAGAAGTGAACGCTTATTATACGCGGCTTGCGCGTGCATTGTTTGCTGCATTAACAGCACCAGGAACTGAAGGACCACTTTATACAGTAGATATGCGTTTACGTCCCTCTGGTAGGTCTGGTCCTATTGTTGTATCACGTAAAGCCTTTTTACATTACTATGCTAATTCTGCATGGACATGGGAGCGTATGGCTTTAACACGGGCGCGGATTATTGTTGCTCCATATTTTTTACGTTCGGTTTTAACACAAGATTTAGCTCAAATTCTCGATGGAACAATCTTAACAGTACCTCCAACCTGTCGGTCATTGCGCGAAGATGCGCGTAATATGCGTTTACGTCTTGCACGGGATTTACCTTCAACATCGATGTGGGATATTAAACGGCGTGATGGTGGTCTTATGGAAATAGAATTTATAGCGCAGATTTTTCAATTATGTGCTGCCGATGCTAGGGTACGCAGCCCTATAACCCGATATGCTCTACGACGTTTAGCACGAGAAGGAGTTCTAACAAAAGAACAAGTGGCTACATTGTGCCAAGCAGGGAGTTTTTGGCGTCGGTTACAAGCACAATTACGCCTTTTATACGGACCAAAACCACCTGTTGACCTAGAAAAAGAGTTGGGACATGTTGCTTGTCATGTGCTGTTACGAAACATGAAAATGCGCGATATTCCTGCTTTAATAGAACGAACAGAGCAATTAGCCAAAAATGTTAGAGGATGCTTTGAAAGTTTAATAGGTTGTCTATAATAATGTCTAAAAAATAAAATAACGTCTAAAGTAAAAGGAAGACTTTATGAGAGATCAAACGCAACAGCACGAGGGACAAAAAGAAACAGAACTCACTGTAGGGGATAAAGCACCTTTTTTTATTATGGCAGCTAGTAGAGGGCGTACGATTTCTTTGGACTCTCTTAAAGGAACATCTTTTATTCTCTATTTTTATCCGAGAGCCCATACACCCGGGTGCACACAAGAGGCTGTTGATTTTTCTAACGCTTTACCTGAATTTGCGCGTAGGAATGTGCAAGTTATCGGGGTATCGCGTGATACAGTCAAAAAACTTGATTTATTTGCGGATAAATATAATTTAATGTTTCCGCTTGCTTCTGATATTGATGGACATGTAAGCATAGCTTATGGGGTATGGGTGCAAAAAAAACTTTATGGCAAAACCTCCATGGGGGTTGAGCGTACCACTTATTTGATTGATGCACAAGGGATCATTGTGCGTGTTTGGCGTAAAGTGAAAGTCACAGGACATGTGCACGCTGTACTCCACGCAGTAACGAATAGTGTGTCATAAGGCGACAATCTTTTGAAAATATAAAAACAAAGAGGAATCTTTTGTAAAGGGTTCGTTTTTTGGAAAAGTTTAAGTCTTTTATGCAGTGTTTAGGGAGTATTTTTTTTGTATGCGGCACGCTTATGGGGTGTCATTCTATTCCCGTGCAAAAGGTTTCTGTACAAAATATTTCTTTGCAAGGAAGGGGTTCTCAAAAGATAGAAAAACAGGCGACAGTTTCACAAACAGTATCAGATCGGGTGGTAAATAGACCTTCTGATCAAACGGCTTTAAAAAAACCTTCCAAAATATTTTATCAAAATAGTTTATATAGTCATCACTTAACCGTCTTGCAAAATAATTTCTCTATACGAACAGATACACAACTTTGCGGGGTAACACGGGCTTTATCTATCGAAATAGGTGTCAGGAACTATCCTCAACCTTTAATGACGGGAGATAAATGCGTGCAAAATGCGTGTTTTGATACACAAACGGGCACCTATATTGCTGCGGATGGTACACGGAGTGTTTGCCGTTGAAAGTTTTTTTTCTTTGTTTTCTTCTCCTGAACTGTTTCTGTTCTATAAGGGCTGTGATGTATCGTGTCTTGAACGGTTTTGTAAACTTAAAAGTATTCTTTTGATCCAAGTAACGGGAAAAGAGTAAAAATGGAAGAAAGCATAGGAAATGGATAGTCTGTTTTTTTATAAAGAAAAAGAAATAGTAAATTCTCTCTTTATTAGAGGACATTTTCTTGTTAGAATAGAAAAATAAATGCGCGAGAGTGACGGAACGGTAGACGTAGTCGACTCAAAATCGACCGCCGAAAGGCATAGGGGTTCAAGTCCCCTCTCTCGTACCATTTTTCTTTTGTGGTTAGCATTATGCGTGTTTGCCTTTTTAGGCAGTTTTGTCGTTATGTGTTAAACGCTTTTTATAAGTTTTCTAACGTTTCTGTAAATATGTTGGTTGTATTTGTTACTTTTGGGTAATTTTGTTATTTCTCTTATAAATTTTTGGTCAAAATTATCGTTAAACGTTAATGTCTGCTTCTTGCGCTACGAGTCGTTCTATTCTGCCTCCACCTAAGGTTCGTCCTCTTAATCCATGTTTTTCATCAGGTCCTTGTGCAAAGCGACCAGGGTGGTCTGTTTCTGTACTTTCTGAAGCTTTGGTCGGGCGTTCTCATCGTTCTGCACCTGCGCGTGCCCGTTTGAATGAAGTTATTGTCAGATCACGGCGTATATTAGGTATTCCAGAAGAGTGGCGTGTAGGTATTGTTCCGGCTTCTGATACAGGGGCAGTCGAAATGGCGTTGTGGTCAATGCTGGGTGAACGTCCTGTCGATGTTTTAGCGTTTGAGAGTTTTTCAGCCCAATGGGCGTATGATGTTATAGAACAAATAAAACCCCATAATGCCCGTGTTTTTCAGGCTGATTATGGTTCTTTGCCTAATCTTTCAGCTGTTAACTGGGCGCATGATGTTGTACTAACGTGGAACGGTACAACATCAGGCGTTTGTTTCCCTGGTGCAGAGAGTATTCCAGCACAACATGAGGGGTTGGTGATTTGTGATGCTACGTCAGCTGCTTTTGCGATGGATCTTCCTTGGGAGAGACTCGATGTTGTAACGTGGTCTTGGCAAAAAGCCTTAGGTGGGGAAGCTGCACATGGTATGATTGCGCTTTCCCCACGTGCTGTAGCACGTCTTGTAACGTATGTTCCTTCTCGTGGATTGCCTAAAATTTTTCGTATGACATCTGCTAATGTGCTTATTGAGGGTCTTTTTCAAGGAGATACAATAAATACTCCTTCGTTACTATGTGTTGAAGATGCGCTAGATAGTCTTAAATGGGCAGAATCGGTGGGAGGGCTTATAGGCTTAAAAAAACGGAGTCAAGCTAATCTTGCCGCCTTGACGGCTTGGGTTTCTCAAACAGATTGGGTAGAGTTTTTAGCTTCTCGTGTTGAAGAACGTTCTTCTACGGCTCTTTGTTTGCGGATCGTTGCACCATGGTTTGAGAGGTTAGAACGTGAGAAACAAATGACGACACTCAAAAAAATGCTGACGCTTTTGGAACAAGAATCTGTTGCCTTTGATATTGCAAGTTATCGTGATGCACCTGTAGGCTTGCGGATATGGGGTGGGGCTACAGTTGAAACAAGCGATATTCAAGCACTATTGCCGTGGCTAGACTGGGCTTTTACTCAAGTAACGCCTTCTTAAAAATATTTGTTGGAAAGTTTGTTTTTTTTATAGAAGTGTCAGAACTTTAAATTTTTTCTTGTTTGTAAGTAAGCAACTAAAAGGTAAAAAATAAAAGAGAAAATAATAATAGGGGCTTACACTGTTCTTTGATGATATTAAATTTTATTCATCTTTGATAGGGCGGCTAAGTAAAAGTTTCTGTGCTTCTGCTAGATTGATTTGTCCTTCTAAAAAGGCAGTGATGCATTCTGTTAGAGGAACATCAACTTGATATGTGCGGGCAAGTGCTAAAAGAGCTGATGCTGTTGTAACGCCTTCGGCAACACCAGGAAGGTCTAATATAGCTTTGTGTAAAGAAACACCTTTACCTAAATCAAACCCGAGTTGATAATTACGTGATATATGGCTTGTACAGGTTAAAAGTAAATCTCCAAGACCTGATAGCCCGGCAAGGGTTGTAGGTTGTGCACCAAGTGAGAGTGCAAGGCGTGTTATTTCAGCGAGTCCGCGTGTGATAAGAGCAGCACGCGCATTTTCACCAAGATTAGCGCCCATCGTAATACCTGCGGCTAACGCGATAACATTTTTAGCCGCCCCTCCCAACTGTACACCTGTTATGTCAGAACTTGTATAAAGTCGAAAAAGAGGTGTTGCGAGTTTCTCCACAAAAATACGGGCATAAGCTCCTTCTGATGCGGCAATAACAGATGCTGCGGGGAGACCTGCAGCGATTTCGTGGGCAAAATTAGGACCTGAGAGGACTGCGCCTGAAATATCTGGACGATTTCGGGCGAGAATATCGAGAGGAAAAGAGAGAGATCCTTTTTCTATCCCTTTACAACAGAGAAGCGTTGGCACGCCTTTCGGAAGAAGAGGCATGATAGAGGCAATAGATTGTGTCGGTATAGCAATAAGGACACAACACCAAGAAGCTGTTGGTAACTCTGACGAAACACGAACAGTCGTAGGGAGTGGAAATTCTGGCAAGCACGGCATAGCTCTAGACGGGAGAGGGAAAGTTTTGCGTGTCCATAAATGAACATGATACCCTGCACGTGCAACATGAAGTGCAAGCGCAGTTCCCCAAGCTCCTGCACCAAATATCAGAATTTGGTTATTCATTAACACAATACTCAAACATTGCTCGTATACGACATATAAAGTCTTTTTACAGACTAATGTACTAAATTATAAAAAAACTTATGAGCAGAAAATTTAGCAAACGAAAAAGCAACAAGGCAAGGCAGAGTGGTGGAGCTGAGGGGAATCGAACCCCTGACCTCCTCATTGCGAACGAGGCGCTCTCCCAACTGAGCTACAACCCCAATTTGTTTGCTAGAACAAGATCTTATAATCAAACGTATTTATTTGTCAAGATATAATATATTCTCACTATTGCTCTATTGCTATAGAAAGAATTTATAAAAGGGGATTACTGTGGTTTTTATGGCTATTATTCTTATTCAACTTTTAACACTTTATTGTTGGATTTTACTTGCTGCATGTCTTTTTGTGAATTTAGAGGCTTTTGGTCTATTAGATAGTCGCCATAAAGTTATTGGGAGTATCGGTGTTTTTCTTGAACGTGTTACAGAGCCTATTTTGGAACCTGTACGTCGTATAGTGCCTATTGTTGGGGGAATCGATATAAGCCCTATTGTAGTATTCTTTGTGATTGAATATCTTATCGAGCCTATCGTATGGAATTTACTATATGTTTAATATCATAGGGCTAGTTACAGAGTCACAGCGTTTTTTTTGATTTTACATTCTGTTTGGACTATAGGGGCATAAAAACTCTACTTAAAATATGAAGGTGACTTACAAGGAAGAGTTGAAAAAAGATGTGCTTATGGCAAATCTCTCCGTTTTGTTTTTTTTTGTCTTATAAGTTTTTATAAGCGATCCTTACTTGGTTAGGTATACTATGATCTTTAATCCCCTGCGTCAGGTTCTCTTTCAGCGTCATAAAGTACTTGTAAAATTACGCACCATGGATAACGCGAATCGTAAACATGCCCATCAGGAGAAGCGATCATACCTTTAGCATCTGTCGGAACGTGTGTAAGGGCAACAGAATCATCAACATTACCGCCAATAATACTAATTTCATGTCCAAAGGGAGGAGCATTTTGTCCCGTAGCGACAACATAACCACAATGAGCAGGAAAATGGTAAGATGTTGGGAGGCTTGTAAATCGGATGTTGTATTTACCCTGACCGCGTGCTGTACATAATAAATCACCTGGTTGGGGAGCATAGGTTGCAGGGTCTCGAGCTTGGAGTATGGGAGACTCTCCACTTGCTGCAGCGTTAATATAGGTGGAATGGTTAGGTGAGTAAGGGAAACGATTGCCCGCTCCTGCGATGCGCATAATATAAGAAACAAAAGCTGCAGACCAAGCGTAGTGATCATCGTGTGTAAAATCAGTCAATTGACCATTGGCGTCGTGTTTACCTGTCCATGAGACTGTTTTTGAGTTGGGATTCATCCCGATCCACCAATATTCACCGACACGTTGCCATAATCCAGGCGCCCGCTCAGGTTTCAATGCAGCGCTTTGAGGTGGTGGTCTTTGTTCGGGATCGCTATCATCAATAGGGCCGCCAAATAATCGCCATTCACGCATGGCAAGTGCAACAACATCTTGTCGATTGAAAGGTTCAAAAGGACGAGTTGCAAAATCAGGTACATGCGCATCGGCATGGCTTTCCGCAGGAGAGATCCGATGTTGATTACGAGTGGGAGCGCAGGCGGTAAGAGAAAAGGCAGCTAAAAAGACTGTGAATAAAACGCGGTGTGTCATGAAAAAACGAAATTTTTGAGTATGAGTCATGGTAGAGATAAAACCACTTTATAAAACCTCACATAATAAAACCTCACATAATAAAACCTTACAAGGGATATAAACCCTTATAAAGAGTCAGAATAATATTCTTTCATTTCTGGAAAAAGGGAAAGCATTCCTTTGGGGGTGGCGGCACAACATCCTTTTTCTGTAATTAAACCTGTAATAAGGTGTGCAGGTGTCACATCAAAGGCTGGGTTGGCAACTTTTGTTTTCTCCGGCACAACACAAACCTGTGTGATCAAACCTTGCGCGTTACGACCTGTAACATGTGTTACCTCTATGGAAGAACGTTCTTCGATAGGAATATCTTTAAGTCCATCGCTTATCGTCCAGTCAATGGTTGTTGAAGGAAGGGCAACCCAAAAAGGTACAGCGTTATCACGCGCTGCAAGGGCTTTGAGATAGGTGCCAATTTTATTAGCGATATCACCTGTACGCGTAACCCGATCAGCCCCAACAATAATAATATCAACATGTTTGTGCTGCATCAAATGACCGCCAGCATTGTCGGTAATAACCGTATGAGGCACGCCATGGCTTTGGAGTTCCCATGCGGTAAGAGAAGCCCCTTGATTGCGTGGGCGTGTTTCGTCAACCCAAACATGGACATTAAGCCCGGCATCATGCGCCATGTAAATAGGGGAGAGCGCTGTACCATAATCAACCGTTGCCAGCCAGCCTGCGTTACAATGCGTTAAAATATGCAGAGGTTCATGAACGTGATGTTTTTTGTGGGCAATCTCTTGTAAAATATCGAGTCCGTAATTACCTATAGCTTTATTTGTTTGAATATCTTCTTCACAGATACGGGCAGCTTCTTCATAGGCGGCGTGGGCACGTTGATGAGGGGAGATAGGGTGGAGGTAAGCCACCATACGTTGAATAGCGTGATGAAGATTAACAGCGGTTGGGCGGGTGTTCATAAGCATCGCCGCGGTGTCGTTAAGTGTTTTGTCTTCGCTATCAACACGTAAAGCGAGGGCTATGCCATAAGCGGCGACAGCCCCAATAAGAGGTGCGCCTCGAACCTGCATCGTACAAATAGCCTGTGCAACATCGGCTGCGGTTGTTAGGCGGCGTGTTTGAAAAGAAAAAGGAAGACGGGTTTGGTCAATAATATGAACAGACCAGCCATCTTTGTCATCAACCCAAACACTACGATAGGGAATGCCGTTAATTTTCATTGTGTGACTCTTTAAGAGTTTTAGTGGTTTTTAAGATGATATTTTTGCCCAAGCTCCCCACAGCCTACCAAAAAGTGACGCCATTGTGGAGGTTGAACCTGTTGAAAAATCGCTATCAAGTCTGTCCAATTCCCATTTTCCGATTCTAGGAGAGCTTTTTGAACAACAGCCGTCCCTGAATTGGCAGAATTAGGATTATTATTGAGAAAAGCTTGTACTGCTGCCGCATTTCCTGGTGCTTTTTTCTCTATTTGTGCTACGAGTTTATCTGTTTGTGCCGCTTGCATTATCTCACTCAAGTTACTGTTAAGGAAAGGCTTCATCTCATACATCAAAAAAACATATTTGACTGCCTTGGTTACCTCTGGATGACTTTTTGCATATTGATCAGAGCATGTTCCCGTTCTTGGTTTTGTAAGAAACAGCGTTGGTTGAGGGGCGGTTGTTGTATTGAGGTATTGTTGCCACGCTGACATTTTCCTTCCCAATGCACCTTTCTTTAACACCTTTGTCAATGCATGATTAACGCTATGAATGTTTAAGTTGTTACAGGCGATCATAAAGTTACTGAGTGCTTTTGGTGTTATTTGCGTATAAATGGCATTTAGAGGGGCAGCATTTCCAACTTTGAAAGCTTGTATAGCAGTTTCCAGCTGCTGCATGCCATTGACATACCCTATGTGGAGATTATTGTTAGGACCCTCGAGAACTCTTTGGTTGCCCAGAGAGAAAAAAACAAGCCGTTCTAACCCTGCATCTTCGTCACGTTGAATTTGAGGGTTTTTATAACATGTCTCAAGAGTTGCTTTCGGATATTGTGTTCTCCAATACCCAGCACAACTCGCCAGCGGAAGCGATAGCCAAAGCGTTAAAAAAATGAGAGCTTTTAACATATAATCACTATGAGTATTCCTTCGTTAAAAATGTTTACTGCAAAAATAATAAAAAATCAGTTATTGTCAAGTGTTTTTATGAGATATACGTTTTTTTTGATCTTTATTGAGGTGGTTTGTCAGACGGGGTTTTGTTGTTCTACCATAAGGGCAGCCATTAGGAGTACTGGGCGTCAAGTATTATTTTCTGTTTTGTTAGCGTTGGAATGTGGGGTTATCTTATTGTTATTGGAGGCAAGGATGTTTTTGCTTGTAAATCTCGTGCAACGAGGAGATCACCTACTTCTTGACCGTTCCAATTTTTAAGTTTTCTCGCCATAAAATGCGTTAAAACGGGGTTTTCTATTTTGCCAAAACGTTGAATCATAGCGGCAGCGGCGGCTTCTGTCGCCTGAATATGACCGCTGCGGCATTTAAGCGCAATGCCAAGCCCTTGTTCGGGAAGTGCGATGGTCATAACCCCTTCTGCCCCCATTTTTGTGAGAACACGGGGGGCAAGCTCTTGCAAAATGAGGGTATCAAACTGATGGCTACCGGCAACCATAAAAGGGTGCCTGCTCATAGCTGTGCGTAACCGTGTGGCGGCTGTAGCATAGTCATCAGGTAAGTATGTACCTGTTGCAAAGCGGGCAAAAGCAAGGGCTAATGCAGTAAGAGGAATAGCCCACGTTGGAAGAGAACAGCCATCAATGCCCAGATTTGTTTCTGTATGAGGGGTTTGTGTGATGTGGGCAAGGGTACGGGCAACGCGTTGTATAACCGGGTGATCGGGGTGCGTGTAGCCCTGAAAGTTATGATGTAAAGCACAGGCGAGGCTTATCAGACCCGCATGTTTTCCAGAACAACAATTATGTAAAGCACTAGCTTTTTTCCCTGCGGCAACCAAAGTATGCGTTGCCGTGGTATCAAGGGGCCAGTGGCTTCCACATTCTAAAGCGTTATGATCTAACCCGAGACGGGTCAGTATGTCTGAGACCGTCGCAATATGGGCAGGCTCTCCTTGGTGAGAGGCGCAAGCTAGCGCAAGGGCTTCTTCTGGGAATGAAAAACGATCGGCTGCCCCTTCGGCAACAAAAGGCAAGGCTTGAAGTGCTTTGACCGTTGAGCGAGGAAAAACAGGGGTTGTGATATCACCTGCAGCAAAAACGACTTTTTGCGTGGAATCAACAACGGCAATAGCCCCGTAATAGCACGATTCGACATGACCACCGCGGAAGGCTTGAGCAAATAAAATATCGTGTGTCATAACGAAGTCTATGTGTCAGAACTGTCAGAATTGTTAGAAACGAAACAGATTTTGTCAACATATCATAAAGGATTTTTATAAAGAGCAATTATTTTTTGGTAGACATTTTCTTTTTTTATGAGTTTAGTTTATGGTTTTCGAGGGTGATTTTTTTATTTCTTTCCTCTTCTCCTTGTTTCTTCTCCTTGTTTTTGGGATCTTCTTGGATGTTCTCTTTTTAAGAAGTGGCATAAGATGATGATATGTATTACGTATGTTTGTAAAAGTTCTTTAACGTTTGTTGGTAAGAATCTCTTTATATAAATTTTAGTGATTATGTTTGTCATATGGTGTTGTTAAAATCTCTTGTTTTGCCGTTATTACGCTATTTAGACCCTGAAGTAGCCCATAAAATTGCTTTAGAAGCTCTGGCGTGGGGAGTCTCTGTGCCTTTATCTCGTCCAAAAGATAGGGCTGCTTTAGAAACACACGTTTTGGGGTTGCGTTTTTCAAATCCTATAGGCATTGCGGCAGGATTTGATAAAAATGCTCGTGTTGTGCGTTCTTTGGCGCAAATGGGTTTTGGTTTTGTTGAAGCAGGTACAGTAACGCTACGTCCGCAAGAGGGTAATCCAAAGCCGCGTTTGTTTCGACTAGAAGAAGATAGAGCCGTTATTAACCGTATGGGGTTTAATAATCAGGGTGTGGATCGTTTTGCGGATCGGTTAGCTTGTTTGTTACACTCAAAACCACCATGGAAAAAGGGGGAGGCTAGCGTACCTGTCGGCGCAAATATTGGTATTAATAAGAAAGGGGCTAATCCAGAACAAGATTATCCAGCTTTAGTAACACGGCTGAAACCCTATGTTGATTATATTGTAATCAATGTTTCATCGCCTAATACGCCCGGGTTACGAGATCTTCAAAATGCGACACGTTTAAGAAAAATTCTTGATTCTATTGCGGCACGTCATGATAAACACCCACCTTTATTTGTAAAATTAGCACCAGATCTTGATGATGAGACACTTCCAGACATTGTTGAGGCTACTGTAGAAGGTGGTGTTCAGGGGCTTATTGTTTGTAATACAACATTGGCGCGTCCAGTGAATCTTCGAAGCTCACAAAAGAAAGAAGTCGGTGGATTATCTGGAAGACCGTTAACACCGCAGGCTCTTGCATTGTTACGACGTATTGCACAGATTTCTGCAGGGCGGTTAGTTCTTGTATCATGCGGTGGTATTGAAAGTGGGTTAGATATACTTGAGCGTATTCGTTTAGGGGCACATTTGGTACAAGTGTATACCGCTTTTGCCTATGAGGGACCTGCTCTTCTCCCTCGTCTTAAGCGAGAGATGCTTTCTATTATGCTGCGACAAGGTGTTCAAAATCTTAACGATATACGTGGTTCTGCGCTTTAGATTGTAAGACGTAAAAAAACGTAAAAAAGAGAAAGAGATTACAGAAAGTGTTCACAAATATATCAGGTTTGTCGGACGTAGTGGATCGCTACGATGGGTATATCATAGATTTATGGGGGACTCTTCATAACGGTATTGCACCTTTTGAGGGATCTATAACGTGTTTAGATATGTTAAAAAAGCGCGGAAAAAAAGTGGTTTTATTATCAAACGCGCCACGTCCAGTTCATAGCGTTGTTACGCAATTGGAGGGAATGGGTATCTCTCGCACGCTTTATCATACTCTCCTGACAAGTGGGGAAGAAACTTGCCGTTATTTCAAAGAGGGCATAGAACCATGCTTTAAGAAACTTGGGCAGCGTGTTTTACCCATAGGTGGTACGCATGATCTCGTTTTATATGAGGAATTATCATTACAACGTGTTACAGCCGTTGACGAGGCTAACTTTATTGTATGTACAGGTCCCGATTTAGAGCGAGGATCGCTGACATTAGACCCTTATTTGCCGCAGCTTTGTACGGCTCTGGATCATGGACTGCCAATGATTTGTGCGAATCCGGATAAAGTTGTTGTAAAAGGGGGACAACGTTTAATTTGTGCTGGAGCTATGGCAGCTTTCTACGAGGATCATGGAGGAGATGTTTTTTGGATAGGCAAACCATATCGCGCTGTTTATAACCGGGTACTTGATTTATTGGCACTTCCAAAAGAACGTATTCTCGCAATAGGTGATTCGTTAGAAACAGATATAAAAGGGGCAGCATCATCTGGGCTAGCAAGTGTATGGGTGTTAAGTGGTGTTGACCAGATGACTCAAGAAGAGGCATTTAAGAAGATAAAAGATTATTCCAATGGGACGGATGTGCGGGTAATGTCGCGATTGCGGTATTGAAAGGGGGCAAGAGGGGATAGAGGGAGAAAATAGTCAGAAATTGGGTATGGTTTGTTCGAGAATACCGCCAAGGCGTAGAGGAGCGATGCGTTGGGCGAGACCATAGGCATTTGTTTCTACAAGCAGACCACAAATCGTCGCCTCACCTTCTGCGGGCTGGAGGCGTTCTGTGGGTATTTTACGTGTAAAACGCGTTATAGCGGTTTCTTTTCCCATGCCAATGACACTATCATAATCACCACACATGCCAACATCGGTTTGAAAAGCAGTGCCGTTAGCAAAAATACGATAATCTGCTGTTGGGGCGTGTGTATGCGTTCCAACAACAAGCGAGACGCGTCCATCAAGCATATGTCCCAAAGCCCATTTTTCACTTGTCGCTTCAGCATGAATATCAACAATAATGGCTTGCACGGTCGTGCCAAGCCTATATTTTGTAAGCAATTCGTTGATACTGCGAAAAGGATCATCAAGGGGATCCATAAACAAGCGTCCCATAATATTGGCAACTAATATTTTACGACCGTCTGTGAGGGTTACGAGAACAGAACCTTGACCTGGGGTGTCTGGCGGGTAATTGAGAGGGCGAATAATACGCGGTTGTGTATTGATATAGTTGATGAGAGCGCGTTGATCCCACGCATGGTTGCCAAGGGTGAGAACATCAATACCGCATTCTAAAAGAGAAGTGCTAACACTAGGGGATAACCCAAACCCATGACTAGCATTTTCAGCATTGGCAACAACAAAATCAAGCGATAACGTGCGACGTAAATAAGGAATGCTTTTTATAACGGCATCACGACCGGTGCGACCAACAATATCACCGAGGAAAAGGAATCTCATGAAACTATCTCTTGAGAGGGGTTTTTAGGAAAATTGACAACAGTGGTGTATTTCTTTTTCTGTGACAATGTAAGACAAAGGGTAATCATAAGGATTTTTCGGAATACTAGGCACTTCTTGAGCAGAGTTAGCATACCCTATGCGTAAGGTATGGGGAAGGGTGGCAAAAGTACGGTCGTAATACCCACCGCCATATCCTAGCCTGTGACAGGTTCGATCAAACCCGATAAGAGGGACAATAATAATTTGGGGTGTAAGAATCTCACCATCAGGATAATAAGTACCAAAAAGCCCTTGGATCATAAGGCTTTGAGGAGTCCAACGCCTAAAAATAAGAGGATGACCTTTTGGAGGTGTTTCAGGCAATACTAAAGGAATACCTTGCGCATAGAGCGTATAGCAAAGGGGGCGTAAATCAATTTCATCTGGTAGTGGCCACACCGCAGCGGTGACTTGTTTCGGTTCGAGAGGAATACAGTCTAACAGATGTTGAATAATATATTTATCTTGAGATTTATCACGCATACACAAAGCGTTACGACATCGCTTGCGCAAAATCGCTTTTTGAGTCGCTTGTGTTTTATTGAGAGAGATTTCTACCATTATTTCCAATTAAGAGGAACCACCCTGACCGTGGGTCTTTCTAACCTCTCTGAACCTGTGTATACAGGTGGGCACCAGATAATGTAACCACAGCTACAACAGAGCCAGTTCCCTATGAAAGATTTATCGGTTCAAGGGTGATACGCCTCACGTGTCGGGTCGTTCCTCTTTCTGAGTGTAAACGTGTTCGATATCTGTTGCAAGGGCTTCTATACGTTTGGCAAGTTCTGTAAGACGATAATGGGTTAAAGCCTGTTCGGCACGGAGGCGTTCAATTTCAAGGGTAGCTTGTGCTGTAGAATCAGCTTCTTTGCTATCTATAAGGTCTTGTATTTCATCAGCCATGAGTAAGGCTGCGAGTACAAGAATACGAGAATCGTCATTAAAGCCTAAGGCGCGAACACGTTGGATACGTTGTTCGACTTGGTGTGCCATAGCTTGAACATGTCGTTCTTCGCCATTTTCACAACCGATTGTATAGCTGTGACCGTTAATAGTGATCGAAACAACAGCCATAGTTTATTCCTTTTCTTTGCGTGAATTATCAGGTTTTCTGCGTGGACTATTAGGAAGAGAGGTATGATTTGAGGGGGTGTGAGGTGTTAAAGCATTAAGGATATGTTGCATATTCAGAAGTAATGCGTTGACGTTTGTTAGAAGTTCTTGTTGCATCATATGAATGGTTTTAAGAAGTTCTGGTTGTGTGACAATATTAGGGGTGTTAGGAGTGCTAGGAACATGGTCAAGGTTTCGTTGTTTTTGGTCTATAACTTTATGAACGGCAGAAGAAATACGTTGCAATGCTATGTCGATTCGTGTAACGGGATCTTCCTCTGTTGTAAAGGCACTTTCTAAATGTTCATTATCTGCTTGATGATCTGCTTGAGATAAGACAGACGAGTCTGTTGGGCGATCTTGCATGGTTTCTCCTTGTAAAACTTTTTCTGTAAGAATATTACCTTTAAATAAGATAATATAAAGCATTCTTGCAAAAAGGTTTCTTTTGTTGTGACGATTCCTCCTCTTCCACATTATTTTGTGCTTGTGGCTGATCGTGCTTCTGGTATATATGGGCTTGAGCTGGCTGACGCAATGGGCTTACTGAAAAAGGAAGGGAATGTGGCTTTATTATCGTCTGTAGGTGCGGGCTGTTTTATGGGCGTGCCATGGTGGCATGCTCTTGTACAGGAGTTAGAAAATACAGTTAAACAACGTTTTATGCATGTGCTTGATTGTGCAACGAGTCCATCCCATGCGGTTATGGCTCTTACACAGGGGCAACGTGCAGCCGTGCTACTTAAAAGTGATAACTTGCAAAATGTTACAGCCCAAGCCCTCTATAAACAAGAGGGAGGCATCCTTCTTTCAGAGAGACCAAAAACAATCAATAATGAATATTGAAGTATAATAATTCATTAAGCATATCGGCGTTGGCATATAGAAGTTTATGCAAAGTTTTGATCTATATTCTATAGTTCATCATAAAAATCTTCTATGATTTAAGCGTGTTATTTTGTTGCTATCAGAGATAGTATTGTTATTTTGTGATATCTTATAAAAGTATATGTGTTATTAGATATATCAGAAAATAACGTATTTAATCGTTGTCATGTAATGGTTGAAAGAGGTTTTTAATATGGTGTTAACATCGCAAGTAAAGACTATTCTTAACGGGTACGAAAGTGATAATCCCGGGACAAAAATGAATTTAGCAAGGTTGCTTAATGCGGGTCGTCTGGGAGGTACGGGTAAGCTTGTTATTTTACCAGTGGATCAAGGCTTTGAGCATGGTCCGGCGCGATCATTTGCCCCCAATCCAGAAGCTTATGACCCGCATTATCATTTCAAACTAGCAATTGAGGCAGGGCTTAATGGGTATGCGGCACCCCTTGGCATGTTAGAATGTGGTGCGGCAACCTATGCGGGGGAAATTCCTCTTATTCTAAAATGTAATAGTTCTAATAGTCTTGCTCATGAAAAAGATCAGGCCGTCACCGGGCGTATTTCTGATGCTTTACGTTTAGGGTGTGCAGGTATTGGGTTTACTATTTACCCGGGATCTGAATATTGTTTTGAACAAATAGAAGAATTGCAAGAACTGGCTTCTGAAGCAAAAGCCGTCGGATTGGTTGTTGTTGTTTGGAGTTATCCGCGTGGTCCTGGTTTGGATAAAAAGGCTGAAACAGCTGTTGATGTCTGTGCTTATGCGGCGCATATGGCAGCATTGTGTGGGGCGCATATCATTAAGGTAAAACCGCCAACGGATGTTGTTGCACTTCAAGCGAATCAACCAGTGTATGAGAAAAATAGTATAGATGTTTCGACATTAGCCGTGCGTGTTCGCCATGTTGTACAGTCTAGCTTTGCTGGGCGTCGTATTGTTATTTTTTCAGGGGGCGAGCATACGAGCAATGATAGCCTATTAACCACGATTAAGGGAATTCATCTTGGGGGTGGTTTTGGGTCTATTATTGGTCGTAATGTCTTCCAACGTTCTAAACCTGAAGCTCTTGCTTTGCTCGATCAGATTATTGCCATTTTTAAGGGTGAGAAATAAGCGCGAGAGTGTGAAATCTGTCAGAGTGTATAGGTGTCATTAAAAGGAAAAATGGGTTTATATTTGTGACTTTCTCTTAACTTTCCCTTTTTTCCTTTTGCTTCCTACCCTTAATTATGAGTACCCACCATAGTAGTTAGGTACCCCCATACCACTACCTCCGCACCACGATGCACTTCCTTGTCTCGTCCAATGGATCGCAACGCCACCGACAAGAGTAAAAGTGATTTGACACGTTTCTGTGACTGGTACGGCAGAGTAAAAGTTGTACCCATTATTACCCTGTTGATAACCATATTTGCCGGGACCATAAGCATTGGGAGACCAGCCCCAGCTCGATGCGTACCCTGTTTGCTCCATAACCTGAAAATGTAGGTTATAAGCAAAAACGAGATAAGTTTGATTACCAGCGACAAAACGGCGTTGTGGTAAGCCAAAGGCTTTTATAAGAGCTTGAGTATTGTTCCCAAGAAAGCTGTTCAGGTGCGATGGAGAAAACTTCTTTGTTAATTGCATCTGTAATCGGTTAGGTCCACCAGAACATGCAGTTAGGCAAAGGTAGGGAGATAGTGAGAGTAAAAGAATAATCCTATTTGAAAGTTTCATATAATATCGAATCCTTATTAAAACTCCGCAAAGGCTATCAAAAGAATCACGCATAATCAACTCTTATTTGAGGTACAAACAGTGAGAAGACAGTATTTGGGATGACTTGCCTTTTATAGAGGGGGAACGCACATAAGGCAATGGATTTAGCAAGCGTTGCTTCTTCTCTACGTTCTGTTAGTCTAGATTTACAATCTGTGAGATATAACAGAACATCATTGATTTATACTCGAACCATTACTCCCGCACCATGACGTGTTACCTTGTCTAGTCCAATGGATCGCAGCATTATCGACAAGTGTAAAAGTAACTTGACATGTTTTAGCAACAGTCCTATACCCATCTACACCACTAAGACCTGGCTCTTCATAACCAATACGATTATCATCACCATAGAGGTTGGGATTATAGCCCCAGTTTGACCAAGCTCCTGTTTGTTCCTGGAAGATTATATTCTTGTTAGAATAAAAAACGAGTAAAGTTTGATTACCACTGACCAATTTACGTGTGGGTACACCAAATTCTTTGATGAGATCTTGATAAGGCTTACCAAGAAAGGTGTTTAGGTGCGATGGAGAAAATTTCTCTGTTAACTCTTTCTGTAATGGACTAGAATGAAAGCATGCAGTTAAACATAGAGGCAGATAGAGGCTAACGGTGGTTATTTTGCTCAAAAGTTTCACTATGGGAAAATCTCGTAAACTAAAAAACGTAAAGATTGTGAAAAGTTAAATATAGTTGTTTTTATATTTGAAAAACAACTATATTTTTGATTTGACGAGTTTCTTATGGAGGGGAACGCACGCACATAAGGCAATGGCTAACAACCATTTCCTCTTCTTGTCCAATGGATGACGACACCGTTAACAAATTCAAAAGTAGTTTGACAGGTATAACTGTATGCCATTGCTGGCATACCCCAACCACCCCAACCCCAGCCGGGTCCCCATCCATAGCCACCCCATCCCCAACCCCAACCACTCATGGGCATGGAGTAATCTGTTTCATTGTGAATGTAAGCTAGGAAAGTATGCTTGCCACTGACAAATTCACGGTTCGGTACACCGAAAGCACGTATAACGTCAATAGTATGCTTACCAATGAACGAGTTAAGATATTTACGTTCTTTTTTAGAGAGACCTTGACAGGCCGTAAGAGCTAAAAGAATTGTGAGTGATAAGTGTGTCAAAAGTTTCATAAAAGAGAGAGCCTAACAATATACGGTTAAAGTTATGAAGAATAGCTTATTGTAGCGGTTATATGATCGTTAATCCATAGCACATCCTGTATTCGTGGTGTTGAACAGGCTAGCATAACGAGGCGATCAAATCCAAGAGCAATACCTGAACAACGAGGCATATAGGAAAGAGCTGTCAGGAGAGAATCATCAATGGGCCAGTGAGGGCGATGAGGGTAAAGATTTGTACGCCTAAAGCGATCTTTTTCAAAGCGATCACGTTGTTCTGTAGCATCGGTGAGTTCTTCAAAAGCATTGGCGAGCTCTATTCCAGCAAGATAAAGTTCAAAACGTAAGGCAACGCGTGGATCACGAGGGCTTTTACAAGCTAAAGCGGCTTGCTCTATCGGCCAATGTGTTAAAAAAGTGGGGCGTGTACGACCGATGGCAGGTTCAACGCGTTCTAATAAAAGACGGAAAAAAAGATCTTCCCAACTTTCTCCTTTTCTAAGAGGGCATTGTGCTGCGTATGCTAATTTTTGAGCATCACCTTGTGTTGAGAGTAAGTCATCACAATGGGCGTATTGCTGAAAAGCTTCTTCTAGAGTAAGTCGTTCAAAGGGTTGGCTAAGATCAATATTAAAAGAACCATATTGTAAAGTTGGTGGAAAAAGTGATTGGATCAAAGTCTGTGTTTCTTCCATAAGTTCGTCTAACCCTATGTTTGGACGATACCATTCGAGCATGGTAAATTCTGAAGTATGTTGAGAACTATTTTCAGCATTGCGCCACACGCGGGCAAATTGGAAAATAGGGAGATTTATCGCAGCAATGATTCGTTTCATAGCAAATTCTGGACTAGTATGAAGAAATAGTCTATGACGTAATCCTGTAGGTGTTTCATATTCAGTAACAAAGGGAAGTAAATGAACTTCTTCTCCTGGTGTGTTAACAGCGTAAGGGGTTTCAACTTCTATATAACCCCGGCTTTCAAAAAAACAGCGACAAGCGCGCCGAAGCAAACTACGTCGCATGAGGTAAGGCATACGGTCTTTGAGGTGAAGGGGGTCTAGTTGCGTGTGTGTTGTCAAAGGGAGTTCTGTTGTAGGCATGATGGGAGTAAAGATAAAAAATGTCTTTCGTCGTTAAATCATTATTATCATTAGGAAAAACACTTCGTAACCCTCATGAATTAATAGAAGCAGGGCTTGTCCCTTTAGAACAGCGTGAAAATCTCAATAGGGTCGCTCAACGTTACGCTATAGCAATTCCACCAGATTTTCTTGCCTTAATTGAACACCCTGATGATCCAATCGCAAAGCAAGTTGTACCATCTGTGCAAGAACTTACTATAACACAAGCTGAACGATCTGATCCTATAGGCGATGAAACTTTTTCTCCTGTTCAAGGAATTGTTCATCGTTATGCAGACAGGGCTTTGCTAAAACCATTGCTTATTTGTCCGTTATATTGTCGCTTTTGTTTTAGACGAGAGCATGTAGGACAAAATGGCGGGATTCTTGGTGATGCGGATCTGAATATAGCTTTAGAGTGGTTACGTAGACACTCACAGATTCGTGAAGTGATTTTAACAGGGGGAGATCCTCTTATATTATCGCCACGTAGGTTAGCCATGATTATACAAACGTTAGAAAATATAGAACATGTTACAACGATTCGTATACATACGCGTGTCCCTGTGGCAGTCCCAGACTACATAACAGGGAGTTTATTAGATGCATTGGAGAGTAAAAAAGCTGTTTGGATGGCAGTGCACATTAATCACGAACGTGAATTATCAGCTAAAGCACAGCAAAGTCTTAAACGTGTTATACAGCGTGGTATTCCTTTACTAGGGCAGTCAGTGCTTTTACGTGGAATTAACGATACAGAGCAAGCGTTAGAAAATCTCTTCCGTGCTATGGTAGAAAACCGTATACGACCTTACTATTTACACCATCTGGACAGAGCACCTGGAACAGAACGATTTTATGTACCGATGCAAGAAGGACGACGTTTATTATCAAAATTACGTGGGCGTGTTACAGGGCTAGCATGGCCAATATATACGTTAGATATACCAGGAGGATATGGCAAAATCCCTTTAGGACCAAACTACATAGATGGCCCTTCACGTGTAAGGGATCCATCAGGGCTCCCACATAATTTAGAGTACCTGTGACCAATAAATTTTTTATGGATTTTTATTCTCCTACAGCACCGCCACCTGTGTGGCGCCGATCATAACCACCATAGTAAAGAGAAGATCCTGGTACACCAAGTTTAGGTCCACCAACTAGAATACCTTCGGGGATACCCCAAGGAGCATGGTGAACGAAATGGTAACCTTCCTGCTCTAATATATGCTGCGTTTCAGGTGTGATAGCACCAGCTTCTACCTCTACCGTATCTGGCATCCACTGCTCATGTATTCTGGGTAAATCTATGGCTTGTTGAATATCGAGACCATAATCAACCACACCGAGTATAACGGAGAGCACAATAGTTGGAATGCGCGATCCACCTGGACTACCAATAATTAAAACGGGTTTGCCATCACGTGAGAGAATAGTTGGGGTCATGGAAGAAAGAGGTGTTTTACCTGGTGCTATAGCATTGGCTAAACTTCCTGGAATACCAAACATATTAGGTGTGCCGGGCTTGATAGAAAAATCATCCATTTCATCGTTCATGATGATACCCGTTTTTCCACCTATAACCTTTGCACCAAACCAGCCGTTTAATGTATATGTTGTGGAAATAGCAAAACCATCACGATCTATAACAGAAAACTGCGTCGTTTGAGGTTTTTCTGGAGAGGGTTCTCCCATCAATAAATCGCGAGAATGTATTGCTTTTTTAGGAGGAATACTTGCTCTTATAGCAGCAAGGTAAGCCGGATCTAATAAATGGGCAACAGGGTTTTTTACAAAATCAGGATCTCCAAGATTTCGTCTATCTGAATAGGCATGGCGCATGGCTTCGATTTGATAATGAAGTGCTGGGGCTGTATGTAACCCAAGAGAATGCATATCATATCCGGAAAGAATACCTAACATTTCACATAATGCAACACCGCCTGCGCTTGGAGGTGGAGCAGTTTCGACAGTGAATCCTCTGTAATGACACGTTAGAGGTGGTAGTATACGTGTTTTGTAGCGTTCAAAATCTGCCATTTGAAGAATACCACCATGTTCACGGGAAGTATTAACAATGATTTTTGCAATAGGTCCTCTATAAAAAGCAGCTGCACCTTTTTGAGCAATGAGATTAAGTGTGTTAGCAAGATCTTTTTGGATAAGTCTATCTCCAGCTCGTAAGGGGAGACCGTCTGGGCGTAGAAAAATAGCGCGTGCATAAGGATCTTTACGGAAAGCAGCGGTAGATGTTGCTAAAAGGTCGGCATCTCTTTGACAAAGAATAAAACCTTCATCTGCAAGCTTTATTGCAGGTTCCATGACAACTTTGCGGGGTAGCCGTCCCCATAGACGATGAATTTCTTCTAAACCGGCGACTGTACCTGGTACAGCAACAGCTTTCCAGCCGAGTCTTGCAAGGTTAGGGAGAGGATAACCTTTGGCGTCAAGATACATGTTTTCTGTCGCGGCTAATGGTGCTTTCTCACGAAAATCTATAAAGACCCCTTTTTTACCAGGGGGACGTAATATCGTAAAACCTCCTCCTCCAAGATTACCTGCTGCCGGGTAAACAACAGCAAGAGCATAGCCCATAGCTACGGCTGCATCTGCAGCGTTTCCACCTTTATCTAAAATTTCCGCACCAACTCTTGAGGCTAATACGTGGGCTGAAACAGCCATTCCGTGTTTTCCAGAGGCTGGAGGAAGTGGGGGGAGAGTATTGGGTTGAATCGCACTAAAAGTAAGAGGGTTATTATCAGCCGCGTGCGTTGGTTGTACATGTCTACAGGAAAGTAATAAAGCAAGTGCAAGAGATTGAAGAGGATAACGATAAGAGGTTGATATCATCATGGTTTTACTTTTTAGGTATATAAGGAGGACAAGTATATCCTGCAGGAGAGAGAGTAAAAATTTCGTAACCTGTTTCTGTAACAGCTAACGTATGTTCGAATTGGGCAGAGAGAGAACGGTCACGCGTAACAGTTGTCCATCCGTCATTAAGAATTTTAGTATCGGGTTTACCAATATTGATCATCGGCTCAATAGTAAAAACCATACCTGCTTTTAATGTCATACCCTCGCCAGGTCGACCAAAATGTAAAACGTGTGGATGTGTATGAAAAACACGACCAATGCCGTGTCCACAAAAATCTCTAACAACAGAGAAGCGATGTTTTTCTGCATAACTTTGAATCGCATGACCAATATCGCCTAATGTTGCACCAGGACGGACAATTTCAATGCCTCGCATTAAACTTTCATAAGTGACAGCAATCAGTTTCTCTGCTTTGACGGCTACTTTACCGACTGTATACATACGGCTTGAGTCTCCAAACCATCCGTTAAGTTGGGGCGTCACATCAATATTAACAATATCCCCTTCTTGTAAAGCACGTTCATTAGGAATTCCATGGCAAACAACATGATTAACGGAAATACAACAGGACTTTGGATATCCGCGATAATTAAGAGGACCAGGTATGGCGTTATGTTCTAATGTATAGTCATGGATAATACGATTAAGTTCTGCAGTCGTGATGCCAGGTTGAACATAAGGTGTGATCATATCCAGCGTTTGAGCAGCAAGGTGACCTGCAATGCGTAAATATTTAAAATCTTTCTCCGTGTGGATAGTAATCTCCTCTTTGTTTGCCATTAAGCCATCTCCATATTGTTGTGGTTTTTACTGTATAAACGTTATAGAGTGCAATCGTAAAAAAGAATACTTTTTACGTTATACATAACATGTAATATCAAATTAAACATTAAGTTCGACTGCTGTGATATCGGGTAGAGAAGAGTGTATTACGTGTATAGAAAATAGGTGTAATATGCTTTTTCATTTTTATAAAATGCATATGATGTTTGTGTGTAATAAAAGAGAGAGATACAAAAGTATTGTCATGGTGATTATGTTTGTGAAATGTCCGTGCTAGTCTGATTTTATGATTTCTAGCAGAATATCTATGATGTCTGGTACGGTATCGTCTGCTATAAGGCATAACATGAGCAAAAATCAGGGTGTGAGGAATAGGATCAACGCCTTCAATCTTAAATCCTTTGTCGAGTTGATCGGCCATGATAATTGATCGTTGTGCGTTACTTGAAGCACCTAAAACAACGCCAATGAGGCGCACATGATTACGAAAAGCTGAAGTTACAAGGTTATGACCAGCTTCTTGTGTGTAACCTGTTTTCATACCATCAGCACCGACATACTCTTTAAGCATTGGGTTATGGTTGGGAATGTAACGTCCGTGAAAGTAAAAATCAGGCGTTGAGAAATAATGGTAATATTCAGGAAAATCTAGAATAATTCTACGACTTAAAATAGCTAAATCACGTGCTGTGGTAACTTGTTCTGGATTTGGCAAGCCAGAAGCATTACGAAAAACAGTATTCGTCATACCTAAAACATGTGCTTGTCGTGTCATCATTGTAGCAAAAAGAAACTCACTCCCATGTCCAAGAAGTTCTCCTAACGCACAAGCCGCGTCATTGGCTGATTTGGTTACAAGTGCTAGAATAGCTTGCTCTACCGTTAAATACATACCCGGTCTGAGACCAAGTTTAGAAGGTTCCATCATAGAAGCATGGATAGAGATAGGTACTTTTTGCTGTAAAGTAATCATACCTGACTGTAGTGCCTTAAAAGTCATATAAAGGGTCATGAGCTTCGTTAAGCTGGCGGGATAACGTTGTAAATCAGGGTCAGTTTGTGAAAGGACAATACCTGTTTTCGCATCTATAACAATCTTACTTATATGCCGTAGATATTGAGCGTGAGCGTTATGGGAAACAAAAAGACTAAAAATGACGCTAATGATCAATAGAATTTGTCTTATCGTTGCTGTCGTGAATTCTGTTTTTTGGTATGTCATTGTATTTCCTGATACATAACTTTCAGACTTGTTGATTACAATTAGTGATCACTTCTGAAAACAAACCCGCATAATTGTTAAAGATAAATTTGTTAAAAGCGCAAAAATTATCTATAGGAATAAACAATTCTATAATGGATGAAAATGAATTTTGATGCAAGTAGTAATCTACGGTTTAGGACAAATTATAACTATATTTTGTGTCATATTGTCTTATTTTTGTTGGTTGTTACAACGTTAACTGTTTGAATTTTGATTTTTGTATGCTAAACCATGTGATATGGTGGGGGTAAGTCTGAAATAAGCTTATAGGTTTTTTAGTAAAAAATAGTACAACGTTCCTTAATTGATAATAATGAGTTTTTTGTTTCTTACATTAAATTTTAAGTGTATGAGGAAGTTATTATAACAATGGGTGTAGTGTCTCCTAAAAATATTGTAAAAAAAACGGTATCGTCTCTTGCAGGGATGCTGCTTGTCGCAACACCTGTTTTAGAAGGCACATCTTTTGCTAGAACAGTCATTTATATGTGTGCTCATACAGCAGATGGCGGTGCTATGGGAGTGGTTGTGAACCGAAGATTGCTGCGTCCTGATCTTGAAGAACTCCTTGAACAATTACAGATTAAACCGTTTCCTCCTATACGACGCGTAGATTTGTTTTCTGGTGGTCCAGTCAGTGAAGAACATGGCTTTGTCCTTCACTCATCTGATTGGAAAGGGGAAGAAAGTATGTGTGTGACAGATAATATGACACTAACGGCGAGTAAAGATGTTTTGAAGGAAATAGCAGAGGGAAAAGGTCCTCAAGATGCCTTGTTGGTCATGGGGCATTCTGGATGGGATGTTGGTCAATTAGAGGAGGAAATATTGCGGTACGATGCTTGGTTTATTGCACCTGCAACGCGAGATTTAGTGTTTGGTACAGATCAGACAACAAAATGGCGTAAGGCGCTCGCATTAATAGGGGTAGATCCAGCGAGGCTTGTAGGACAAAGTGGATACGCTTAGATAGAAATGAGAAAAGAAAGTATGTGTCTCTAAAGAGATATTTTAAAGAAACATTGAAAAACAGTAAGCATGTTTCTTTGGTTTTTAAAGTAAAAGTGTTCTGTCTCTAATTTTAAAGGGTATTTTTGTTTTTAGTTACCGTACTGAGGATGTTTAACGAATAACTTACTCTATTGTTAAGACTAAAAGTTAATTATTATCCGAATTTTTATTTGTGAGTGGTTTAGTGGTACTCGATAGCTATCTCTACGATTTTAATGTCATTTACGTTTGAATTAGTATAAAGGAGTTTGTTTGTTATTAGTAGAAGTTTTTTATCTTTTACCATTGTTTTTTCCTCATTGTGTCAATATATAACTATCTAAATAAAGTGAAAAACATTGAGACGTTTAGTTTATAGGGAATTATATAAAGTGTTATTATTAAGATGTATTATGTAGTGCAAATACAGGATGCTGATTCAAATTTTATAGAACAGCTCTGGAATATAGTACTTTATAGTAGGTAGTTATTTATTTATAAGGTACTGTATGAGTATTAAGTGGTCTATCAACAAAGGCAGGTACAATCATGAATAAAGGTTCGAAAAATTCTCAACATTATTCTAATTCTAATGAGGTACATTCTAACAAAGTACATCATGACATATCGCGTAATAATACGTTTTCACATGCGCAAGTGAAACAGGGGGAGGAAGGAAAATCCTCGGTAGAGGGTGTTTCTCAAAACTCTTCTCAAGATAGAGAAAGTGCTGAAAAGGTACACCATGATGTATCGTATAGTCATAATCCCCGTTATTTACAGGATTCCCAATCGATGGCTTCTCATGAGGAGGTGGTAGTAGGTACGAGTGGGCAGATTCAAGAGCTTGAACGTTCTGTTGAAGAGTTAAAGAAGAAGTGGATGTATGCTGAAGCTGAAAGCCAAAACATTCGTGCACGTGCTAAACGAGAAATAGAAGAGGCGCGTCAATATGCTATACAGAAATTTGCGAAAGATATAGTGGAGGTTGCTGAGAATCTTCAACGTGCATTAGAGAGTTTACCTCATGTACAAGAGGGGGAGAATAGTGCTCTTGCGAGTGTGCGTGAAGGGGTTGAAGGTATAGAACGTTCTCTTCTTTCTGCTTTAGAACGGTATGGTGTCCAGTGCCATCATTCTGTAGGAAAGCCTTTTGATGCGCATTACCACGAGGCTATGGCTGAACAAGAAAGTGATCAACATGCACATGGGACTGTTATTCATGGAACACCTGCGTGGACTCTTCATGGACGTTTGTTAAAGCCAGCGATGGTTGTTGTTTCGAAGTCAAAACCGTAAAGGTATCTGGTTTAGAAAATAGAGTTAGAAGATAAAAATACAAGTGTATGTGAGAGTTTTCTAATAGGGTAATCAAAATTTATGTTGGTATTTTGTTATTGCATCTTGAAAAAGAGTGATGGGGTTACTATATGTTAACGAGAAGTATTTATTTGTGCTGTAAAAGTGAGAAGTGGTAACAATAAATACGATATTTTAAGGGGATTATCAGAGGCTGTAGCCTCGTGCTTTGGGCGGTATAAGTTTTTGTAAGGAGTTTTTGTGATGAGTAAAGTGATTGGTATAGATCTTGGGACAACCAATTCCTGTGTGGCGGTACGTGAAGGGAACGAAACGAAAGTTATTGAGAATAGCGAAGGATCTCGTACGACGCCTTCGATGGTTGCTTTTACGGAGGGAGGGGAGATGCTTGTAGGGCAGGCAGCAAAACGCCAAGCGGTTACGAATCCTTCAAATACGCTTTATGCGGTAAAGCGTCTTATTGGTCGTCGTTTTGATGATAAGACGGTTCAAGAAGATAAAGAAATGGTACCTTATGCTATCGTTAAGGGTGATAATGGTGATGCATGGGTTGAGGTTCGTGGCAAGAAATATGCGCCCTCTCAGGTATCAGCTTTTGTTTTAAGTAAAATGAAGGAAACGGCTGAGGCGTATTTGGGGTGCAAAGTGACAGAAGCCGTTATTACAGTGCCAGCCTATTTTAATGATGCACAACGCCAAGCGACAAAGGATGCCGGTAAAATTGCTGGCTTGGATGTGTTGCGTATTATTAATGAGCCGACAGCGGCTGCTCTTGCTTACGGTCTAGAGAAGAAAAAGAGCGGTACAGTAGCTGTATATGATCTTGGAGGAGGGACGTTTGACGTTTCTATCTTAGAGATTTCGGATGGTGTGATTGAGGTTAAGTCGACGAACGGAGATACTTTCCTCGGTGGGGAAGATTTTGATAAGCGTGTTATTGATTATCTAGTGAGTGAGTTTAAGCGTGATCAGGGTATTGATCTTCGTCAAGATAAGCTAGCTTTACAACGCTTAAAAGAGGCTGGGGAAAAGGCAAAAATTGAGCTTTCTTCCTCTATGGAGACAGAGATTAATTTGCCGTTTATTACGGCAGATGCTACTGGACCAAAACACCTTGTACTTAAATTAACACGCGCTAAACTGGAAAGTTTGGTGGAAGATTTGATCCAAAAAACATTAGGTCCGTGTAAAGCTGCATTGAAAGACGCTGGTTTGAGTGCTTCTGATGTTCAGGAGGTTATCCTGGTTGGCGGTATGACGCGTATGCCTAGAGTCATTGAAACTGTTAAGACATTTTTTGGTAAAGATCCTGCGCGCAACGTTAATCCTGATGAAGTTGTGGCTATTGGTGCCGCTATTCAAGGGGGTGTGCTTAAGGGGGATGTTAAAGATGTTCTCTTGCTCGATGTGACGCCACTTTCTTTAGGGATTGAAACGCTTGGTGGTGTGTTTACACGCTTGATTGATCGTAATACAACGATTCCTACGAAGAAAAGCCAAGTATTTTCTACAGCGGAGGATAATCAGCCTTCTGTTACGATTAAGGTTTATCAAGGTGAGCGTGAAATGGCAGCGGATAATAAACTGCTGGGCAACTTTGATCTTACGGGTATTCCACCTGCACCACGTGGTGTGCCGCAGATTGAGGTGACTTTTGATATCGATGCAAATGGTATTGTCGCGGTTACGGCGAAGGATAAAGCCACAGGCAAAGAGCAGCAGATTAAGATTCAAGCTTCCGGTGGTTTGTCTGAGACTGATATTGAAAAGATGGTAAAAGATGCTGAAGCGAATGCTGAAGCAGATAAAGTGCGGCGTGAGTTGGTTGAAACGCGCAATAATGCAGAAGCTCTTATGCATCAGACTGAAAAAAGTTTGAAAGAAGCAGAGGGTAAAATTTCAGCTTCTGAAAAAAGTGAAGCTGAAAGTGCAATTGCCGCTGTAAAATCTGCTTTAGACGGTACGGATGCGAAAGCGTTGAAAGAAGCCACAGAGCGTCTAACGCAAGTGGCTATGAAAATAGGGGAAGCAGCTTATAAGGCGGATCAGACTCAGTCTGCAAATGCTTCTGAAAATACGAAGCATGACGAGAAGGAAATTGTTGACGCTGATTTTGAAGAAGTGGGCGATAACAAAAAATCCTAATCGGGCGTAGTTTTTAAAGGTAGCTATAAATGCAATATAGTGGTTTAGAGCTACCTTTATTTTTTTTTGTTTTGGGCGTCCGTTTTTTTTTACGGACGCCTTTTCTTTATTTGTAGAAGAGATGCCGTGCTGGTGTGGGCAGCTTCTGGAGGGTGTTAATGGTTACGCGGCTTGATTATTACGAAATTCTTGAGGTTTCTAAAACAGCATCTGCTGACGAAATTAAGAAATCTTATCGCAAACTGGCGATGAAATATCATCCGGATCGTAATCAGGGTAATAAAGAGGCTGAAGCAAAATTTAAAGATATTAACCAAGCTTATGATATCCTTAAAGACGAGCAAAAGCGTGCCGCCTATGATAAATTTGGACATGCTGCTTTTGAAGGTGGTGCAGGCGGAGCAAGTGGATTTGACTTTTCTAATTTTGATTTTGGTGGTTTTGGAAGTGGTTTGGGTGAAATTTTTGAACAAATGTTCGGCGATACAATGGGACGTCGTCGTGGGGAAAAGTCGGGTGGTAATAATGTTCAAGCTTATATTGAAATTACATTAGAAGAAGCTTTTACAGGTGTACAAAAAGATATATCGGTAAAATCTCGTGTTGCGTGTCAGGCGTGTTCTGGAACGGGATCAAAGAGTGGTTCTGATGGTGTACAAACATGTCCGAGTTGCCATGGTGCGGGTAAAGTTCGCGTGCAACAAGGATTTTTTCTTGTTGAAAGGTCATGTCCGAGTTGCCATGGTAAAGGTCATACAGTTAAAGATCCATGTTCGACGTGTCATGGTACCGGTACAGTAGAACAAGAACGCGTTGTTGCTGTTCAAATTCCCGCTGGCATTGAAAATAATATGAGTTTTCGTAAATTAGGTGAGGGCGATGCCGGGGCAAATGGTAGGCCTGCGGGTGATTTATATGTTCATGTTTCTATTAAAGAGCATAACCTTTTTCAACGAGATGGTGCTAATGTGTACTGTCGTATTCCATTAAGGATGGCACAAGCTGCTTTAGGAACAGAAATAGATCTTCCTATTGTAGATGGAAGCTGTGTTCGTATGAAAATTCCGTCCGGAACACAAACAGGCTCTCGTTTTTCTTTACGTGGTAAAGGCTTTACGGTATTAAATTCGAGTGCGAGAGGAGATATGTATATCGATGTAACAGTAGAAACTCCTCAACATTTAACAAAACGTCAGCGTGAGTTATTAGAAGAATTTGAGAAGGAAGCGGGAGAAGACTCGAAACATAGCCCAGAGCATGCAAGTTGGTTTCAACGGATACAGAGTTTTTTTAAGGGATCGTAAATCATGCGTATTGGTATTGCAGGGATTACAGGTCGTGTTGGTCGTTTATTGGTAGAAGAGGTAAAAGCAGCAGGTTATACTCTTTCTGGGGGAACGACACGCCAGTTAGAAAAAATGAAAACAATTTTTGATGGGGTAAATTTGTTTTCGGATTTATCAGAATTGGCCGCAGTTAGTGATGTGGTGATAGATTTTACGCATGTTGACACGGTTGTAACGCATGCACAGGTTCTGGCAGAACGTGGAGTTGCATGGGTATTAGGAACAACAGGTTTAGCAGAAAGACAACAGAAAGCACTGAAGTCTGCATCAGAACAAATAGCAGTAGTTTATGCACCTAATTTCTCTCCGGGTGTTGCGTTAGTACGTCGTCTTGCATTGATGATGGGACGCGCTTTACCTGCTAATGCTTATGATGCAGAAATTATTGAGAGACATCATCGTCAAAAAGTTGATGCTCCATCTGGTACGGCATTGGCTATTGGAGAATCTGTAGCACAAGGGCGAGGAGTGGTTTTGTCCGAAGTGCGTGAAAGTGGACGTGATGGCCACTGCGGCGCACGCCTTTGTGGTGCGATTGGGTTTGCCGCGGTGCGTGCTGGGCAAATTATCGGAGAGCATGAGCTTGTTTTTACTTCTGTAGACGAACAAATTACGCTTATACACAAGGCTTTTGATAGACGTATTTTTGCGACAGGTGCCGTGCGTGCAGCATGTTGGATTCACGGGCGCTCATCAGGGTTATACGGTATGGAAGATGTTTTAGGTCTTCCTCCCTTATAAAAAAAACGTTAAATAAAGAAAGTGATGTAACGTATGTTTCTATTTTTTTATAAAATGTACATAAAGTAAAGATATTCTTGACTAGACGTTACTATTCCGCCATAAGGTACCGTGTTTTCTTAGATAGAAAATTACCTGTTTTTTTTGTGTTTTTGTACAACGATATTATGGAGTGAACGATATTTATGCGTAAAAATGGCGATTTTTTGTTTACTTCGGAGTCTGTTTCAGAAGGACATCCTGATAAAGTTGCTGATCGGATTAGCGATACCATTTTAGATGCGTATCTTGCCGCGGATCCTGAGGCACGTGTTGCGTGTGAGACATTAGTAACAACTAATCGTATTGTTTTAGCGGGTGAGGTTCGAGGTCCTGCTTCTGTTACTTCTGAAAATCTTATTGAACGAGCGCGTGAGGCTGTAAGGGATATAGGCTATGACCAACAGGGGTTCTCTTGGCGGCGTGCTGAAGTTGCTAATTATCTTCATGCACAATCTGCAGATATTGCGGTTGGGGTAGATAGTGCCTTTAATAAGGATGAAGGCGCAGGGGATCAGGGAATTATGTTTGGTTATGCTTCTAATGAGACGGATACCTTTATGCCTGCGCCACTTTATTACGCACACCGCATTTTGCATCGCATTCGTGATTTGCGTCGTGAGGGAGATGTGCGTGTTGCTGATTTTCAACCTGACGCAAAGAGTCAAGTAACTTTACGGTATGTGAATGGTCGTCCTGTTAGCGCAACGTCTATAGTGATTTCTACACAGCATAACGAAGGAATCGATCAATCTAGTTTACGTAATAGATTATTGGATATAACACGTGAAGTTTTGCCTGATGGGTGGATGCCTCATGAGAGTGAATTTTACGTTAATCCAACTGGCGTGTTTGTGATTGGTGGACCTGATGGTGATTGTGGTCTAACAGGGCGTAAGATTATTGTTGATACTTATGGAGGCGCTGCACCACATGGTGGTGGTGCGTTTTCTGGTAAGGATCCTACAAAAGTTGATCGTTCTGCTGCATATGCTTGTCGGTATTTAGCTAAAAATGTGGTTGCTGCTGGCTTAGCCGATCGTTGTACGATTCAACTTTCTTATGCTATTGGTGTTTCTCATCCACTTTCTCTCTATGTTAATTTAGAGGGAACAGGGAAAGATGTTGATGAAGCTGTTTTGGAGAAAGTTTTACGTGATGTGATGGATTTAACACCACGTGGTATTCGTAAACATTTGCGTCTTAATCGTCCTATTTATGCTGTTACTTCAGCTTATGGTCATTTTGGTCGTACACCTGATGATAAACAGGATACTTTTACTTGGGAACGTATTGATTTAGTCGATCGTTTGCGTACAGCTTTTAATCGTTGAAAATAGATTAAAAATGAGGGGGTCTGGTGGACAAGATCGGTCATCTGGATAACGTTCTTGTAAAGCCGTCGCCTAATCGTCTGTATGGTCGGCAACGAGGGCATAGCTTACGCCCTCGTCAGAAGAAATTACTAGACGAAACATTGCCGCGTATACGTCTTTCTCTTGAACAAATAGAACATCTAGCCTCTTTATTTAATCAAAAACCGCAACAAATTTGGTTTGAAGTGGGTTTTGGTGGGGGGGAACATGTTCTTGGACAGCTTGCAAAGCATCCGCATGTTGGTTATATTGCCTCTGAAGTTTTTCGTGATGGGATATGTTCTCTTCTTGGTCGTCTTGTACCAGTTGGGAAAGAGGCTACAGCACCTCTGCCGGGAATGTTGCGTCTTTGGGATAACGATGCGCGTCATATGCTGATGGCACTTCCTGAGTCTGTGCTGGATAGGGTGTTTTTAATGTTTCCTGATCCATGGCCGAAAGCCCGTCATACGAAGAGGCGTTTTGTACATCCACAAAATGTTGCTTTGCTTGCACGTGTAATGAAGTCTGGAGGGATATGGCAAGTAGCGAGTGATGATCCTGTTTATCAAGGTTGGGTGCAAGAGGTGATGGCGTATCAACCTTATTTTAATGTGTCAAAACCACAAACTATAAGACCAGAGGAAGGATGGGTTTCTACACGGTATGAAGCAAAAGCTATGATGGCAGGACGTCAGCCTTTATATTGGACATTTGTTCGCCGTTAATGTGAAGTATTCGTAATGATATTGAAAAGCGGTTTTATGAATCGCTTGGTTTTGTTGCTAGTTGTTGAGAGAGGTCTTTTATGAGTCAAACCTTGTTACCTATTCGACGTGCGCTTATTTCTGTTTCTGATAAAACGGGTTTGCTAGAGCTTGCTCAAGCTTTGAAAGCGTATGGCGTGGAAATTCTTTCAACGGGTGGTTCTGCTAAAATACTACGTGAGGCGATGATTTCTGTTACAGAGGTGTCGGATTATACAGGGTTTCCAGAAATTCTTGATGGGCGTGTTAAGACGTTGGTACCACAAATTCATGGCGGTATTTTAGGACGTCGAGATCTGCCAGAACATCTCGCACAAATGAAAAAGAACGGCATTGAGCCGATTGATCTAGTCATTGTGAATCTTTATCCATTTGAAAAGACTGTGGCTTCAGGTGCAGAGGCAGAAATTTGTATCGAGAATATTGATATTGGTGGACCTGCGCTTATTCGTGCGGCAGCAAAAAATTATAGTCATGTTGTGGTTTTGACAAACTCTAATCAATATAATGACCTTATAAAAGCATTAGAGAATGGGGGTACGACGCTAGAAGATCGTAAAAATTGGGCAGGTATAGCTTATGCACATACAGCTGCTTATGACTCGGGTATTGCCGCTTGGTTTGTTCAACAAGCAAGTGGACAGAAAACAAAACAAGTATTTGGAGAGAATTTTGTTTTAGTGGGGAAAAAGGTTCACGATTTGCGTTACGGTGAAAATCAGCATCAGCAGGCAGCTTTTTATCGTGATGGAAGTCATCGACTTGGTGTTGCAACAGCAACACAGATTCAAGGTAAGGCGCTCTCTTATAATAACATTAATGATGCGAACGCAGCCTTTGAGCTTGTAGCGGAGTTTGATAAACCTGCTGTAGTGATTGTAAAACATGCTAATCCATGTGGTGTCGCGATAGGAAAAACACTTACAGAGGCATGGGATAAAGCTCTCGAATGTGACCCTGTCTCTGCGTTTGGTGGAATTGTTGCTGTTAATCGTGTGTTGGATGTTAAAACAACAGAAAAGATTTTAATGCTTTTTCTTGAAGTGATTATTGCACCTGATATAGAAGAAGAGGCACGCTTGTTGCTGACACATAAGAAAAATTTACGTGTATTGGTAACAGGTGGATTGCCTAATCCTTTTGATGGAGGCAATGTGGTGCGCTCTGTCGCTGGAGGTTTTCTGGTTCAGACACGTGATAATGGGTATATTATGCGTGAAAAATTACGGGTTGTAACAAAACGAGCACCATCGAGCCATGAAATAGAAGATTTGCTATTTGCCTTTCACGTTGCAAAGTATGTAATGTCTAATGCTATTGTTTATGCCAAAAATCAGGCAACAGTTGGTATAGGGGCAGGACAGATGAGTCGTGTTGACTCGGCACATATTGCTGCTATTAAGAGTGGTCAAGCAGCACGCGCAGCAGGAATAGATACACCCCTAACACAAGGATCTGTTGTGGCGTCGGATGCATTTTTTCCATTTGCAGATGGTTTAGAAACAGTTATTGCTGCGGGATCAACTGCTGTTATTCAACCTGGTGGTTCTATTCGTGATGATGAAGTTATTGCTGCAGCTAACGCGGCAGGAATTGCTATGGTTTTTACAGGTATGCGTCATTTCCGTCACTAATTTCTGGTGTTATTTTTCTTGTAAGAGAAGATATAGCGTAAGTATTTTTAGGCTGTGTAAAGAATCTGTTTCTATATTTTTTAGGAAAAATCTTTTATGTTCTTGTATATAATACGTAAATGTGCTGTTTTCTGATTTTCGTTTATGAGTGGTTGAGTTATGCGTCATCATTTTTTTACTTTTGTAGCGTTGCTGTCGTTTTCTGTTGCTATAGTGATGAGTAGTAAAAGTTATGCATCTGTTTCAGAAAAATCTTCCCACGTTTTATCACCTTCTGTTAAGCCTTTAGTAAAAACAAAAAAAGTGACAAGTCAGGGTGTGTATGATTTCAGCTCTTTGCATCTTTTTACAGGTAAAGTTATTCAGTTTTTGTTATCTCCCGGTGGTGCTGTTATAGGATTTATTTTAGGAGGTGGGTACCAAGTTTTTGTCACTCCAGAGGAGGGGTATGCCTTTGCGGGTATTGTTAAGCCCGGGGATACTGTGCAGGTGCGAGGCTTAAAAGGGGGAACGCTTCCTGTTATACGAGCTTTTGAGGTGATTGGTCCAGACGGTCGTGTTGTACGTGATACGTTTATTACAATGCCTCAATATTCACCTGAAATCATAGCCGGGCCAGATCTCGTTTTACATGGTGAGATATGGATGCCACTTTATACGATGGATGGTCGCGTTGCTGGTGTTATTCTTAAGAATCATGCGGTTATACATCTTGCCCCTGCTGAAGTTGTTCGTGTTGCCAATATGCTCAAACCAGGGCATATGCTTTATGCCGTGGGAGCAGGGTGTAATGGTGTCATGGGTACGGCAATTAGTGCACGTGAGTTAGGACCAACTTTAGATAAAATGACTCCTGTTGCTGTAGGGGGGGCTCCTCCTCCTGGACCCGCAGCAGGGAGTATTAATTATGATGTTATTGGGCCACCAACGACATATTAAAATAATTACTGTTTTAATGTTGGTTCAACAAAACTCAAAAATTCAAATTTTTAACTAAAAAAATAAAAAAGTGAATTTTGTAGCGTAGCATTAAACCGTATAAGCTTAATTGTAAGCTTAATTATGTCAAAAGAAGAGTAATTAACTTTTTAATTTATCTTTCGATCTGACTAAAATCAGCGATAAGTTGCGTTATTTTGACTATGTGGTGGAGTAAATATAGTCTATTAAGACGTAAATGAACATCGGAAGTGTTCACTGTAACGGCAGAGAAAAAATTATCTAGTGTTTGACGTAAACTTGCGATTTTATGCATAGCCTCGGTAAATCTCTCTTCGTGAAGAGCTAATTTTATTTCTGGGGTAATATGTTCAAGTTGTGTAAAAAGGGCATGTTCTTCTTTTTGCTGTAAAAGAGAAGGGTTTACTGTTCCGTGATGAGGACCATCGTTTTTACTTTCAATAGTAAGGATATTGGTAGCACGGCGTGTTGCAGCAAGGAGATTAGAACCATCTTCTGTTTCTAACATTTCCTGAAGGGCTTGTGTTCGGTTGAGAAGTTGGAGAATGTCTATATCTGTCGCATTATTGAATACAGCGGTCAGGCAATCGTGTCGTATGCCTTCAGAACGAAGCTGTACACGTAAACGTTCTATAATAAATTGAGAAAGAACGGTAGAATCAAAACTTTTGCAGAGAGATGCTGGGAGGTTTTCAGCTGCATATGTCAATAATTGGGTTAAATTAAGGCGTAGTGTATTTTCCCGAATAAGGCGAATAATACCTAATGCGGCACGACGAAGAGCAAAAGGATCACCAGATCCAGAAGGTTTTTCACCAGCAGCAAAAAAAGTTGTGAGCATGTCTAATCGGTCAGCTAATCCGAGAACGATAGAAACATGATGGCTTGGTACATGATCTGTAGGACCATGTGGTGTATATTGATCACGAATAGCTTGGGCGACATGGGTGTGTTCACCATCGTGGGTGGCATAATAACCCCCTATAATACCCTGAAGTTCAGGAAATTCGCCAACCATACTTGTTGATAAATCGGCTTTAGAAAGATAAGCAGCGCGCTCACAAAGATCAACAGGGGCATGTAACATAGGCGCAATAAATTTTGCTAATCGAACAATACGTCTAACACGTTCTCCTTGAGAACCAATGCGGGCGTGAAAAGTGATATGTTCTAGTACAGGGAGACGACTTTCTAAAGTTTGCTTGAGGTCTAAATTCCAGAAATGTTGTGCATCAGCAAAGCGCGCACGTAAAACGCGTTCATTTCCTTTAATGATGAGCTTACCTTCATCTGAAGGAATAATATTAGCCACAAAAGCAAAATAGGGCGCAGTATGACCATCTGCATAACGGAGTGCAAAGTAACGTTGGTTTATACGCATAGAGACTTGCATTACTTCTGGTGGCAAATTCATAAATATGGGATCAATTTTTCCGATCAAGGGAACAGGCCATTCCACTAACCCGGCAACTTCTTCAATAAGTTTCATATCTGGGACAATGCTTAACCCGTGATAAGAGGCAAGTCTATTAAGACCGTCAATAATGGCTTGGCAACGTTTATCCGAATCGACTATAACATAGTGTTTTCGAAGGGTTTGTTTCCATTGTTCTACACTGTTAACAGTAAGCAAACCTGTGCTGAGAAAATGATGCCCTTCTGTTTGATTGGTTGCATGTAAACCATGACCATTGTCATTATTTCGTGTAAGGGAAAAGGGAATGATTTGTCCATCGAACAGGCATAAAATGCGACGTAATGGACGTATCCACGTAAAAGAACTTCCTGTTCCCCATCGCATAGATTTCGGCCATGGAAAATGATATAAAAGATTAGGGAGTATATTGGCAATATGACAACGAGCGCTTAAGGAAGGAATTTGACGTTCTAATCGCCAGAATTCTCCTTGAAGTATAAGATCTTCGTGTGTAGCATCATGTTTACGAAGAAAGCCTTCTAAAGCTTGGGCAGGAGCATTTTTACGTGGACCACGTTCAGAAAGGGTATGGCTTGGTACTTCTGCATCAACAATAAGACTCGCCGCAATACGACGTGGACCCGTATAGGCAACAGCATGTGTAGGATGGAGCATGTCAAGTGCTTCAGTGAGCAGGCGTAAAAGATCTTTACCTGCTTGTTTTTGCATACTTGATGGGATTTCCTCTGAAAAAAGCTCAATTAGTAATTCAGGCATGATGCTGGTTATTCCTCATTGGCTAGCCATGTTTCGCAACATAATTTCGCTAACGCGCGGACACGAGCAATATAAGAAGATCGTTCACTTACGCTAATAACCCCACGAGCATCAAGTAAATTAAAAATGTGGCTAGCTTTGAGACATTGGTCATAAGCAGGTTGGGCAATACCGGCTTGCGCAAGTTTAAAACTTTCTTCTTCTGCATCTGTAAAATGTTGAAGAAGTTTTTTTGTATCACTGAGTTCAAAATTATAGCGTGAATAGTCTTTTTCGGCACGTAAAAAAACGTCGCCATAGGTTAAGCCTGTACCGTTAAAATCAAGGTGATAAACATTTTCTACACCCTGTATGTACATAGCAAGCCGTTCTAATCCATACGTTAGCTCTGTAGAAGGCATACTGACTGAAATACCTCCCACTTGTTGGAAATAAGTAAATTGAGTGACTTCCATACCGTCACACCAAACTTCCCAACCAAGTCCCCACGCGCCAATAGTAGGGTTTTCCCAGTCATCTTCCACAAAACGGATATCATGTTTTTCAGGATGAATACCGATTGCCCGATAGCTCTCTAATAGTAATTGTTGGCTTGTTTCTGGTGTGGGCTTTAATAAGACCTGATATTGGTAGTAATGTTGAAGACGGTTGGGATTTTCACCGTAACGACCATCAGAAGGGCGACGGCAAGGTTGTACATAAGCAGTATGCCACGGTTTATTTCCTAATGCTCGTAGAGTTGTATGGGGGGATAATGTGCCAGCTCCAACTTCTATATCATAGGGTTGAAGAATAGCACAACCGTGACGAGACCAAAACTGATTTAGGGTTAAAATAAGTTCTTGAAAAGAAAGAGGTGGATGATCAGAAGATGTGGATTCCATTGTGAAATAACTTCGAATAGGGTATTACATTGATGACTGAAGTAAGTTTATCGTTTTATAACAAAGAGGAGAAGGAAAATCTGTCATAGTCTTGTTATCTGTATTAACTGTTATGCGTATGATTATAGTGTAGTGAATAATATATCTAGTTTTAAAAATGTTTTTTTAATATTTTAATATTTTATCATAAATTCGAGTTATCGCATAAGATGGCAAAACAAACAAAATTGTGCTAGCATTTTATTACGTAAAGGGCAAGTTTTCCGTTTTTTTGTTTTTACTAGCAGAATAGACGCCTTTAGATGAAAGTAGAAAGCTTGTGACAGATGGACGAGTTCGGGATAGACTTAAAATGACAGAGTTCTTTATGTTAAGGAACCTGTAAAAGAGAGAGAATGTATTCTTACAAGTAGGGGAGATCTTATAAAATGACAGACGAGGAACGTGCTCTTATTGAGAAATTTTTTGCCCGTGTTGGGGGTGTCCAACAAGGTGGACTTGCAAGTGTTCCTGAAACACAATCTCCACAAACACGACTTCCACCGATTGATCCACAAGCGGATCAGTTGATCGCGCAGCAGTTTCAAAAATATCCAGAAGCGCGTTATCGGCTAACGCAAATGGCTGTTGTACAAGAAGCGGCGTTGGTTCAAGCACAACATCGTATTCAGCAGCTACAGGCTCAACTACAACAGGCACAACAAAGTTTAGCCGCAAGTCAGCAAAAATCGGGTGGTTTCTTCAGTGGACTATTTGGTGGAGGAAAACCTGCTTCGCCTCCCCAATCGGCACCATCGTCAGGATGGGGCGGAACTTCTGCTGTACCTCCTCCGCAATATCAGGCTCCTTCTGCAGCATCACAGGGGATGTTTCGTGGAGGGTCTGGCTTTTTAGGGAGTGCCTTAACAACAGCAACGGGTGTTGCAGGAGGTATGTTGGCAGCGAACGCTATTGAGAGTTTATTTAGCGGTCATCATGGTGGAAGTGAAACAGGTGGCTTTTTTGGATCTGCTGATTCTGGCGGAGAAGCTGGTGTTACAAGTGACTATGGTAACACAGCAGATGCATTCGGTGGTAGTGGCGTAGCTCCTGATTCTGATTTTGGTAGTGGCTGGGGTAGCGATGATAGTGGTGTTGCTCCGGACTCTGGTTTTGGTAGTGATTGGGGGGATTCTGGTGGCGACTTCGGTGGCGATTTTGGCGGAGGTGATTGGGGCGGAGATTTTTAAAAGTTTTTGTAGAGCTCACAAGTATTCGTGAGTATGGCTCTGTGGTTGTCGGGTTGTTGATGTGATCGTTTTTTGCAACACGACAACCATATTTTTTTAGATATATGTTTGCCCTTATAGTAAGGGTGCGATAAATGCGGTGTGCTTGTGGCTTGTGTGTTTTTTTATGGTAACTGGGGTTTAGGATAGTGCGGAAATAAATCGTCAGTTGTTAAATAGAGAAGGGGCTATTACCTATTAAAAAACGTAAGAAGTTCTGAAAAAACCGGTAAGAAAACCTTTTTATTATCCTACTTTGAATTTAGGATTAGATTGTTGTATGGCAACCTTTTATCCTAAAGTAGATGCGTATGTTTGCGCTCTACCTCTTGTAGCATAGCCGTTTGATCTGGAAATAAGCACTGTTTAACCGCCGAGAAAAAAATTAGGATCGATTAAAGGGGTGACTTTTTCGCAAGACTGTGGAAGCAGATCTAAAGTTTGATGGGCGAAAAGACTGATGTAAAGATTTTTAGTTTTCTGATGATTGGGGATAATGTTTGTGTAGGTTAGGCACGTGCTAGGCTTTTTTTAGGCATTTTTGTTCTGTAAAACGCAATGAACAGAGTCAAGCAACAAAGTAATAAGGGAATCGTTTGCCCATAGCGCCCAAATAAAGTGCAGGGCAAAGCTGGGGGGAGGGGAACAACAAGGACACCTTTTTTCCCCCATTTAAGAAAACCTAAACATTGTCCTAAACCATTATAAACCGCTGAAATACCTGTATTTGCAGCACGAGCAATGGGGATCCCTTCTTCAACAGCACGGAGGCGGACGGAAGTAAGGTGTTGACGTGGACCTGCACTATTACCGAACCATGCATCATTTGTGACATTCGCGAGCCAGCGCGGGCGGTCTTTACGGTTTGTTATTTCTCCAGAAAAAATAACTTCATAACAAATAAGAGGACCTACAGCAGGAATATGTGCTAAATGCCATGTTTGTGGACCTGGTCCTGCAGCTAAGCCTCCATTAGGGACAATTTGAAGAGGAATAAAGGGTGGTTGATATTCTCCAAAAGGAACCAGACGTGCTTTGTCGTAAACAGCTTCAATACTTCCATCTGGTGCGAGGGCAAAAAGTGAATTGCGATAACGTCCTTGATTATCACGCCTTATGGCACCAATAAAGCCCGCTTGTGCTCCTGTTGACTCTCTCATAATGATAGCACGCGCAAGAGGGCTGTCTTGGAGTAGATCATATCCCGGGAATGACGTTTCTGGCCAAAGAAAGACGATAGATCTTTTAGGTTGGTGATTTGTTGTTAAAGAAGCCTGAAGGATTTTGGCTTTTTGAATACCTTGGGCTGTTAGCGTAAGATAGCGGATAAAGATATCGCGCGGACTATTTTGTCCGATTTTATCTGTTTCAGGAACATTGCCTTGCACGATTACTACGATAGGTCCTGCTTTTCCGGAAGGATGTGCTGTGAGATATCGCCATGTCCCCAAACTAACCCAAAGTGTAATGAAACCTATTCCGTAATATAATAAATATAATATTTGTGTGCGGTTAGAGTTTCGATACGAGGAAGATGAGTGAGAAACAATCTGTTTTTGTTGTAATGAAGGCAGAGCTTCTACGAAAGTCGTACCGCAAAGGGTTGAAAATAGCACTAAAAATAGGGTTAAACCATCTTCTCCAATCCATGCCGCAGGTTGGATGAGAATACTGCCAATAATACCCGGAATAGCCATGCTTGACCCAAGGCTATTCCATGTAAAACCGCTAAAAATAAATGTGCGGCTCATATCGGCTAGGGTCCATGTTGCTGAAAAGAGTAATAATCTTGCTATTCCAGCAGGAACTAAAAGGCTTAAGGCTGCAGGTATAGCAACCGTAGGTGCTAAAATTAACGCACACCCGATAGAGGGAAAAGGGATAAACCACCAAAATTGGTCGGCTCTAATCATTACAGCGTTGATGAGCCAATATAGTCCTGTAGCGTAAAATCCAAAACCAAATAAAGCTCCTGCCCAAGCGGCTTTTTTCCAATCTGTTGTCCAATCAGAGAGTGTATTCAGTAGATGCCCAAATAAGCCAAAAGTAAATAATAAAATAGGAAGAGCATAAACAGGAGGGAGGGCAAGGGCTGTAAGAGCTCCTAACCCAAGGATAGAATACCAGCGAGAGTAGCTAAAAATAGAATGATGATGCCAAGAAAGGGATGAGAATGTCATTAACAGAGGGAAATAGGTTAAAGAAAATATTCGTGGTAAGATGTTGCGGAATGAAAAACGTAAGAGGGAGAACTTTATAATTGTTGTGTTTAATCAAGAGCATCGCGTAAGCGGCGTTCGTAGTGACGGTAATATTTATCGGCAAGAAGCTCACTTTTCACCAAAATAGCGACGTCTGTCGTGTTAAATTGTTTGTCAACAACAGCACCATCGCCAACATATCCACCTAATCGTAAATAACCTTTAATCAGAGGTGGAAGTTTTGAGAGGCATTGGCGTACATTGAGTTCATGAGGATTAGTTCTGATCATTTCTATACGATGAGTCTCTAAAGCACGAATGCGCAAAGCAGGAGGGGCTAAATGATTATGGTAAAGGTAAGTCAGTTCGTCAGAGAGGAGATCTGGATTTATACCAGGGAGACTTGCACAGCCAAACAGGAGATCAATGCGGTGTAGAAAAATATAAGAGGCAATACCTCTCCATAGGAGTTGCATGGCAACGCGGTTACGATAATTTTTATGCACGCAAGAACGTCCAACTTCGAGTAATTTGCCTTGAAATTCTTGTAAGAGAGATAGGTCATATTCACTAGAGGAATAAAATCTACCAATTTTGGCTGCAGCGTTGTCTTGTACGAGGCGGTAAGTGCCGACAACGCCTCTTTCATCTTCAGCGATGGCATGATCAATAACGAGTAAATGATCTGCAATGGCATCAAACTCATCAATATCACGTTTGAGAGATTTTGTTTGGGCGTTAGGTTGTGCCCCCATTTCTTCATAGAAAACTTGATAGCGTAAGGCTTGAGCCGCATCACGTTCGGCATCAGTTTGAGCAATTCGAACACTTAAACTACCGCCACGAAGATCTGGAAAATTAGTCCGGTCAAGATCAAGGGTTGAAAGTCCGCGGTTGCTTTGTGAAGAGGTATTCATATTTTTACCTTCCTGTTTTAAGGTGGTAATCGTCTTTCTGTTATATGTGAAGAGTTCTCATTAAGGAATAAGATATAACAAATGTGTAAAAATGTCGTTATTAGTTATGAGAATCAAATCGTGTTGGGTTTACCAGTTGGAATTTGATACGAGATGTAGCTTTTGTAATTGTTGCGAAAGACTTATTTTCTACAAGGAGAGATATGTCTTGATAATAGCTTTTGATAATCTGGAAAAACTGCTTTCCAATACGATCATAAACGATAATATTTTGTGGTGCCGTACCTTAAGGTTTTGTCGTCAATAAGAAATTATAAATAAAGAAAAGGTTATTTTGCGTATGACATTGCCTGAAAATAGTAGACATACAAAGTTATTTCCTACAGAAAATGATAAAGTAATAGATGTAACAAAAGAACAGTGTCCGATGACTTTTGTATATGTTCGTCTAGCATTAGATCAAATGCAAGGTGGGCAAAAGCTTGCTATTTACCTGACAGGTGAGGAGGCCTATAAAAATATAAAACGTTCTCTCCAAATACTAGGACATCATCTTGTAGCAGAGTCTTACATTTCTAATAACATTATTGTTTTACAAGTTCTTAAAAAAGAATGACTGAAACGTCAATTATTCATGACTTCAAAAAAGTCATTATTTGTTTTACTATGTTTAATTTTATCTAATAGGAAATCCATAGCGTCGATACTACCCATAGGGGTAAGGATACGTCGTAAAACCCACATCTTTGATAAGATAGAACGGTCAACAAGAAGTTCTTCTTTACGTGTGCCACTTTTTGTAATATCGATTGCAGGAAAAGTACGCTTATCAGCTAATTTACGATCTAGCACTAGTTCAGAATTACCAGTTCCTTTGAATTCTTCAAAAATAACTTCATCCATACGGCTTCCTGTATCGATGAGTGCTGTAGCAATAATAGTCAGAGATCCGCCTTCTTCAATACTGCGTGCAGCACCAAAAAAACGTTTAGGGCGTTGAAGCGCATTAGCATCAACACCACCCGTTAATACTTTACCAGAGGATGGCACGACCGTGTTATAAGCTCGTGCAAGGCGCGTAATCGAATCGAGGAGAATAACAACATCATGCTTGTGTTCGACAAGACGTTTAGCTTTTTCTATAACCATTTCTGTCACTTGAACATGGCGATGAGCGGATTCGTCAAAAGTTGAAGCAATAACTTCCCCTCGTACAGACCGTGCCATATCTGTAACTTCTTCTGGTCGTTCATCAATCAGTAAAACAATCAAGAAAATATCCGGATAATTTGTAGCAATAGAAGTTGCAATGCTCTGAAGCATAACGGTTTTACCCGAGCGCGGTGGTGCAACAATGAGAGCACGTTGTCCCATACCAATAGGGGCAACAAGGTCAATAACCCTGGGAGTCAGATCTTTACTAGAGGTACACTTCTTATGTTTTTCACGCTTTGTGTCATGTAAGGTTGTTTGATCCTCTACTTCCATTTTAAGACGACGCGTAGGATATAGAGGTGTTAAATTATCAAAATTGATCCGGTGACGGACTGTCTCAGGAGGTTCAAAATTGATAGTATTGATTTTAAGAAGAGAAAAATATCGTTCTCCATCAGATGGGGCGCAGATTTGTCCTTCTATCGTATCACCTGTACGCAGACCAAAACGGCGTACTTGCGCAGGAGAAACATAAATATCGTCTGAGCTAGGAAGGTAATTTGATTCTGAAGAACGCAGATATCCAAAGCCATCCTGCATAATTTCAAGAGTGCCTTCTCCGTAAATAGCTTGGTTATTGTCGGCTAATGTTTTGAGAATAGCAAATACCATATCTTGCTTACGCAGTGATGAAGCATTTTCAATATTCAAACTCTCAGCATAGGCGAGAAGGTCTGCTGCAGACTTAGTCTTAAGTTCCACAAGGTGCATTGTGTTAGTGTACTCTCAAGTTTGTAAGGAAATTTATTAACTACTGGAAAAAACGAGATTCGAACGCTAAAAAGGTAAAAAGTGTTGAGAAACGAACTGTAATCCATAAAGAAATCCATGAACTATGCTAGGAATACGTCCAACAAAAAGTAATACGTTTGTAAAAAAAACTACGCGTAAAACCACTTCTAATGAACATGTTGAATATAACCAACATAGAACATCTTCGAAGAGAAAGTTGTAAACGTTAAAGAGAAAAGTTAGGAGACAAACAGAAAACAGTATTTAAATATCAAGAAAATGACCAAAAACTTTAAGTATGTTTAAGGCATTTACATCCTAATTACGCGGTAACTGGTAAACTTGTCAAGAGATAAAATTCATTTTTGTGATTTAAAAAAAACGTTTCGAAAAGTTAGTAAGGTTTGAAATGTACTCTGTAAAAATATCCGTTATAGATATAATGTAAAAAGAATTTGTTCATTCGTGTTATAGTGTCATCGTGTTGTGAATACCCTCTTGCTACAAATACAAAAAAAGTAAAAAATGTTTTTAGACGTCATGATCTAAAAATATTGCATCGTCTATACTTTTGTTCTTATTTGTCACTTGAATCGAATTAGAGTAAATGAGGCTGATATTATGATAAAAAATGTTAGGGTACATAATATGGTTACTAAGCATGTGACAAAAATGGTAACTGTTTTGTACGAGTGGTGAAGGATTTTGTGAAAATAATCTAAATAGAATTTTCTTGATTTTTGTAGAGTCTATTGAAAATTATCGTGAGATATATGTCAATAAGAACGGGAACGGATTATGACAAAACAAATACAGTCTGATGCGTGTTCTTTACGTCAACAGCCTGATGATAGGGGGTATTTTGGTGGGCGTTATGGAGGATGTTTTGTTGCCGAAACACTGATGCCTCTTGTGCAGGATCTGGCTCTTGCTTATAAGACAGCAAAAGCAGATCCATCTTTTCAGAGAGAGCTGACTCATTATTTGACAGATTATGTCGGAAGACCAAGCCCCTTATGGTTTGCGCACCGTCTTACTGAACGGTTGGGTGGCGCGCGTATTTATCTTAAACGTGAAGAACTTAACCATACAGGATCCCATAAGCTCAATAATGTTATGGGACAGATTCTTTTGGCTAGACGTATGGGACGTACGCGTATTGTAGCCGAAACAGGTGCCGGTCAGCACGGGGTCGCGACAGCAACTGTATGTGCCTTATTTGGTTTGAAATGCGTTATTTATATGGGATCCACCGATATTGAGCGGCAAAAACCTAATGTTTTTCGTATGCGTTTACTAGGAGCAGAAGTTGTATCTGTAACGGCAGGAAAGGGAACACTTAAAGATGCCATGAATGAAGCCATGCGTGATTGGGTTGCTAATGTAAAGGATACTTACATGCTTATCGGGACTGTAGCTGGACCGCATCCTTATCCAGTTATGGTGCGTGATTTTCAAAGTATTATTGGTACAGAGGCACGTGATCAAATCTTGAAAGTCGAAGGGCGTTTGCCTCATAGTGTTGTTGCAGCTATTGGTGGTGGGTCTAACGCTATGGGGATGTTTTATGCTTTTTTAGATGACTCTTCTGTTCAGTTGGTGGGTGTTGAAGCCGCTGGGCATGGGTTAGATAGTGGTAAAACGGCTGCGTCTATTGAGCGTGGACGTTCTGGTGTGTTACATGGTAATCGGACATATCTTTTACAAAGTCGTGATGGACAAATAGAAGAGACTCATTCTATTAGTGCGGGGTTAGATTATCCGGGGGTAGGTCCTGAACATGCGTGGCTACACGATATTGGGCGTGTTCAATATGTTGCAGCTACTGACGAAGAGGCACTGGAGGCTTTTCAACTCTGTACACAAATGGAAGGCATTCTTCCAGCTTTAGAATCAGCTCATGCTATAGCCTATGCTATGCGTGTTGCACCAACTCTTTCAAAGGATAAGGTTATGCTTCTTAATCTTTCTGGTCGCGGAGACAAAGATATTTTTACAGTAGCACGTTATCTTGGAGTTAAACTGTGAGCCGTATTACAGCCTGTTTTCAAGCACTCTCTGCTGAAGGGCGTGGTGCTTTTATCCCCTATTTAGAAGCTTTTGATCCTGATCGTGCAACGTCACAAGCGCTTTTAGAAGCTATGCCTGCGGCTGGGGCAGATTTAATAGAAATTGGTATACCATTTTCTGATCCTGTGGCAGATGGTCCTGTGATTCAGGCTTCTGCTTTACGTGGATTGCGTGCAGGGGTAACGCTTGCAGCTGTCTTGGAGATGGTAAGACAATTTCGTAAAAATAATACTACAACGCCTATTATTCTGATGGGCTATGTTAATCCTATAGAAATATATGGGTACGATCGTTTCTGTTGTGATGCTGTAAAAGTGGGTGTTGACGGGGTTATTGTGGTTGATCTTCCACCAGAGGAATCCGGTATTTTGAAAATACCTGCAGAACGATATGGATTAGATATTATTCGTCTTGTAACGCCAACAACAACAGAAGCGCGTTTAGCTTATATACTTACACAGGCTTCTGGATTTGTTTATTACGTAAGTATTGCTGGTGTTACAGGAACGCATTTCGCTGATAGCCATGACCTTCAAAAAGCTATTTCTCGTATACGTACTGTAACTTCTATTCCAATTGTGATTGGTTTTGGTGTTCGAACACCTCAGCATATTCAAGAAGCTGTAGCTATAGCTGATGGTGCCGTTGTTGCTTCGGCATTGTTAGAGACATTAGCAGAGACATTGGATCATAACGGACGATCAACGGAAAGAACACTTCCTGCCGTATTGGAACAAATAAAAACTCTCGCACAGGCTGTTCAGAAATCTAGAAATTAAATTAAACGTAGTAAATAAATGATATAAATTAGGCTAAAGATCCAACGTGAAGCTATCTTTTAAGAGGCATTTATAATGTCTAATAAGTGGTGTCAAATAATAAAGTTTGGAAACTGTATAAGGTTATGACGCACATACCAAAGAATACGTCAAATGGTAATAAAAATTTACAAAATGATCAGTTGAGAGATCAATGTGACGAAAAGCAATTTTTTCGTTTTGCTTTGTTACCAAATGGTTTTGTTGATCTTCTTACTAGTGAGGCACGTACAGAAGCCTACGGCGTTGCTATGTTGATGGATAGCCTTATGGCTCACGGGTATGATCTTGTTCGTCCTCCTTTAATGGAGTTTGAAGAGACTTACCTTGCTGGGGCAGGAGCATCTCTTTCAGCACAGAGTTTTCGGGTTATGGATCCGGATAGCCGGCGTATGATGGTATTACGCCCTGATATTACTCCGCAAATTGCTCGTATAGCAGCGACGCGGGCAAGAGATTTTGCCCGTCCATTACGTGTTGCTTACGCGGGTACGTGCGTCGTCGTTACACCTGTTGCTACAGGGGAAAGGGGGCGCGAAATTATGCAGATAGGGATGGAGTTAATAGGGTTAGATACACCAGAAGCGGATATAGAAGTGATTTCTATTGCAGCTGAAGCGTTAGATCGTTTAGGGGTACAAAATGTTTCTTTTGATTTAACAATGCCGTCTCTTGTACCGACTCTTCTTGAGGAAGCAGGTTTGTCAGAAATACAAAAAGAGGAAATTTATCATGCTTTAGCACGTAAAGATGCTGTGGCTGTAGTTGAGCATGGCGGTACGCTGGCACCTTTACTCATAGCGTTGCTTGAAGCAGGTGGTATGGTTGATAATGCTTTAGTGCAGCTTAAGGCTATAGAGTTACCGTATCAAACACAACAAATTGCCGATCGTTTTGTCAAAACGATTATTGCTTTAAGAAAACGTTGCCCTGATTTGAAAATAACGGTTGATTTTGTAGAGTTTCGTGGTTGGAAATATCACACGGGTGTATGTGTGTGTGTCTTTTCTCAAGGTTGTTCTGAAGAATTAGGGAGAGGTGGGCGTTACCTTTGTAATAATGAAGAGCCGGCATGTGGTCTTACTTTTCGTCCAGATGTCATTTTTAGATTAATACCACCTATTCCGTCTCGGGAACGTGTTTATTTGGCACAAGACGCTGATCAAACTGAAGCAGCTTGTTTGCGTCAGAAAGGATATATCACGATTGGTGGATTTACATCTGGGATACAAGCGATAGAAGAAGCGCGGCGTCTTGGGTGTGCTTTTATTCTTTCTAAAACAATGTGCCATACTGTGGAAAGCATTTTGAATTTATAGAGAGTTTTTGGAGCAAAGTGTCAATGTCTAATGTGACCGTTATTGGTGCCCAGTGGGGTGATGAAGGTAAGGGAAAAATTGTTGATTGGTTAGCGAGCCGGGTAGATGTGGTTGTACGCTTTCAAGGAGGGCATAATGCCGGACATACACTTGTTGTTGGAGAAAACATCTATAAATTGTCTCTTTTACCGTCGGGTATTGTGAGTGGTAAATTATGTATCATTGGTAATGGTGTTGTGGTTGATCCGCATGCTTTGTTGGCAGAAATAGATCGAGTAAGGGCACAAGGGCTAACAGTAACGCCAGATATTCTACGTGTTGCTGAAAATGCGCCGTTGATTTTACCATTACATGTTGCCCTTGATTGTGCGCGGGAAAAAGCACGTGGTACGCGCCAAATCGGAACAACAGGGCGAGGGATTGGTCCTGCCTATGAGGATAAAGTTGCTCGTCGTGCTATTCGTGTATGTGACCTTGCTGATCGGGAAACATTGGAATGGAAATTAGATGAGCTTTTATTACATCATAATACATTATTAGCAGGGTTAGGGTCTGTTCCATTTGAGAAAGAAAAACTACTTGCTTGTTTGTTAGAAATAGGACCAAAAATACTTCCTTTTATGGCACAAACTTCGGATATTCTCGAAACTGTTTGTCAGCGTAGGCAGCGGATTTTGTTTGAAGGTGCACAAGCTGTGATGTTGGATGTTGACCATGGTACTTACCCATTTGTAACAAGTTCTAATACTGTGGCGGCTAATGCAGGTGTTGGGGCAGGTGTTTCTCCAAAATCTATAGGGTTTGTTCTTGGTATTATTAAAGCGTATTGTACACGTGTAGGAAAAGGACCATTCCCAACAGAGTTATTTGATGAGATTGGGCGTGGATTGGGTGAGCGTGGGCATGAATTTGGTACAGTAACAGGGCGTTCGCGTCGTTGTGGGTGGTTTGATGCTGTCCTTGTACGATACGCAGCACAGGTGGGCGGTATTGATGGTTTGGCATTAACTAAGCTTGATGTGCTTGACGGGTTGGACGAAATTAAAGTGTGTATAGGGTATGATTGCGATGGTCAACCTATGGACCGGCTACCGTCTTCTCTTGCAGCGCAAGCACGTGTTCTCCCTGTTTATGAAACCCTAGAAGGGTGGAAGAAAACGACACACGGTATACAACATTGGGACGATTTGCCCATACAGGCTATGCGTTATATACGTCGTCTTGAAGAGCTTATTGGTGTGCCTATAATATTATTATCAACAGGAGCCGATCGTCAGGATACTATTTTGAGACAAGATCCGTTTGAAGCATAAATTGTTTGCTAACGTATGGATGCTACTTTTCTCTTTTATTTTTGAGAGACTTTTTTACTTTTCGTTTAAAAAGAACGTCATGTTCACTTTTTATGCTATTTTTTGTTACGTTTGCACAAATTGTGATATTTTTTGTTACGGAAATAAATAATGAAAGAGAAAATTTTTTACTCATCCAAGCGTCAAGGGTCTATGCATGTTGTATGTTTTTTCTATATCCCATCATAGAATATTTTTATGCTATTAAATATTTTGGTTAGTCTTTCTAAAGTGGTTTGATTCTTTATCCTTTGGATGTAAATTGCCTGTGTACGTTTGGGGTGTCTTTTTATCAGTTACTTTCTGGATGGAAAAGTGTTTTTAACGCGGTTGGTGCGTTTTAGTGTATTGGGGATTGTTATCCTTATAACATACTTTTTAGGGGCACGCGCGCAGGCTATAACGGTAACGGGTGCAGGGTCTGGTTTTGCTGCACCTATTTATGAAGCATGGTCTGCTGCTTCTGAAAAAAAAACCGGTGTTGCCGTTAATTATCAAAATGTAGGATCAAGTGCTGGGGAAAATCAAGTTCTTGTAGGGACAGTTGATTTTGGTGCTTCTGATATTCCTATGAAAACTGAACAACTTGAACTTAATAAAATGTTTCAATTCCCTACCGTTATGGGAGGGGTTGTGCCTGTTGTGAATCTTGCGGGTATTAAAGCCGATGAGCTTGTTTTGAGTGGTGATATTATTGCAGATATTTATATGGGTACTATTACCATGTGGGATGACGCACGCATTAAAGCACTGAACCCACATATTGTGTTACCTCATCAAGAAATTGCTCCTATTTATCGAGCTGATGGCTCGGGAACGACGTTTGTTTTTACATCTTATTTAGCAGAGTCTTCAGCACGTTGGAAACAAAAGCAAGGGGTGGGGGCTTCTGTGGGCTGGCCATGTGGTATGGGTGCCCGTGGGAACGATGGGGTTGCGGCAGCAATTCAGAATGTTGATGGGGCTATCGGCTATATTGAATATGCTTATGCTCGGCATAATCATCTCACGACTATACAGTTACGTAACCGTTTTGGTATAAATGTTGTCGCAAGTTTGAAAAGTTTTTCAGATGCGGTAAAATATGCAGACTGGAAAGCTGCGACACATTTTGTGATTGATGTCTTAAAAACATCAGGAAAAAACGCTTGGCCAATTGTTTCTGCGACATATGTTTTAGTTCCTTTGCCTATGCGTGATAGACAGCGCGATATAGCTGTTCAGAAGTTTTTTGAATGGGGATTTAAGAACGGCGATCGTATCGTGTCAAACCTTGACTATGTTGCTTTACCTAAGACACTAAAAAAAAATATAATAGAGTCTTGGAAAAGGGGAGAATAACCTTATATAAGCTTAAGTCTTTCGGAAGAGTGTTTAGTATTTTTACTATGATTCTCATGTAATGTAAGACATGTTGTAGAGTCTATGTTGATATGTGAGCGTTTTTGAAAGTTACCGTTACTTGAGGAAGATTATAGATTTGGTATAGATTACTTATTTATTTTGTTTGGCATGATATCATCAAAAAAAGTTTTATATTCTAAATTAAATATATTAAAAAATATGACGACGGACGTTAATGTAAAAATTGGGTGAAGAATATGTTTGAACTATGAAATAGGTGGAGGAAAAACCAATGGGAATAGGTTAGTTTTTCTTGTCGTTGCTTTCGCTTGTACTATTTATTTGAATTTGATAGTCTTCTCTTCTCATGTCTCTGCGATGACATTACATGAGGCGATTGAAGATGCATGGAAGAGAGATCCAGTTCATATTTCGTACGAAGTTAACGCAGAGGCAGAACATCAAAATGCTCTTGCGGCTCGGTCATGGTTTCCGGGTGGTCCTCAGCTTTTTGGGCAATATTGGGATGACCATTTTATAGGGAGTAAAGTTGGCTTTACGACCTATATGGGTGGTGTTAATTTTCCTCTTTGGTTACCGGGACAACGCGGTGCAACACAGCGTGCAGCTCAAGAAAGTGAGAAGGTTGCTCTTTGGCAAATTAAAGTTCAGAGACTTACTCTGGCTGTCAATATTATTGATTTAACGCGTGCTGCTGAAATCGCTCAGGATCGTGTTGAAAACCTAGAAAAAGTGCGTGATATTTTGGCACGTTCTGTGGTAGATATTAAAAAAGCGTGTGATTCCGGTGAAGAGCCGCGTGCTGATTATAATATGACTGTTTCTGAACAAGAAAATGTTCAGGAGGCTTTATCTGACGCGCAGCAAACCCTTGAAAATACACGCATCGAGTTAGAGTCACTGACAGGTCATCGTGATGTGCCAAATATGGACAATGTTGATGGTCGTACGTTGGCACGATGGGGAATGCAACTCGATATTAACAAGGATCCTAGGTTTCAGCTTGTTACTGCTATATTAAATAAAGCAAAGGCTGCCTATAATTTAGCACGGCATTCCTACGTACCTAATCCTGAAGTTGGTCTCATGGTCGCTCGTTTGATTCAGTGGGAGACACCATCAGATACGCAAACAGGTGTACAATTCCAGATCGATTTGCCTAATAAGGCTGTTTTTGTGCCACAAATGATGCAGGCAACCCAAGCTGTAAGCGACGCAGAGCGAGAGGTTGTCCTCGCTCAGCGAAAAATAAGGGTAGAGTATGAACAGCTTGCGAATGAGTTGAAGCGCACAATTGAAATGGCGCAACATGCACGTATGAGTCAACATCATGCAGCGCAGCGTGCTATGTATTTGGAAGAGGCATGGAAAGTTGGAGAAATGCCTGTTATTGAGTATGTGCGTGCGCGACGTATGGAGCTAGAGGCAACAGATAAATTTATTGAAGCAGATGTAACGATGCGTGCCGCTATTGCGCGTATGGTGCTCATGACAGGGCATGTTCCATGACTTGTTGTTTTTGGAGAAAGTTTTTTTTTCGTCTTTGGCAATGTATCGTAGGTTTTGCTTTAAGTAGCAGTATGGTCTGCGCTGTTCAGGTACAAGCTGTTCGGGCACAACAGGTACAACATATGCCAACGGTTGAAATTTCTGCGGCAGCTCTTAAGCGTGAGCATATTCAAATGGCTGTTGCGAAAAAGAGCACCACCGTATCAAAACATATAGACGGTTTAGCTTATGTTGAAGATGATTTACGTCGTGTGGCAAATATTCGCCCTATAGGAACAGGGCGAGTAACTTCTATTGAGGTTGTGAAAGGGCAAAGCGTTCGTAAAGGTCAAGTGTTGATAAAATACAATAACTTTTTTATGCGTGATGAAAAAGATCGTCTTACTGTTGTAAAAGCTATGTTGCAAGAGGCGCGTGCCCAACAGATGAGTGCCGAACAAATCTATCAACGTGGAAAGAAGCTGAGTGGTGGTGCCTTATCGGTGAGTGAGGTCGAACGTCGTAGAATAGCGTTGCAAGCAGCTAATGCTGTTGTTCAGCAACGTGAGGCTGAATTACGTGGTTTACTTGAGCATATGGGTCGTTATGATTCCTCTACAGAACAAGCTCATAACGGTGAATCTGCAATTATATCACCATTAGATGGTATTGTTACGAGGATTTCTGTCACTAATGGGCAAGAGATTAGTGCCAATGGTGCGCCTCCGATAGAAATATGTGATCTCTCTCAGGTTTGGGTTGTCACTCAAGTGGATGCTCATCAAGCGAGTGAAATTCGTAGTGGAAATGAACAACTAACATGGGTAACTCCAGATCGTCCTCCTCTGCGATCTGTTGTTAATATTGTGGATGGGAATGTCGATGTTGCAACACAACATGTTCTTATCCGTAGTCTTGTTAATAATAGTGACGGATGTTTAAGAACGGGTATGTTCGTACGAACGCGTATTTTTTTATCTCAAAAAGTATCAGGAGTTATAATTCCGGAGGCGGCAGTACAAAAGCTTGAAGGTGTTCCTGTTGTTTTTGTACGAACATCTGCAGAACATTACACAGCGAAGCCTGTAACGCTTGGTCCGACCTTAGACGGCAATATTGTTATTACTAAAGGAATTGAAGCAGGTGATACAGTGGTAACAAACGGTAGTTTTACACTTAAAGAACAGGCTATTTTTACGCAAGATACTCAAGCAACATCAAATGATGGATAAATATCATGTTTATTATTCATTGGTGTATGGAAAAACGCTTTTTTTTATTGTGTATTATTATCTTGCTTATGGTGGCAGGAATTGCTGATATTAGAAATTTGCCTGTTTCTCCTGTGCCTGATATTTCTCCTCGAGAAGTTCTTGTTACCATACAAGCACCAGGTGTTCCAGCTGAAGATGTAGAAAAATTTGTAACATCGCCTATTGAAAAAGTGATGTCAGGGGTTATCGGTTTACGTGGGTTGCGTTCAGTATCACGGACAGGAATCGCCGTTTTATATCTGCAATTTGACGATTCTACAGATATTTATCACGATCGTGAGTTGGTTTCAGAACGTTTACCAGAAGCGCGTGAAAGTGTTGCTATTAAAGGAACATCGGTCAGTATGGGACCCATGACAACAGGCATGGGGGAAATTCTTCAATTTCAGATTAAAGGGCGTGGAAAAAGTCTTGAAGAATTGAACAGGATTATGGTCTGGAATGTTGTTCCAGAGTTGAGACTTGTGCCGGGTGTTGTCGATGTTAATGTTAATGGAGGTGGGGAGGAAACCTATGAGATAGCCCTTAATCCTTTTGCATTACGGCGCTATGGTATTTCTGTTTCAAGTGTTTTTCAAGCAATTGATAAAGATAATAGAGTTGTTGGCGGCGCATGGATTGAACATAACGATGAACAACATATTATTGTCGGGAGTTCTCTCATCGATAATTTGTCGGAGCTTGGTTCAATACGATTACGCAGTGGTAGCAATGGTGAAGCCGTTTTTGTTCGAGATGTTGCTGTTTTACGCAAAGCGCATAGACCGCGCCTTGGCGGCGTAACACGAGACGGTAAAGGAGAAATTGTCATAGGCACGGTGTTATTACAGCAGGGAGCGAATGCTCTGGTAACACTTGAAGCGGTACAGGTAGCCTTGCAAAAAATCCAAAAAAATTTGCCTCCAGGGGTGACATTGGATCCTTTTTATGATCGTGCGATATTAACCAAACATGTCATTAGTACTGTACGTGAAAATCTTATATTAGGTGCTTTACTTGTTTTGGCTGTACTTTTCGTGGTGATTGGACACTGGCGTGCTTCTTTGGTGATTATTTCAGTAATTCCGTTTTCTCTTATTATGGCTATGGTCGGAATGCGGCATCTTGGTATTTCAGCAAATCTTTTAAGCCTTGGGGCTATTGATTTTGGTATGGTGGTCGATAGTTCATTGGTGATTGTTGAAAATGTGTTGCATCGTCGTACATATGAGGAAAATTTATGCAAAACAATTGGTAAAACGGTTTCTTCTGTCATACGTCCTGTAACATTTGCTGTGATGATTATTACTTTGGTGTATTTACCCGTTTTAACGTTGCAAGATGTTGAAGGGCGTATGTTTCGTCCGATGGCACAAACTGTTATTTTAGCACTTATGGCGTCGCTTGTTTATTCGTTGGTGTGTATTCCGGCATTGTGCATGTTTTTAGGTCATTTCAAAACATCTCAAGAATTTCATCAGACGACGCATCAAACAAAGTTTATCGCGTTTTTGTGGCGTTACTTTCAGCCTATTTCGGCATGGTGTATGCATAATACGCGTAAGGTTGTGAGTATTGCAGTGGTCTTTTTATGTTTTTCGGCATTGTTGGTAACGCGTTTAGGAGGAGAATTTATTCCACAATTACAAGAGGGTGATCTTGTTGTGACCTCAACGCGATTGCCAAGTATTGCATTAGGGGCATCTCTTAAAGCCGCAGAAGAAATTGAACAAACGTTAATGACGTTTCCTGAAGTCAAATCTGTTGTCAGTAATACCGGCACGGCAGCAATTCCAACAGACCCTATGGGGGTAGGAGAAACCGATAGCTATGTATTACTTAAACCTCGTTCTGAGTGGAAAACGGCGACAACACAAGAAGGATTAGTGAAGGCATTTAACGCGGCTTTAATAAAGGATAATCCTGGTTCTTTATTGAATTGGAGTCAGCCTATTCAAATGCGTATGGACGATTTATTGGAGGGGGTGCGTTCTCAGGTAGCTATAGGTATCTATGGTCCTGATCTTGAAACACTCGCACAACTTGCAACGCGTATTTCTGACGTTATTTCTCGGGTACCAGGCGCGGCAGATGTCGCGCCACAAGATGTAGGAACTGTGCCTTACCTTCATATTGATGTTGATCGTAAAGAGGCAGCGCGTCTTAATGTTTCGACGTCGGATGTGTTAGATGTGGTGGGTGCATTACAAGGGTATTATAGCTCATCAGTTTCTGTTGGAGACGCGCTTATTCCTATTCAAATTCGTTTTATTGGGAATATCCATGATACGTTAGAAGATATTAATTTTTTGCCTGTGTTTTCTCATGATGGTAAAATTGTTAATCTCTCACAAGTCACAGATACGACTTTAGTCAATGCTCCGCCTGCTATTCGGCGTGATCATGGTATGCGGTGTGCTATGGTACAGGCTAATGTGCGAGGGCGTGATTTAAGTTCTTTTGTCCAAGCTGCGCAGGCGGCACTACGAAAACACGTCAGAATACCACAGGGATATTCTATTGAATGGAGTGGGCAGTTCAAAAATCTTCAAACAGCTGTTGCGCGGTTAGAAATCGTTGTGCCTATTATGTTGGGGCTTATTTTTTTCTTGCTTCTCATGGCACTAGGGGAAATGGGTTTAGCAACGTTGGTTTTTGTGAATTTGCCATTCGCAGCAACAGGCGGTGTTATTGCCCTTTACGTAAGGGGTATGCCGTTTAGTATTTCTGCCGGAATAGGGTTTATTGCTCTTTTTGGTGTTGCCACAATGAATGGGCTTGTTTTAGTTTCGTGTATTCAAGAATTAAGGAAGGCAGGGGCATCGGCTTTTGTGGCGGCTGTCAATGCTGTACGTGAACGCTTTTGCCCTGTTGTGGCAACAGCAACAGTGGCTTGTTTGGGTTTTTTTCCTATGGCTTTTTCTACGGGTGATGGGGCGGAAGTTGAAAAACCACTCGCAATGGTCGTTATTGGTGGGCTTGTTACGTGTACAATTCTCACACTTTTAGTGTTGCCAACAATCTACGCAGCTTTATATGGACGTAAATCGACATTTAAGGGAATATAAACCGCTAGCAGTGAGCGTATGTATATAAAGGTTAAGTAATGGCATCACTTATGAAATAGACTATCTCGCTATTGTCTCAATGTCGTTTCTTAAAAATTTTCAGTATAACAGCATAGTATTGGATCTTCTTCCTAAAGGGAGAAATGCTAGTTATTGGCGTAAAGATATAGATGGCTTGCGTGGTATCGCTGTATTAGCTGTTGTGCTGTACCATATTTTTCCACGTGTTTTACCGGGTGGCTTTGTCGGGGTTGATATTTTTTTCGTGCTTTCTGGCTATCTTGTAACTGAGCAACTGTTAGAGCATGGTTATTTAGGGTGGCAAGGATTGGTCGATTTTTATAGTCGTCGTATTGTTCGTTTAACACCTGCCCTTGTGTGTACTCTTATAAGTGTTCTGTGCCTTGGTTGGGTAACATTACTTCCAAGTGAGTTTTCGGCTCTTGGAAAAAGTATTGCAGCATCAGCTTTTTCGCTTGGCAATATATTATCGTGGTTTGAATTTGGATATTTTGATCGTCCGAGTATGCTCAAACCTTTGTTGCATTTATGGTCGTTAGGCGTAGAAGAACAATTTTATTTATTTTGGCCATTATGTTTACTTCTAGCAAGAGGATGCCAGGCAAGAATCAAAATGATCATTACTTGTCTTGCTCTCGTTTCGTTTGCTCTCGATAGCTATCACACATTTATTGTTGCGTTGGCAGGGTTTTATATGCCTTTTGACCGTTGCTGGGAATTTATGCCCGGCGCGATACTTGTTTTTTCATCAAGTTGTGAAAAAGCGCAGTCACTGACGCGACAACAACGCAACGTGATCGGATGTATCGGCGGGGCGGGGATTTTTCTTTCATTTTTATTGATACGATCCGGGTCATATTTTCCAGCACCAACGGCGTTATTCCCAACATTTGCCACTGCGGCTTTACTATTAGTGGGGCAATCAGCTTGGTTTAATCGTGTTGTTCTCTCTATGAGTCTGTTGCGTTGGTTGGGGCTTATAAGTTACCCGCTTTATTTATGGCATTGGCCACTTGTTGCGTGGTACCACATTATGTATGGACCTACCACTGTGCATAATAGTTCTGGGTTGATGATTTTAACCATATCTATTCTTTTAGCATGGGGAACGGTTTTGTTCATAGAAAAACCCATACGCTCCTACGCTAATAAGCTTATTGTCAGCACAGAGAAATCTTTTGTTCAAAAAGGTTTTCAAACACATTCCTTAATGCAAACGCAAAAATCTCTTCATAAACACCTTAACAGAAAACGTGTTACCCAATTTTTACTTTTAAGTATTGTTCTTGTTGGTGGTAGTGGGTGGGGAATATGGGAAATGAAAGGGGTGCCCGGGCGTTCTTTTCCAACCGGGGCGGGGGAAGAAAAGGGGGATATGCATAAAATAATATTAGCCGCGGGAGAGGGGATTTGGTCAATAACGCCACATATGCATGTTATTCGTAAGGACAATCTTACATTAGCAACGCTTGGCAATGCTGGTGATCCTATTGTGTTGACAGGGGATAGTTTGCTTTTTCAATGGGGACCAAGAGTTGAAAACTTATTAGAACAAGGTCGCTTAAAACATACAGTTATTTTTGTTGTAGGTCCGAGCTGTGCCCCTTTAGAGGGGAGTAAAAATGACCCTCATTTTTCTTTTTGTAACAGGCTTCCAGCATGGCGTAACCGTATCATTCAAAAATATCATGTTCATAAAGTTGTGATAGGGGCATTTTGGGGAAATATTATCTCGCGGTATCATGGTAGTGCAGAGAGCATAATTAAAAAATATACGCACGCGATTATACATCTTAAGAAAATGGGGGTGACATCTATTTGGATTATATTGCCAACACCTGTTGATAAGCGTTTTAATCCACATAGGCTTCTTAAGCGGAGTTTGTTTCATGTCGATATCGCAAAGCAATCCTTTCAGCAGGGTGTTTCTGTTGCTGAGTTAAAAAAAGCTTCTCAAAAAGCCCAGCAAATTTTACGGGTTGTCGCCAATAAAACAGGGGCTATCCTTTTAGATCCCTTTCCTGATATTTGCGGTACAGGTCTTTTTTGTCCGGTAATGTTCGCAGATGAGCCAAAATACGCCGATGATGAACACTTACGACCGATTTTTGTTAAAGAGAATATACATTTTCTTGATACACTATTAACGCACTAATTGATTCACACACGAATAATGCCGTGTATTGATGCCTACGCGTAAGAATTTTAATAAGGAATAGAGCAAAAAGGAAAAACTATGAAGAAACAACAGACGATAACGCAAAACAGCCTTGTATCTACTTCCCAAACTTTAGATGACCTCTCTGCTGATAAAGTGCCACTTGATTTAGCTAAAGTAGAATCTCTGTTAGCACAAGCCCGTATTCCATTGATGTCTATAGAGGATAAAAATGAGGTTGTGACATGGGAAGATGTACGTGATCATATCATTCGTACTATTGGGAACACACTTGATTTGCCTTATTTTAATAGACCTTTCCACGGTCCACCACCGACAGATAAAGAGGATTTAAGAAAAACATTTTATAAGTGGTTGTTATTTTAAGGAAAAAAAAGTGCCAGAAGTGAATCCTGTTTTACGAAGAGTACCTACACAGAGTTTATAAGGTATAAGTTTTTTTAAGGTTAGCCTTTACTAAAACCCTTTAATTAAAATATAAAGGGAGAAATGTTTCTTATAAGATTTTTTAATAGGATACGTAAAAAATGCCTACAGTTGACCTCGCGATGCAAAAAGAACTGAAAAGGCGTTCGATTATTTTTGTCATTATTACGCTTATTATGACAGGTATTACCATTTATATACAGTTATATAGTGCACTTCTTTTTGGTTTTTCTTTATATTGGATGGTTCCACTTATTCTTGTTTCTTCAGCATTGAGCGTTTTGGGTGTATCGTTTGTTGTAACGCAATTTATAGGGCTTTATGTAGCACTTAGACCTGTTGAAAAAGACCCATTTAATCCGATTAATAAGGCGATAGATCTCAAAGAAGATACGCGTATAGCGGTAATGATGCCGATTTATCATGAAGATGCGAGGCGTGTAGCAGGTGCATTTTCAGCGATGATAGAAGAACTCTCTCATTATAAAGAAGCAAAACATTTTGAGTGGTTTATTCTTTCTGACTCGCGTAAAGAAGATGTAATTGTACAAGAACAAAAAGCCGTTTTTCTTTTAAAAGAGAAATTTCCTGATGTCGGGATCCATTATCGTCATCGTATTATGAACACTTTTGCAAAAGTAGGAAATACGTCTGATTTTTTCCGCCGATGGGGGGGGGAGTTTAAGGCTGTTGTGCTACTTGATGCCGACTCAATAGTGCCAGCAGAAACCATAGTCACTTTAGCAAGAACCATGGAAGGAGATGAGAATATAGGGATTATTCAAGCCATGCCTTATATGGTGCAGGCTAATGCACTTTTTGGGAAAATGTGGTCTTTTGGCACGAATACAACTTTTTCTCTAGGGTTTTCTACATCATATTACCTCAGAATGGGACGTGCTCCTTTTTTTGGGCATAATGTTATTTTGAGAACAGAGGCAATAGTAAAGCATTGTAATTTGCCTATTTTGCCAAAATATGGACCTTTTTCTGGTGGAAAACCTATGTCTCATGACTTTGTCGAAGCTATGTTACTCATATCAGCGGGGTATCAAGTATGGATTCTTCCAACGCTTCCCTCTTTTGAAGATCAGCTCCATAATTTTAAGGATTATATGATTCGAGAAAAGCGTTGGGTTCAGGGGGCAATGGATTGGTTTCAGGTGCTGAGATTGAAAGTTTTTTCTCCATTTGCACGGCTTGCTTTATTTACCTACGCCATGAATTATTTTTTGACTGTGGTTGGTCTTATCTTTTTTATTACAACATATTTCGGCGTGTATTATATGGTTACACATCCTTTGATTACTGCTGAGGTTATGAAATACTGCACCTTTGCTCTAACAGTTTCTTTTGGTTTGTTCGTTTTTACACTTTTAACAAGTGTAGTTTTACCAATTATTATTTTATGGAAGACGTATAGAACACGTATTTCTATTTTCAAAACCTTTTTCTCTCAACTTTTGGTAATGATAGTTATGGGTAGTTTCCTATCAACATGTAAGATGATTCTCATCAATCGTATAATATGGGATTTTTTTAAGGGAAAAGATTCTATAGTTTGGACTACTCAAGATCGGAAAGCACGTGTACTTTCTTGGGACGAGTGTGTTAAGTTTTTGTGGCCTGTGTCAGTTTTGGGGTTGGGGGTAGCCTATTTTTTCTTATTTTATATCGTACCGAATATGACGCCGACTGTTGAACGTTTAATAGGAATTAGTTTGACAGGTGTTCTTTGTTTTTTTGGTTTGCCGATTGTTGCGTTGGTTTTTGCTCCTGTTGTCACACGTTTTATGAGTCGCTCTTTTCCGTTAATAGACAAAATGGGGTGGTTTAAACATCATTTTGAAGGAGAAAATGAGTATCCTGTTGTGCGTGAAACACGCAACAGGACAGCTTGGTTTGAAGACCAAGTTTCTGAAACATATAGTTTTGAACAAGCCTTATCAGACCCTTATTTTGCGCTGCGTCATTTAGCGCAATGTCCCTCACGCCCACAAAAATACGCCTTTTGGAAAGATAAACTTGCCATGCGAAACATTCAAGATCTCACGCGTTTAGAAAAACTCGTGGTGTTCCGTTGCAGGGAACTTTGGGAAATGTTTATGACAAAAAACTTCCACGTTTCTAAAGAAAAAACGCAGTAAACAGGGAAATAAAAGATCATTAATAAAAGTTCATCAGGCAATGGGATAAGATATATTCAGAAAATTTCTGAGGCATATCTTATCACGCAACACCACGAACCATACACGTGGCGGATTGAAGATTCTTTAATAAATTTTATTTCTTTGAGCAGAGAATCCTGTATACTAGAGAGTGACAGGGCTCCCCACACCTCATCAATGATGTGCCCCAGTGGGAGACAAGGCTCCCCGCACACATCTCAATGGTGTGTCCTGGGGAGAACTTTTTAAAAGTGGTTTTTATGAAAGAGACAAAACCACCTAAAAGTATTACATTACTTCCATTAACAGGTGATATAGAACCTACTCTCGTTTTCCGTAAAGAAAATGCTTCTCTATAAAGCAACCATTACGATAGATATAGTAAATTTTTCGATGAAAACCTGTTTTTCTCGAAAAGAAAGTTAGACGATCTTCTTTAAAAAAAAGACACTCTGATACTCTTTGAAAAGTCTGAAAAAAGTTCTTTAGATATCCTAAACTCTTTTTTTGAAAGGAAAAGTAACAAGACGTTCTTAAAGCGAAGGGAGGGATAAAAAAGAAATCTTTCCACTCCCTCTCGCTTTTTCAACGAAAAACTTTCTGACAAAAAACGCTAAGCCTAACGAGCAAAAGACGCAGCCAAAGTTAAAGGATACGCTGCCGACATAATAATTTGCATAATTTGTTGTAATGACGTGCTGCGTGAAGGCGGAATATAAACTAAATCTTGATTGGCAATAGGAAACCATTGCGCTGTACGCATGCCCTCGGGCGTGTCAATATTGACACGATAAATCACACGGAAACTATGCTTAAAAACAAAGACCCCTCGACCTTGCGCTGTACGCCAATTAATCCTTCCTAAAGAGAGCACTTTGGCTAACGTAGGTTGTTTATCAAAATTGATGACCGTTGGGCTTTCCCACCCTGCCCCTAAACAGGTGGCACGCACCAGCGGTTGTTGCCGCACAACTAATGTATCTCCTGGGATGAGTTGAATACGATGTTCCAACACAGTTTTTAGAGGGAGAGAATAGTCTTTGGCACGCCGAACAATCATGACATTATTAACGGCGACATCACCCCCTTTATAAGAGGCACCAAACACTCTAAACCCTCCTGCAGCTGCTAAAGCCTCGGAAACCGTAAGCCCTCCTTCAGGCCAATCTAATGTAATAGGCTTGTTGACAGAACCAATAATGACAACATGCTGCCCTTTATTATGCTTAATTGTTACAACCGCTTCTGCTTTAGGAAATTGTTGGGCTTGAGCATAACGTGCGGCGATAATTTTGTCCGCTTCTTGAGGCGTGAGCCCCGCCACAGTAACAGGACCGACATAAGGAAGATCAACCGTTCCGTTTAAAGCAACAGTATAAGCACCCATATCGGTTTCATGTGGTGCCGTTTGTAACATAGATTGCTGCGATGATCCTGCTGATTGTGACCAAAGAGAAAGAGTTATAGAATCTCCCACAGCAATTTTCAGGGGTTGAATAGCAGGTTGACCAAGAGCCGCCAGTGTTTTATCAATGTTTTCTTGATTTCTATAGAGTGCTTCTTGCCAGAGTTGATGGGCGATATTTTCATTGGCATTTTCAACAGGGATAGAATTAGATTTTTTATCAAGAACGTTTGATGCAAATGGACCTGTTGAGGGCACAAACGCACAACCGTCTAAGAAAAGGGGAGAAAGCAAACAGGACACTAAAAGGAATAATGACACAACCCGTCGTGGTTTACGCCACGGAAAAGATCCCCCCTCATGGAAAAGATCCCATGAAGAATACATTATCCTTTGAGTAGTTTTTTGACCTCTTTCCGTTTGATTCATCTTTTTTCTCATATGATTTTATCAATAATTTTAGAATAACTGATACAGTTTTATTTAAGCATGCGTTTACTTAACAATGAGATAAAGCAACCAGCTTACGCCAAACGTAACCACTGTCCACAATAAAGCGTAAGGCAAGGTCGGATCTGTTGGCTTCTGAGGGGCTTGAATTACATCAATATGGAAGGAATTACTAATAGCCATTTGTTCAATCATTTGAACAGTCTTGTTATCCATTTGAATAACCATCATATCCTCTTTAACTTTTGCGGTCAGGTAAGAAAATTTTTCATACACAGGCGCCATATTTTTGAGGATAAATTCTTTTTGTTTTTCAATATTTTTATCAATTGTTGCCAGTTGGAGTTTAATAATCGCTAATTCTTGCGATTTTTTTTCAAAAGCTTGTGCCACATTGCTTCTACTTTCTAAAGAAACTTTTTCTTCTTGAAATTTCGCAATAAGATTAAGGGTCTTTGTGTAGAGGGCATCATAATCGGCAATACCATATTGTTGTTGAAATTCACTCATCGCCTGCAAATCACGCGCTAAATTTTGTTGATCAAGAACTAATTTGGATTCTATTTTTTGGTGTTCTCGCAAATAGGCATCAATCCCGGTAGTGTTTAGTCTGTCTTTGGCATAATTTATTACACGTTGTGATGTATGATAAACAAAATCAGGGTCAACGCCATCAACTTTGAGGATAACCATACCAGAATATTTATCAATTTTTGCATAAACATGGGCGCGATAATACCGCCATAACCACATTTGATTATGAGAAAGCAATGTACGCACACCACCAAAACGGGTAAAAAAATCCGTTTTTCGCCACTCAGCCGCAAGCGCTTTCGGGTCCATAGCATGGAAACATTCCCAGCTTCGAATAGTATCTTTTAAGGCATAAGCCCCAGGAGATCCTCCTCCTCCCATCGCAGAGATAGCACTGCTAGAGGCCTCGCCTGTGCTATATTCATAAACCCGTAAAATACTGACACTTTGATAACGTGGTGTTGCCCAAACAAAGAAGTAGAAAGCTATACATAAAGAAGGTCCACCACAAATCCACCAGAAAAGTTTTCTTTTATAAAAGATTGAATTACTCATTATTACCTTTGGATTTTATGTGCAAATATCTAATTTCTTAGTGAGAATGACAAAATAAAGCAAAATAGTAAAGTTTTTTTTGTAAAGGGAACTTTTTTGGTTAATAGTTGTGGCATGAGGATAGAAATACGATCAATATCGAGTAAACCTAACTTGGCTGTGAAGTCGTAAGAGTTGGAGTAAAGAGCAAAAGAGTAAAGGAGTAACAAAGTGTATAGAGCTCTTGACGTAGACCGTTGACTAATGCACAATACCCTACAGGCTATATTGCATTCAAAAAAAAGTGGTTTTTATCACTGTTAATTATAGCCTTTGGTTTTTTTATTCATTTATTTTTTTTCATAGTCTAAAGGATTCAGGCAATGTCTCGTCGTTGTCAAATTACCGGCAAAGGGGTGTTGACGGGGAATAACGTCAGCCATGCCAATAACAAAACACGTCGTCGTTTTCTTCCTAATTTGCAGGATGTGTCCCTCGTTTCTGAGGTTCTTGGTTCTGCTGTGCGGATACGTGTAAGCGTTCAGGGGTTACGTACCATTGAACATAACGGTGGGCTTGATGCTTTTTTGTTGAACACGCCTAATCGTAAACTGCCTCAAGAAGCTTTACTTATTAAGCGCCGTGTACAGCGTGTTATGGCAAAGAAACAGGAAGCGCTTGCTGTTTAAGTTCTTTTTATTTGAAACATTCTTTTCTCATGGAACCTAATAGAGGCGTTCTAAAAAGTGTCATGTCGTTAGGGGTACATAACAATTATGTTGTGAGCAAATGAGTATTTGTTCGGGTCGTTGTTTCAGGTGATATAACCGTGTTTTGAGGGTTGCAGGCATGGAGGGTCTCCCGTCATGCCTCGTTTATTTTATTTTCCGGAGGTTTTTGTGTCTACACAGTCTGATCTTTCTAAGATTCGTAATATTGGTATTACCGCACATATTGATGCTGGTAAAACAACAACAACAGAGCGTATTCTCTACTATACGGGTGTTTCTCACAAAATAGGTGAGGTGCACGAGGGGAATACGACAACAGATTACATGGCGCAAGAGCGCGAGCGGGGAATTACCATTACCTCTGCGGCTGTTACTTGTGATTGGAAAGAGCATCGTATCAACATTATTGATACGCCAGGACATATTGATTTTAATATCGAAGTCAACCGTTCCCTTCGTGTACTTGATGGCGCAGTATTTATTATTGAGGGGGTTGCTGGTGTTCAGCCACAATCTGAAACCAATTGGCGCCTTGCGGATCGTTATAATGTGCCACGCATTATTTTTATTAACAAACTCGACCGGACGGGGGCTGATTTCTATCGGGCATTTGACACCTTAAAAGAAAAACTTGATATAGTTGCTATTCCTCTGCAGATTCCTATTGGCGTAGAAGATCAATTTCGTGGCGTCGTAGATTTGGTAGAAATGAAAGCTGTGGTTTGGGAAGGGGGAGAGCTTGGTGCTAAATTCCATGATGAAGAAATCCCTGCTGATCTTAAAGAAAAAGCTGCAGAAGCACGCCAAAATCTTTTAGATACGGCTTTGGCTGTTGATGAAACAGCTATGGAGGAGTATTTTGAAAAAGGTGATGTTTCTGTTGAAACGCTTAAACGCTGTATCAAAAAAGGCACCATTAGTGGAGAATTTCGCCCCGTTTTATGTGGTACAGCTTTTAAGAACAAGGGAGTACAGCCACTTCTTGATGCGATTATTGACTACTTACCCGCACCTGATGATGTAGAGGGGATTCGCTGTGCACCGCCAGAAGGGGAAGAAGCCGATGAAAACAATCAACCCATTATTCCGGTTGATTTAGACGGTAAATTTGCAGGGCTTGCTTTTAAAATTATCAACGATAAATATGGCACGCTCACTTTCGTACGCGTGTACCGCGGTGTTCTTAAAACAGGTGATACTGTTTTGAATACAACTAAAGGTCATAAAGAGCGTATCGGACGTATCTACCAAATGCACGCCGATAAACGTGAGGAACTTACGGAAGTTCACGCAGGCGATATTGCCGCATTCGTTGGCTTAAAAGATACCCAAACAGGGGATACGCTTGCCGATGCGACAGACCCCGTTGTATTAGAGCGTATGTCATTCCCGATACCTGTGATCGATATTTCAGTCGAGCCGAAAACTAAAGATGCCGTTGAGAAAATGACTCTTGCCCTTCAGAAATTGGCGGGGGAAGACCCTTCTCTTCATCTTAAAACCGATCAAGAAACAGGGCAGACAATTCTTTCTGGTATGGGTGAGCTTCATCTTGATATTATCATAGATCGTCTGCGTCGAGAATATGGGGTTGATGCTAATGTTGGTGCCCCTCAAGTTGCTTACCGTGAAACTATTTCTCAGGCTCATACCGAAACTTACACGCATAAAAAGCAATCGGGTGGTGCAGGGCAATTTGCCGAAGTCAAAATTAAATTTGAACCGGTTGAAAGAAATACAGGTATTCTCTTTGAGGATCAAGTGGTTGGGGGTGCCGTCCCGAGAGAATATATTCCTGCTGTAGAAAAAGGTATTCGTGTACAAGCCTCTACAGGAGTATTAGCAGGTTTCCCAACGGTTGACTTTAAATTTACGTTGCTTGACGGAAAATATCACGATGTTGACTCATCATCTTTGGCGTTTGAAATCGCTGCAAAGGCTTGTTTCCGTGAGGGGATGAAAAAAGCTTCTCCCGTTATTCTTGAACCGATTATGGATGTGGAAATTACCACGCCTAATGACCATGTCGGGGATGTTGTAGGTGATCTTAACCGTCGTCGTGGGATTATCCAAAATCAGGAAACAGCAGGGTCTACTGTTATGGTGCGGGCTTTTGTCCCATTGAAAGAGATGTTTGGCTATATTTCACATCTTCGTTCTATGACAAAAGGACGTGCTTCTTTTACGATGCAGTTTCATCATTACGATCCTGTACCGCGCAACGTTGCGGAAGAAATTATGGAACGTGCTCGCTAAATTTTTAGAAGCTTGTTAATAGGTACCTATAAAGGCTGTTCTTTATGAGCAGCCTTTTTTGTTTTTTTTTAGAAAAAATGATTATGTTGCAGATGATGAGTATTTTAGGGAAAGGAGATGTCAGCTATTAAAAAATGAAAAAGAAGTTTTTTCCTTAAATCTTAAAACTTCTTAAATGACCTTTTACATATAGACTTTTGAAAAAAGTCTTTATCATCTTATGCAAAATATATGCATGTTATAGCCACCCCATATGAGATGACTGACTCCCGCATTATTTTTATGTGTGTAGGGTGGTGATAGTGTTATCGTTGTAGACGGAGCGTAAGGAGGAAGTATACAGGCTTAAATAAACGTTAATAAGTTATTTACGAGGACATTAAGAATATGTTGCTGAATATGGCGGAGGGGATGGGATTCGAACCCACGGTACGGATCAAAACCGTACAACGGTTTAGCAAACCGCCGCCTTCAGCCACTCGGCCACCCCTCCGTTGTTGAAGTGTTCACTTGTTGAATAAAGAATCGTAACACTTCTTTTTTTACATGCTTTCTATTCTTTTATGAGGTTTAATGCACGACGTCAAATCCATTTTAGCTTTATTGTAATTTTCTTATAATCTTACAAGAGGAAGAAAAAAGCATTACTGTTGAAAGAACATAATCAACACTCTTCTCATAACCATTTGTAAAGCTGTTATACCTTGAATAATTGTTAAGAATTATTAAGCCGTGCCTTTAAGGCATCGTTAACTAAAGCGGGATTAGCTTTGCCCTGCGTTTCCTTCATGACTTGTCCAACAAAAAAACCGAAAAGCTTTTCTTTTCCATTACGATATTCCTCCACTTTATCAGCATGTTTTTCTAAGACTGTCGTAATCGCGGTTTCAATAACCCCAGTATCGGTAACTTGCCGAAGTCCTTTGTGTTCGATAATCGTATCGGGAGAGTCGCCAGTTTCAAACATAACTTCAAAAACTTCTTTGGCAATTTTGCCGTTAATGGTGCCATCGGTAATTAAATCAAGCATACGACCAAGCATTTCTGCCTTTACAGGACTGTCTTCAATAGTGGAACCTGTTTTATTAAGGGCAGCAAACAAATCTCCCGTTACCCATGCGGTGGCGAGTTTTCCGTCACGTTCACGAGCAACGGTTTCGTAATAGTCGGCAACAGCTTGTTCAGCAACAAGTACACCTGCATCATAAGAGGTAATACCGTATTCGGCTTGAAAGCGAGAGCGTTTAGCATCGGGAAGCTCGGGTAATGTGGCTTTAAGGGCATCTACCCACTCTCGTTCCAACACGAGCGGAAGAAGATCAGGGTCAGGAAAGTATCTATAATCATGCGCATCTTCTTTTGATCGCATAGCGCGTGTTTCTCCACGGCTAGGATCAAAAAGTCGGGTTTCTTGCTCTACAGTCTGCCCGTTTTCCCATACATCCACTTGGCGGAGAGCCTCTGCTTCAATAGCCTGCATGACAAAGCGAATAGAATTAACATTTTTAATTTCACACCGTGTGCGAAACGCTTCTCCTGCCTTGCGGACAGAAACATTAACATCAGCACGTAGGGAACCCTCCTCCATATTGCCATCACATGTGCCAAGATAGCGTAAAATTTGGCGGAGTTTGCGTAAATAAGCCCCCGCTTCTTCAGGGGAACGAATATCTGGTTCGCTGACAATTTCCATAAGGGCAATCCCAGCGCGGTTGAGATCCACAAATGATAGGGAGGGGTCTTGATCGTGCAAAAGTTTACCGGCATCTTGCTCAAGATGAAGGCGGGTAATGCCTATTTCTCGTGTTTGTCCATCGGCGAGTTCAATAGTAATACATCCTTTTCCAACAATAGGGTGTTCAAATTGGCTAATTTGATAGCCTTGCGGAAGGTCTGCGTAAAAATAGTTTTTGCGATCAAAACGACTCTGAAGGTTAATTTGAGCATTAAGCCCTAACCCTGTGCGGATAGCTTGCGCGACACACGCGCGGTTTAGAACCGGTAACATACCCGGAAAAGCCGCATCGATAAGGCTTACTTGTGTGTTAGGTTCAGCACCGAAAGTGGTCGGGGATCCAGAAAAAAGTTTTGAGTCGCTAATAACCTGAGCATGTACTTCAAGTCCGACGACAATTTCCCACGATCCTGTTTTGCCCTCAATAATATATGTCATGTGCTTACTCTCCTGTACATAGTACATAGGGGGGGTGGGCAGTATGGAAAGCTTGCCGCCTTTTCCAAGACACTACCGACGGACAGAACAGTTTCTTCATCAAAATGTCTGCCAATAATTTGCATCCCTAAAGGAAGCCCGGATTGATCTAATCCAGCTGGTACGGAAAGGGCAGGAACACCCGCAAGGCTAGCGGGAACGGTGAAAATATCGTTGAGATACATCTGAATTGGGTCATCATTATGACTTCCTAATTCGAAAGCCGCCGTTGGGGCTGTCGGTGTAAGAATGACATCGACATTCTTAAAAGCATCTTCAAAATCTTGCCTTATAAGTGTGCGTACTTTTTGAGCTTTAAGATAATAGGCGTCGTAATATCCTGCCGAGAGTACGTAAGTGCCTATAAGAATACGGCGACGTACCTCGGCGCCGAAACCCTCGGCACGGGTTTTTTCATAAAGTTCGTCAAGGATCGGAGCATCTTGACGAAACCCAAAACGAATCCCATCATACCGCGCAAGGTTAGAGGAAGCCTCAGCAGGCGCAATAATGTAATAGCAAGGCAAGCCATAACGCGTGTGCGGAAGAGAGATATCGACAATCTCACAGCCTTCGTCTTTCAGCCACTCAATGCCTTTGTTCCACAGGGCGTTGACTTCTGATGAAATACCTTCATTACGATATTCGCGTGGAATACCCACGCGCAAACCTTTTACACTTTTCTCATAACTGTTTGAGAATCTTGGGACAGAGCGCGTCGAACACGTACTATCGCGTGGGTCTTCTCCAGCCATAATTTCAAGCATAAGGGCGGCATCCGCAACACTGCGTGTCATAGGACCAGCTTGATCGAGCGAGCTGGCATAGGCAATCATACCAAAACGGCTACAGCGTCCATAAGTGGGTTTCAAACCTACAATCCCGCAATAGGAGGCAGGCTGGCGAATAGATCCCCCTGTATCACTACCTATGGCGGCAATAGCTAACTCGGCAGAAACTGCCACTGCTGAACCACCAGAAGATCCACCAGCTACAAATTTTTTATCTAGGTCATCTTTACTTTGCCACGGGTTTATTGTTGGTTCAAAATAGGAATGCGTTGTGGAAGAGCCCATAGCAAACTCGTCCATATTGGTTTTACCAAGAAAAAGAGCACCCTCCTTAAGCAAACGTTCTGTTACCGTACTCTCATAAGAAGGAATAAAGTCAGAGAGCATGCGGCTTGCCGCTGTTGATCGGATACCCCGTGTACAAAAGATATCTTTGATACCGATAGGTAATCCCTCAAGAAGACCATTTTCTTTACTTTTATAACGCGTATCGGCAATGTCAGCAGTCCTTAAGATATTTTCAGGAGGACATAGGGTAATATAAGCGTTCAGTGTCGGATTTAAGGACTTAATGCTGTCAAGATAGGCTTGTACAAGCTCTCGCACAGAAAATTGACGGGAAAGAAGCCCGGCGCGTGCTTCCGATAATGTTAGTTTTGTTAAGGTCATTCTACAACTCGTGGTACTGTGTAAAAAGGTCCAGATGTTTGGGGAGCAGCGGCAAGAAGGCTCTCACGCTGGTTTTTCTCTGTCACGAGATCTTCTCGCATATGGAGGGAATCTATTTCTGTGCTAACCATGGGGGAAATATTATCTGTGCAAACTTCAGCGATCTGTTCAAACCAACCAAGAATATTATTCAGTGTATGGCAGATAGGTTCAATCTCATCAGGGGATAGCTCAATACGTGCTAATTTGGCGATGTGTTTAGTGATTTCAGGGGTAAGAGACATTTAAGATGTAACCTTTGAAAAATAAAAATACTTGTATTTTCTAGCATAAATTATCAAAAAATAACATATCATAATTATATGACGATTTTTCTTGATATTTTAGAACTTGTTGATCATTTGCCGGTGCAGGCGCGTCTGTTAGGCATAGATCCGGGTAAAAAGCGGATAGGTCTAGCGTTGTCAGATGTTTCTCGCGTGGTGGCTTCTCCTTTTCAAACGATTCAACGTACTAAACTGGGAGAGATGGCAAAACTTATTAGTGCACTAGCGACAGAACATGGTGTTGGTGGGCTTGTGGTGGGCATACCGATTTCGCTTGATGGTTCTTTTGGTCCTGCAGCGCAAGCGAGTCGCGATTGGGCAAAGGCTCTTTCAAAAGAAACGGGGATTCCTACATGCTTGTGGGATGAAAGGCTGACATCTTCTGCTGTGAATCGTATGTTGATTAAAGAAGCAAACATGTCGCGCCAGCGTCGTGCGCAAATTGTTGATCGTTTGGCGGCAACATATATTCTTCAATCTGCACTAGAGGCGCTTTCCATGCGTGAGAGGGTATCACCCTCTTTATAGGTATGTTAAGCAACAAATAAGGCAATAGACACAGACATGTGATCCTATATGTCTCACTTTGATGTTTTGCGCTTTACTTGCTTTATTGACTTTATTGAGAAGAAAATCACGGTATTGTGACATAAACTTGCCCACCAGATTGACGAAATTCCTCGCTTTTTTGTTCCATACCTGCCATACGTTGTGCGTTTTCGTGAAGGTCTTGGCTAATACGCATGGAGCAAAACTTAGGACCACACATAGAACAAAAATGAACGCTTTTATGGGTTTGATGAGGCATGGTCTCATCATGGTAAGCGCATGCGGTATCTGGATCGAGTGAGAGATTAAATTGATCATTCCATCGAAAAGTAAAACGTGCCCGGCTCAAAGCATCATCTCGTAACTGTGCGGCAGGGTGTCCTTTTGCAAGGTCGGCAGCATGCGCAGCAATACGATAGGTGATAACCCCTGTTTTAACGTCGTTGCGATCGGGAAGACCGAGATGTTCCTTGGGCGTGACGTAACAGAGCATAGAGGTACCGAACCAGCCGATCATAGCTGCTCCTATCGCCGAGGTAATATGGTCATATCCTGGGGCAATATCTGTTGTAAGAGGACCAAGCGTATAGAAAGGGGCTTCGTGACAATCATGGAGTTGTTTTTCCATATTTTCACGGATTTTATGCATGGGGACATGGCCAGGTCCCTCAATCATAACCTGACACCCTTTATCCCAAGCGATTTTTGTAAGTTCACCAAGGGTTTCCAACTCTGCAAATTGGGCGGCATCATTGGCATCGGCAATGCTTCCTGGGCGTAGACCGTCTCCTAATGAAAAGGAAACATCATATCTGCGCATGATATCGCAAATGTCTTCAAAATGTTCGTAAAGGAAACTTTCTCTATGACCATTGAGGCACCAACTTGCCATAATTGATCCCCCGCGTGAGACAATCCCTGTTACACGGTGAGCAGTCAGTGGTACATGTTGAAGTCGTACTCCTGCATGAATCGTAAAGTAATCAACGCCTTGTTCCGCTTGTTCAATGAGTGTGTCACGGAAAACAGACCAATCAAGTTTACTGATATCACCATTGACTTTTTCAAGAGCTTGGTAAATGGGAACAGTGCCAATAGGGATTGGCGCGTTGCGTAAAATCCAATCACGGATTGCGTGGATATTACGCCCCGTAGAAAGATCCATGACAGTATCAGCTCCCCAACGGATTGACCAGACCATTTTTTCAACTTCTTCATCAACGGAGGAGAGAACGGCAGAATTGCCAATGTTTGCGTTGATTTTAACCAAGAAATTTCGCCCAATAATAACAGGCTCAAGTTCGGGATGGTTGATATTGGCGGGAATAATAGCACGCCCGGCGGCAATTTCCTGTCGTACAAATTCAGGGGTAATGTAATTTGGAATAGCCGTTGTAAAAGAGGGATCATCTTTAGGATTTTTAGCAGTTTTTTTTGCTGCACGGAGACGACCGAGATTTTCACGATGGGCGACGTAAATCATCTCTTCTGTAATAATTCCTGCCCTGGCTAATTCATATTGTGTGATAAGCTGATCTGCGCGCCCCATTAAAACCGTGTGTTGTGCAGGACATGGCGGAAGCGGATGAGAAGAGGTTCTTTCACGGCTACAGCCATTATCTTCAGGGCGGATAATACGCGGGGAGGGTACTTTTTCTAAATGACGACGCGCAAGCCATGACGCGCGTAATTTTGGTAAACCTTTAGAGAGATCAATAATCACTTCAGGATCTGTATAAGGACCAGAGGTATCATAGAGCCATATAGGATCTTCTTGGGCTGAAGAGTCAAGAGCGACTTCGCGAAACGGTACCCGAATATCAGGGTACCCTTGTGGACTCGTATAAATCTTTTTTGAACCACGAATGGGACCTGTTGTAACATGTCCCGGAATATAGGTATTCATGGATAAATTCTCCTTGATTATCGTAAGAAGACGGATCAACACATATAAGGCTTATAGAAACACCGCGAATGTGTCGAATACCAGTCATCCTCTGTTAAATGTGCCAGATTTCTGCTTTTAGCAATAGGGTTGATAATATTTATCTTCTCTTAATTATAAAGATGTGACATAGTCTTTCAGTTTTTTTGAAAGTTTTACTAGTTTTTGTCTATAAAAAGGATAAGACCTTTCTTCTGTCAAGAAAAACCATTGTTAATCTTTTGAAACTTATGTTTAGGTGTCTGTTGAAAATATAATCTTATAGAGTTTTAGGCTTATATCTTTTCTAGGAGGTATGTGTACGGGTTGTAAACTGTTCTAACCAGTGAATAGAGTAATCGCCTTTTTGAAAGGCAGAGTCTTCTAAAATATGCTGATGAAGAGGGATAACTGTTTTAATACCTCCAACAACAAATTCATTAAGCGCACGGCGCATACGTTCAATTGCTTGAGCACGTGTTGGGGCGTGAACAATGAGTTTAGCAACCATACTATCATAAAAAGGAGGGACTTGATAGCCGGAATAAAGAGCACTATCAATGCGCACACCGATTCCACCCGGAGGATGATATATGGTAACTTTTCCGGGAGATGGAACAAAAGTTATTGGATCTTCAGCGTTAATACGGCATTCAATAGCATGACCAGAGAAAGTAATATCTTTTTGTGTATAGCCGAGTTTTTCGCCAGCAGCAAGACGAATTTGTTCATGCACAAGGTCAATGTTGCAGATCATCTCTGTAACAGGGTGTTCAACTTGTAGGCGGGTATTCATCTCAATAAAACAGAATTGTCCATCTTGGTAGAGAAACTCTAAAGTACCTGCATTACGGTACCCCATACGAGCAAGAGCATCGGTCGCTATTTTTCCAATTGTATGGCGTTGTTCTTCTGTAATGACAGGAGAACCTGCTTCTTCAAGGAGTTTTTGGTGGCGTCGTTGCAAAGAACAATCGCGTTCACCAAAATGAACAACATTACCGTAATTGTCACCAAGGATTTGCAACTCAATGTGGCGAGGGCGATCCATATATTTTTCTATATAGACTGAGTCATTATTAAAAGCTGATCGTGCTTCGGTACGTGCCATTTCCCAAGCTTCTGAAAGTTCTTTTGCCGTACGGGCAACTTTCATACCGCGTCCCCCACCGCCTGCTACGGCTTTAATGAGTACAGGATAGCCAATGGTTTTTGCCACTTCATAGGCTTCTTCAAGGCTTTCGAGTTTTCCGTCAGAACCAGGGACAAGAGGAACCCCAAAGTTTTTCATCGTCGCTTTGGCTGTAATTTTATCACCCATCATGCGAATGTGTTGAGGAGTAGGTCCGATAAAAACCATGCCATGTTCTTCAACAGATTTAGCAAATTCAGCGTTCTCAGATAAAAAACCATATCCCGGATGAATGGCTTCTGCTCCCGTTATAGTAGCCGCAGATAGGATAGCTGCCATATTGAGATAAGAGTCACAAGAGGCAGGTGGTCCGATACAAACAGATTCATCAGCAAGACGTACATGCATAGCTTTTGAATCTGCTGTTGAATGAACAGCAACAGTTTTAATACCAAGTTCTTGACACGCGCGTAAAACGCGAAGAGCAATTTCACCGCGATTAGCGATAAGAATTTTTGAAAACATCACTCAATAATCGCAAGTGTTTGACCGAATTCCACAGGTTCTCCGGAATTAACGAGAAAAGATTTGAGAGTGCCGCCTTTAGGCGCTTTAATAGGATTGAAGGTTTTCATAGCCTCAATGAGCATAATTGTTTGACCTGCACTTACAGACTGTCCCTCTGTAACAAAAGGGGGAGAAGTAGGAGAGGGTGTGAGATAAACAACACCAACCATAGGGCTTGTCACAGCACCAGGATGAGCTGACAAATCTTCTATCTGTTGTGTTTTTATCGTTGACTGATCTACCACTTGTCCTATAGGGGTGGGAGACACTGTAACAGAATGAGGAAGAGCCGTAACGGGAGGTAAGGGATCAAGTTTACGTACAACACGAATACGGCTGTCTTTTTCTGCAACTTCGATTTCCGTAAGACCTGTTTCTGTAAGAATTTTAGCTAAGGTCTGGATAGTATCAGTATCTATGAGTCTTTCACTCATTGAGAATCCTTGTAAATAAGATTGGTTATTGCTTGTAACGCGAGAGAATACCCCCCTACACCTAATCCACAAATGACGCCAACAGAAGCGCGTGAGACATAAGAATAATGCCGAAAGGCTTCACGACGGTAAATGTTAGAAATATGTACTTCGATAATAGGGAGATCGATAGAAAGGAGTGCATCTAAAAGGGCAATAGAGGTGTGTGTATAACCTGCTGGGTTAATCACAATCCCTTGAACACGTTTACGGCACTCTTGTACCCAAGAGATAAGTTCTCCTTCCATATTTGTTTGTCGGAAATCGATCGCTAGACCAAGTTTTTCAGCGGTGTGTAAACAAAGCTGTTCAATATCGTCAAGCGTTGCCCGACCGTAAAGGTTAGGTTCTCGTTGTCCAAGCATATTAAGATTAGGTCCGTTAAGAACAGCAATAAGAGGTCTTTCCATAACGAACATAGTCTAACACAGTATAAAGGCAGTTTTCAAGGGAAAAGAGGCAATGAGGTAGAGGAAATATATGACTTGTAAATCTGTTGACTTACTCTTGTTTTTACTACGATTGTGGACATCACTAAGATATTCATCAACTTTTTTGCCTTTTTGAGAATATTATGCTACAAAGAAAAGTTCAAAAATACACGGTGTATATTAACTAATAAGTAACATTTAAGTTTAACTATGTGTCAATCGATAACCTTATGGAGGAAATAAGCGTATGTTAGCCCTACGCAGGGCACTTCTTAGAAGTGTAATTCTTGGGAGTATTTTTTTAGGGGTATTAGGAAAGGTCAATAAGGGATATGCGGCACAGACTGCATGGGATCAGTCAGTTCAAAAAGCGTTAGCCACTCGTGCTGTTATGCTTGGTGATGGCCTGGTGTACCAAGGAAATAGGCAAGGAAATAGGCAAGATAGTTGGGGGCGTCCAAAAGGAGGTCAACAATTTGTACATTCTCAATCTCAATGGAGTCAGGAAGGTGTGGCGAGTTGGTATGGTGGTCGAGAACACCATTTACACCGACATACATCGAACGGTACAGTATTTAACAGACATGCTTTAACAGCCGCACATCCAACAGCTCCGTTAGGGAGTCGGTTACGTGTCATGTCTGAAGATACAGGTAAATCAGTGATTGTTACAGTAACGGATCGAGGTCCATATTCTCACAATCGGATCATTGATCTTTCACGCGCGGCGGCAATACGTATTGGTATGTTAAGAGCGGGTCTTGCGCACGTGCGGATACAGCCTGTTTCTGAAGGAGATCTGCTTAATAATCAAGATGTAGATCAAGAAGCAGAAATGACAAGAAATTTTTCTTCTGTAAAAAGACATCACTCTCATTTCCGTCTAAAACATCATAGATATTATTGTTATGGATTATGTAGACACAAACCAGTGCACTACCGTCATAATCGGCATAATGTTTAGAATACGGGTATTACGTTATTGTATAGCGATATGATAATGTTGGAGAGATAAAATAAGTCGTTACGTTCTGTAATCGTTCTGGTCAGAGTATATTCTATACATCTAAACATCTAATAATGTCGGCTTGGTAAAGGTTTGTTGTGAGTGTAGCTTTCTATGTTAACGTTAATTTCTGCTCCCATTAAGACAACCCATGCTGTGATAAAAAACCACATCATAATAGCGATTACTGTGCCTAAAGGTCCGTACGTGCTGTTATAATCAGCAAGATGCGCGACATAGTAGGAGAACACTTGGGAGGTTAGAATCCATATCAATGTGGCAAGAATAGCGCCTGGCATCGTCCAACACCATGAGGTACGTCTTGGACGATTAGGACCAAAGTTATAGAGTCCAGAAAGCACGAGAGTCTCAAAAATAAAGAGGACAATAAAGCTACTCCAATGGGTTAAATGTGTTAGGAAGCTGATGGCATCGATAGGAATGCCTACAGGAATATGGAGTTCGCTGATCATATGGAACAACAAAGGGGCAGCAACCATAAGAGCGATCGTAAGTACAGCACCAATGACAACAATAAAAGTTAGGAAAAAAGCGGTTATGTGAAAAATAAAAAAATTACGTGTTTCATCCGTTTTATACGTGCTATTGAGGGCATAGATTAGTGATCGTGTTGCTGCTGAAGCAGACCATAGAGCAATAATAAGAGAAAGAACAAGGTTAAATGTTAGTGAAGTATGTGGTTCGTTAACAAGTGTTTGTACTCTCTCTTGGATAAGCGTAAAAGCTGGAGCAGGTAAGAGATTTTGGAGCACTATCATTTGTGGTGTTATGGTACGTATATTAAACGCCAAACCGTAAATAGAAATAAGTGCACTAATGGCAGGGAAAAGTGCAAGCGTGCAGTAGAACGCACACCCTGCTGCCATAAGCGTTGTAGATCCAGAAAAAAGATTATGGGTAACACGAGGGAGGATAATTTTCCAATCTCTCCAACATAAAGCCTTTGGATGTAGAATTTGTTTGTTTTGAGAGAGTTTTTCTTGATCCATAAGGCAGAAACTGTTTGGGAATGGGATAGGTTTTGTTATAGGAGAAATATCTTTTTAGAATATATTTTATAAGGTATAGCAAGGTTGGAGAAGTGTCATGATCTGTCTTGTAGAGTTTTTTGAGTTTTTCGAAAAAAAAACATAGCGTAAAGAAATTATTTGCTACATTTTAAAACGTGAGTCGTAATCCTTGCAAAGTGAAAAACACTGTTTTGTAGCAGGTTTAGTAAAAAAAACTACAGCTGTCGTTTTTACTTGCGTTTATATTTTTTTTCGTTTCGTATATTGCTTTTAGCGCAGTAAGGCACGTGCTTCTGCTTATCATCAGAGGTTATATAATGACGTCAGGCGTTCTTTTTAGTTCTAAGTTGAAAAATTTTTATTGGGGTGTTCGTCTGTTCCATTGTTTGCAAAATTTGTCTTATGGTTATCGTTAAAGCAAAAGAAAGTTTTAAGCTGTTAAGTTCTAGGGAGGAAAAGTGAAGGGATGAATCCCAAGATTGCTCATTTTATTCTTCAAAATAACCCTGTCACACCTTGTTTAATTTTTGATGTTGATGAGGTAGAAAACCATTATCAATTACTTCGACAGATGTTGCCAAAAGGGCGTATTTATTATGCTGTTAAGGCGAACCCAGCTATGGCTGTTCTTAAACGTTTAGTCAAACTTGGTGCTTGTTTTGATGCCGCATCGTGGGAAGAAATTGCCCTTTGTTTAGAGGCTGGTGCGCAGCCAAACTCCATTTCTTTTGGGAACACGATTAAAAAAGTATCTGCTATTCGTGCAGCATATGGTGCAGGTATTAGGCTATTTGCTTTTGATTGTCGTGAAGAACTTGAAAAAATAGCACAAAATGCACCGGGAAGCCTTGTTTATTGTCGACTTTTGGTAGACGGCTATAAGGCAGAATGGCCGTTATCACGTAAGTTTGGGACAACTGTCGAATCTGCTCACGATTTAATGTGTGAGGCACGTACTTTAGGTTTGGACCCTTACGGTCTGTCTTTTCATGTTGGTAGTCAACAGTTATCTGTTGAGGCTTATGAAGTGGCTATTGCGCGTGTTGCGAGTCTCTTTGAAGAATTAAAAATAGAAGGGGTCAATGTGCGCATGCTCAATCTCGGCGGTGGTTTTCCCGTAAGCTATGCTGATGATGTGCCGAGTATTGATAATTTTACAAAGGCTATTTCAAATACAATAAGCCGATATTTTGGTGACGTATGGCCAGAGGTGTTGCTCGAACCCGGTCGCTTTATTGTTGGAAAAGCAGGGGTTGTCTATACAGAGGCTGTTTTAGTCAGCGCACGTGGGGCACGAAATGGTGTGCGCTGGGTTTATCTTGATATTGGTCGTTTTGGTGGACTTGCAGAAACAGAAAACGAATCTATTCGGTATGCTATTCACGCATGGCGTGGAGTCGAGTCTGATTTTTATCGGGAAAAGGAGTCGGATCTCGCACCTGTTGTGCTTGCAGGTCCAACCTGTGATGGGGCAGATATTCTCTATGAAAAAGCACATTACATGCTACCGCAAGATCTCAAGTCAGGAGATAGGTTAATTATTTTAAGCGCAGGGGCATACGTATCGACCTATTGCTCGACAAGTTTTAATGGATTTCCACCACTCGCTGAGTATTATATCTAGCTGAATGTTATATTCATTTTATTGTTTTATCTTGTTTAGCAGGATATGTTATGTCCCAACACGTTGTCACTTTATGCAACAATGCTATCAATACAAATGATGAGGTTATGCGTAGAGACAGTGAGCTTTACTGACAACATGAGTTGGTTAGATAGATCTAGGAAATGAGTAGATCGAGGGAACGGATAAAAAAGCGATGGGGCTGAGAAAATGTTATTTATTAAATTTTTTTAAGTATTAGCCTCGCGCTTTCCCTTTCTGGTTGTGCCCTTTTTGAACCTCAACGGTATCTTGAAAAAGGCTTTATTGAAATGACATCAGGGATACATACCCCTGAAAGAACGCACTACCCCGCTCTCTCAAAAGAAACCTGTTCTGCTGCCTATCGCCAACAAAATAATCTGACACTAGCCGATCTCAGAAACGCCATAAATTACGGGTTATTGCAGAACGTTCTCTCTCAACAAACAGGCGGGAATTTATACGCCCCTTACGAAGTGCAAAAAATGCAGCTTATCCAGCTCTCGCGGGCGACAAATCAGGCACTTGTTGCCGGCAATTTTACCGCTGCAACGAACAACATGGCACAAATTGACGCCATGCTCACCCCCAAATCTTTAGGCATTTATCTCACCGGCTGTTTTAGATATACGCAAACAACACTGACAAACGCCGTCACGAAAGGCGAAAACCTCCTCCTCCAAATGTCTACAGAAATGGCGTCAGGACTCAAAAATGTCAAAATCCCACAACCAACCCCAGAAACATGCGCAACCAGCTACCTTTATACTCACCCTGCCCTCGTAAATCTTCAGAATGCTTCTCTTGCAGAATGGGCTGTGAGTGCCGTAGGTGTATATACCACAGGGGAAACCCCCCAAGAAATCATGTCGCAAGTCATACACTTAAGCGAATGTTGTGACCTCTATAGCACCGTTATGAACGTCAATAACACTTTTATGAACGCTGTTTCAGAAGCCCAAAATAATGCGAATTATACAAAGCTTACATCGTTTTTTTTGCAATATCTTCACCCCCCACAGCTCGCGAATTATTACGTGGGCTGTTGGAAACTTGGTCAAAAAATGCATCAAAAATTAACAACGTGGACACAGGCACAGTATTATAGCCAACGGAAACATTATTTAGAGACACATCATTTAGGGGTGTATCGCACGCCTATCTCAAAACGCACCTCAACACCTATGTCATAAGGTTTTCTATGAGCCATCGAAAAAAATCGTCCTATATGCTAAGTAAATTTTTACATCATGGAATTACTATACTTAAATTATTCCTTTTCTCTCAAGTTGAGAATGTTATTCGGCGGCAATACGTAAACTCGC
>JAFPVE010000016.1 GCA_017413025.1 Acetobacter sp. | reverse complement strand
TTTGTAACCATATTCCTATGACGTGTCAATAAAAATTATTCTTTTGAAGAATTTTTATTATTCGTTATCTCAGATATCTCTTTCTGCTGTTCTAACCATAGGGCATTGTTACCATCTACGATGGTATCAACCCCCTCGTTCTGTAAAAGAAGAATCGAAGACTGCTCCTCTTTTTCTGGTGTTTCAGTCGTATCACGTCTTTGGAGATCCGCTTTTTTAATATTTTCAATAACAATGGGATAATCCTCAATAAGCCTTAAAAAGCGTGAAACTTTAATCGCCATAAAATGACCAAATCGAACAGCCCGCATTGTACCAACGCAGGGAATATTATTCAATACTTCATATGCCCCGAGAAGATCCCCCTCTTTATACACATAATCAACCCCGGCAACATGAACTTCCACCTCGCCCGCGCTAATAAAATAAACATAGCGCATTTTTGCCCCTTTACGGCTAATAACCTCTTGCGGCGTCGCAAACCTCAACGTCATCGTCATTGCTAAATCATGCAATTCTGCTTTTGGAACTCCCTCAAAAATAGAGGCTGCCTTAATGTGATCATCAATACCGCTACGAAGATCAAAACTCAAGCGCCTTTCTGCCCGTTGCCGGCGGTGGTCTAAATCTTTAAACAGATCTCGACTCAACTCATCACTAATTAACGATTCTGCAAGAAGTGTATTATATTCTTCTCCCTCAAGGCGTAAAACAACTTGATAAAAAATACGACTTTCGAGGGCTTCAGCATATCCTCGATAATGAAATCGTAATGTGGCTAACGCATCATCCAGAAGTTTAGACTGACGAAGTAACACCTCATCAACAATTTCACCAACACGATTCCCTAATGTGGGAGAAAGCCGTTCGTGCATAAAACGCATTAACGATGTCAAAACAAAACGGGCAACCATCAACATTTCAAAACGTTCCGCCATACAGAGCATAAGCGGACGTTCTAAATTAAGATAATTATGGATCCATTGGGCAATCTTAAAACGAAAAGAGGGGCTTAATCTACGCCGCATAGCACGAACATAGCCCAACCGCCCATTTAAGCGTGCCCCCTCAATAGCGGCTTCTGTAGAACGGAGTAAAACTTCTATCATTCTACGCGAAAGACTTTGCATATGAAATAAATCGAGTAAAAGAAAGCGTTCCTGATTGGCAATAGCAATCAGTGCTAAACTAACCCGCTGGGTATCGGTTATGGCTTCATCAAACTCATTAACTTCTTTTTCCTCATCAGAACGTTGTTGAAGCCGGTCTAAAACAGGCTGTGTAACTTCTTTATGAAAATTCAACCGATCGGCAACTTCTTGCGCGCGATCATGTACATTACTTAACCCAATGCCCAAAACTTGATGCCGCATAGCTTCGTCAATAGAAGGAAGATGATCAAGTTTAAGAAAGATCACTAAAGAACGTAGTGTTGTCCCATTGATCAGCAATGTAATCAGCACAAACCCTGTGGCAACAATCCCGACAAAATGGGCGACAGGTGTTGGAACCCGATCATTTTCTGTTACTGCTAAAGCAAGAGCGAGTGTGATCGCCCCTCGTAACCCTCCCCAAACCATCGTTATTTTGAAGGGAATCGGCACAGAAGGAGAAAGACGAAACAACGTCAAAAGGGGTAATAAACCAAACACAACAACAGCACGCGCCGCAATACCTGCAATACTTGCAACAAGAACGAGTACACAATCCCAAGCACTTACCCCCATTAACAAATGGGGAACAAGCATAGACGTGAGAACAAACACGAGAGATCCTGCCCAAAAAACAAGCTGCTGCCAAAGCTGTTGAAGAAATAACCATGTATGGGGGCGGATCATAGAAGGACCGTAAAATGACAAAGTCAAACCACTTGCCACAGTCGCAACAACGCCCGATATACTCAGAAATTCATCACAAATAATATAGACAACATAGGGCAAGGCAACGGTTAAGGTAATTTCCGCCGCAGAACTCCCAATAACTGACATCATAAATAAAGTCAGTCGCCCGATCACAATACCTACGATAAAAGCCCCAATAAATGATACAAAAAATGAGATGATAGCCTCACTTAAATGTAAATGACGATGTATCGTAACAGAAGGTAATAAAAGAGAAAAAATAGCAATAGCTGCCGCATCGTTAAGTAAAGCCTCTCCCTCGATCAGGCGCGTTAATCGGCTTGCTGCCCCAATATCACGGAAAATACTCGCTACGGCAGAAGGATCTGTTGTCGCAACAATCGCCCCCAACAACAAGCAAACAACTAAAGGCATGTGGGTAAAGGGAAATAAGGCAAAACCAATGATCGCCGTTGAAAACACAACAGCAATCACCGCCATTAACAGCACTGTTGCCGTTTCGTGGGCTAAACGCCGTACATCAATCGCTAACGCACATTGAAAAACCAAGACAGGCAAAAAAATAAGCAAAAAAGCTTCACTATTAACGGGGAAATCTAATAACGTTTCCGCAACCCCCCCAAAAATAGGAAAATAAGATGTTCGTAGTCCGAAATCAGCTAATGAACCGATAACAATACCGACAATAGCGAGTAGCACTGTTTCAGACAAATCAAGCCTGCGGGCAAGTGGTTGCACAGCACTCACCACCACAAGGAGAAGCGCAATAACAAGCAATACTGCTGCCAAACCCATGACGACTACGCCTTTTATTCCTTTTTATGCCCCAGTTTTATGCCCCAGTAATTTTTACGCTTACTTTTTACGCTTCGCTATTGTCATTGAAACTTATCCGATAAGTGTAGCACAAAAGGCAAAGTAACCATTCAAAGTAACCATTCAACGTATAATTTGAAGTAAGCCTTTACAAAATTACGACCGCAACGTTCCCCCAGTTGTTTTTTCAACAGCCTTTACAATCTGATGAGATATAGCTTCAAGATCTGATTCTGTCAAACTCCGCTCCATAGGTTGAAGTGTGACTTCTACACTCATAAAAAAGCAATACCTTTCTCGAGAACTTACTTTAAGATATTGTTTATCAGCTTGTTCATCGCGTTCATGAATGCTTTCGATTTTCAAATTCTTTTTATTATAACGCAATATAGAACTTAAAAGACGCTGCTTATCCCCGTTGTCTTGATTGTTTTGAACGTTTTGCACCGGCAAAATATCCCCATTATTATCACAAGCGCTCAAGACTTTAGTTTTCAAAACACGCCCTTCCCACTTGTTGGAAACATTTGGATTATTCGGATCATACACACCAAAAAGACGGACATGACTTATCAACTGCCGATCCGCCTCTCTCACAGCACGTATAAGATTTTCAGCTGGGATATCTTGCGCCACAACAAAAGTAAAATCGCGTTTTACAGGCTGAAATGGCGATAATTTCAAGGCTTGTTTTTTCTTATGTTTAGATAGGGGCAAAACGTCACATAAAACTTCAAAAGCAACAACCGGCACTTCTATAGAGTCACTCTGCAATAGGGCAGGATGTAATTCTCCAAAACGGGCAAAAATATTGCCTTTTTTTCCTTGTCGTAATACACCCGACCGCCCCGGATGATACCAAGAAGGCGCACCTGTTGACGTTGTTAGACTTTCAAGACTTACTCCCCATTGTTGTAACACCTCCAATAAATCTGCTTTTACGGAGTCAAACGAAACAGCCCTACTCGGTACACCCGGGTAACGCGGCGTATAACCCGATCGTACCCCCACAATCATTGTCTGTTGCCCTTGTTGTATAACATCGCTTGTAAAAGCTGGACCTATTTCAAACAACCCTATATCGCTCCACCCCCGCGCGCTATTATGACGCACCGCCTCTATAAGAGAAACAAGTGGCGTTGGGCGCATTTGGTTGAGATCTGAGGCAATAGGGTTAAGAAGGCGTAAATTTTCGGACGTACCCTCAAAACGTGCGGCTCTTTCAGATGCAACGAAAGAAAAACTAACCGCTTCTGTTAAACCACGAGCACTTAACAACCGCCGAATAGAAAATAACTTTGCCTGATGAGAGTTTCTTTTTACTGACTCGCTTTCTTGAGAAGACAAAAAAGGTAAAGGCGGTAATGACACAACAGGAACTGAGTCTATCCCTTTAATCCGTAAAATTTCTTCAATAAGATCGCGCTCTGCTTCCATAGAGGCAACAGGTTCTGCCACACGAGCAGCTTTTTCTGTAGAAAGCCCTTCCGCCTGTGATAAAATAGGCGTTTGGGCAATATCATTACGCCATGAGGGAACACGCACACGTAGCGCGCTTTCGTCATACGTCATCACTTCAAAACCGAGTTTTTCTAGCACAGCAACGCTCTCATACGAAGGTAGATCTAACCCACCGAAATGTTTGATCTGATTAAAGCGAAGCGACGCCTCACGTTGCCAATAAGGCTGTTGCCCGGCAGCAACAACTGCACTTGCCTCGCCCCCACATAAATCGACAATCATACACGTTGCTGCTTCTAACGCACTCATAGGTAAAGCCGGATCTACCCCACGTTCAAAACGATAGCTTGAGTCGGAGGATATACCCAGCCGTCGTTTAGTCATGGCAATATGCACAGGGTCAAATAACGCGCATTCAATAAAAACCTCTGTGGTATTTTCATCAACGCTTGTTGCCTCACCCCCCATAATGCCTGCTATAGATTGCGCCCCCGCCTCATCTGCAATGATGCAATCTTTTTCAGAGAGCACATAGTCTTTTCCGTCAAGGGCACGCAAGGTTTGCCCATGACCACGATCTATTGTAAGGCAAGAGCCTGTTATTTTCTTAATATCAAAAACATGTAGGGGACGCCCAAGATCAAAACAAAAATAATTGGTTATATCCACCAACGCCGAAACAGGACGTAAACCGATACTTTCTAAACGGCGGCGTAACCATTCAGGGCTGGCACCATTTCGCACACCTCGCACAGCACGCCCCAAAACCCATGGACATGCTTCATGATACGTTATAGCCCAGGTGAGAGGTGAAGCAAATTTATCTTCAACTGTTTTTTGTAACCATGGACGTAATGTACCTAATCCTGCTGCAGCAAGATCACGCGCAATGCCCCTTACCCCTAAAGCATCGCCCCTATTTGGCGTAATCGCAACTTCAATAACAACATCATCTAACCCTGCAAAATCGGCATAAGACTGCCCCGGAAAAGTATCTTCCGGTAATTCGGCAATCCCTTGGCTTTCTTCACCTAACCCGAGCTCCTGCAAAGAGCAAAGCATGCCACCGCTATGTTCTCCCCGAATTACCCCTTTTTTAATCGTTATATTTAACCCGGGCACATAAGTTCCAGGTGGTGCGAAAATAACAGCCAACCCTTCTCGCGCGTTAGGGGCACCACAAACAACTTGCACAGATGAAAACCCTGGTCCTGCATCAACCAAACACACCTGTAATCGATCCGCATTTGGATGAGGATCAGCCTTAAGAATACGTGCTGTTAAAAAAGGCTCAAGTGCTGCTCCCTTATTTTCAACTTTTTCAACCTCTATCCCGATCCGATTAAGGGTTGTACAAATATCATCAAGGGTTGCGTGTGTCTCTAAATGTTCACGAAGCCACGAGAATGTAAATTTCATTTTTTGATCTCCTTCGGGCTATAAAACGGCTTCAAATGGGTTTGTTCCATAATAACGCAGCCAGCGAATGTCGTTTTCAAAAAATGAACGCACATCTGAAATACCATTTTTAAGCATGGTTAAACGTTCAAGTCCCATACCAAAAGCAAAGCCCTGCCATTCACGCGGGTCAATGCCACAATTCGCGAGTACACGCACATGTACCATGCCCGCCCCAAGCACCTCTAACCAATCCGCGCCGTTACCAATTTCACCCGTTTGGCGTGACCAACCAATATCCACCTCAAGAGAGGGCTCTGTAAAAGGGAAATAAGAAGCCCGAAATCGTACCGGAAGACGCGGTCGATCAAAAAACGCACGTAGAAAATCTGTCAAACACCCTTTAAGATGGCTTAACGTTATCCCCTGCTCTATGACCAATCCCTCACATTGATGAAACATCGGCGAATGAGTAGCATCATGATCAGCGCGATAAACCCGCCCGGGTGCAATAATACGTAAAGGCGGTTTTTTGGCAAGTAGCGTACGAATTTGCACCCCAGAAGTCTGCGTTCTTAACAGATGTATTTTTTGAGGTATTTCTTGTTGTTCTGATTCTGTTGGTTGTCGTGGAGATAAATAAAACGTGTCATGATCTGTACGAGCAGGGTGATGATCTGGCGTATTTAGGGCAGAAAAATTATACCAATCTGTTTCAATATCAGGACCTTCCTCTACAGAAAAGCCCATAGTCCCAAAAATACTCCTTATTTCTTCAATAGTCCGGCTAATCGGATGAAGAAACCCCTGTCGCTCTCCTCCTAAACAAGGAGGTGGTGGCAAACTGACATCAACGCGTTCAGCTTGTAAACGAGCTTCTATTGCCGCTTTTTCCAAAACACGCTTACGTTCTTCAAAGCAATGAGCCAATTCATCACGAAGGCGATTTAATGCTTGCCCTCGCTCTTTACGTATCTCGGGAGACATCCCCCCCAACGATCTCAATAGAGCGGTAAGTTTTCCAGATTTACCGAGCGTATTTACCCGTATTGCATCCCAAGCACGGATATCTGTTACTTCTGCAAGGGCTAATAAAACTTCATCACGAAAAATCTCAAGATCGTTATTCATATCCCCTTTACTCATACAAGACTTTGAATTATTGATAACGAATAATCAATAACGTTGATATTTCCGGAGTGTAACGCAAAAATTACCCCCTTCATAGAGTACAAAATTTTCATATCATAACAAGTAGGAAAGGTCGCCTATAAGGCGACCTTTCTTTTTTGTCGATGACATCTACGGGCATCTGCGTCTTTAATACCAATGCCGACAAAACCGAAGCATTTTAATCGGTAATAGCTGTCTGTACTTGTTTAACGATATTTGAAAAAGTCGCTGCATCATCATAGGCAATCGCAGCAAGAACTTTACGATCTATAGCAATACCCGCTTTATTAAGACCACCGATAAAACGACTATAGGTTAAACCATGTTCACGTACAGCAGCGTTAATCCGTTGAATCCATAAAGAGCGAAAATCACGCTTTTTATTTCGCCGATCACGATAAGCATATTGTAGTGCTTTTTCAACACGTTCTAACGCGATACGATAACTCGTCGAAGAACGCCCTCGATATCCTTTGGCTAATTTCAAAACTTTTTTATGTCGGGCATGTGCTGTAACGCCCCGTTTTACTCGTGCCATAAGTAGAAGCTCCTTATACCAACCCGTAGGGTGCCCATTGTTTCACGGTACGCCCATCTTGTGCTGTTAATGTTTGCGTACCTCTGGCGGTACGTTTCATTTTCTGAGGGCGTTTAATCAGACCATGACGTTTACCACACGGACCAGAAAGCACCTTACCCGTTGCCGTAATCTTGAATCTCTTTTTTACAGATGATTTCGTTTTTAACTTGGGCATTTTCTTACTCCTTAAATACCTCTATCTAAAAAACTAAAGTAACGCCACCTCATTTAGAAGAAAAGCGCCCCTTTTATGACTCGTTATATGGCTAGGCATGCCCTTCTCGCCTCAGCGCATAGACGAAACACTCTATGATAAATAAAAACAAAAAACAAAAAACAAAAATTTTTACAAACAAACAAAACTAGATTCTGTCTATTTTGTTTTGAAATAAGCTAGCACATACAAACAAAAAACGCAAGCCTGAATATCCTCTAAACAAACTAACCTCGGGCGATTGCCGCCGCTTTTTGTATCGCCCGCGCCATAGCTTGCACGCCATTCCCCCGATTGGTAGAAAGCGCTTGCACTAACCCAAGATCCCTTAAAAAAGACGGGCTTGTTTTTTCAATTTCTGCACAACTCCGCCCTGAATAAACCCGTAACAGCAATGCGACAAGCCCACAAACAATCGCCGCATCTGATGTTCCTGAAAAATAAAGCCTTTCCCCCTCTTTATAATTCTGTAGCCAAACTTGGCTCTGACACCCGGGGACACGATGTTCCTCATTACACCATACTGAAGGAAACGGAGGTAATTGACGCCCTAAATCTATAATATAGCGATATCGTTCTTCCCAATCATCAAAAAGACTTAACTCCTCACCAATGGCTTCTATCGCTTCAGTGGCTGTTTCCTCACGCGGTTGAACAAATACTGCCTCCATAAAAACCTCAAACGCAATGCCCCAATAAATAATAGAATACTCTTTACCTTACGCCATGCTTTATATATTAATAAAAATACTTACGAAACGTATACCAGAAAATGGAAATGAGTTTAGCCTCTTTCCTTTCACTCTGACCATTTTCTCAAATAAAAGTTATCTGCTAAACTTATTTTTTTACCCTTTTCACATGTCAGGTCTACGGCATTTTTACTTACTTTAAAACACTATAAAATCATGATAAAACTTGATAATATTTCATGGCAACATACCACCACAAAAGATAAACTCCTAGCACTTTCCCATATTTCTTTTACACTGTCTCAAGGCAGTTTCTGCTGGTTGTTTGGACATTCTGGATCAGGGAAAAGCAGTTTACTCAAACTTTTACACCTTGAGCATCTCCCTTTAGAGGGAAAAATGGTTATTCTCGATCATGAGATTACTTCACATACAACACGACATACCCTTTTACATTTAAGGCAAAAAATTGGAATCGTTTATCAAAATCCTAGCCTTATCCCAAATCTTTCAGTTGCCAAAAATATCGCCCTTCCCTTACAGTTGCAGAACTGTCCAGAAAAAATGATAAAACAAGAAGTCGGTGCTGTTATACGGTGGTTTGGTTTAACAGAACAAGCAAGACGACCTACCTCGTGCCTCTCACGTGCAGAACAACAACTTACGGCTATTGCCCGCGCTGTTGTGCATCGCCCTCAAATCATTTTAGCTGATGAACCTATAAATTCTTTAGATAACGAACAAGCTAAACGTATTTTAGACATGTTTTTCAAACTTAACAAAATCGGTAGTACAGTGATTATTGCAACACATGACCTCTCACTTATACAAGAAAGACGTTATCCTGTTTTAAACCTAGTACACGGGCAATTGTACGACCTAACAACACCATAACAATAGATATAAAAACAGACAAAAAATATGTTCTCCCTGTTTATCAAATACCAAGACAAACCTTCTCATTCTGATCTTTTTCCTTCGCTGTCTCTTTTTTTAACGACTGCACTCGTCATGTTTTTATTCACCATGACATTCGCAGGGTTTCACGGAGCAAAAAATCTTTCTTATCAATGGCGTGCTGATAACACAGAGATCGTTATTCTCCAAATTCCCAATCCAACTCTCCCTCTTTCCAATAATAACGCGACGAACAATACACTCACCACCCCCCCCCAACGCGTTGATGTCGTTCTGAATATACTTAAAACAAAATTACCCCAAAATACAAACATTCATCTATTACAGCCAGATCAAATCCGTCAATTACTCACACCATGGATCGATACGACCGAGGCAACCTCTTTTCCTTTACCCGCCATTATCGAAATTCGCTTTCCTCCACATAGTGCCTTCCCCCCTTTTGTTCAACAAACACTCAAACAACAAATTCCTGACATTATTATTGAACGTAACTCACAGTGGAATCATCATTTACAAAACCTTTCTTCTTCCCTTCTTTTTTGTTCTCGATTAGTGCTTATTATTGTAGGGATAGCAACCCTTACTCTTATACTCTTATGCGCCCATAGCACCCTCACCACTTGTCGAGAAACGATCGCGCTTTTACACCATTTAGGTGCTTCTGATGCTTATGTTGCTGGATGTTTTGCACATCAAACAGCACGTATTGTTTTATGTGCGAGCATTGTTGGCATATTTGCAGCGTCTCTTTTACTGTTTTTCTTTTATCTTACAACGCCACAAATTTTTGCCTTATCAAACCCTTCTGCTGATCGTCTTTCTCTACTCTCTACCGATTTTGATATTTTTTCTTTGCCATTGCTTTTAGAATTATTCTTATTACTCGTTTTTATATATGCGTTTTGTTGGATCATAACACAAATATTTGTTCGCTCATGGCTTCGTTACCTCCCATAGCCCCAGAAAACAAAAGAAAATTAAGTAGCCCCCTCATTAAAACACTTACTATTTTGGTTTTCCTTCCTTTTTTTATATTACTTGGCGGGTTTGTGTGGTTTTTCTACAATGCTTTACACCCAAAATACCCCACCTATTTCCATGCTGATGGTATTGTCGCTTTTACCGGTGGTGCGGGAAGAATAGACACTGCTTTATCTCTTCTGACACACCATCATGGCGACTATTTACTTATTTCTGGTGTTACGCCTAAAACACCGCTCAACACCCTGTCCCCTATTTCTGTACCGCATAACATACGCTCTTGCATTACATTAGGCTATAAAGCTCGTTCAACGATAGAAAACGCGCAAGAAACTGCCGATTGGGTACATACGATCCATGCCCATAGTCTTATTATCGTCACAGCGGGATATCACATGCAACGCGCGCTTTTAGAACTTAACAGGGCTCTCCCCCAAATAACACTGTACCCTTACCCCGTCACCCCTCCTGCCTTACATCATCCGTTTTCTCCCAGCTCAATAAAAATTCTCATCACAGAATACCTAAAATGGCTTGCTGCATTGATAGGCTTTACACATAAACCCTATAAGTGACTCACTTTATCTCTCTTATCCACTCAAGATTTTGAGATATTTTACAGGTGATATTGCACAGAACACATTCTTCTTTATATTATTTTTTATATTTCTGACTCGCAAAAAGTAATGAAAATACACTGAAGCTAAGGAGAGTTACGTGATTATTAACCCACGCGTAGGCTTATGGATTATCGTCTATGAGGTTCGTTACCCTTTATTACTCATGTTTCTATGGGATTTTGTCGTTGTTATTCTCTACCAAGTTTTTCATCAAGAATGGATGGAACAACCCTCTTTACCAATTTCTCTCATCGGTTCCGCGCTAGCACTTTTTATGGGGTTTCGTAGTAGTAGTGCTTATGCCCGTTGGTGGGAAGCAAGAACATTATGGGGAAGTGTTACCAATAATTGTCGTTCTTTTGGGCGTCAAGCCGGTAGTCTTTTAAATAACCGTTATGACCTTATGAGAGCCATTGCTGCCTACCCACATGCCCTTCGTATGGCACTTGATGTCAAGCAAGATAGTTCCGCCGACGTAGCGCGACTCTTACCGCCTCACATGTATAAGGCTATTGCTCCTTACCGCAATAAACCCAACGCTATTCTCTATCAAATTGGTTTACGTGTTGCAGAAGAAGTCCAACGAAAAAACATTGATGGTGCTGTACACGGACAAATAGACCGTATCCTCTCAGACCTTGCCAATGCACAAGGAGGGCTTGAACGTATTCGAAACACGCCTCTCCCAGCGCAATTTTCCATTCTCCCTCGTACGTTAACGAACATTTTTTGTTTAGTTTTACCATTATCTATGGTGCAAACGTTAGAGTGGATTACTCCGCTCGGCTCTTCTCTTGTTGGTATGTTGTTTTTAATACTTGATAAAAGTGCTAATGATTTGCAAGAACCTTTTTCTCATTCAGTCCATTCACTCCCTATGGCTACCATGGCACGCAATATTGAAATCGATGTGCTTCAACCAATCGGAGAACAGGTTTTAGATCCCTTAACACCTAAAAGTGGCATACAAAACTAAAATAATCGTATAATATCTTTTATGGTTGATAAATTTCGAATTACACAGGATGAATTTACGGGGATGTCTGAAATAACTCTCAAAGACGACCATGTAACCCGAGCAACAGAAACAACGCCCAAAATTGCCGCAAAAAAAAATAAGAATTCTTTTCAAGAAGGGGACTTTGTTGTATACGCTGCACATGGTGTTGGTCGTGTAGACAGAATTTATGTTGATGAAATCGCAGGTATACAATTAGAAATTATTCAAATTTCTTTTCCTAGTCAGCAAATGGTACTTCGTATTCCACTGAATAAAGCCCATCAAACAAGTTTACGAAAAGTTGCCACCCGCGAAGTTGTTGATAAAGCCCTCTCTATTATTAAAGAAAAACCACATTCTCATAAAGGTATGTGGACAAAGCGTGCGATGATTTATCAAGAAAAAATTCGTTCTGGCGACCTGATCCAAATTGCTGAAGTCCTTCGTGATTTATGTCGAAATATTGACCATATCAACTGTAATTTTAGCGAACGAAAACTATTTGAATCGGCGCAAGAACGCTTTGTAACGGAAGTTGCGATTCTCGAAAAAAAAGATCCCGATGAAGTATTAGAAAACCTAACACTGATTATCAAAACATGTAAAAACACTTGATGAAAATTTATGAATATTTGATCAACAATTTCGAAATATATTTTTATTTCGTTGAATGATTTAATCATTTGGCAGGACAACAATAAGAAATACTTTTCAAGTGTTGGTAAAATGCAGCAGAACCTATTAAAGTTAATCAGAGTTATCTCTTTTCCTTTCAATTCCTCTTTTCTGCCTCTTCATCATCATTTGGGTGAGATATCGCAATAACGTGTGCTGGCACGCCTAAACCCTGTATTTCAAATATTGCTAATGCACGTTTTACACGACCATCAGGCAATAAATAAAATTGACCATCTACGCCTTGAAATCCGCTCCGCCGTGTTAATACAGCACGATCAAATTGACCGTTATTTCCTAAAGCGGCAGCACGCGCCACTTGTGCCGCATCATATGAGAGATCTGTTAAAGGTTTTGGTACATGGTTATTTTGTGCCATAAAGCGCGCCACAAATGATTGACGAAAAACCGGATTTGGTGCCGCAAACCAAGCCCCTTGAATTGCCCCCAGTTTAGATGAAAAAGCAGCCCATAGACCTGGTCCCATAATTTGCACATTGGGTGATCCAATATGTTTTTGTGCAAGCGCCGTCATAACAAGCTTTAAGCCAAGCCCCGTATCTCCTAAAAGCAACGCATCAAAATAAGGGGCTGTTTTTGAGGAGATCTCTGGCGAGACTTGAAGATTCCCCGTATTATTAACCACAGGTTTATTCGTGTTTTTTACACCATTAGACGAAGAAGATTCCCCTAATGCAGCGGCAAGATCAGGCGGTAATGCCTCTTGTGGCGTATTGCTATTTTCTTTAGACGGTGTTTCTTGTTGAGTTCCTTGTTGATCTGTTTGAGAACGAGGATTATCAGCTAAAAGTTGCTGGAGAGCCTTTTGAATACTTTCCGAGTTTTCTGCGTAATAAAGAATATTCGGATCCGACATGTCTTGATTTTGGCAAATAGCCTGTAACGCCTTCCCCATTACATGCCCGAGTCTATTATCAGGCAAAAGTGCCGCGAAATGTTGCTTTCCCGTATTTTGTGCGTATTCTACAAGGGCTTGCACCTGTTCTTCAGGCGTAATCCCCATAACCCACACCCCGGCGCGCCCTTGATCACTGTCACTTGTCAACGTTAACATTGGCACATGTGCCTCTACAGCAATAGGTGCCGATAAAGATGTTTCTGCACTTGTCAACGGTCCTATAAGAAAACCATCACCACGCTGTATAGCCTCGTGAGTCGCAAGAAGAACTTTAGAATCCCCCTCGTCGGAATTACCCGCCGTATTGTGGACATCGATAATCATAGGCGAGTCTGATCCCAATGTTGCTGTTTTTTGTGTTAAAGCTAGCCTTACCCCTGCTAATAATTCACGCCCAAGAGCCTCGTTCGGTCCACTTAAAGGCAATAAAACCCCCACTCTATGCGGCAGCGGTGCCTCAACAGAAGGCGTAAAATTCCTCTGATTAAAATTCCTCTGATAAGTTTGGCGAGAAGGTGTATGATGAGCACAATCAGAAAGAACAACACAACTTAAGACAACCCATTTCAGTTTACCACGTAGAATAGTTTGCATGATACCCCCTATCACACGCTCTTTTACAAGACTATGCATTTGCCTGCGTATCCCCTCCAATACTTTAGGAAACCCATATGCACACCCCATACCATCACTCCACAGCTGATTCTTCTTCTGGCTCTTTTAACGGGCTTACCCTTGTGGCAACCCCAATAGGCAACCTTGGTGATTTTAGCCCTCGCGCCATAGAAACTCTTACCAAAGCCGATCTTATTTTATGTGAAGATACCCGCACAACCGCTGCTCTCCTCCATAAGTATAGCATTACGACTCAAACAGAAGCTTTACATGAACATAACGAACGCCACCGTATTCCATCCCTCATTACAAGCCTCCAATCAGGCAAAAATATTGCTCTCGTATCAGATGCTGGTATGCCCCTTTTATCAGACCCGGGTTTTCAACTCGTCCAAGCCGCTATTAAAGCCGACATCCCTCTTACAGCCATTCCGGGTGCTAATGCTGCCCTCACGGCTCTGGTTCTTTCAGGTTTACCCCCTTACCCTTTTTTATTCTCCGGGTTTCCTCCTTCTCGTCAAAATGCACGCAAAAAATCTTTTACACATATACAAACTGCCGAACAAAACGGGTTAACAGCCACCCTTATTTGGTATGAAGCCCCTCATCGTCTGAGAGAAACATTAGAAGATATGATCTGCATTTTTGGTGCCGATCGCCCCGCTGCCGTTACCCGAGAACTCACCAAACGTTTTGAAGAGGTTCGTCGTGGAACATTAAGCGAGTTAGCTCTGTTTTACACGCACCATGCACCACGTGGCGAAATAACCCTTCTCCTCGGTCCTCCTCTCAAAAATACACCGACAACGCCCTCGCAAAACCTCGACATTGTCCTCCTCTCACTTTTAGAACGTCACTCGCTTAAAGAAGCCTCAACACTTTTAGCCAGTATAACCGGAACCTCCAAACGTGCTCTCTACACCAGAGCTTTAGCCCTCACCCACAAATAAAAACCTTTATACGCCCCCCAACAAAAGCGACACACCCTAAAACATATTTACGTCCATGTCCCGTATATGTCCCATATTTTGTTATACGTTTCATGAGACGTATAACAATTACGTATTATACATTGTCTCACTCATTCGCTTCAATTCTTATAGTTTTTGTTATGTATAAACATAAAGCCTGTTGTCATCTAACAGCTAAAAATCGAGATTTGTATAATGTTCTGGTGGCGTAATACCTACAATACGATCGGCTAATAACTGGCGAAAACAGGGGCGTGATTTCATACGTGCGTACCAATCACGTAACGCCGGCACATGTCTCCAATTAACATCTCCGATAAAATCCAAGCACGAAATATGGGCAGCGGCAACAAAATCAGCCAGCGACAAAAAAGACCCTCCAAGCCACCCTCGTGTTTCAGCAAGCTCATTCACATAACGCATTAAGGGTTTCATCGTTGCATAAGCCTCTCGCAATGCACCTGCATCAGGATTTCCGCGTCCACTTAAACGTTTCATAACCCGCTCATTAATAAAACGCGTCGAAACTTCCCGCGCAAAGAGCGTATCAAACCACGACACAATCCGACGTATTTCCACGCGCTCTGCTAATGTATGCCCCAGCAAAGAGATTTCACGCCTATCATTATAGGCTTCATCCAAATACTCGTTAATGACATAAACAGACGGCACCACAAAACCATTATCTTCAACAAGAACAGGAAGATCCCCCGCTGGATTCAAGGCTAAAAATTCGGGTCTTTGTTCCCAAAGACGCTCAACAACAGGATCAAACGCTAAACGCCTTTCAGTAAGAACAAGGCGAACAGTACGACTATTCGGGCAAAGCGGAAAATGAAAAAGAGTACGCATATTTCATAACTTTATGATAATGTTACTTTAATATTAGGGTTATCTTAAAAGAAAATCGCCAATAACGCACGTTATTATTTCACTACTTTCTGTTGTTTGCACCCCTCATTTCAGGATAGACAGATCAAACAGAATAAAAAAACATGTTCATTTATATCGAATATATCGAAGTTATCAAAGTCAAGTATCACAATCAGTTTAAGGTTATCGTCCATTGAATCATTCTTCTTCTCATCCCCGTATTCGCATGTCGGGGCGTTCCCTTTTTGCCCTTACTCTCACACCAGAACCTCCGCTCACCGATTGGATCGCGGCACTTGATTATCATTTGACGCGTTCAGCAAGTTTTTTTACCAACAAATCAGTTATTTTAGACTTAAGTCTTCTCCAAGCCAATACGCCTCATTTAGCCGATCTTCTCCCTGCCTTACAGGCACGACATATTCATATTTTAGGCATAGAAAATGGAAACCGCCATTGGCCTGCTGTCGCCCAATGGCATTGGATTGATGCCCCGCCAACAAGTCGCACAACTGCCCCTATTGTTCCAACACCAGACGAAACGCCCCCCCCTCCGCCGCCGTCAACATTATTCGTAGAAGAAACTGTCCGATCTGGGCAAAGCATTATTTACCCCGAAGGAGATGTTGTTATTTTTGGCTCCCTCTCATCGGGGGCAGAAGTTTCTGCCGGGGGATCTGTTCACATTTACGGCGCTCTGCGTGGACGCGTTATTGCCGGGATTGGTGGCAATGCTAAAGCACGTATTACAACCTATCTCTTCGATGCAGAGCTCGTTGCCATTGATGGGTTTTACGCTATTACCGAAGATATAGACCCTCTCTACCTTGGTAAAGCCGTACAAGTGCTTCTTGTCGAGGAAACATTAACTTTTCGCCTCATAAAAATATAGATTTTTCTATACAAAACTCTTACACCTTAATCTTGTAGCTTCTATCGCATTAATCAGTATTTTTAGACTCGCCTAACACTTGTTTCTTAACTCTTCTTTTCTCTTTCCATCTGTCTATTTTCTGTTCTATCCATCGATCAATTTTATATGATCTTTGGTTGCTCCACCGTCCAAAAACCACGAATACCCATGCAACGGGTATAAGCGCAACTGTCATCGGATAAAGAAAACAGAGAAGAATCGCCCCAAGTGTAAGCACACATAGAGGGCAAACGACACAAGCCACTATCCCAAGTAATAACGCAATAATCATCAACTTTGTTTTTCCGTGTTTTTCCGCACTAGATATGATAATGTCATAGAGTGATAAAACTAGCTCAAACTTTAATCATGCAATCAAGCAAGCTAAAAAAACGGCTTTTTTCTTAATTATCTATCCTCTTTTACCTGTTCTAACCCCTCTTTTGAGAGAATCTTATCGCCCAAATACCAAAATTTTCAAAGAAAAAGAATTACTACATAAGGACAAAAAAGAGTTAAAACTTAAAAAGAACGTCTCTGCCCTTTATAAATAATATCAAAGAGGAAAAACATGACCGACCAGCAAGAAGCATCTCCCTCCCCGAATAGCGCCCCCAATAGCCCTGCAGATCAAACTATTTTTGACCCACAATTTGGGCAGAGTTTAGACCTTGTTGAGGAGAATATTAAAACGTTGAAGCGTCTTTTTCCTGACATTGTGAGAGAGGGGAAAACAGGGGGGAAAATAGATTTTGATCGCTTGCGGGAAATTTTAGGCGAAGAGATTGACACAGAAGAAGAACCCTATTCTTTTACATGGCATGGCAAAAGAGCGGCGTTACGTCTTGCCCAAACGCCGAGCATGGGCACGCTGCGCCCCTGCAAAGAAGAGAGTGTCGATTGGGAAAACACCCAAAACCTGATGATAGAGGGGGATAATCTGGAAGTTTTGAAGCTCTTACAAAAGAGTTATTATGCCCAAATCAAGATGATTTATATTGATCCGCCGTATAACACGGGGAATGATTTTGTTTATCGTGATGATTATAAAGACCCCCTTGCCCATTATTTGGAAGAAACGGGGCAAATAGACGAAGCGGGGTGCAAAACAAGCACCAACACGAACACTTCTGGGCGGTATCATACGAATTGGCTGAACATGATCTATCCTCGCTTAAGGCTTGCCAGAAACTTGCTCCGTGATGACGGCGTTATTTTTATCTCGATTGATGATAACGAACAGGCAAATCTTAAAAAACTTTGTGATGAAGTTTTCGGCAGTGAGAATTTTATCGGGTGTGTAACACATATTGCAAAAGTAGGTTCTAATTATGGAACTTATTTTAAGCCCACAAAAGACTATGTTTTAGCCTATGCCAAAAATATCACTTCTCTCCCGCCCTTTGGCGTACCCAAAAGCATCCAAGAAAGTGACTATAAATTCACCGAAGATAATGGACGGAAATATAAACAATGGAAGTCTCTTTATAACTCGGCATTAGACTCTCGCCCAAACCAACGCTACTATATTGAAGCCCCCGACGGCAGTTTACTCATACCGCCCGGCAATGTTTTTCCTCATGACAAACAAGACGGGGCAAAAGTAAAACCCTTGTCGAACGCAGATAAAGTCTGGCAATGGTCAGTTGAAACATACTTACAAAACAAAGATAAATTGATGTTTAGTAAGGGGTCTGACAAAAACCAACTTTTAGATGAAAACGGCAATCGGTCGCAATGGGTGGTTTATAAAAAAGCCTATTACGATGAAGATATCAACGCAACATTATTACCCGAAGATATGCTTTATAAATTTGAGAATTTTCGCGCCACAAAAGAATTAAAAGAGCTTGATATTCCTTTTGATTACGCCAAATTTTCGGACATGGTTTGCTATTTTCTTTCGATTATGCAAAACATTAAACCCCTTGACCTTATCCTCGACTTTTTCGCAGGGTCTGGCACGACAGGGCATGCTGTGATGCGTTTTAATGCTGAACATGAGGCAAAAAGTGAGGAATCTCTAGGGGGGGGGGGAAGAAAGGGGCACGTTTTATTCTCGTGCAGCTGCCTGAACCTTGTGCTGAAAAAAGTGAGGCGTATCAAGCCGGCTATCGGACAATTGCCGATATTTGTAAGGAACGCCTCCGCAGAGCGGGGCGTAAAATTCAAGAAGAAAACCCCCATCAATCCCTCGACGTCGGCTTTCGCGTGTTCAAACTCGATAGCTCTAATATCAAACCTTGGGACCCAACTTTTGAAACCCTCGAAGAAGACCTTATCGCCAATGTCGATAATATCAAACACGACCGCTCCTCCGATGACCTCCTTTTTGAACTCCTCCTCAAATATGGCTTAGATTTAAGCCTCCCCATTGAAACCCATGTTTTCGCTGGTAAAAAAGTCTATGTTCTTGGAGGCGGCGCGCTTATGGTGTGTCTCGACAAAGACGTGTCTATGCAAACCATCGAAGGCATAGGACAACTCAAAGAAACGCTCTCACCAGACATCATCCGCGTTGTCTTTCGAGATCATTGCTTTGAAAACGACGTCATCAAAACAAACGCTCTCCTCACACTCAAACAACGTTACGCTATCACAGATATTAAAAGCCTATAAAAAAACTATAACGTAAAAAAACTATGACCCACCCCCCTCCTAACACCCCAAAAACTGCTCACACAAAAATGCATTTTCAATTTGACGCAAACCAACCCCATCAAATACGTGCATTAGAATCGGTTATTAGCGTTTTTGAAGGACAAGATCTCAATAAAACCACGTTTTCTATGCCTTCTTTGCCTGCCCTCTTTTCCTGCACTTTGGGCGGACTTGAAGAACATTGGGCTTCTGACACGTCAGATTTGGGCATTGGTAACCGCCTTCGCCTCTGTGAAGAGGAATTATTGGCAAATGTTCAAAAAATACAGAGCAAAAACGCGCTGAAGCCGTCACGCACGCTCCCAACGCGAGATTTTACCCTTGAAATGGAAACAGGAACAGGCAAAACATACGTGTATTTACGTTCTCTTTTTGAGATGCATAAACACTATGGGTTTACAAAATTTGTGATTGTGGTGCCCAGCCTTGCCATTAAAGAGGGCGTTCTCAAATTCCTTGATATGACCAAAACCCATTTTAAAGAATATTACGATAACACGCCTTATGAGTATTTTGTTTATGACTCAAACAAACTCACACAAATTCGGAATTTTGCTGTCAGCGACCATTTGCATATTATGGTTATCAATATTGATGCGTTTCGCAAAAGTTTTAAAGACCCTACCAAAGAATCCAGCGCGAATATTATTCACCGCTATAATGATTCCATGCAGGGCACGCCGATTGAGTTTATACGCGCCACAAACCCGATCGTGATTATTGATGAACCCCAAAGCGTCGATACCACCGAAAATTCCGCAAAAGCTATAGCCTCTCTCAACCCGTTATGTACGTTTCGCTATTCGGCAACGCATACGAATAAACACACCATGCTCTATAAACTCGACTCGGTTGATGCCTATAACCAAGAGCTCGTGAAACAAATTGAAGTCGCCTCACTCAAAGTAGAGGATAGTCATAATAAGGCGTATATAAAACTACTCTCTGTGGATAATACCAAATCCCCTATTACGGCAAAAATTGAGATTGACGTACAACAAAAAGACAATGTCAAACGTAAAACCGTCACAGTCAAACAAGGAACGAATCTTTTTGAAGCCTCTAAAGGGCGGGCCCTTTATGAGGGATATATTATACGCGATATTTTTTGCGGTAAAGGAAACGAATATATTGATTTTACCAGCCAAGAAGACGTTCTTCGTTTGGGCGAAACTATTGGCAGTATCAATAACGATGATTATAAACGCCTTCAAATACGCAAAACTATTGAAGAACACCTTGAGAAAGAACTGCGCCTAACCCCAAGAGGGATTAAAGTGTTAAGCCTGTTTTTTATTGATCGGGTTGCCAACTATCGCGATTACACTGCCCCCGACCAAAAAGGAAAATACGCCCATATTTTTGAAGAAGAATATACAAAAGCCATTAAAAAGCCTAAATATGCCTCTCTTTTTCAGGAAGTCGATACCACCACGTTAGCCCAAGAGGTACATAACGGCTATTTTTCGGAAGATAAAAAAACAGGGCGATCCAAAGATACCACAGGGGTCACGAAAGATGATGAAGATACCTATGCCCTGATTATGCGCGACAAAGAAAAATTACTGAGTTTTGACTCAAAATTGAAATTTATTTTTTCACATTCTGCCTTAAAAGAGGGGTGGGATAATCCGAATGTTTTCCAAATTTGCACCCTCAATGAAACGAGTTCAATTCTTAAAAAACGTCAAGAAATTGGGCGAGGGTTAAGGCTTTGCGTCAACCAACAAGGCGAACGCATAAAAGGGTTTGACGTCAACACCCTCACCGTGATGACGAATGACTCTTACGAAAATTTTGTTAAAGACTTACAAAAAGAAATTGAAGACGAAGAAGGGATTAAATTCGGTCTTGTAGAACGGCATATTTTTACTAATATTCCCGTTCAAAACGCAGACGGAACAACAGAACCGCTAGGGTTAGATCAGTCTGAAGCGCTTTATCAGCATCTTGTAGAAAAAGCCTATATTACCCCTTCCGGGAAAATATTAGACGCCCTAAAAAAAGACTTAAAAGAGAATACGCTTGATTTACCGCCTGTTTTTGAACCTTTGAAACCAGACATTAGCGCGTGTCTGAAGAAAATTGCCGGTGGGTTAAACATTAAAAATAACGATAACAAGCGCACCATTAAAATCAATAAAGCTGTTTTTGAAAGCCCAGAATTTAAAGAACTTTGGGATAAAATCAAATTTAAGACGCGCTATAACGTTGAGTTTAAGCCAGATGAACTTATGCAGTCTTGTTCAGAGGCGTTGAAAAACATTGTTATTGGAAAAACGAAATTTGTTTATGGCACGGCAAAAATCAAAATAGAACAGAGCGGACTCACCCCTGAAGAAGAAAAGAAAACGTCTCACACCTATGAAGCAAGAGATTATCTCTTACCAGACGTCATTACTTACCTTCAAGACGAAACGAACCTCAAACGTCAGACGATTGTTGATATTCTTCGCCGTTCGGGAAAGTTAGAGTCTTTCAAAAACAACCCGCAACAATTTCTCAAAGAAGCGCTAATCAGGTTACGCGTGGCAATGCAAAAATGTTTGGTTGACGGGATTAAATACTACAAAATCGGCGATCATATGGTCTATACGCAAGAACTTTTTAAAAACGAAGAATTGATCGGTTATCTCGATAAAAATATGCAAGAGGCAAAAAAATCTGTTTATGACCATGTTGTCTATGATTCAGAAAGTGTGGAAGCACAAATTGCGAGCGATTTTGAAAAAGACGAACGGATAAAAGTTTACGCCAAATTACCGAGTTGGTTCAAAATAGACACGCCTTTAGGGTCTTATAACCCCGATTGGGCGGTTCTTTTTGAAGAAGACGGGCAAGAACGCCTCTATCTTGTGGTTGAGACCAAAGAAAGTGACAACCTCGACAGTCTACGCCCCGAAGCCAAGTATAAAATTAGCTGCGGTAAAGAACATTTCAAAGCCCTTGAAACAGGCGCTGATTATAAGGTAACAAATTCTTTTAAGAGACTTTTAGAGAAGCTTGAAGATAAATAGGGGAAAACAACAAAAGTGTAATTTAGGGTATTTCAATTTTGGTTGCGGGGGCGGGATTTGAACCTGCGACCTTCAGGTTATGAGCCTGACGAGCTACCTGGCTGCTCCACCCCGCGTTTATTTATTGTGTGGGTATTTTTTTTGAGTGAGAGTGAGTGTATGAGAAGGCCTGGCGGCGAC
>JAFPVE010000026.1 GCA_017413025.1 Acetobacter sp. | reverse complement strand
TTTTTTTCTGTGCGGTTACTGCTACCAAAACGGCTCATGGGGGGAAGGATTTTGTCAAGCGACTCACCGACGGTTTTAACTTCGCCATCTCTGAAAATCATATCAAAATATTGGCGTGCTTCTTCTGGCTTGAGCTGCTCTTTTATGCCTCTGTATCCTCTGTATGCTTTTGTATCAAAAAAATCTTAACTCTTATAGGGGTATAAAGGGAATGTTGGGTATGAGAAAATCAGACAATCAAAATAATCCTTAAAAATATGATGAGGTAAAATTCTCTTTTAAGGAGTGTAGTCCTTTTCTATTCCTAAAACAAGTGGGGATATAAAATAAATTAAAACACATCAAAGCGTTCTACATTTCCCCAAACGTTATTATATATATTATATATAGAGCTGCTTTCATTTTATTTTTCATCATAACGCAGGAAAAAGGGGCAGGAAAAAGGGGCAGGATAAAAAGAGAAAGGAGAGGGGAAAACGCCCTTTATTAGGATCTTCTTTTTGAGAATGGAGGTTGAGAGTTTTGTAAGCATGTATTTTGCGTTTTTGGTTTAACCTTGACTTCACGAGCTACAGATGATGATCCTTGACTTCGCGAACCATGGGTCATGACCCATGGTTGAGGTTTTATTGAGGAGGTGCTACCCCGTGATTTGGGGTTTTGGGTTGTCGTTTTGAACCTGTTTTCATGCCCTGTGGTTGAGATTTATCTTGTTGCACCTGACTTCGCGAACCATGGGTCATGACCCATGGTTAAGGTTTCGTTGATCATAGATAAGAAATACATAAAAAGTTGAAATCAACACCTTATCGGCAAGCCCTTTGTTAAAAAGTCTTGCCTTTATGGTGCCTTTCATTCAAAATTATGGCAGAATTATGGTGCCAGCCTTATAAGAAGTGAAGGAATTTAGGAATAGAAAGTGAAAAGGCAATGGGTTAAAGCAATAGTATTAACGCTGACACTTGCGGGGTGTGCCATGGGTCCGGATTATCATAAACCCAAATTATGGACACCAAAGCAATGGTTACCTCAAAGCCAGCGATCAACAGGCAAAGTTTCAAGCGTACCAACGCAACAAGCGCCTGATCCAAATTGGTGGTCTGTTTTTCATGATAAAGAACTCACCTCGTTAGAAGATCGCCTTTCTCATCAAAATCTCGACATTCTTCGCGCGGCACAAACTGTAGCGGTCAGTCGCGGGCAGCTTCTCATCGCAGGCGCCGAGCGCTTTCCTGATTTAGCAGCCTCTGGCTCGTATAGTTATACGCAATTTAGTACAAAACAAATGCAGTATATCCTCAAACGTGTAGGCGCAAGCGCGGCGGGAACCAAGCTGGGAGACATGCTTACAGCGGAAGCCTCCGATGCTACGATTCCGCTCCTCAATCGTTGGCAAGATGGTTTGCGTGCAAGTTGGGAAATCGATCTTTGGGGGCGCGTACGCCGCCAATATGAAGCCGCAAAAGCCTATATGCACGCCACGCGTGAGGAACAGCGCGGGATTCTTATCGCGCGTCAGGCAGAATTAGCTTCGGATTATATTGCCTTGCGGAATATGCAAGAACAGCTACGCATAACAAAGGCGAACAGGGAAACTGCTGATTCACTTCTTAAGTTAAGTGAGTCGCGTTATAAAACAGGTCTTGTTAATCGTCTTGATGTCGAAAGTGCGCGTTCGGAATTAGAGCGAACAAGTGCGCTTATACCCCAGCAAGAGCAACGCATAGCCATGCAAATGAATGCTATTGCTTTACTGATGGGTGCACCGCCGGGGGCTTTAGATGCCGAATTACAGCGGACATCAACGATTCCTCTTGTGCCGCCAAATCCCCCGATTGGGGTACCTTCGCAACTAGCAGAACGTCGTCCAGATATTCGAGAAGCTGAGGAAGAACTCCACGCGGCAACCGCAGAAGTAGGGCAGGCGATGGCAGATTTTTATCCCAAAGTGGTGATTGATTCGGGATTTGGGTTTCAAGCTCTTTCTTTTAGGGATTTGGGTTTTTGGAATGCGCGGGCGTGGAATGTAGGTCCTTCGATTACGCTGCCGATTTTTCAAGGGGGGCGTTTGGTCGGACAACTACGCATGAAAAAAGCTGCCCAAAGATCGGCAGCACTGAATTACCGCAAAACGGTTTTAAATGCGTGGCGTGAAGTTACAAATGCTCTTGTAGCGTATCAGGCAGAACAACGTCGGGCGCAAAGAATACAATCCCAAGTCGCTGCCAATAATCGGGCGTTGGAACTTGCAAAAAGCCGCTATAAATGTGGGTTACAAAATTATTTACCCGTTCTTGATGCACAACGGCGGGTGTTACAATCTCAAACAGAATTAGCGCTCAGTACAGCCACAGTTGCCGATGATCTCGTTAGGCTTTACAACGCATTAGGGGGAGGCTGGCAACGGACTATGCCGAAATAAATTTTTTCATTTTTTTTATTTTTATGTATTGACGTGAGTGTAGTGATTAGTGTAGTGTGATTTTTTATTGAGGGTTCTTTGACAAGTTTATTTTTTAGGAAGGGATATGCTGGTAGCGTGTTGAGTGTATTTTTTTTTGAGTGCTTGATGC
>JAFPVE010000015.1 GCA_017413025.1 Acetobacter sp. | reverse complement strand
GCTGATGTTGGTACCCGTGTGCATGAATATGGCGGGGGATCTTATGCCGTTGATACACGTGGTGTTGTCTATTCTGAAAAGAGCACAGGGGCTATTTGGTATCTCCGTAAAGGATTCCCAGCTTCTTTAATAGCAGAAGGCGAGGGGATGCGCTATGCGGATTTACGACTTGATCCGTACAGTGAGATGGTTTTAGCCGTACGGGAAGAGCATTTTTCTTCAGCAAAATCCCAAAGAGAGCCTAAAGCAGCGTTGGTTGTTTTAGGTAGTGAGGCATGTGCGGGGCATGTGATAAGAGAAGGGGCTGATTTTTATATGGCACCGGCATTATCGCCTCGAGGGGATCAGCTTGTCTGGATAGAGTGGGATCATCCGTCTATGCCATGGGATGCAACTCGTCTGTGTTGCGCATATGTGCGAAGGAACCAGAATGGTCAAATTCTTGGACTTGAAGGATATCGTGTGTTGGCGGGAGGAGAGGGAAATGAATCCTTAAGTGAACCGCGTTGGACTGATAGGGGGCGTTTGCTCGTTATTTCTGATCGGGGTGGGCAATGGAGAGTGTGGGAAGTTCTTATCGGAAAACACAGTGTTACATTGCATCCCTATAGAGAAAATGCCGTGAAAGGGGAAATAGGACAACCAGCATGGGTTTTCGGGCAACGAAGTTATACGCCTTTACCGCAGGGAGAATGTTTGTTTTTATCGGTTAATGAAGGAAAAACTTCTTGTGTTATATCGACAGAGGCAGGAGAAATTATACCGTTTTTCGGACGACCGGATCAATCTCCTGTTCCTTTAGTTGATGGACGTTTTGCTTGGATAGAGAGTTGTTTTGAAGCCTTACCAAGCATTAAAATAGGTGATGCTTATACCACGCAAATCCTACGCTCTTCAGCCCAGATAACTTTGTCTCAGGCAGATATTTCTTGCCCAGACTCTGTTTGGTTTCCTGTTGGAGATGGGCTTTATGGGCATGCTTTTTTTTATCCACCTGCCAATGCACAAGTTTACGTGCCGAAAAATGAACGACCCCCGATGATTGTTTGGGTACATGGGGGACCAACTGCCCGTGCGCAAGAGGCTTTATCTCTTAAAATACAATGGTGGACATCACGCGGATTTGCTGTTTTAGAAGTTAATTACGGAGGGTCTACGGGGTTTGGTCGCGCTTGGCGAGAGAGACTTAAAGGACAATGGGGAGTGGTTGATGTTGCTGATTGTATTGCTGCGTGTCAGTATCTTTGCCACACGGGGCGCGTTGATCCGAAACGTATTGCGATTCGTGGAACAAGTGCAGGCGGGATGACTGTGTTATTGGCACTTGCCGAATCAGATTTATTTGCTGCGGGTGTAAGCCTTTATGGGGTAACGGATCTGTACGCTTTAGCAATGGAAACTCATAAATTTGAATCCCATTATTTAGAGGGACTTATCGGTCCGTTACCTGACTCTGAAGCTTTGTATCGTGCGCGTTCGCCTCAAAACGTGGTAGCGCGTATTCGCGCACCAGTATTGCTTTTACACGGTATGGAAGACAGAATTGTACCACCGGAACAAGCACGTCAACTGGCACGTGCCCTTCAAAAATCTGGGACATATTGCATTTTACAGGAATTTCCTGACGAGGGACATGGGTTTCGACGTGAATCAACGATTCGTGCTGCTTTTGAGGCGGAGCTTTATTTTTATGGTACCGTATTCGGTTTTACACCGTCTATGACGACGTAAATTCGGTGAGTTGTTCTTTGCTTTTAACTTTGGTAACATTTTCAGACTTTTTAACGCTAAAATTTAGAAAATTTAGAAAGGATTATACACTATGGACACTCCTCCATTTAATAAACCTCATTATAATTTTTGGATTATCAAATTAGGCAAAGCCCTTGCTTTAAAGCAATATGAATCTGCTCTTTTTTTGTGCCGAAGAAGCTCTTGACGTGGCGCAAACAGAGACAGAACGTGCCGAAGGGATGAATTTTAAGGGCGATTGCCTCATTGCACTCCAACGATATGAAGAAGCCCTTCAAATTTATAACAACTCTCTTGCCCAATTCCAAAATGACTGCAAGCGTGAAGCCGAGCTCTTTTCTTAAAGAGCATATTGCGAAAGCTTTTTTCAAAAAGATGGAAACCCTTTCCAAACTTGAACGACAAGCAGAAATTCCTTCCGTTTATGATGAGATGTTCTGCCGATTTGGTGAAGACAACACCCCCTTTATCCGAAAATACCTCGCTCAAGCCCTTTACGAAAAAGCCCGCTATTTTGGGCACCTTGCCGAAAAAGAGAACTCTCTCGCCGCCTACGCGCTTGCCCTTTACGATGAACTCCTCCAAAAATTCGGCAATGAAACCGACACAGAAATAAAACAAAAAGTCGCAAAGGCTATGAATCGCAAGGGTTTTGTTCTCTCCTACCTTGTTGACCGCGAAGAAGATGCCATCAAGGTTTACGACGCATGCATCCAAAAATTCGGCAACGAAACCGATATAGCAATAAAACAAACGGTCGCAGAGGCTATGCGTTACAAAAGTATTGTTCTCTCCGGTAATTTTTGTAGGGAACAATTCTTAGAGGAGCTTTATCGGTCTGTGTAGATTTTTAGGGCGATCTTTCGCCCTTATCTCTTAGTCTTCTCCCTTATATGTTTCATAATGAGGTTTGTAGAGAAGTCCCTCGATATATGTACGAATGTCTTGAGGGCGATCAACAGTTGCGAGTCCTTGATCAAAAATATATTCTGCGATTCGACAAGCCGATGTAATCGATACTCTTTGGATATCTGCTTGCATAGGAAATAGACGACCACACTCGCGTTGTGAAAGAGTGACTTGATCGGAGAGAGCATGAGCGGCTTGGATAACAACAGCATCCGTAATTATTTTCGGACATGTTGCATAAACGGCTAATCCGATAGAAGGAAAAATATAGAAATTATTCGCTTGTCCCGGGTGAAAAACGTTTCCGTTAAGAGTGACTTCAGGAAATTGAATGCCTGCCGCAAATAATGCCTTTCCTTTTGACCACTCATAGGCTTGCTGTGCCGTGCATTCTGCATGACTTTCTGGAAGAGAGAGTGGGAGAATAATCGGACGCTCATGGAAAGAACAGATAGTTTCAATAACTTCTTGTGTAAAAGCACCGCCGACAGTTGAAACACCAATTAACACGCTAGGACGTACTGTTTTAACAACACTCAGAAGATCCTTTGTTGCCGGTAAATCTTTCGCATAGCGACGCTGTTGAGAGGATAGATCTGTCCGCGTAGTTTCTAAAAGCCCGTTAACATCCATGAGTGTAATCCGTGCAATAGCCTCTTGTTCTGATAAGCCTTCTTGTTGGAGAGCAGAAACAAGCATATCGGCTATACCAATACCGGAAGAACCAGCGCCGAAAAAGAGAAAACGCTGCTGTTGTAGAGTTTCTTCCTTAATTTTTAAAGCCGTGATAAGACCGGCAAGGGTAACAGCAGCAGTTCCTTGAATATCGTCGTTATAACAAAGAATTTGTTGACGATATTTTTCAAGGTAGTGGATCGCATCTGTGCCTTTCCAATCCTCAAAATGAATACAACACTGCGGAAAAACATGCTGCACGGCTTGCACAAATTCATCGACAAATGCGTCGAGTTCTTCCCCTTTAGGAGGTTCACGACGAAGTCCAAGATAAAACGGATCTGCTCGCAAAGCACAATTTGTTGTTCCAATATCAAGCTGTATAGGGAGCAAAGCATCTGGTGGAACAGAGCCACAAGCTGTATAGAGGTCAAGCTTTCCAATGGGAATACCCATGCCATTGACGCCAATATCTCCCAACCCCAAAATGCGCCCGCCTGTTGTCACACAAATAAAGCGAATATCACGTACAGGCCAGTTCCTTAGAACGCTTTCAATACGTCCTTTCATTGTGAGACTAATATACATACCACGAGGACGGCGGTAGATATGGCTGAATTTTTGACACACCGTTGCGAGCGTTGGCGCATAGACAATAGGTACAAAACGCTCTGGATTAGACATGATAACACAAAAGAATAAAGTCTCGTTCTGATCACGCAACCCACTCAGATAGATATAGCGATCGAGATCATTACTTTTAACTTCTAAATGGCGATGAACGCGCTCAACTTGTCGCTCAAGTGTTTCGACGTGTGTGGGTAAGAGCCCTTCTAATCCGTAAAGGCGTCGTTCTTCTTCGGTAAATGCAGTACCTTTATTATGGTATGGATCGTGAATAAGAGGTAAGCCTTTGGCAATAGTAGAGTGAGAGGTAAACTGAGACATAGCAGAAACTTTCTAATAAAAAATTCAGAATGTTAAAAATACGCACAGCATTAATGATAAAGATAAGCTAAACCGAATACACCTAAAAAAGATTTAACAAAACATAGTATACATCTTAATTAAAGTTAAAGTACAGGAATGCCTTGTCAGTTAAAAATTGAAAGTTAGTTAGAGAATATTTAAGTAAGGTTTAAAGTTTTTCTACTTGACTAAATTCTAAATCTACAGGTGTAGAACGCCCAAAAATGGAAACACTGACACGAAGGCGGTTTTTTTCTTCATCAATTTCTTCGATAGTACCATTAAAGGACGAAAATGGTCCATCAGCAACACGAATTTGCTCGCCAACTTCAAAGACAATAGCAGAGCGTGGATGCTGGATTCCTTCTTTCATTTGATGAATAATTCGAGAAACTTCTGCTTCAGAAACAGGGGTAGGACGATTTTTTGCGCCAAGAAAACCCGTTACTTTTGGGGTGCTTCTTACGAGATGCCAACTTTCATTTGTTATCTCCATTTTAATGAGTACATAGCCAGGAAAAAATTTTCGCTCGACATTAACTTTCTGATTTCTGCGTAATTCGATAACTTCTTCAGAAGGAACTAAAATTTCACTAATCTGATCTGTTAAGCCTTTTTTTTCTGCTTCCTCACGAATATGTTGAACGACTTTTTTCTCAAAACCTGAATAAACATGTATAATGTACCAACGTTGAGTCATGATCTTTTCCTAAAATTATAGACCAAATAATTGACGTAGAGCTAAACCAATTAGCTGATCAATCACAAAAAAGAAAATAGACATGGCACCCGCCATGACTACAACTGCGCCAGTTGTTGCAAGTGTTCCACGACGCGTAGGCCACGTTACGCGTTTAACCTCAGCATAGACATCACGCAAAAATCGAACAAACTGGCTTGGAGTAAATGACATAGTTAAGAATACCTAATTTCTACCACACAATTTCATATTTCACATTAATGTTCTCTCATTTATTAAAACACTAAGAAACATTAGAACTTGGCACTATAGTTAAAATCAAAGAAACATCTCCTAAATAACTTGTTAAATTAAGTATACTTAATGAAGTTAGATGAAGTTATTGGAGTAAAAATTCAAAACCTAAATTTATCTCCTCATTCAAATAATCCATTCAAATAATTCAAATGTAAAAAAATAAACATAAAGAATCCGTTGGCAGGGGTGGAGGGTCTCGAACCCCCAGCCTCTGGTTTTGGAGACCAGCGCTCTAGCCAATTGAGCTACACCCCTTAGAGATATAAGAGATTATGACAACCTTTCTTTAAGATAAATCTACTCCATCTACAAAAAGTCTGTCAAGGCTGGCAGACTTAATCTCTAAAATTTAATTTGTTAGATTAAGATTAAGAAAGATAAAAAATAGATAAAATTAAATAAAGAGTTGTTTCTTTATATCATCGTTTTTGTATTTATGATGATTTTCTTTAGCTATGATCAGTGTAATACTTCTTTCTATAAAAAATTCTGAAAAATAGGAAAGATAGATAGCATGATTGAGAAAAACAAGCGACATATCTCTAATAATCTACACAAGATTACAATCGAGGCTACAATCGAGATGACAAATATTAAAAATTATATCAGATTATCTCTTGACGTAGAGAGAATTTAGAGGTAGTTATTTCAAAAGCAGAGCGAAGTGCGGGCATAGCATAGTGGTAATGCAGTAGCCTTCCAAGCTACTGAGGAGGGTTCGATTCCCTCTGTCCGCTCCATTTTAGCGTCAAGTGTTTTCCAACGAACGCAAGATCATTATCATAGTGTTTTTGTGTGAGTTTGGGTTGTGTAAAATTGTGGTTTGTGCTATTTTTAGGGCTTGTTAAAGTTTTATAAATAATTTTTTAGTAATTTTGCTTTACTAATTTCGTTTTACCATGATCAGTTCGCAATAATCTGTTGGGATCTTTCGTGTTTAGTTTATTTAATAAAGTGGCCAAGACATTGGTCTGAAGGGTGGAAGTGTTGCAATCAACTTGTATTGCTTTCGGTGGTTTAGAATGTCGTTATGCAACGGCACTGTATAATTTTGCTGTTGAGCAGAATCAGTTAAGTCTTGTCCTTGAAGAAAGTCAGACTCTTATTCGCTTAATAGATGAAAATTTGCTTTTACGTAAAGTTTTGCACGACCAACGGCTAGATATTTGTATGGCACGTAATGCCCTTGTTGTTATGTTAAAGAAATGTGGTTTTAGTAAAAGTATTCAAAATTTTGTTGGCGTTGTTGCGAATAATCGTCGGTTGTCTTTTTTACGGTCTATCTTGATGATATTAGGAGAGATCGCTGTTGCTCGGCGTGGTGATGTGCTTGTGAAAGTTAGCAGTACTATTCCTCTTCTTGATCATCAGCGTGAACAGATTAAAGAAAGTTTGAGTCGTGTGGGATACAGCCGTATTACTATTCGTGAATTTATTGATCCTTCCTTGCTTGGCGGTTTAGTTATACGGGTGGGAACAAAATTGTATGATTCGAGCTTAAAAGCTCATTTATTTCGTTTACGTTACGCTATGAAGGGAGTTGCGTGATGGGATCCCGTATGGAAATCAGACCCGCAGAAATTTCGGACATTCTTAAACAGCAAATTGCCTCATTCGACATAGAGTCTGGCGTTGTAGAAACAGGTACTGTGTTGTCAGTTGGGGATGGTGTTGCGCGTGTTTTTGGTCTGCAAAATGTTATGGCAGGAGAATTAGTTGATTTTCCGTCAGTAGGTCAAAAAGGAATGGCTCTGAATTTGGAGCATGACCATGTAGGTATTGTTATTTTTGGAGATGATACCTATATCCGTGAGGGAGATACTGTTGTTCGTTCGGGTATGGTTGTGAGTGTACCTGTCGGTAAGGGATTGTTAGGGCGTGTGGTTGATGCTTTAGGAAACCCGATTGATGGTAAAGGTCCACTTTCTCATGTTGAGATGAAACGCGCCGAAGTTAAAGCGCCAGGAATTATGCCACGCCAATCTGTGCATGAACCGATGGTGACGGGTATTAAATCTATTGATGCTTTAGTGCCTATTGGTCGCGGACAGCGTGAATTGATTATTGGAGACCGTCAAACTGGAAAAACAACAATTCTTACAGATACGATTCTTGCTCAGAAAGATATTAACGCGCTCGGTGATGATAAAAAAACACTGTACTGTATCTATGTTGCGATTGGTCAAAAACGTTCTACCGTTGCTCATCTTGTACGCCTCTTAGAAGAAAGAGGCGCATTAGATTATTCTATTATTGTAGCAGCGACAGCATCAGATCCTGCGCCTTTACAATACCTTGCACCTTATGCTGCTTGTGCAATGGGTGAATTTTTCCGTGATAATGGCATGCACGCGCTTATTTGCTATGATGATCTCTCTAAACATGCTGTTGCATATCGTCAAATGTCTTTATTGTTGCGTCGTCCGCCAGGGCGTGAGGCTTATCCGGGAGATGTGTTTTATTTGCATTCTCGTTTACTTGAACGTGCAGCAAAAATGTCGGATAGCCATGGCGCAGGGTCTCTAACGGCTTTGCCTGTTATCGAAACACAGGCGGGAGATGTTGCTGCTTATATTTCAACGAATGTTATCTCTATTACAGATGGGCAGATCTTTCTTGAAACCGAACTATTCTATAAGGGTATTCGTCCAGCTGTTAATGTAGGTGGGTCTGTTTCGCGTGTTGGATCAGCGGCTCAGATTAAGGCTATGAAACAGGTTGCGGGTAAAGTTAAGTTAGAATTAGCTCAATATCGTGAAATGGCTGCCTTTTCTCAATTTGCTTCTGATCTCGATTTAGCAACACAGAAGATGCTTGCCCGTGGTGCTCGTTTAGTGGAATTACTTAAACAGCCTCAATCTTCTCCTTTAAGTATAGAAGAACAAGTTGTTTTATTGTTTGCTGGTACGCGTGGTTTTCTCGATGATATTCCAACGAGTGATGTTGTTGGGTGGGAACGTGATTTGTTAATTGATTTACAAAGTACGGGTAAAGATATTTTGACTACTTTAGCGAAAGAACAAGCAATTTCTAAAGAATTAGAAGCTAAACTCGTAGAATATCTTACGGCGTTTAACCATCGTTTTGTAGGCTAAAGGGAACAAAGTTTATGGCTTCCCTTAAAGAACTTCGTGCTCGGATTGGGAGTGTTAAATCAACACGAAAAATTACGAGTGCTATGAAAATGGTAGCGGCAGCGAAATTACGGCGTGCACAGGCAAGTGCAGAAGCGGCGCGACCTTATGCACAAGCTATGCAACGAATGATTGGTGAGCTTGCCGTATCGGTAGCGGGAGAGGTTACCCTTCCTCCTTTGCTTGCAGGTACAGGGCAAGACCGTGTGCACTTGCTTGTACCCTTGACAAGTGATAGAGGTCTTTGTGGTGGATTTAATGCAAATATCCATAAACTAACGAAACGGATGATTTCTCGTTTACAGTCTGAAGGTAAAGTTGTCCGACTTTTACCAGTGGGGCGTCGGGCATTTGATTTTTTTATGCGTCATCATGCTGATCTGATTGTGGATAAACTTATCGGTTTTAGTGGAAAAGAGATACCTTTTTCTATTGCAAGTAGTTTGGGTGAAAAAATCAATACTTTATTTGAATCACGTGAAATTGATGTGTGTACGCTTGTGTTTAATAGGTTTCATAATGCGATGATGCAAAAACCATTATGTCAACAACTTGTACCAGTTGTTATAGAAACTGGTAAGGGGACTGTCCCTGCTGATAATGTAGCAGCTTATGATTTTGAACCTGATGAAACAACGCTTCTTTCTTCTTTATTACCGCGTAATCTTCAGGTACAAATTTATGCAGCATTGTTAGAAACAGCAGCTGGCGAAAACGGGGCGAGAATGACGGCTATGGATAATGCGACACGTAACGCAGGTCGTTCGATTGATCGTCTCACGCAGGTTTACAACCGTACACGTCAGGCGAATATTACTAAAGAGTTGATAGAAATTATTTCAGGTGCGCAGGCGGTTTAAGCCTGTTTGTTGACCTTGTAGGAGCTACTTAATGTTGGATACCACGACACCCCAGACACAAATGACAAAATCTACAGAATCTCATACAGAGCAACCTCAATTTCAAGGGGGTAAAAAGACCCATTCTGTTGGTCATATTACAGGGATAAAAGGCCCTGTCGTTGATGTTAAATTTGAGAGTAATCAGCCTAATATTCTCAATGCTTTACATGTTCAATTAGATGGACGTGTTTTGGTTCTTGAAGTAGCGCAGGAAATTGGTGATCATGAAGTTCGTTGTATTGCCATGGACTCAACAGATGGATTAGTACGCGGAATGGAAGTGCTTGATACGGGTGCACAAATTTCTGTTCCTGTTGGTCACGAAACGTTAGGGCGTATTTTGAACGTTATTGGTGAACCCATTGATGAAAGAGGACCTGTTTCTACAGCACGACGTGCTCCTATTCATCGTGATGCGCCATCTTTTGAAGAACAAGCTTCTGCTTCAGAGATTCTTATGACGGGGATTAAAGTCGTTGACTTGTTATGTCCTTATCTTAAAGGTGGAAAAATTGGTTTGTTTGGTGGTGCGGGTGTTGGTAAAACCGTTATTATTCAAGAGCTGATCAATAATATTGCAAAAGCACATGGGGGTGTTTCTGTTTTTGCGGGTGTGGGAGAGCGTACTCGTGAAGGTAATGATCTTTATCACGAGATGCAGGATGCAGGTGTAATTAAAATAGATGAAAACGGCACAACAGCTGGATCTAAAGTCGCATTAGTTTTTGGTCAGATGAATGAACCACCAGGTGCTCGTGCACGCGTTGCCTTAACAGGCTTAACGATGGCAGAATATTTTCGCGATGAAGAAAACCAAGATGTTCTCTTTTTTGTGGATAATATTTTTCGTTTTACACAAGCAGGTTCTGAAGTTTCTGCCCTTTTAGGGCGTATACCTTCTGCTGTAGGATACCAGCCTACCCTTGCAACAGAAATGGGTGCTTTGCAAGAACGTATTACATCGACTAAAAAAGGGTCTATTACGTCGGTGCAGGCTGTTTATGTTCCTGCTGACGATCTTACTGATCCAGCGCCTGCCGCAACTTTTGCTCATCTTGATGCGACAACAGTTCTTAACCGTGCCATTGCAGAAATGGGTATTTATCCTGCTGTTGATCCTCTTGATTCAACTTCACGGGCATTAGATCCTCAAATTGTAGGCGAGGAACATTATCAAGTGGCGTGTGAGGTACAGCGTATTCTGCAAACTTATAAATCTCTTCAAGATATTATTGCGATTCTTGGTATGGATGAACTTTCTGAAGATGATAAACTTACTGTGGCGCGGGCACGTCGTATTCAAAGGTTTCTTTCTCAACCATTTCATGTTGCAGAAGTGTTTACAGGATCACCTGGTAAATTAGTTTCTGTTGCCGATACAGTACGTTCTTTTAAGGCAATTTGTGTTGGGGAATATGATGACCTTCCTGAAGCAGCGTTTTATATGGTTGGAACGATTGAAGAGGCGATTGCTAAAGCTGAGAAATTAAGAGAATCGACTTAATCATCTTATCTTTAGGAGTATTGTTATGCCCGTTCAGATTGAAATTATCAGTCCTGAAAAGGTTTTAGTATCGTGTCAGGTTGATATGGCCGTTCTTCCTGGTATAGATGGTGATCTTGCAGCTATGCCCGAGCATGCACCTATTATGTTGTTGCTCCGTGGTGGTGTTGTTACACTTTACAAGGATGACACTATTATAGATACTTACTTTGTCGGGGGTGGTTTTGCAGATATTACTCAAAACAGGTGTGTTGTTTTGGCAGATAGAGCTACGCCTGTTCAGAATATTGATATCGATCGGGCTACAGCAGAACTTGAGGCTTTGTCTCAACTATGGGAAAAAGCTGATAAATCTGACGTTGCGCGTTTAAATATCCTACAAAATGAGATTTTGTCTGTTCAGGCAGAAATTGATGCAGGCTCTTCCTCTTAAAGGCATTGAATAGTAAAGTTTTATTTCTTTACGCATCTAAATTGAGATATATAACAAAAAGAAGCCCTTTTTTTAGAGGGCTTCTTTTTGACAGTGCAACTTGTTCATGTTGTTAGAGTGCGTCTCGTCTCGCGCTTTGATTTTGAGCTTACTTTCCGAACCACGGGTCATGACCCGTGGTTTAATTCTGTTGAGAGGTGCTGAACCTGTAGTTGAGGTTTATCTTGATAAAAAAAAATTAATAAAAATAAGGCTTTTGGAGAATAGTCTTTAAAAGTAGTTTTAAGAATAGCTATTTTCAAAACTTAAGATATAGAGTCAGCTTATGAAAATTATTGTACTCGGGTGTGGCGGATCAGCAGGTGTTCCCATGATCGGCGGTAAAGATGGTTGTGGTGAATGGGGGGCGTGCGATCCGTTAGAAAAACGCAATATAAGAAGTCGCTCTTCTATTCTCTTTCAAATGAATAACGGTTTGTCTGTTCTGATTGATACAACGCCTGATTTAAGACAACAATTTTTAACGAACGGTATAACACGCTGTGATGCCGTCATCTATACCCACGCCCACGCCGATCATATTGGAGGGGTTGATGATCTTCGAGCTATTAACCGTCTTACGCAAAAACCTATCCGGGTTTACGGTACTGAAACTGTTTTGAAAGAACTTCAACAGCGGTTTGGATACGTTTTCAAAGCTTGGATGTCTTTTAACTTGCCTTGTGATTTGCCAAGAGCCTCTTTAGAAGCCGTTCCCGTCTCTATGGGGAGTATAACCTTTATAGAAGGTATACCTTTTACGTTGTTTGAACAAAATCACGGATCTATTTTTTCAACAGGGATAAGATGCGGTGTTTTTGCGTATAGTACAGATGTTGTTGACCTTTCCGACAAGTCGTTAGCTCTATTGCAAGGAGTACACGTCTGGATGGTCGATTGCTTTCAACGCGAAGCACATACCACCCATGCTTGGTTAGAAAGGGTTTTAGAATGGCGTCAGATCATTCGCCCTCATCGGATGATCTTAACCCATATGGGGGTCGATATGGATTGGTGTTGGTTACAGAACAACCTGCCACAAGGCGTTGAAGCCGCTTATGACGGTATGATGTTTGATGTGGCAGATCCTATATAGATCCCATATAGAAATTTCCATACAGAATCTATTTGAGTGTTTTATCAATAGAATCCGATAGTTTATAACGAATTGAGTAATAGAGATTTTTATCTACTAGACAAAGTAAGACGGGCTAGAAACGCTGCAGCACATAATAACTGTTTTATAAACGATTTGCGCTCTGTAAAAGAACCTTTAGGAAATGGCAAAGAACGGTGTAATAAAGACGAAGAGGTTATGACTGCACTTGCAAAAGTTGGTGTAATTTTAGCTGGGTTTAGGTCCCCCGACGTCGTCACTATCGCCGATGTAGCCGGGCGGTGGAATATAGATTTGTGAAGCTGGGATATGATACATAGCTTCTTTTTCTTGTTCGGTTTTAAGGTTGTGGGTGGAGGTTTTGGGCTTTTCCTTCGCGATCACCGCCATCGTCTCTATAATCTCTTGATAGTCTGTTACAGGAATACCCGCTGCGTAGCTTTTAGGGGAAGCACCAACAAATACCCCAAAAACAACGACAAATAAACACAGAAATTTTCTCACGGTCATAGAACCTTATGACATAGGTGTTGAGGTGCGTTTTGAGATAGGCGTGCGATACACCCCTAAATGATGTGTTTCTAAATAATGCTTCCGTTGGTTGTAATACTGTGACCACTTCGTCCACACTGTTAATTTTTGATGCATTTTTTGAGAAAGTTTGAAACAGCCCACTTGATAGTTAACGAGCTGGGGGATCTGAAGATATTGCGAAAAAAACGATATAATATTTGTATAATTCGCATTATTTTGGGCTTCTGAAACGGCTTGATTAAACGTATTACTGACGTTCATAATGGTGCTATAGAGGTCACAGCATTCGCTTAATTGTATGACTTGAGACATGATTTCTTGAGGGGTCTGCCCAGTAGTATACACACCCATGGCGTTCAACACCATTTCCCCAAAAGCCGCATTCTGGAAATTTACGAAGGCAGGGTGAGTATACGAGTAGCTATTTGCGCATGTTTCTGGAGTTGGTTGTGGGATTTTGACGTTTTTGAGTCCTGACGCCATTTCTGTGGACATTTGAAGGAGGAGGTTTTCGCCTTTTGTGACAGCGTTGGTCAGTGTTGTTTGCGTATATCTAAAACAACCGGTGAGATAGGTACCCAAAGATTTGGGGGTGAGCATGGCGTCAATTTGTGCCATGTTGTTCGTTGCAGCGGCAAAATTACCGGCAACAAGTTCTTGATTTGTCGCCCGCGAGAGCTGGATAAGCTGCATTTTTTGCACTTCGTAAGGGGCGTATAAATTCCCGCCTGTTTGTTGAGAGAGAACATTTTGCAATAACCCGTAATTTATGGCGTTTCTGAGATCGGCTAGTGTCAGATTATTTTGTTGGCGATAGGCAGCGGAACAGGTTTCTTTTGAGGGGACAGGGTAGCTTGTTCTTTCAGGGGTATGTATCCCTGATGTCATTTCAATAAAGCCTTTTTCGAAATACCGTTGAGGTTCAAAAAGGGCACAACCCGAAAGGGAAAGCGCGAGGCTAATACCTAACAAAAATTT
>JAFPVE010000025.1 GCA_017413025.1 Acetobacter sp. | reverse complement strand
TTCTGGTGGTGGACCTGTCATAAGGTGACGTTGTTGTAATTGTTGTTTGAAGTTTTGTAAGCCTTGTATGGTGTTGATGTTGAGGAAAGTATCTATTTGATCAACCGGTGTGTATAAGCATAGAATCAAAAAGAGAAGTGTAGGCTTCGACTCATATATGAGGCTAAAATCTCTCTCTGCTTTCATTATTTCTGGGTGTGTTTTTTGATAGCTGAGTTGAAATGTTTGTAGAGTTGGTTGGGGGGCTGGTGTGGTATTGAGGTAGTTTTGCCATTGGGCTATTTGGTTGCGTTGGTTATTGACATCTTGTATAAGTTGAGCTCTTTCTTGTAAGAGGTGTTTTCTTTCTTGTATGAGCAATTTGCCTTCTTGTGCGACGACTTCATTACAGCCGATCATAAAATTAGCGAGAGTTTGTGGCTGTATTTGGGCGTAGAGGGCATTGAGGGGTTGAGGATTGTTGTTGACGAAGAGCTGGTTTGTAGCGGGTATGAGATAATTGGCGACGAGAACGGGTCCGGGTATGCCTTGTCTGGCTTTCTGGAATTCTAAATTATAAAGCCCTTGTTGTATGTCGTTACCTAGTGTTGGGTTGATAAAGCAGGTTTTTTCATTGGGCATTGGATATTGCCCGTAATCTCTAACACCGCCTGTGATGTTGTTCCAATTATCGTTCCATCTTCCCCATCCAGCACAACCAGAGAGAGAAACAAAAAGACTAATACTTAACAAAAATTTTAAGGGGGGGGTAAAAGGCATTTTCTTATTCTCACAGCATATTTCCTTTCCACGCAACAAGCTTCTTTAGGCTTTCAACACGTTATTCTATACTCTATTATTATTCTGTATTCCACAACTTATTCTATATAGTTGAACTTATTTTATATAGCTTCAGGGAGGCGTAACTATCGGTTAAAACACTTAATAATGACATCTTTTACTCTCCCCTTATTATATGAGTAAAAAACATCATATAAATTTTAAGGGAGAGAGTAAGAAATAACGTTACAATTTATTCAAGACTAACGGGCACGCCCACCATATAAAGCCGTAAGGCTTGCAGAAGCTAGTTGATGGTGGTGTACCATAAACCCGACCAAAGCCGGGCTTGTGTTTTCAGTAACATCAAGTTTGGGAACATCAATCGCATATACTGTAAAAACATAACGATGCACACGTCCGGGCGGCGGTGCTGCCCCACCATAATGAGGCGTGCCAAAATCATTACGCACTTGTAACGCGCCATGTGGAAGACCGCCCTCACCAGAACCAGCCCCTTCGGGTAACGATGTGACATTTTTAGGAATATTAACCACCACCCAATGCCACCACCCTGATCCTGTTGGGGCATCTGGGTCATAGAGTGTGACAACATAGCTTTGTGTACCCTCTGGCGCCCCGTGCCAATGTAATTCAGGCGATAAGTTTCCGCCTGTTTGCCCCATACCCTTATAAACCTGCGCTTGAGGCAAAACTTGCCCTGTTTCAAATGAAGGGCTTGTTAATACAAAAGACATGTTTCCTCCTGACAAAAATTCTTAAGAATTTTCTACACCCCTTAAGTAAGTGAGTCGGTCACCTCTTATGATACAGGTGTTTCTATATTATTTCAATCGAGCTTACAATGAAAGAGACAGCATTATCTCTCTCGAAGAACACGCCTTATTTAATGACTCTTCTTGCGCAAAGTTAAGACGAGAACATCCCTATACGCAGGCTGATCTGATTTGACAACTTCAATCGCTGTAACACCGTGATAAACACGATGGTCATTGACAAAAGCAACATCTAACGCGTGCATCAATGTAAATTGAGCGACACATTGGTGATGTAAATTATAGATTGAGGTTTCACCAAAAGCGATATTTTCCCGTTTTATCATGACTATGCAAATCCAATCTACACCGTCACGGTGTAGCCCTTCAGGTGTGGGAAAACCAACTTGACCTAAACGCGCCTCAATTCGGAATTGGTGCATTTCAACATGCCATATTACCGGCAAAGAGTGTGTAGACGTTAATTCTGTCACAACTTGATAAACCAGGTGCATAATGGCACGCAAAATAGGATTCTCTATCACTTGAGAGCTTATAGGTTCAAACCATCGCTCAACGCCACCATTAAGAGGGTTATAATCCAATGTCTGGTAATGTGGCTGACGCGGTTGTAAAAAAGCCCCTCTTGCATTGAGTAAAAACGTCGCATACCGCCTCCGCCGATAACGACCACCATCCGCCATATAGCGATCTATTTCCAGATGACACCAGCTTGAGGAAAAACTCTTCCACTGATATGCCCATGGCACTAACACAAGATCTGCTAATATTGGATAGATATTTTCTGCCCGCGCTAACGCAAACCCATCACGCTGAAGTGGCGTTTTAATAACACGCCGAATATTTTTTATACTTTGTAGAGAAAAATTTGTCGAAAAAGGTATTTGTATCATTATACAGACTTTGGCTCTACACCATCACGCTCATGAGATTGTTGTGCCTGAGATGGTGCCGGTTTTTTCTCCGCATCTACCACAACATGAAGAGGTATATCGGGTGTATAGTTGGTATTAACATAAAACTGTACACCCATTTGTGTCATAATTGGGCACGCTCGACGATAGAGCTCGCTTTGTACCCTCCATTTCATCATAGGTGCCGTTTTAATCATTCCCACTAATACAGCCCCGTTTTCATCTGCCTTTTCTACGCCAAAATCAACATAATCTGAATAAATCATAGATTTATACTCTTCATCTTGACGCATCGCGCAAACAGCATCCTTAAAAATTTTTGCGACTCTTTCGCTATCCTCTCCGACATCCAGAGTGATACGCACAATAACACGATTAAACTCCCGCGCTGTGTTCGCAATTGATGTTACAGAAGAGAAAGGAATAATATGCAAATCACCGTCAAAAGATCTCACACGCAAAGCACGAATAGAGAGATGCTCCACCTTTCCCTTAATCCCTCCTGTTGTCACCCAGTCACCAACCTGAATCGCATCCTCTGCCAACATAAAAAAACCGGTGATCACATCTTTAACCAAACTTTGTGAACCAAAAGACAAACCAACGCCCAAAATACCTGCCCCAGTAAGCAGCGGCGCCACGTTAATGCCCATCTGTGCCAATGTCGTTACCAATACCAAAACAATAATGATCAGTAACATCGTTGTACGAATAATAGGAAGTACTGTACGTAAGCGTGAAACACGTGCTTTTTGGTCTGAAGAAATATAGCGCATGATCTGTTTATTAAGAAGAGCATTCACGCATTCCCATGTCAAAACAGCCACAATAACCCCTGTAAGTAAGCAAAGAAAGGCACTCGTAAAACGAGCCCCTAATTTTGACGTTAATAAAAAAGTCAGCAGCGGTAAACGCCAACACTGCGCAAGAGCAATGAGTGTACCAAGAAGGATCACAAACATTGTGGTATAATGGACAAAGGGATAATAAAAATCCATTTTTTTCTGTAAATCGGGGTAATGCTCTCTCAAAGGCGCACTGACGAGGAAAAGTCTATCTTGCACCCCGTATATCAATAAGGTAAGTATCCACGAAAACAAAAGACAGACAAAACTAAAGACCAATCCGTGTGATAACCACTGATAGTCTTTCTGAAAGTTCATTGCCCAGACAAACCATAAAACCATATCGAAAATAATCGCTATCACCCACCACAGACGTATAAGAAACCCAACACATGCCCACATGATATTCTTCATACGATCTGGCGCAGGTTGTAGCATTTGGCTGACAATATCGCGAATACGCCACAAAAAAACAGCTATAATCAGATGCTGCACAAGTGACACGATGCGTAGCATAATATTTTCTCCCTCATAAGGGAGATCAAACACGCCTCCTAAAGTTGGCAAACAAACCATAACAGAAGGTACAGCCACTAATACATTCCACCACCGTGTTAAGGAACACGCTATAGAGTCAGAGACTGGAATAAGACGAATAGCAGGAGAATGTTGGACTAAAAGCGTTTCTCCCACTAAATAGACTACCCGTGCCCCCACATAAGCATTAACGATCGCTACAATCGCCAGACGCGTTTTATCTGTTTCTGTCAAAAACTCAGCACCTATATAACCCAACAACAAACACACCCCTACAGGCACAAGTTTCAGTAAAAAATGAATAAGAGCGTAAGGGACACGCAAAAGATAGTGTAAAGCTTCCTTACTTCTGACAAAATCTGCCCAACGAAGTTGATTTGTTTCTTTCTCAATAGGAAACGTCTTTAATGTTTGCTGATGCGCTTTAGCCCAATAAGTTACTTTTCGCAATGGCTTTTGCAGGGCAACACTCGTTAGGTATTCAATCACCAAAGCAATGCTCAATACAAGCAATGCACTCGAAAAAACATTTACCCCTATTTTATAAAGAGCCGGACTATGAACGAGTTTGTGAAACCATACCCCAATAACACGTATTTTGTAAAAAAAACTTACAAAGTCATGCACATATCCATGGATAACGTGCGCCACACGTAACAATCCACGCCACTCAAAATATATATCAGAATCAATAGTTACCGGTTGCTCTTGAGGTATTGTTTGCGTAGAAGGTAAAACTTTGACCATAAGCGCCAATGTCTTAGAAAACTCTTCTCGCTTCTTTGGATCATTAAGAATACTTAAAATCTGCTGTGCATCTTGTTGCGTCACCTCCCCCGAAACAGAAGCCACAACATGCGATTTATTTTGGGCATATGTCACCGGTAAAAAAGCAACATTCCAAACAACAAAACAGAAAATTATCGTCAATAAGTGATAAATCACTGTTTTTAATAAGCGTGTAGAGAATTTCACTTTTTGAGAACAACAAAAACAACGAGAAGGATAGAGCCTCATATCCAAAAAATCCTCTCTCGTCTTAACATCCTTGCAAGAAAAACGAAACGACCTCTTTTTCCTACAGCATTATGGATACAATACCGCTTAAACCAACAAGTACCTATAATCATGCTTCTTTCAAAGTTTCAAGTGTCGTTTCCTCATGTATCGTTTTTTCAGGCATGAGAATATTCACTCTAATTTTCCGTTCAACTACTGTGCGCGCGATAAGATCATGTAACCCCTCTTTCCGCGCTGTAAAAGCGACCAACATAACACCGATATACAGAACAGGAAAGGAAACAAACATTTTAACTAAAAAACGTAGCGCAGCACGCCAAAAACCTACGCGTTTTCGATCATATGTGACCACTCTCATCCGAAAGAGCATCTTACCCGGCGTTGCTTCAAAACGAGAAGACTGAAAGAGTACACAATAGAAGAAGAATAGTAATCCCCCTAAAAAAAAACTTAATCCTTCAAAAAGAAAATAGTTTTCATAGTTTTCTGTAATTCCATAATTCAGAAAACCTGAATAACCATAAGAAGTAGAAAAGATACCGACAAGAACTCCTACTATCGATAAACAAATGCCCCAAATAAAGCAATCGACGAGATACGCACAAACGCGAATCCAAAAACCCGCATAAATCCACTCATCTTTCTGCAAAAGCGCCACTGACTCTGATGAAGAATTTGTATCAGACAGTGATGGAAAAACAGACACTCTCAAACTCCTTACGTGCTTTTTGCCCAAGCAATCAATATATTATCGTTTAGCTCCGATAAGAGCCATTGATGTCAATATAACCGTGCGTTAAATCACAACTCCAAATTTTAGCCGATCCATTTCCCTGTCCTAAATCAACGGCAATATCAACCTCTTGTCCGCGCATATGGGCAACAACATGGGTCTCATCATAACCATCACGCACAGATCCATTATCTGCAATACAAATGCCCCCGATAGATATACTTAATTTGTCTCGATCTGCTGGCTCTCCACTCTTCCCAACAGCCATAGCAATACGCCCCCAGTTCGCATCTTCTCCCGCAATAGCCGTTTTAACTAAAGGAGAGTTTCCTATTGCCATCCCTACACGTCGCGCCGAATCGTCAGAGATAGCACCTGTTACAGTAATATGTATTAACTTTGTAATACCTTCACCATCTCGTACAACCATCAAAGCAAGATCGTGTAACACAGCGTTGAGGGTTTTACGAAAATCTGCCAGATCAGGATCTGTTAAAGCATCAACATTCTCCGCTATAGGCGGATGAGTCGCAACCCCTGTACTAAAAAGAAGCACCATATCCGAGGTAGAGGTATCAGAATCAACGGTAATACAATTAAACGTTGTTTTAACCCCATCCGATAATAAAACTTGTAAAACAGAAGCTGGTAAAGTGGCATCTGTTGCAATAAAAGAAAGCATTGTTGCCATATCAGGTGCAATCATACCGCTTCCTTTTGCTATACCTTGAATAACAACCTTTTCTCTACCAATATGTGCTGTTCTCATAGCTGCTTTAGGGAAAGTATCGGTTGTCATAATGCCACGCGCCGCATCTGCCCAATTTGTTTCCTTTAACGCGTTAGACAAAGAAGGCAAAGTATCCGTTATACGTTGAACTGGTAAGACTTCTCCAATAACGCCTGTAGAAGCTAAAAAAACCTCTTCTAAATGACACCCAATAAGATTTGCTGCTCCTTCAGCGGTACGCCGACACGCTTCATAGCCTGCACGACCTGTAAAAACATTCGCATTTCCTGCATTCACGACAAGAGCACGTGCAATACCACCTTGCAAAACAGAACGACACCAATCCACTGGAGCCCCCGGGCATTTATTACGGGTGAACACACCCGCTACTGTTGTACCCGAAGCAAACTCTATCAAAACGAGATCCGTTCGCCCTGCATAACGAATACCTGCCGCACCTGCGGCAAGACGCACACCACGAACAACGCCTAATTCTGGTAACGGCAAAGCAAGAGGAGAGACCGGTATTGTCTGAACCATACGAAAACCTTTTAAATATGCCTCTCCTTCGCTGTCCCGCTGTTAGGATAAAGGCAAATATTTTACTTTTTATGTGCTGTTGGTTGTGCGGGTAAAGGTTTACCAGTATTTGGATCAAACCGCTCCACTTTAATGCCTTGCATCGCATTTTCAACAGCTGCACGCCCATATTTCTGGAAGAGAATTTGACGAATCTTATCCTTTACCGCATCAAGTTTTGGAGGTGGTACCATACGAATGCCAAGAATCTGAATAATATGATAACCATACTGACTTTTTACAGGCGTACTACTAATCTCTCCCTTTTTCATAGAAAAAGCTGCGTTCGCAAAAGCGGGGACCATATCGCTTTTTCTAAACCACCCTAAATCACCACCATTCTGGTGGGCGCTTCCCTTATCTTTAGAGACCTCTGCAGCAAGTTTTGCAAAATCAGCACCTGCTTTTAGCTTCTTAATAACAGATTCTGCTTCCGCTTTCGTTTGAACAAGAATCTGTCGTGCATGTATCTCCTCTTCTGGGGGTTTATTGGCATAATTTTGTTCGTAATATTGTTTAATAGCGTTATCCGTAAGATGTGGCATTACTTGCTGAGATAACCATGCATTTTGCAGAGCTGTATTCGCCGCAGCCGCCATTAGCTTTTGAACGTCAGGTTTTTTATCTAATCCTTCCTTACGCGCAGCAAATAAAATAGCCTTTTGATCTATCAGCTGATCAAGCATTAAAGGATAAATCATACTCGGTGGCAACTGGCGTAATTGCGGCGGCATATTTGCCAAAGCTGCCTGTAAGTCAGCTATTGTAATTTTTTCACCGTTGACAATAGCAAGCAATGTATTCGGGCTAAAAGTTTTTGAAGGTGAAGAGTTTTTCCCTGCAGAAACAGTAGAGCTCGTAGAAAATATACTTGCAGCATAAGTAGAAAACGGCACAAAGCTAAAAAATGTTGTCGAAAGCAAAGCTAAAGTAGAAATTGTCAATCGCATCGATACAAAAACCTTAAACTAGTGAAAGGAAAATTACTTTTGTTATTATGAAACGATTAAACTCTTTTCGGCAAGTCTTAAACTTTATAAACACTCTTAATTATTGACCATTATCTAACACAGTCTTAATTTTATATTTAGTGTTTATTATACTTTTATTCTTGTTCTTTGTTTATTTTTTCTGCTCGTCATCAGTGTTCAAAACACCCATTTCGAACTTTATGGAAGGTCTTCATGCTTTCACGTTTTATGCGCACTCTATTTGGCACCGCAAACGATCGAACTCTTAAGATTTTTCAACGTCGTGTATTAGACATCAATGCCTTAGAACCAAAAATGCAGGCTCTTGATGATGCAAGCCTTACGGGTATAACAAGTGAACTTCGTCATAAACTTGCCAATGGCGCCAACCAAGATGATGTACTCCCCGAAGCTTTTGCTGTCACACGTGAAGCCTCTCGACGCGTATTAGGGATGCGTCATTTTGATGTACAGCTTATTGGAGGTATGGCTTTACACGCCGGGCATATTGCAGAAATGAAAACAGGTGAAGGAAAAACCCTTGTGGCTACCCTTGCAGTATATCTGAGCGCACTCTCAGGAAAGGGTGTTCATGTTGTCACAGTTAATGATTATTTAGCGACACGTGATGCGACTGAAATGAGTAAACTCTACAGTTTCCTCGGGCTCAGTACTGGAATTATTGTTCCAAATATGCCAGATGATGATCGCCGTCAGGCTTATGCAGCAGACATTACTTACGGCACCAATAATGAACTCGGCTTTGATTACTTACGCGATAATATGAAATACCACCTATCAGAGATGGTACAACGCCCATTTCATCATGCGATTGTTGATGAAGTCGATTCTATTCTCATTGATGAGGCCCGAACGCCTCTTATTATATCAGGTCCTACAGAAGATAGTTCCGACCTTTACCGTACTGTAGATGCTGTTGTTGCTAAATTGGTACAAAATCCGAATACTTTTGAAAAAGATGAAAAATTTCGCTCTGTTATTCTTACTGAGTATGGCTCCGATCAAATAGAAGAATTATTACAATCCGCCAATGTGTTAGAAAATGGGGGGTTATACGATCCTCATCACGTCGCTGTCTTACATCATGTACAACAATCCCTCCGTGCCCATACACTTTTTACACGCGATGTCGATTACATTGTCCGTAATGACAAAGTCATTATCATCGACGAGTTTACAGGTCGTATGATGGATGGTCGACGTTACTCCGATGGTCTACACCAAGCGTTAGAGGCAAAAGAACACGTTGAAATCCAACAAGAGAATCAAACACTTGCTTCTATTACTTTTCAAAACTTCTTCCGTCTTTATCCAAAACTTTCAGGAATGACGGGAACAGCTATGACAGAAGCTGATGAACTTGAGGAAATTTATAACCTTAAAGTCGTAGCTATTCCCACCAATAAACCGATACGACGCATAGATGAAGACGATGAAATTTATCTTACAGAATCAGATAAGTTCAAAGCTGTTGTTAAACTGATTCACGAAGTACACGAACGTGGTCAACCCATTTTAGTTGGAACAACTTCCATTGAAAAAAGTGAGGCTTTATCCGAGCAACTTCAACGAGAAAAAATCCCTCATAATGTTTTGAATGCTCGCTTTCACGAAATGGAAGCAAAAATTATTGCACAAGCTGGCACACCTGGTGCCGTAACCATTGCTACCAATATGGCAGGACGAGGTACAGATATTAAACTCGGCGGAAATATTGAAATGCTCATTGCACAAGAACTAGGAGAAATAGAAGACTCGCTTGAACATAAAGCTGCAGAACAAGCCATCCGAGACCGTGTAAATCGCGATCATGAGACTGTTTGTGCAGCAGGAGGGCTTTATGTCATTGGTACCGAACGTCATGAAAGTCGCCGTATTGATAACCAACTTCGCGGACGATCTGGTCGACAAGGGGATCCTGGCAATTCGCGCTTCTTCATTTCCCTTGAAGATGATCTAATGCGTATCTTTGGATCAGAGCGTATGGGAGGATTTCTACAAAAAATGGGGTTAAGAGAAGGGGAACCTCTTGTTCATCCATGGCTTAGTAAAGCCCTAGAACGCGCACAGAAAAAAGTAGAAGCCCATAATTTTGAAATGCGACGTAACACGTTAAAATACGATGACGTCGTAAATGCTCAACGAAAAGAAGTTTACGCTGAACGCCGTGAATTTATGTCGCTTAATGATGTTTCTACGATTATCCACGATGCTTACGAAGACGTCATAGAAGCTATGGTCGCACGCCATATCCCTGAAAAATCTTTTGCTGAACAGTGGGCTATTGACGAACTCACAGCAGAAATTCATAAAACTTTTGCCATTGATCTTCCTGTCTCTGATTGGGCTAAAGAAGACCATATAGAAGCCCATGATGTTATCCAACGTATCCTCACTGCTGTTCAACAAGCACAAGCAACCCGCGCTGCAAATATTGGTCCTGACCTCATGCGTTTTATCGAAAAGCAAATATTACTCACAACATACGATACTGTTTGGAAAGAGCATTTACATGCCCTTGATCAACTTCGCCAAGGGATTGGCTTACGTGCTTACGGACAAAAAGATCCTCTTAATGAATATAAACATGAGGCATCTGTACTATTTACCTACATGCAAGAGGAACTACGCCATCGTATTACCTCTTTGCTAGCACATGTTGAAGTAACACTTCCTCCCCCAATCGATCCTTTAGAAAATACAGCGTCAATCCATGCTGATCCTGGTATATTGGGTTACACATCAGAGCCAGGACCTAGTATTTCCCAAAAAGTCGACCCTGCTATAGCAACCTCTATCGGCGCAAGTGCCATTTTACCAAGTGACCCTTCAAGCTGGGGGGAAACGCCCCGTAATGCTTTATGTCCATGCGGATCAGGGCTCAAATACAAGCACTGTCATGGGCGTATACATTAAGTTCTAAAGTTCTAAAGTTCTAATTTCTCGTTCTATTAATGAGAACGACCAACGAAAAAGGCTAAAACATGGCTGGACATTCCCAATTTAAAAACATTATGCACCGTAAAGGTGCACAAGATGCTAAACGATCTAAACAATTCGCTAAAATTATTCGTGAGCTGACTGTAGCAACACGTGCAGGTTTGCCAGACCCCGCTTCCAACCCACGCTTACGTGCTGCGATCGCCTTGGCACGAGAAGTCAATATGCCTAAAGACACTATTGAACGCGCCATCAAAAAAGCCTCTGGTGCAATAAGTGGTAATGACTACATAGAGGTGCGTTATGAGGGGTACGGACCTGCAGGTGTTGCTGTTATTGTGGAAGGATTAACAGATAATCGTAATCGTACAGCTTCAGATATACGTGCTGCCTTTTCTAAATACGGTGGCTCTCTCGGAGAAACAAATTCTGTTTCTTTCATGTTCCGCCGTTTAGGTGTCATTATATATCCATCAGAAGCAGTCTCTGAAGAAGATATTTTAGAAACTGCTATCGATGCAGGAGCAGAAAATGTCATATCTAATTCTGAAGAACATCAAATTACTTGTACAGTAGAGTCATTTTTTACTGTACGTGATACTTTAGAAAATCGTCTTGGTCCACCCAAAATTGCCAAACTTGATTGGCAGCCTGAAATAACGGTTCCTCTCGATGAAGAAAAGACACGCGCTCTTTTCAAACTGCTTGATGTGCTGGAGGATCATGACGATGTCCAAAACGTATATACCAATTTTGATTTACCCGATGATTTAGTTGAAAACTATCTTAAGGGTGATTTGTGATCCGTCTCCTTGGGATTGACCCCGGTTTACGTTTTACGGGATGGGGCGTCATTGATGTTAAAGATAACAGGCTTTTTCATGTTGAGAATGGTGTCATTTCAACTGATAGCACGACGAGCGTTCCTGAAAGACTAGAAAAACTCTATAAAGAATTACAGACCATCATTACACGATTGACACCTACTGAAGCTGCAGTTGAGGAAACTTATGTTAACCGTAATGGTAGCTCTACTCTTAAACTAGGCTATGCACGAGGCATTGCCCTTCTCGCTCCTGCTATGGCAGGTCTTACAGTCTCAGAATACGGGGCACTCGCTATCAAAAAAGCTGTTGTAGGCACAGGAAGTGCGAGTAAAATACAAGTACAAACCATGGTACATCACTTACTCCCTGGTATTACTATTACCCGTTCTGACGCTTCGGATGCTCTAGCTCTAGCCATTTGCCATGCCCATTACCGGACGAGTGTACACCATATAATGACTAGGGTAAGAAATTAAGAGAATCGTATGATTGCTTCTTTGAGTGGCTTTATTATTTACCGCGATACAGGAAGTTGCGTCGTTGATGTCAACGGTGTTGGTTATTTAGTTGCGACATCATCTCGTACTTTAGCAACGCTTCCCTCTCCGCCAGAAAAAACAAACCTATTGATAGAAACTATTGTACGTGAAGATGCTATTTTATTATACGGTTTTATTGAAAATAACGAACGTGAATGGTTTCGCCAATTAACAAGCGTACAAGGCGTAGGCGCTAAAATGGCTCTTAGTATTCTCTCCACTCTGACATTAAACGAATTAGAGACTACTTTTACCCTATCAGACAAAACTTCTCTTATGCGCACTCCAGGAATAGGCAACCGTCTTGCCTTACGTATTCTGACAGAATTACGTGATAAAGTAAGTAAAATATTTAGAAAAGACAACATAATAAACCTTCCTCCGACGATTTCTTCCAACGATAAAAACAATAGGACCGAAACAGACGCTTTAATAGCCCTCACAGGACTAGGTTTTCAACGCCTTGAAGCCAGTCGTATCGTACGACGTATCATGCATGCTTTAGGTCCAGAAGCACCCCTTGACATTGTTATTCGTGACAGCTTAAAAGAGCTCGATAAATGAGCATTGATCCCTTACAAAAAATCGTAACTCCTTCTTGGCAAGAAAGTGATACGAATGAAACTACCTTACGACCGCAGACATTAGCCGATTTTACAGGACAACAATCGAGTCGAGAAAATTTATCTATTTTTGTGACCGCTGCACGTCAGCGTGGCGAAGCGATGGATCATGTCCTTCTCCATGGACCACCTGGTCTCGGAAAAACCACATTAGCACAAATTATTTCACATGAACTTGGAGTGGGATTTCGTACAACATCGGGACCAGTTATTCAACGAGCAGGCGATCTCGCGGCTATTTTAACAAACCTACAACCACGTGACGTGCTTTTTATAGACGAAATACATCGACTCCAACCAACTGTTGAAGAAATTCTTTATCCCGCTATGGAAGATTTTCAGCTCGATCTCATTATTGGAGAAGGTCCTGCTGCCCGTTCTGTTCGCATTGATCTTCCACCTTTCACACTCGTAGCTGCCACTACACGTGCTGGTTTACTTGCAACCCCTCTACGTGATCGTTTTGGCATTCCACTTCGACTTGTCTTTTACACGCCAGAAGAACTCTGCCAAATTATTACACGAAATGCGAACAAACTTTGTTTTCCACTTTCTTCTAAAGGTGCTATGGAAATTGCCCGTAGATCTCGTGGAACACCGCGTATTGCTGGACGCCTTCTTCGTAGAGTTCGCGATTTTGCATTACTCTCTCTACCGAAAGGTAAGATTGTAGACGCACCTCTAGTTGATACAGCTCTCCAACGTCTTGAAGTCGACACATTAGGATTAGATAACATGGATCGTACCTATCTGCGCCGTATTGCAGACTATCATCACGGAGGGCCTGTTGGTGTAGAAACACTCGCTGCAGCATTAGCAGAATCACGCGATACGTTAGAAGATGTTATCGAACCCTATTTGATTCAAGAAGGACTTGTTTTTCGCACGAGTCGCGGTCGTGTTTTAGGAGAAAAAGGCTGGAATCACCTAGGTTTATCTCCACCGCAAGAACAGACAACTAATAATAAACAGCTTGACTTTCTTGATCTTGGTAAAGAAAAAATATGACTACTCACTCTATTCACTTTAGAGTCTATTACGAAGATACAGACGCCAATGGCATTGTCTACCATGCCAGATACCTCGTTTTTGCTGAACGTGCTCGTACGGAAACGATACGAAGCCTTGGCTCTTCTGTCCTAGAATTGGTAAACAAGCATAAACTTATTTTTGTAGTACGTGATATTACCTTATCTTGTAAAAAACCACTTCGTTTAGACGATCTTTTTAGTGTTCAAACTGAACTAACAAAACTCGGTGCCGCAAGTTGCGACATGAGACAGACTATCGTAAAAGACTCACAGATTTATGCACTCATCAATGTTCGATTAGCTTGTGTCCATTTAGAAACAAATCGTCCTGTTAAGTTTCCAATGGTGTGGTATCATCTTTTACAGAAACTAATCCCCCTTCATGAATAAGACCATCTTGTTACTTTGCATTAAAACACATATTGTAAGCGTATTATTGATATGCGCTAGCATCTATCCGTAATCAGAAAACTGATTCTCTAAAACTAGTTTTTTCAAATTAAGGAGGCATTATTGGATCGTGCAGTTGACACAGCAAATCTTGGGGTAACAGCCGCAGGACATTTATCAGTTTGGACACTATTTATAAATTCATCACCTGTTGTTAAACTGGTTATACTCGGACTTTTACTATGTAGTATCGTTGTTTGGGCTGTTATTTTTGATAAAATAGTCACCATACGACGTGTGAATCGTGCTGCATCAGATTTTGAAGAACGGTTCTGGTCTGGTGGAAGCCTTGACAGTTTGTATGAGAATGACGGTGCTAGACCCACCCATCCACTTGCTGCTGTATTTGGCGCTGCTATGGGAGAGTGGCGTCGTTCTGCCCGTATTCCACATGCTGATCTCATACACGGGGGGGTTAAAGAACGCGTTGACCGCGCTATTGATATTACGATTACCCGTGAAATGGATCGTCTACGTCGCTGGGTTACATTTCTAGCAACAATAGGCCCTGTTGCTCCCTTTATTGGGTTGTTTGGTACCGTATGGGGTATTATGTATGCTTTCGACTCCATTGCAGCCCAGCATAATACGAACCTAAGCGTTGTCGCACCGGGCATTTCTGAAGCCTTATTTGCAACAGCTGTTGGTCTTTTTACAGCTATCCCAGCCTATATAGCATACAACGTAACAAGCAGTAGTCTTGACAAATTCCAAGATCGCATGGAAGGCTTTGGCACTGAATTTACAGCTATTCTTTCTAGACAGTCTGAAGAAAGGGGATAATGCATGGGAATAGTCTCCAGAAAACGACGTCGTAAACGTTTAATGGCTGAAATCAATGTAACACCTTTTGTCGATGTTATGCTCGTGCTACTTATCATTTTTATGGTTACATCTCCTATGATGACGAGTGGCGTTAATGTTGACCTTCCTAAAACAGATGCACGACCTGTCAACACAGAAACAAAGCCGATTACTGTTTCTATTAAAGCAGATGGTTCACTCTATTTAGGAGATACTCCTGTGACACCTGACCAACTTGTTACTGCTCTAAAAGCCGCCTCTAATAACGATTCCTCACATCGTATTTTTGTCCGTGGCGATGCTCATATCGATTATGGTCGGGTCATGCAAGTTATGGGACAAATCACCGAAAGTGGTTTCACGCACGTTGCTTTATTAGCACAACAACCCGCCAATGGTAGACTGTAGTTAATATGCGCTTAAATGGGCAAACTATGTCCTTATCACGATCACGGTTACGCCGATCAGAACGAACATTGCTTTGGCATTCATTTTATTTATCCATAGCAGGACATATTTTATTTTTATTGATTATTTTTATCGTATTGTCTCCAACTAAACCGCCAGAAGGAGAACCACCTGCCACAATAGAAATGACTTTTGAACCCTCTCCTACACATCATGAAAGTCAGTCATTTAGAACAACCTCGCTTATAAAAACACCAGTATTAGAACACCTTCAACCAGTCCTTCCTCCTAAAGTGACACTCCCACCCGCACCGACACCACCACAACCACAACAAGAAACAGAATCCCTCCCGGCATTACCAACTCCTCCAAAGGCAGAGGAGCCTCTACCTGAACCTATCAAGACAATACCGACTCTTAATCCTTTAGTCACACCTGTACATACAATCAATACACCTTTACCCCTGACAGAACACCCTGTGTCTCTTCCTAATATGGTTATACCTTCACACATTACTTCCGCTAATAAGAAAAAAACGCAGCAAGACTCCGACTCTTTGCTAGCAACCTTAAACTCATTTCGTTCTGATCAAAAAAACGATTCAACATTATCTACAAAAAGATTATCTAGAAGTAATAAAAATTCTATAAGTAATATTGTAGGTCGTCTAAGCACAAGCCAACAAAAAGCCATTGGCGCAGAGGTTCGTCGTTGCTATACTGAAGACACAGCAGCTAAAGATTATGCCTCTTTTGTTGCCCATCTTATCGTAACAGTAGATGCGACGGGGGAGGCGCGTATTGTACAATTTTCCCCTGAAACACAAGCCCGTATGAATACAGACCCATCTTATCGTGCTCTCGCAGAACGTGCTCGTGCTGCGGTACTCAGTCCGACATGTGCTAAACTTCCCATCCCCAAAAAATTACTTGGTCAGCCCAGACAACTTAAATTCGTCTTCAGACCCTAATTTTTTACAAAAGAGGACATCAACATGCTTCAAAAGACTCGCCCCCTTATTTCTGACTACGATGCCGACATCCTTGCTACGTCTTTGCGTCGTCGTACATTTGTTGGTGCAGGAGCTACCATAACAGGTATTCTTACGACACCGCTTCAAAGCTTTGCACAGTCAAACACGAGTACACACACAATGCAAGATGCAGAAATTACTGTTGATCAGGCTAGAACTGCACCTATCCCTATTATTATTCCAGACTTCAACAACAATATAGGTAGAGAAATCTCCGGAGTCATTACAAACGACCTTAACAGTACCGGCTTATTTAGAGTTATGGCTGGAAGTAACGTACAAGGTATACCTAATTTCCAGATTTCTAAAAACATGGGAGCTCGTGCCCAAATCACTGGAGATGTCCTAAGTAATGGCTCTTCTGTCAGAGTAGAAATGCGCTTATGGGATGTTTTAACTCGCCAACAAATTCAAGGTACAGCATATACGACGCCAATAACAAATTGGCGACGCGTTGCACACATTATAGGCGACGTTATTTACGAGCGTATGTTAGGAGAAAAAGGATATTTTGATACACGTATTGCTTTTATCTCCCGTTCCGGACATCGTGGACGTCAACGCACGCGCTTAGCTATTATGGATCAAGATGGTGCTAATGTTCGCATGTTAACATCCGGACGTTGGTTAACAATTACGCCACGATTTAGTCCAACAAAAGACCAACTTGCATTTATGTCATATGCCTATAATCGCCCACGTGTCTATTTGTTTGACCTTAGTAACGGTCACCAACGAGTTTTAGGTAACTTCCACGGTATTTCTTTTGCCCCACGTTTTTCTCCAGATGGACATTCTGTTGTAATGTCTGTTACTCAAGGCAGCGGATCTGATTTATTCATTGTTGACCTTGTCTCTGGCTTGCGCCGACAAATCACCGCTTCAGGCGCTATTGATACAAGTCCTTGCTATAGCCCTGATGGAAAACAGATTGTTTTTACGTCTGACCGTGGAGGTTCTCCACAACTCTATATTATGCCCGCTTTTGGCGGAAACGCTCAACGCATTTCTTATGGACATGGGAATTATGGCACGCCTGTGTGGTCACCTAGAGGCGATTTAATTGCTTTTACTCACATAGTCGGCGGCATGTTTTCACTTGGCACTATGGCGCCAGACGGTACAGGAGAGCGAATTATGACACAAGGATTTACAGTAGAAGGTCCAAGTTTTTGCCCTAACGGTCGTGTCATCGCATACTGCCATCAAACACGTGCCGGTGTGGGGGGAGCAGGGTTTAGTACAACCATTAACATGGTAGATATTACAGGTTTTAATAATCGTATCTTAATAACACCAGAAGGTGCTTCTGATCCTTCGTGGTCTCCTTTACATGGATAAACTTTTTTTTGCACATTGTGTAAAATGCCTTACTTATGTTTTGATTCACAAATCTCATCTGTCATATAGCCCCGTATATGCATGATGAATGTGATAAACCCGTTTTCGGCTTTAATATCAATATGTTAATAATCATTAATCTCTGTTGATATTATTGTTTCTTTGTGAAGCGTATGTGGACATATGTAATACATTACTTGACGACTAAACAGAATGTAGTTATGATATGTTAATGATCCATAATTCGTCGACTCGTTAAGAGAATTTCAAACGAGTTCGAAAGAATGTTGGAAATATAGGCTTTAACTCTTTAATCTCCGATAGCCCTTTCGGAGTTGGTTTTTAGGATTTGATACATGAAACTAAAAGTTGTTGCCACTCTTGGCATAGTTGCTCTTCTTTCTGCGTGTGCCCACGAAAAAGCAAATAACACCGCCGGGGCATCTACGGCGGCTATAGCCCCTCCTCCTCCCACAGGTCCTATTCCAGGTAGTGAAGCTGATCTCATTGCAACGGCTGGCAATCGCGTGTTTTTTGCTTTCAATAAAAGTAATTTAAGTGATGCCGCAAAAGCTACTTTGCAAAAACAAGCTAATTGGCTTGCTAAATACCCGAAAGTTAACGTTCAGGTTGCTGGTAACTGCGACGATCGTGGTACTGAAGAGTACAATATTGCTCTCGGTTGGCGTCGTGCTAAAGCAGCTCGTGATCTGCTTGTTGCAAAAGGCGTTGCACCTTCACGTATCTCCACGATTTCTTATGGTAAAGATCGCCCCATTGCTCTTGGTGATAACGAGCAGGCTTGGGCACAAAATCGTAACGCTACGACAACTGTCAAGTAAGGTTTTTTCGTTACCTTATCGGTATAAAGAGGCTGAAACATTATTGTTCAGCCTCTTTTATTTATTATACCAACTCTTGATATTTTGTAGGTTATTAAAGATAATGGCTAGAAATTTTTGACAAAATTAGGATAACCACGCGAGGTTTCTAATGGACGCCCAGACGATAGTAGCACGTAAGCTTTACAATAATATTGTTTTTCTAAAATTTGCCTTTGTAACAGTTATACTAACAGGGTTTATTTATACACCCGTATATGCCCAAGAGATCACAAGTCGCGAAGGAATTGCTCTTCAAAATCAGATTCTTGAGTTACGACAGACACTTGGTCAGATGCAAGAATCATTAGACAATATGCCTACCTCATCAAATGTCCATTCTTCTCGCCCCCTCTCTTCTGGCGATAGCGATCTTCTTTCTCAACTTTTAGATCGTGTTAACTCTCTTGAACAACATCAACGCGATATGCGTGGTGAGATTGATCAACTTAAACAAGACCTACAACAAAAGATTGCCGCTCTTTCTAAACAAATTGCGGATAACCAATTTGCTGCACAAACAAACCTTAAAAATACGACTATACCAAAGCCATCGGAATCTCTCCTTGCAAATCGTAATTACTCCCCTGAGAATCTTATAAAAATAGGGAAAGAAGCCTTGTTACGCAGAGATTATGCAGCAGCACGTAGTAATGCAGAAGCTGCTCTAAAAACGGCTAAAGGTAATTTACGAATTGATGCTCGTTTCTTATTAGCACAATCCCTAGCAGGACAAAAACAGTACCAACGTTCCGCTGTCGCCTATTACGATGCGTATAGACTAGCGCCTAAAAGTCTACGTGCGCCTGATTGTCTACTTGGTATTACAGCAACTTTATTAGCATTGAATAATAAAAAAGCCGCATGTGAAGCCTTAAATAAATTGAAAAAAGAATTTCCTCATCCAACAGATCGTATTAGCCGTGCCTATAATATCTATATCAAACGTGGAAATTGTCACTAATTAGAATCATTACTTACTTCATACATTAACAAAGGGTATTTTGTTATAATATTGTCATCAAATCGGTTTGTATTTTCGTCAGAACCTGTTACGCCAACATGGTTTGCTAACCGAATGTGTGACCTTGGTCCTTTTTTAGCTGATAATCCTAACTTTCCTCCTATTGCCATAGCTGTATCAGGAGGTGGAGATAGTTTGTGTCTTGCTTGGCTAGCTCGAACATGGCGTGTTAATATTTTGGCACTCGTTGTTAATCACGGAATACGCACAGAATCTACTCAAGAGGCTTTTTGGACAATCGCGCGTTTACGCGAGATGAATATACCCTCTCGCTTGCTGACATTGACAAATTTGCACAATGGACCCAGTCTTGCAGCACGAGCACGCTATGCACGTTACGCCATATTAACTCGTGCTTGTCGCGAAGAAGGTTGTATTGACCTCTTATTAGGACATCAAGCCGATGATCAAGCAGAAACAGCTTATATGCGTGAAATCTCTGGAAGTGGATCTAATGGATTGGCCGCTATGGGTTACATTAGTATTATGTCAGACATACGAATCATCCGTCCATTGCTTGATGTCTCACGTCAAGCCCTACGTAATACCCTTAAAAAGGTTGGCTTAAACTGGATAGATGACCCCTCAAATAAAAACCAGCATGCCCAACGTGTACGCATACGTTACACTCTTCGTAAATTAAATCTACGCGACTATTATTGGAAACTTGCCATGCACGCGGGAGAATTACGATCGTACCAAGCAAAAACAAGTGCAAAAACGCTCGCTCAAACCGTTTCTGTTCTTCCTTTCGGATGGGCACAACTAGGAAAAGACTTGCCCGAACCTTATATATTAACCTCTCTCATACGCGGTATAAGCGGTTCATCCTATCCCCCTCCCATTAATGCCGTAGCCCAACTTTACACTTCTCAACGTGAAGCGACACTATGGGGGACTCGATTGGTTCTATGGCAAAAAAAATGGTATCTTATACGGGAACAAGCCGCCATTGAGCATTCAATTTCAGCTTATTCCTGTGCTATTTGGGATAACCGTTTTAAACTCATTTTACCCTCTACCAACCTCGAAAAAATCAGTATCTCTGCTTGCGGTTTTGGTCTTCCACGTTATCTTCGTAAGGGGTGGCCTGCTCTTTTTTGTGCAACACTTCCTGCACTCTGGCATAATGGTCAACGTGTCGCCGTACCACACCTTGACCTAGCAGAGCCCAAATGGAAAAATATCTCTATCCTTTTCCATCCTCCTATTCCCCTAACAGGGGAAACTCTTTATGCTGATACTCAACAACAAAGTCATTGCTGTTAAAGTGTTGACATTAAGAAATTTTATCTTTTGGTAGAATGCATAATTAAGATATACTAAATCGTGCACATGTATATAACATATCAAGGACAAACGGATATCCAGACATCATGAAAAATTTAGGCCGAAATTTGGCTCTCTGGTTTAGCATCATTCTAGTGCTGCTGTTTTTTGTTAATATGTTTCAAATAAAAGGAAGTCGACGAGCGGTTCAGCAACTCGCTTATTCTGACTTTGTATCAGATGTAGAATCTGGACATGTTCGATCCGTTGTCATACAAAACCATAATATTTCTGGTGTATTAACAGACGGTACGGCTTTTGAGACTTATGCACCTTTAGATCTAAATTTAGTGAATCGTCTAATAGGTAAAAAAGTTGAAATCACGGCTAAGCCCATAGCTCAAGGCACTAATCCTTTATTGCGTCTTTTCCTAAATTCTCTGCCTATCCTTCTTTTAATTGCCGCATGGTTTCTCATCATGCGACAAATGTCAGGGGCAGGGGGACGCACTTTAGGTTTTGGAAAATCACGTGCACGTATATTAACGGAAAAGCAAGGTCGAATTACTTTTGACGATGTGGCAGGTATTGATGAAGCTAAAGGGGAGCTTCAAGAGATTGTTGAATTTCTGAAAGATCCACAAAAGTTTACACGATTAGGTGGCAAAATCCCCAAAGGTGTGCTTCTTTCTGGACCACCAGGAACAGGGAAAACGCTTCTTGCCCGTGCCATTGCAGGAGAAGCCAATGTACCCTTTTTTACTATTTCTGGTTCAGACTTTGTAGAAATGTTTGTCGGTGTTGGTGCTTCACGCGTACGCAATATGTTTGAGCAAGGGAAAAAGGCTGCGCCTTGTATTATTTTTATCGACGAAATTGATGCTGTAGGGCGTCATCGTGGTGTAGGAATGGGAGGCGGTAATGATGAGCGTGAACAAACCCTCAACCAAATGCTCGTCGAAATGGATGGATTTGAAAGTAATGAAGGTGTTATTCTCATTGCGGCAACGAATCGCCCTGATGTATTAGACCCTGCTCTTTTACGTCCTGGTCGTTTTGATCGACAAGTTGTCGTTCCAAATCCAGACATTAATGGTCGTGAAAAAGTATTGCGTGTACACATGCGTAAAGTTCCTCTTGCCTCTGATGTTGATCCACGCATTATCGCACGTGGTACACCTGGATTTTCAGGAGCAGACCTTGCGAATTTAGTCAATGAAGCTGCTCTTGCGGCTGCTCGCCTTAATCGTCGTACTGTTTCTATGCAAGAATTTGAGAGTGCTAAAGATAAAGTACTAATGGGTGTTGAACGTCGATCTCTTGTTATGAGTGATGATGAAAAGAAACGTACTGCCTATCATGAAGCTGGTCACGCTATTGCAGCTGTACTCGTACCAGAAAGCGAACCGATCCATAAGGTAACAATTATTCCACGAGGACAAGCTTTAGGTATGGTTATGCGTCTTCCTGAAAATGATCGTTTATCTATGAGCTATAAGAATGCACGTGCTCATCTTGTTGTTGCTATGGGTGGTCGTGTTGCAGAGGAAGTGGCTTATGGCAAAGATAATATCTGTAACGGTGCTATGGGAGATATTAGAATGGCTACCCGTGTTGCACGCAGTATGGTTACAGAATGGGGTATGAGTAAGAAGCTCGGTATGGTTGCGTATATAGGAGACGATCATAGCAATAGCCTCTTTTCAGGATCTGTTCGTCACTTTTCAGAGCAAACCGCACGAGAAATTGATGAAGAAGTTAAATCTCTTATTGATGTTGCTTATAATGAGGCACGAGGTTATCTCTATAATAATATTGATGCACTCCATCGCCTCGCTGCGACACTTTTAGAGTTTGAGACTCTTACAGGTGAAGAGGTCCGTCAAGTTATGCGTGGTCAACCTATTGAACGTACGGAAGTTGAAGATGAAGGACCTGTCAACCGACGTGGTTCAGTACCACAGGTGGTTCTCAAAGATGATTCTCACTCTGTCGGTAGTCACATGGCATCTTTACCCCAACCGAATTAGGTTGTAATTAACTTAAAGCTATCAAACTTCAGGACACGTTATGTGGAGTCGGTTGGCGGAACCTATAGGGTTACTTTATCGGCAAGATGCTCGTGATGCTATATATCGTGGTATAGGTTTACCTCTTATGGGAGGAGACGTTGCTTTTACGCATGTTCGCCTTATTGATAAAGCCTATACATCTCCTATCATGAAAATAGACGCCGTACCCTCTACGTGGCAAGATGTACTCATTCGCTTAACCCGTACACCACATACAAAATGCTTGCCAGACGGTCCACAAGTTATGGGTATCCTGAACATAACACCCGATAGTTTTAGTGATGGTGGTCAGCATACTTGTATAGAGAAAGTTCTTACAACTGTACATGATATGAACACTGCAGGGTGTTGCCTTGTTGATATTGGAGGAGAAAGTACACGACCTGGTTCTATCCCTATTACACCAGAACAAGAATGGGAGAGGATAGGTCCTGTCATAAAAGCTTTACAAATAAATTTTCCACACATAACGCTATCGGTTGACACCCGTAACAGCTATGTTATGGATCGTGCACTAGCTTTAGGTACCCACATTGTCAATGATATTAGCGCTTTACAACACGACCCGCACTCTTTACCTCTACTTGCCAAAAAGGACTGTGGTGTTGTACTGATGCATATGCGCGGGACGCCACAAACTATGGATACACATGTATTCTATAATCATATAGTCTATGACGTTGTCCGCGAGCTTGGAAAACGAATAAACACTGTCCTCTCCGCAGGTATTTCTAAGGAGCGAATCATTATAGATCCAGGCTTTGGTTTTGCAAAAACCCCCTCACAAAACATAGAGCTCTTACGTCGCTGTCTCATCATGGCAAATTTGGGTTACCGTGTTCTTTTTGGTATATCACGCAAACGCATGATTGGTGTCATGACACGTGAGTCTAAAACAACTTTGCGAGATACAGGAACGCAGATTGCCACTCTTTCAGCCATGCCACTCGGCGCCCCTATTTTACGTGTCCACAATGTTTCTGGCATGATACAAAGTATACGTATTTGGCAAAGTCTATACGGATCATAAACTTTAACTTTTTCATCATTCTTTCTTTTGAGATAAAAAATATGAAGAAATTTTTTGGAACAGATGGCATCCGCGGAACAACTAACACCGTCCCTATGACTGTAGAAATTGCCCAAAAATTGGGACAAGCAGCAGGCGTGTACTTTAAGCGCGGCAATCATAGACATAGTGTCCTTTTAGGTAAAGATACACGGCTCTCTGGTTATATGATCGAAAATGCACTCGTTTCTGGTTTCCTCTCATCTGGAATGGATGTAACTCTTGTCGGTCCGTTACCAACACCTGCCATTGCCATGTTAACGCGCTCTCTTCGCGCCGATCTTGGTATCATGATTTCAGCCTCTCACAATCCATATAGTGACAACGGTATAAAATTATTTGGTCCTGATGGTTTCAAACTTTCTGACCAGGACGAACTTAGTATTGAAGCCCTTATGGCAACGGATCTCTCCCCACATCTTGCCCATCCGGATAAAATCGGCCGTGCATCACGGTTGAACGATGCGGCAGGACGATATGTTGAAAGTGCTAAAGCCGCTTTTCCTCGTAAACTTCGACTTGACGGTATACGCGTCGTTATCGATTGTGCCAATGGTTCAGCTTATCGCGTAGCTCCTACTGCTTTATGGGAACTTGGTGCTGAAGTCATCCGCTTAGGATGCGATCCCAACGGTATCAACATTAATGATCATTGCGGATCAACTTATCCTTATACTTTAGGTGTCGCCGTACAACAACACAATGCTCATATTGGTATTGCCCTTGATGGCGATGCCGATCGTGTTGTTATTGTTGATGAAACTGGACACGTCATTGATGGAGATCAGATTTTGGCATTGATTACCCAATCGTGGTTACAAGAGGGACGTCTCACCAACAATGCCATTGTTTCCACCATTATGTCTAATATGGGACTAGAACGTTTTCTAGAAACACTTGGTATTACTTTAGAGCGTACTTCTGTTGGAGATCGTCATGTGATGGAGCGCATGCGTCAATGCGGTATCAACATCGGTGGAGAACAATCTGGTCATATGGTACTAACAGATTTTTCCACAACAGGTGATGGGCTTATTGCTGCTTTACAGGTTCTTGAAGTGCTCGTGAAAACCAATCGTCCAGCTAGCGAAATTTGCCGTATTTTTCACCCTTTTCCGCAAACACTACGCAATATCCGCTACCAAGGAAAATGCCCTATCGATGCACCTCTTATACGCCAACGCCAACAAGAAATAGAACAGCGTCTCGCAGGAAAAGGACGCCTTGTACTTCGTCGCAGTGGCACAGAGCCTCTCATACGTGTTATGGTTGAAGCGGAAACTCAAAATATGGTCAACGAAGTTGCAACCCTTATGTGTTCTGCTTTAGAAGAAGTTCTTAAACATAGTGCCTAAATATGCCTTTAAAGCCTATCGCACGTATTCTTTCTATAGCGGGCAGTGATTCTGGTGGTGGCGCAGGAATACAAGCCGATATTAAAACAATTACAGCACTCGGTGCTTACGCTTCAACGGCTATTACGGCTTTAACCGATCAAAATACGTTAGGTGTGCACAATATTTTACCAGTCCCTGCTGATTTCATTCGCGCACAAATCCGTAGCGTTATCGACGATATTGGCGCAGATGCTATAAAAATCGGCATGCTTGGCCACCGTGATACAATTATTGCTATTGCGACAGAAATAAAACAAGTTATCAATCGTTGCCCTTATTTACACGTTATCATAGACCCGGTCATGCTTGCGAAAGGAGGGGTAGCCCTCCTACCAAAAGAGTCCATAACAACTTTACAAGACTACCTTTTCCCACTCGCTCACGTTCTTACACCTAATATTCCTGAAGCTGAGCAGCTCTCTCGCAAAACAATCACAACGGTATCAGATATGTGTGCGGTAGCCTCTTATCTCCATAAAACCACAGGGGCTACTATTCTCCTCAAAGGCGGACACCTATCTGGCGATCAAATCACTGATATTCTTATCGATGAAAACGAACTCTATCGCTTTACTGCCCCACGCATCCCAAGTCGTCATACTCATGGTACGGGTTGCACCCTAGCCAGTGCACTGGCTACCTATCTCGCACAAGGAATTAAATTACCTGATGCCGTCGAACAGGCACGCCTTTACGTACGTCAAGCCATTCTTCATGCGCCACAACTTGGCGCAGGATCTGGTCCTCTTTGGCATGGCATAAACACTCATCCCCCACCGTCTATTTGACAGAATCCTCTTTAAAACTTAAGTAAAGTAATAAGTAAGATCATTGTCACTTTATCCCATTATCGTTTATTTTTATTACACACAGATTTACTATGCACCTATTCCTTCGATTTATCTTTTTTCTGTTCATACTTTGCGGGCTCATCACGTCTCTCCATACACAGGCAAATGCTGCCCCGCCAAAACAGCGAACACCTCTTCAAACATCGCACTCTTTGCCTAAAAATAAAAAAAATGTAGCCCCTCCACCGCCTGTCACATTAGGACAAGATGAAGACGAAGAACATACAAACAAAGATATCGGACCAACAGCGGCTTTATTTGATGCTATCAACCGTGGTGATGGTCTTGCGGCACGAGATGCCATCAACCGTGGTGCTGATATGAACGGACACAATATTTTAGGACAAACACCGCTTGATATGTCTATTGACCTTAATCGTAACCCTATTACTTTCTTACTTTTATCATTACGCGATTCGGACACTGCCCATAACCATAGTCCTGCAGAACAGAGCAAAACAGTCATACAACATACTGTAAGTACACATGTTTCTGACCTCAATAAAAATGCTCCTGAAGGTGTAGATGACTTAGCGCAAATAACAGCTGCCCCCTCTCGTCCTACACAGCATTATGATACTTCTGGAGGCGTAGCGCGTCCGGAAGATGGCTTTTTAGGTTTCAATGGGAGTTAGGTGAGATCCTCTATTAGAAATCTCTTACACTTTACAATATATCCTACCCCAAACCGTTTTAAGATAAATAACTCTCACAAAAAACGTTAGTACCTTTTGCCAAAACTTTGGTTCAGCTTTCACCTTTGAACGCTATTTTTCAAAGCACCAAACCGCAGCTATAGACAAAGAGAACTGAAAAAATATTTTTGTTAAAAGAAGATAACTCCTATCTTAAAATTCTATCCTTGATGAACATGGGCATCCATAGCCTTTCCTTTATTAAGAGCTTTGACTGTAGGATCTTGAGTAACGTCACCAACAGGATTAGTCGGATCAATGGCATCTTGTTGAAGATCATCTATAGGAGGAGCTCTTTCTGCAGAAGGATAATTATCGGGATTCAAATCAGGATAGTGATAAAGAATCCACTCTCTCGCTTTTTGTGGAGTAAGATGAAATTGAGGATATCTCTTAATCACCTCATTCACTTTTTGAGTAAGTTCTTTTTCTGCTTGAGCCCTTGTCTTTACTTCCCCATCATTTTTGGGAGGTAAGATATATTTCTTACAACCTTTCACAAAGGTGGAAAAGACACCTAACGCTTCAGAATTCCCCCATTTACCCTCTGCTTTAGCTTCTGCTAAAGCATATTCGAGGAATACCCGAAATCTGGGATGATTGTTCATATATTCAACCGAACATGTTTCTTGTGTAGGTTTTGGAATTGCTATTGCCTGTATCCGATTATAAAAAGTGCTATAAACATTAGAATAAGGATAGGGTTGCTTTATCACATGCGAAAAGATGTAATTACAACCTTCTAGATAATTAAAAAAATCACACTCTTCACGATGTTGTTCGCATGAAGCTTCACTATTTGAGTAGAATGCACCAATAACAAAATCTTTAGCACTTGCATGACTAACAATATCATAGAGACTTTTATGCTGTACTAAATAATCGAAAGAACACGTTTTTCTGTTTGGTTCTGGTATTTTTTCCCACAACCAACAAGGGATAGCGAGAGACAAAAAGCTAAAGCTATTATAAATTTTTTCATTAAATAATCCTAATAGACGTATGACGCAAGTATATCACTTATCTGTCATAAAGTATTACTATTGTTTTTAAGCCTTTTTTCCTGGTTAATTACGTATATTTTACTTTTACCAAAGTTTATTTGTAATGCAAAAGCTTGTTTTTTACTTGTAACAAGGTATTTTTTAAGCATTATTATACAATTATTTCTGATTGAATATAAAAAAATACCTATTAGAGTATTTATATGTTTATATGTATATTTGTTTACAGCAAAAAGATATATAAAAAATATTTGTATAACAAAATAAAATTTAATAATATACTTCTCATATTAAGAAATAATAGGAATAATAAAACTGTGCTTATACTTCATGATGAAAATGAGATGACTTTATTTGGAGATAAACTCGCTAAAATCGCTCAACAGGGCGATATCCTTTTGCTTTCTGGTGCATTAGGGGCAGGGAAAAGTGTATTTGCACGTGCTTTTTTACGTAGCTTTTGTGCCAACCCAACAATGGAAGTGCCAAGCCCGACCTATACCCTTGTACAACCCTATCCAAGCCCA
>JAFPVE010000020.1 GCA_017413025.1 Acetobacter sp. | reverse complement strand
TTTTTGGATGAGATCGTCATAAGCCTTAATGGCGTCGTCGTAGCGTGTAAGGTCGTAGAGACGATCTCCCTTCTCGTACATAGCCTTTGCGACGTGTTGTTTTATTATGGTATCGGTTTCGTTGCCGAATTTTTGGATGAGTTCATCGAAAAGGGCGAGGGCATAGTCTGAGAGGGATTTTGCTTCTTGAGCGAGTTTTGCAAAATAGAGGGCTTTGGCGAGGTATTTGCGAATAAAGGGCGTGTTGTCTGCACCAAACCGGCAGATCATTTCATCATAGACAGGAGGAATTTCTGTCTGTCGTTCAAGTTTGGAAAGCGTTTCCATCTTTTTGAAAAAGGCTTTCGCGATATGCTCTTTCAGGAAAGGTTCATCCTCACGCTTGTACGTATTTTGAAATTGGGCGAGGGAGTCGTTATAGATCGAGAGGGCTTCTTCATCTCGTTTGAGGGCGAGGAGACAATCGCCCTTAAAATTCATGACTTCGGCACGTTCTGTATCTGTTTGCGCGACGTTGGAGGCTTCTTCAGCATATAAAAGAGCATCTTTATATTGCCCTGAAGCAAGTGCTTCGCGTAATTTGCCAATCCAAAAATCATAATCAGAAAAATCAGGGTTCATAGAAGCAGCCTTTCTTTAATTTTCTATAGAGTTGTTAATAGAGTTGTTAATATTACAAGGGGTGTTAATAGTGAAAAATATACACCAAAAGCCAATATACTAAATTTCTTACATCCAAAGTGTACAGAGAATAATAATCGCCCCGCCAGCAACAGCTGCGATGTGCTTCATCACATGTTCGGGAGAATCTGCCGGTAAAGCAATGTAAAACATGAGACAATAGAGCATCAGCCACGCCCCAACAAGTGCGCAAAGAATACGGATAATGGGATAGGTTGAAAGTTTACGCAGATCAAATTTTCTTGTGCGAGGGTCAAATTTCATGGGGGTGTCTCCTGTTGCTTATGTGTTATGTGTGGGGTTTTCTGGATTATTCTTCTACAAAAGCACAAGCCGGGTAGCCTTGCACAAAAAGGGCTGTGCGTAAAGAGGTGTGGTTTATTTGGGTGGCAATATGTTGGCGTACAATAGATTTGGCATGAAAGGCAAGCCCTAACCCTGCGGTACGGAGCATGGGCAAGTCATTTGCCCCGTCACCGATAGCAAGCGTGTCTGACAAGGGGAGAGAAAGATTTTGCGCACAAGCCTGAAGGATATTTTGCTTGGTTTGCGCACAAAGCACAGGTTGTTGTACTGTGCCGGCTAATGTTGTTTTATTGTGAGAAAATTGAAGAACATTCGCATGGTGTTCATCAAAACCACATAGATCCGCTACTTTTTCGGTAAAATAAGTAAATCCGCCTGAAACAAGCACAGTTTTAGCCCCATGGGCGCGCATTGTACGAACAAGGGTGAGTGCGCCGGCATTGAGTCGTATCGTTTGCCAAACTTCTTCAAGTAAATGAGTGGGGTACCCCCGTAAAAGAGCAACACGTTCGTTAAGAGATTCTGAAAAATCAAGCTCGCCATTCATAGAACGAGCGGTAATGGCGGCAACTTTTTCCCCAATGCCGGCGCGTTGGGCTAAATCATCTAAAGTTTCATTGGCGACAATAGTGCTATCCATATCAGAAAGGAGCAACTTTTTACGACGGTTGTTGGCAGGGGTTAACAGAATATCTATAGCGTCGTTTTGAAAAGCCTGATGAAGGTCAGAAAGTTTATCTAAAGCGGTGGCAGAGCATGGAATCTCTACCGCTTCCTCGGGCGAGAGAACGGTTACTTTTTCCGTTGTGGAGAGAATATCGCGCGCAAGGGTGATAATGGCAGAAGTAAGGCGTGTTGTGTCACGCGCAGCAACGAGGGTTAAAATAAAGTTTGTCATAAGAAAAGCACGTGATAGGACATTGAAGGAAGGACATTGAAGGAAAGATTAAAGAAAAAATTATAAAACCTGTAAAGTTAAGAAGATTCAAATCTCTAATAAAAAAGTTCAAATAAAATGGAACATATAGAACATATAAAAGAACAATCCTTACCTATAGCCCTTATTATAACAGGTCCCACGGGTTCTGGTAAATCGGCTTTAGCGTTAAGTTTAGCGCACTATTGGGATGTAACAATTATTAACGCAGATTCGATGCAAGTCTACCGTGATCTGCGGATATTAACAGCACGCCCAAGCGAGGAAGAAGAAAAAAGCGTACCACATCGGCTATATGGCGTGTTACCAGCACGACAAGCCGGCAATGTGGCGTGGTGGCGCCAGAAAGCCCTCGATTCTTTATCTGAAGCATGGGCAGCAAAGCGTTTACCTGTTTTATGTGGGGGTACGGGGTTATATATACAGGCACTTACGCATGGTTTATCTTTTATCCCGACGTGTTCGCATAAGATCCGTCAAGAAGCCCGTGCTTTTATCGCGCAAGAGGGGGCAGAGGCTCTATACACAAAATTACGGGATTTAGATCCTAAAACGGCTGCCTCTCTCAACCCTAACGATGCGCAACGTATAAGCCGGGCATGGGAGGTGTTGAAGGCAACTGGAAAAGGGTTGTGTTGGTGGCAAAAACAGCCCGGTTTACCACCGGCGGCGTGTCGGTTTATCGCCATACGTTTAGCCCCTGAACGCCCTCTGTTACGCGACTATATTACCCATAGATTTGCCACGATGCTCTCGAAAGGCGTGGTCGAGGAAGTACGCGCTTTACTGAAACAAGGGTTAGAGACAACCCTTCCTATCATGCGCGCTCACGGTGTGCCAGAATTAACAGCCATGCTCGCAGGGCATATCACCAAAGACGAAGCAACACAACGGGTCATTACCGCGACATGTCGTTATACAAAACGGCAAGCTACATGGTTCTCACACCATGAGCTAACAGAAAAAGGGCTGACAAAAGTTGTTGAGGCGTGTTTTTCTATGAATAGACAATTTCAAAGAATCGCATTTGATAGTATTATATCGTTTATTACTTCACATGTGGCACAAAGAACAGCGCACTTACCGTGCGGGTTCACTCCATATTTAAGAGAGGATATAATGACGGATCAGCAGCCTTCACCCGTACAAACTGCAACGCTTACAGGGGCAGAGGTGCTTATACGCGCTTTAGTTGAACAAGGGGTTGACGTTGTTTTTGGTTACCCGGGCGGGGCTGTTTTGCCGATTTACGATGCACTATTTCAGCAAAACCATATTCGCCATATTTTGGTTCGTCATGAGCAAGCGGCTGTGCATGCTGCCGAAGGCTATGCCCGTTCTACGGGTAAAGTAGGGGTTGTTCTTGTAACAAGTGGCCCTGGTGCAACAAATGCCGTAACAGGGCTCCTCGATGCCCTGATGGATTCTGTGCCTCTTGTCTGTTTATCGGGGCAAGTTCCTACCTCTTTAATAGGAAATGATGCCTTTCAAGAGGCTGACACCACCGGTATTACACGCCCGGTAACAAAACATAATTATCTCGTACGCAAACCGGAAGAACTTGCGCCTATAGTGCACGAAGCCTTTGCGATCGCACGATCGGGGCGACCGGGACCCGTGTTGGTAGATTTGCCTAAAAATATTACCGTAGGTCCGGCGCCTTATGTATCGGCATGTGATATTACGCCTCGCACCAGTAAAGTGTGTCTTCATCCCAATCGGCAAGCCATTGCGCGTGCGGTGAGTGCGATGAAAAAAGCACATCGTCCGTTGTTTTATATTGGCGGGGGGGTTATCAATTCTGGCGCGCATGTAAGCCAAACATTACGCCATTTTGTTGATATAACCGGTTTTCCCGTTACAGCGACACTCATGGGGTTAGGGGCATTTCCCGGGCATGATCGGCGTTTTCTGGGTATGTTGGGCATGCATGGCACTTACGAGGCTAATTTAGCGACGCATGGATGTGATGTTCTGGTTGCTTTAGGGTGCCGTTTTGATGATAGGGTGACAGGGCGTACCAACGCATTTTCCCCGCACTCTTTTAAGATTCATGTGGATATTGATCCCTCACAAATTAACAAAATTATTCATGTTGATGAAGGGATTGTGGGCGATGTGGGAGAAGCCCTCACCATGATGATTGCGGAGTGGCAAAGCCAGCCGGATCAAATGTGCCAAAAAGATCTTGCGGCGTGGTGGGAACAAATTGAAACGTGGCGTGCGATGGATTGTTTGCGTTTTGTGCAAAGCCAGCACTTTGATGCGGTGATTAAGCCGCAGCATGCCATTAAGCGTATTTACGAGTTATCGCGTGCTTTAGGGCGGGAGACATATGTCACCACAGAAGTGGGGCAACATCAAATGTGGGCAGCGCAGTTTTTCCGTTTTGATGAACCGGGGCATTTTTTAACCTCTGGAGGGCTAGGAACCATGGGCTATGGTTTGCCCGCAGCTGTAGGCACACAAATAGCACATCCCGATGCTTTGGTCATCGACATTGCAGGCGAGGCGTCAACCCTTATGAATATTCAAGAATTGGGGACAATTTCTCAATATCGTTTACCCGTTAAGGTGTTTATTATCAATAATCAATATATGGGAATGGTGCGTCAATGGCAGGAATTGTTGCATGGATCACGTTATTCCGAGAGCTATAGCGCGGCTTTACCTGATTTTGTTCAATTGGCGGAAAGCTTCCATGTGCGCGGTTTATGTGTAACCCAATTGGGCGAATTAGATTCTGTGTTGCAAGAAGCTTTAGAACACAAAGGACCTGTTATGGTGGATATTCGTGTTGCCGAGGGGGAGAATTGTTTTCCTATGATTCCGTCGGGGGCGGCACATAATGAAATGCTTCTTGGAGCAGAGCAAGAAGAAAGCGAAGCACGCGTGAGTTCTGAGGGGCGCGTATTGGTTTAGGAAATTAGCGTAAAACTAAAAAGGGTGAGGTTTATTTTGTTTTGTTTGGGGGCTTGTTGGGAGAACTCTGTTTATGGAGCATGAAGTTTTTAACACGGCAATTATTTCGCTTTTAGTAGAGAATGAGAGCGGTGCCCTTGCGCGTATTATTGAATTATTTTCGGGAAGAGGCTATAATATCGACAGTTTAACGGTTGCACCTGTTGATGCCTTTAATAAGGTTTCACGTGTCAATATCGTAACATCGGGAACGCCTTCGACGTTGTCGCAGATTAAGGTTCAGATTGAGCGATTGGTGCCTGTTTTACGTGTGGTGAATCTCACGGTAGAGGGTCCTTATGTCGCACGGGAAATGGCGCTTGTTAAGGTGGTTTCATCAGGCGAGATGCGTGCAGAATCCCTTCGTATTGCGGAGGCTTTCAGGGCGCGGATCGTTGATACAACAGCGCAGTCTTTTATCTTCGAGCTGACGGGTTCGGGTGATAAATTAGACAGCTTTATAGATTTAATGCGTCCACTGGGTTTGGCAGAAATTTCGCGAACCGGTGTGGCGTCTATCTGTCGTGGACCACAAACTATTGAGGGGTAATTGAGGTTTAATGAAGGGTTTATTACGGTTTTTGTGTAATAAAGCTTAAAAAGTTTAGGATTCTGAAAGTTTCTTATTGTAGAGGGAGAATGAAGAAAATGACAATGCGCGTCTACTATGATCGTGATGCTGATGTTCAGCTGATTAAGGGAAAAAAGGTCGCTATTATTGGCTATGGGAGTCAAGGTCACGCCCACGCTAATAATCTAAAAGAGAGTGGCGTGACTGAAGTTGTGATAGGTCTGCGTGAAAGCTCTGCCGCCGTTGAAAAGGCACGTAACGCAGGCTTTACTGTGATGACACCAGATAAAGCCGCTGCATGGGCTGATGTGGTTATGGTTTTAACACCAGATGAAGGGCAGGGAGAGCTTTATAAAAAATCATTAGAAAAGAATTTGAAGCAAGGCGCGGCTTTAGCCTTTGCACATGGTTTATCGATTCATTTTCGTTTAATTGAGGCGCGACCTGATCTTGATGTCTTCTTAATTGCACCAAAAGGTCCTGGTCATACGGTGCGATCTGAATATCAACGCGGGGGTGGTGTGCCGTGTCTTGTCGCCATAGCACAAGATAAATCAGGTAAAGCGTTGGATATTGCTTTATCTTATGCCGCTGCCATTGGGGGGGGGCGTGCCGGTATTATTGAAACCTCTTTCAAAGAAGAAGTAGAAACAGACCTTTTCGGTGAACAGGCTGTGCTTTGTGGTGGTTTGGTTGAGCTCATTCGCGCAGGGTTTGAAACACTTGTTGAAGCGGGGTATGCCCCAGAAATGGCGTATTTTGAATGTCTTCATGAAATGAAATTGATTGTTGACCTTATTTATGAGGGCGGTATTGCCAACATGAATTACTCTATTTCAAATACCGCTGAATATGGTGAATATGTCTCTGGTCCGCGCGTGATCACGGCAGAGAGTAAAAAAGCTATGAAGGATATTTTAACAGATATCCAGAATGGCACTTTTGTCCGTAATTTTGTGCTTGAAAACCAGTCGGGCAATGTATTTTTTAAGGCAACACGTGCCCGTAATGATGCTCATAAAATTGAGGCTGTGGGTGAGAAATTGCGTAGCATGATGCCATGGATTACCAAATCTCGCCTTGTGGATAAAACGCGTAACTAAAAACGTTCTTTTAGTCTTTTTTAGTCTTTTAGACAGCGTAAAGTAAAAGAGCTAAAAAGAGGAAAAGATAAGTAAAAAATAGGTGATAAAAAGGCTTTCTTATAAAGTTTTATAAAGAACTTAGAGAGAAAGCCTTTTTAGGCTTATTTCATAAACCTGTTTGATAAAGTAAAAAGAAAACAAAAAAAGAAAAACGTATGTTTAAGAACACCTAAAAACTTCATAAAACCCAACGCCCAAAACCTAAAGCCTAAAGCCCAAAAAACCTAAAGCCCAGAGAATGATACCCCAATGGTAAAGCAACCCAATAAATTAAATGAAGCCAAACAAGCGCAAGACACGGAAGAGACGATTAAGAATAATGTTCGTAAGGCTGTGTTCAAAAATTATGATTGTTCTTGTTTAGATCGTATTGATTTTACGGTTGCCGATGCTAAAAATCCCCAGCGTTATTATTATTGGGCGGAGGCGAAACGCAGTAAAGACAGCGATCTTGCGGTTTCTATCACGCAACTGATTTTAACGATGGGCAAAGAAAAGACGCTGAACAAAGTTGAAACCCCGCCTTCGTTTATAGGGGCGTTTGATCCGGTAAAAATTGCTTTTGTGCCATTTCATAAAATCATGCATATATTTTCGCAAAGCGATTTTAATTGGAATGTTCCCCCCTCTAACCACGACACCAAAGAATTTAAGGAACTCCACGCGCTTGTAGCACCTTTTTGCCACGATGATGGTTATTACTTTACCTTTAAGAACGATGAAAAAGAATTAAAGCAATTTATTGCCGATAACTTCACCCTGAACACGGAAGTGATCGCGTTAGAAGTGGATAAAAACAACTTCGTACACGTGTTTCATCAATGGCTTAAAGAAGTGAGAGACAGCATCAACTATGACTGGGGCAAAGCCCGTAAGGTCAACGTTATTGAGTCGGATTTCTTTTTGGCAGATTTATTTTCTGAAAACAATATAGCCGTTAAAGACGGCTATGTCACATTAGAACGTAATAAATATGTGATTCATGAGGGCGTTGATGATTTAGGGGGTGAGAAAGAAATAAGCATAAAATTCAAAGACAACCAAGAGGCGCATAAACGTTTTTGGAAACGGTATAAACGCCCGCCGAAAGAAATATTTTGGGAGTATATTTTAGAGCGTCGTGATTTGCTTGTGCCGCAAGACGTGCGGGAACGGAAAGGCTCTTTTTTCACACCGCAACAATGGGTGCAACTCTCACAAAAATACCTTGCCGACGTATTAGGCGAAGATTGGCAAGACGACTATTATGTGTGGGATTGTGCTGCAGGAACCGGGAACCTCCTTGCTGGTTTAACCAACAAACGCAATTTATTTGCGAGCACGTTAGAGAAACCAGATGTTGCCATCATGAAAGAGAAGGCTCGCGATGGGGCACTTTCCTTACTTGAGGGCAATATTTTTCAATTTGATTTTTTGAACGATGACCTCAACGGCGATAAAGTCCCCAAAGCCCTTAAAGACATTCTCAACGACCCAGAAAAACGCAAAAAATTGATTGTTTATATTAACCCGCCTTATGCTGAGGCACCAAATGCACACACAAAGCTAAACAGAGGCAAAAACAAAGATGGCGTAGCTGTATCCAATAACGTAGCACAAAAATATAAAGAAAATATAGGGGCTGCAATTAGAGAAGTTTTTACACAATTTTTAATCAGAATACAGCATGAAATAAAAGCGGGCGTTATAGCACAATTTTCTACGCTAAAAATGATACAAGGTACTTTTTTCCAAAAATTCCGTGATCAATGGACATACGACCTTAAGAAAGTGTTTTTAGTGCCAGCAAATACTTTTGATAATGTAGCAGGTAAATTTCCAATAGGTTTCTTTATATGGGAAAAGGGAAAGCAAGATTGGACAAAAGCAAGTATAGAGGCAGATGTTTATGATAACAAACGGGAGGGGTTCATTGGTCATAAAGTTTGGTTATATGATACTAAAAAAAGAATAACCGACTGGGAGCAACAATTTTATGAAAATACGACGACCGAGTTTATAGGTTGGCTCGGTAGAAATACGCCCGATATTATGAACAACAATCTTATTTTTATCGTTTCATCAAACAAAAAACGCGTAGCATGGTCTAAAAAAATAACCGCTAAAAATCTTATACCTTTTAGCGTGTATTTTACTATTAGAAGTGTGATACCCGCCACATGGCTCAACGACCGTGATCAGTATCTTTTTCCTAAAGACACATGGCAAGAGGACACAAATTTTATCAATAATTGTTTAACCTATGCCCTCTTTTATAACCGTATAGACGCAACACAAGCCGAAAACCACTGGATCCCTTTTACAGAGGACGAAGTTGGGGCGAAAACGCTTTTCGAGAGTGATTTTATGGTTCGATTTATTAAAGGGAAAATCAAACACCCCGAAAATGACGGCACGCTCTTACAAATTCATAAAAGTTTTATCCCAACGGAACCCTTACACTTCTCACAAGAAGCGCAAGAGGTTTTTAACGCAGGGTGCGAAGTGTGGCGTTATTACCATAAAAACGCTTACGGAAATCCTGCTTATAACGTAAATGCCTCACTCTATAATATTAAAGAGTTCTTTAAGGGCAGAAACGAAAAAGGAAAAATGAACAACAAAAGTAAAGACGAACACTTTAACGCCCTTGAAAAAACCTTAAGCGATAAAATGAAAACCCTCGCCAAAGCCATAGAACCTAAAGTCTACGAACACGGATTCCTCCTCAAGTAACCTGTCATGAAATATTGACAGAAGCAATATTGAAGAAATATTCAAAAATGCATTTAAGGGAGCGTGTTAAAAAGACGGAACGCCCTTCGTCGTCGAATGTTCAAAATGAAGAACATGGTCAGGGTAAACAATAGGGTAAACGGCATGGGCTGCCATAGCTGCCTCACTAAACCCTTGAAGAATGAGCTTTAATTTCCCCGGGTAATGGGCAATATCTCCAATCGCAAAGACCCCGGCTAAACTTGTTTCACAAGTTGAAGGGGTGACAGGAATCGTTGTGCGGGTGGTATCGATTCCCCACAGGGCTATAGGACCGAGATCTGTCGTTAGACCAAAAAAAGGCAGTAAAACATCGGCATTCAGGCTGCGAATATCGCCTTCTCTATGGATAACGTCAACATGGTGTAGGGTGCCGTTCTCGCCATGGAGCGCGTGGAGTTGGTAGGGTACGATTTTTTCAATACGTCCGGTGGTGATTACCTGATCTAATCGGTGTAAATTTTCAGGCGATCCGCGAAAATGATCTCTGCGATGGACAAGGTAAATTTTTGTCGCATATGCGCTTAAAGCGAGTGCCCAATCAAGCGCGGAATCGCCTCCGCCAGCAATCACAATCGATTTTCCTTGAAACTCGGCTTTATTGTGTACGCAATATTGTACAGCCCCGCTCTCTTCAAAATCTTTTAAGCCTTCAAGCGGAGGGCGGTTGTGACAAAAAGCCCCAGCCCCTGCGGCAATAATCACAGCTTTCGCATGAATATGGGCTTGTTTATGCGTGACAAGAAGAAAATCACCACGCCTCCCCGAAAGTTGTTCAACTTTATGCTCTAACAAACGGGGAATAGTAAAAGCCTCAATTTGGCGTTCAAGATTGGCAATAAGCTGTGCCCCTTCAATGGCAGGGTGGGCAGGAATATCATAAATAGGTTTTTCAGGGTAAAGCGTCGTGCATTGCCCACCGATTTGGGGGAGAACATCAATCAGAACACAACGCAAACGTAACATAGAACACTGAAATGCCGCAAATAACCCAACAGGACCAGCGCCAATAATAGCAACGTCTGTTTCAGTGAGGGAGTTGGTCATAATAATAAACTCTGTGTTTTATAGAAAGTTAAATATATTTGGAAGAAAATGACGCCTGACAAAATAGTCAAAAAAATAGTTAAAAACAGTAACTGACATAAAAAATAAAATAAACAAAAATACCCCCCTCAACTGAAAGCCGAGGGGGGGTATGGGGTTAATTTTTGGATAAGGCTGTTTTAAGGCGTTTATCCAAGACATCAAGGAAATCTTGCGTGTTGAGCCACGGCGTATTATTGCCAACAAGAAGGGCAAGATCTTTTGTCATTTGTCCGTCTTGAACAGCGTCAATGCAAACCTGCTCTAAGGTTTTGGCAAAATGAATAACATCTGGCGTATTGTCAAACTTACCGCGATACGCAAGACCACGCGTCCAAGCAAAAATGGAGGCAATGGGGTTTGTGCTTGTGGGCTTGCCTTTTTGATGCTCACGATAGTGACGTGTCACCGTACCATGAGCCGCTTCTGCCTCAACAACATCTCCGGTGGGGTTAAGGAGAACAGAAGTCATCAACCCTAAACTACCAAACCCTTGGGCAACAATATCACTTTCAACATCACCATCATAATTTTTACACGCCCACACATAGCCACCAGACCATTTAAGCGCACAGGCGACCATGTCATCGATAAGACGATGTTCGTAAGTCAAACCAAGTTTTTCAAAATCGGCTTTGAATTCTTTCTCATAGATTTCCTGAAACACATCTTTGAATAGACCATCATAGGCTTTCAAAATAGTGTTTTTCGTAGAGAGATAAACGGGCAGTTGTCGATCACGCCCATAAGAAAGCGAAGCCCGTGCAAACCCCTCAATAGAAGCCCGCGTATTATGCATACCTAATGCTACGCCGGGTCCTTTGAAATCATGCACATCGAGGGTTATAGACTCACCACCATGAGCAGGCGTATAGTGAAGCGTTACTTTGCCAGGTCCGGGAATTTTTGTTTCAGTGGCGCGATAAATATCACCGTAAGCATGCCGACCAATAACGATAGGTTTTGTCCAATGGGGCACAAGGCGCGGCACATTAGAACAAATAATAGGCTCACGAAAAATAGTCCCATCAAGAATATTGCGAATGGTACCATTAGGTGAACGCCACATTTTTTTAAGGTTAAATTCTTTAACCCGAGCTTCATCAGGGGTAATTGTGGCGCATTTAACGGCAACGCCGTATTTTTTCGTGGCTTCAGCCGCGTCAATAGTCACTTGATCATCTGTGGCGTCACGATGTTCGATGCCGAGATCATAATATTTAAGATCGATGTCGAGATACGGCAAAATAAGGCGTTCGCGGATAAAATGCCATATAATACGGGTCATTTCATCGCCGTCCATTTCGACAACTGGGTTTTTAACTTTTATTTTGGTCATGATCGTTATCCATGATTTGAGGGTTAAGAGTGAAGTGAAACTGTCAATATTGAAGAGAATTAAAAAGACATCAACAATAAAGAATCAGAGCGGGTACGCGGGTACACAGACCAGCGGTGACCAGCTATTCTAGGCAGAAGTCTACACGATCGGTGCAGAATAATCAAGAAAATCACATGTGATGACCGGTTCTGTGAGCAAAATTTTTGAAAGACAAACGTGACAATACGACGGAATAACACGACAAATAATGTCACACTTAATTTAAGCGTTAGAGTGTTGGGTTAATGATATCTTAATAAGATTTATGTCTTACGCTATCGTTGCGTGAAAATCTGTTTGTCTCAATTTCATCATCTTCTGTATGAAAATGCCTTTTGTGCGTATACAACTCTCCTTGAGGATCCGGAATTTGAACGCATTTGAAAGCACCAGCTGTGTGGTTTTGTAATGCCCACGTAAGGTTCGAGGCTGCAACATTACAAGTGCCAAGGCTATGATATAAAATTTGTTGTCCTGAAGAATCTAAGGGAGCACCTGTTAGTGTGTTGATAATGATATAAACAAATAATTGTTTCATAAAATGTTGTCCTCGTTTTATTAGATATAATCTAACACTTTAAGAAATAGCTATTGGAAAAAATAGAAAATAAAGAAGTGTGGAGAATATACAATTTTTATAAGTTTTAGGTAACTCTAGTCTACAGTTAAGTTCTAGCTTGATGGCTTGTTAAATTTATAAGCTGGATAAGCTGGGGCGAACGACGGGATTCGAACCCGCGGCCACTGGTACCACAAACCAGCGCTCTACCAACTGAGCTACGTCCGCCATAAAAAAAGAACATAAATAAAGTAAACAAATGTCTACAATAATGAAAATGATTCGTCAAGAGAATGTTTGTAATAAAAATTAAAGGGAATAAATAATAAGGGGGGGAGGAATATTTGAAATAAATCTCGTGCAACGAGAGAAAACATACTCAATTAAGGACGATACGGGCGCGCGCAGGGTATAGGAGTAAGGATATGGCAGAGTAGAAAAAATTGAGTCTATTCATGTGTTCTTTAATATGTTTAACCGTTTTCCAAAGATGACCTATGGAAAATACAGAGTTTAGCCTTGCTTAAAGTAAGAAAATGTGCCAATATAATTGAAGAAGTCAATGATATTTGAAGAATATTTTAGCCGTTTGGTGTGTTTTGAACCTAGATAAAGCCTAGATAAAGAAAGCGTTTTCTCATTCGATTTTTTTACAGAGTGAAATGTTGATGATGGGTTATTCGTGATGTGTTCATCATGTGTTGATGGGGTGGAGAGATGAAAAAGATAGAAGCAATTATTAAACCATTTAAGCTTGATGACGTCAAAGAAGCTCTCCATGAGATTGGGATTCAAGGCATTACGGTTGTTGAAGTAAAAGGCTTTGGTCGACAAAAAGGGCACACAGAGCTCTATCGTGGTGCAGAATATATTATTGATTTTTTGCCAAAAATAAAGGTTGAAGTTGTTTGTTCCGCCTCTCTTGTGGAACGTGCAGTAGAGGCTATTTCTACTGCAGCACGTACGGGGCGCATTGGCGATGGGAAGATTTTTGTTGTTCCCGTTGACGATGTTATGCGAATCCGTACAGGAGAACGTGGAGACTCTGCTATTTAAGGCAGAATTTTCACAGTGGTTATTGATTATATGTGTTGGAGGTAATAAAAAATGAAAGAGACTGATTCTACGAAACAAGTTGAAAAGGTTTTTGAACTTATACGTGAACATTCTATCGAATTTGTTGATTTGCGTTTTACGGATCCAAAAGGAAAATGGCATCATACCTGCCAACACGTTAATACAATTGAGGAAGATAGTTTTATTGACGGGTTTATGTTTGACGGGTCGTCGATTGCAGGGTGGAAATCTATTAACGAAAGTGACATGATTTTAAAACCTGATGCATCATCAGTTGTAATGGATCCATTTTCTGCACGCCCGCAACTCATTTTGTTTTGCGATATTATCGAACCTTCAACAGGGCAGCCCTATGCGCGTGATCCACGTTCTACCGCAAAATTGGCTGAACATTATTTAAAATCTTCTGGTCTTGGTGATGCCGCGTATTTTGGACCTGAAGCCGAATTTTTTGTTTTTGATAATGTGCAATTTGGGACGGGTCCAAATTACGGTAAATATCAAGTAGACAGTATTGAGGGACCTGGTGCTTCAATGAAAGATTATCCTGAAGGTAATATGGGGCACCGTCCGGCAGTGAAAGGGGGGTATTTTCCTGTTGCGCCTGTGGATAGTGAAAGTGATATGCGGGCGGAAATGCTCTCTGTTATGGGAGAAATGGGGCTACCTATTGAGAAGCATCACCATGAGGTGGCACAATCTCAGCATGAATTAGGCACACGTTTTGAGACACTTGTTCGCGCTGCGGATCTCTTGCAGATATATAAATACTGTGTGCACAACGTCGCGCATTCTTACGGGAAAACGGCAACTTTCATGCCTAAGCCAATTTATGGAGATAATGGTTCTGGTATGCATGTTCATCAATCTATTTGGAAAGATGGAAAGCCCGTTTTTGCAGGTGATAGATATGCCGATCTTTCTGAGACAGCTTTATATTATATTGGGGGTATTATTCGGCACGCGAAGGCAATCAATGCTTTTACCAATCCGTCTACAAACTCTTATAAACGGTTGATTCCTGGTTTTGAAGCACCTGTGTTGTTGGCTTACTCGGCACGGAATCGTTCTGCGTCTTGTCGTATTCCATATGGGATATCTCCCAAGGCTAAACGTGTTGAAATACGTTTCCCAGATCCTACAGCTAATCCATATCTCGCTTTTTCCGCTATGTTAATGGCGGGGTTGGATGGTATTAAGCACAAGATCCATCCGGGTGATCCAATGGATAAGGATTTATATGATTTGCCACCTCAGGAGTTAAAACAAATTCCGACTGTGGCAGGTTCTTTACGTGAGGCTTTAGAATCCCTAAAGGCAGATCACGAATTTTTGTTGGCAGGGAATGTCTTTACTAAGGATCAAATTGAGGCTTATCTTGCTCTGAAATGGGAAGAGGTGTACCGTTTTGAACATATACCCCATCCGGTTGAGTTCGAGATGTATTACTCCGCTTAAGTTGTTGTAAGTCGGAAGTTTGTTCAAAGTGTTGAAAAGATCCTTGTGCTGCTTCTTGTTCGGCACAAGGATTTTTGTTTGTCATATGTTTTAGTGTTGTGGTGGGGTAATGCTGATATCGTTTTCGTACAGGTTTGTTTATATAAGGACAGGATCGACGTAAAATCATCAACAGATGAGAAAAGATGTTTTTAGAACTGATTTTGTCTGTTTTGATCTGTGTTTGTATTTCCGCTGTATATTGTTTTAAGGGTTGTTGTATGACGAGTGTTCCACTTTCGCGTATTCGTAATTTTTCTATTATTGCGCATATAGATCACGGTAAGTCTACCCTTGCAGATAGACTTATTCAAACCTGTGGGGCTTTAACAACGCGTGAGATGACGAATCAGGTTTTGGATAATATGGATTTAGAGCGTGAGAGAGGAATTACTATTAAGGCACAGACAGTACGTCTTCGTTATCTTGCACAAGATGGAAATACTTATATTTTAAATCTTATGGATACACCAGGACATGTTGATTTTGCGTATGAGGTGAGTCGCTCTTTAGCTGCTTGTGAAGGGTCTTTATTAGTCGTAGACGCTTCACAAGGGGTAGAGGCACAGACTTTGGCGAATGTATATCAAGCGATCGATGCTGATCATGAGATTGTTGTTGTTCTGAACAAAGTTGATTTACCCGCGGCAGATCCTGAACGCGTTAAGGAACAAATAGAAGAGGTGATCGGTATTCCTGCTCATAATGCTGTTGAGATTTCTGCAAAAACTGGCTTGAATATCGATTCTGTCCTTGAGGCAATTGTGACTTATTTACCGCCTCCACAAGGGGAGATAGAAAAACCGTTGCAGGCAATGTTGGTGGATAGTTGGTACAATGCTTATTTGGGTGTGGTTGTTTTAGTGCGTATTAAAGAGGGATGTCTGAAAAAAGGGATCAAAATTCGCATGATGTCCTCGGGCGCAGTGTATCAAGTGGAACAGGTGGGGGTGTTTACACCGCATATGACCCCGGTAGATAGTCTTGGTCCTGGTGAAATTGGTTATATCAATGCGGGTATTAAAACTGTCGCTGACTGTAATGTTGGTGATACGATAACAGATGATCGTCGTCCTGCACAGGCACCTTTGGAGGGTTTTAAGCCGTCTATTCCTGTGGTGTGGTGTGGTTTGTTTCCTGTGGTTGCCGATGACTTTGAAAAACTTCGTGATGGTTTAGCAAAATTACACTTAAATGACGCTTCGTTTCATTATGAGGCAGAAACATCAGCAGCGTTGGGGTTTGGGTTTCGTTGTGGTTTTTTAGGGGTTTTGCATCTTGAAATTATTCAAGAGCGTCTCTCGCGTGAGTTTGATCTTGATCTTATCGCAACGGCGCCTTCTGTGATTTATAAACTTACATTGACAAATGGTGAAATGAAGGAGTTGCATAACCCGGTAGATATGCCAGATTTATCCTTGATTGAAAAAATTGAGGAGCCCTGGATTAAGGCAACGATTATGGTGCCAGATGAGTATTTAGGGGCTGTATTGGCTTTGTGTACAGAGCGCCGTGGAATTCAACTTGACTTAACATATGTTGCAGGTAATCGAGTTATGGTTGTTTATCGTTTGCCATTAAACGAGGTTGTGTTTGATTTTTATGATCGACTGAAATCATTAACACGTGGTTATGCTAGTTTTGACTACCAAATGGATGAATACCAGCCGAGCGATCTTGTTCTTGTCTCAATTTTGGTAAATCATGAGCCTGTTGATGCACTCTCATTTGTTGTCCATCGTTCTGCAGCTGAGAGTCGTGGTCGTGCTATTTGTGCGCGTCTTAAGGATTTAATTCCACGGCAATTGTTTAAAATTGCTATACAAGCAGCTATTGGTAGTCGGGTTATTGCGCGCGAAACAATAGGGGCATTATCAAAAGATGTAACAGCTAAATGTTATGGTGGTGATATTTCGCGAAAACGTAAACTTCTAGAAAAACAGAAAGAAGGTAAAAAACGAATGCGCCAGTTTGGTAAGGTAGAAATTCCACAAAGTGCATTTTTGGCTGCATTAAAAATGGAGCACTAATGCTTGTCTCAAATATATTTCTTGATCAGTAATTTATTTTCTTTGAATTATTTTTTTAAGAAAATACTGTTTTTTCTTTTGTGTAGAGGAGCTTGTTGTCTAATAACTCATGGATAGTATCACACCTTTGACTATTGGTGAACATCGCCTTGCTCGTTTTCCTGAAGGATTGACATTGGATTGTGGTAAGCATTTAGCCCCTATAGATGTGGCTTATTGTACTTATGGACAACTGTCTCATCAGCGTGATAATGCTATTCTCATTTGTCATGCTTTTACAGGTGATCAGTATGTAGCAGAAACGCATCCGTTAACAGGTAAACCCGGTTGGTGGGAACGTATGGTTGGTGTTGGAAAACCGATTGATACTGATAAATTTTTTGTTATATGTTCGAATGTATTGGGTGGCTGCATGGGCAGTACGGGACCTATGTCTATTCATGAAGATGGGACAAAGAGGGAACCATGGGGCACTGATTTTCCCCCTATTACGATACGGGATATGGTAAGAGCACAATGCAAGTTAGTACGTTATTTAGGTATTGATAAACTTTTTGCCGTTATTGGCGGATCAATGGGAGGCATGCAGGTATTGGAGTGGACTGTCACCTACCCAAAAATGATGTTAGCCGCAATACCTATTGCGACAGCACCATTTCATTCCGCGCAAAATATTGCTTTTAACGAGGTCGGGCGGCAAGCTATTATAGCGGATCCAGATTGGCGGTCTGGGCGTTATTGGCATGAAGGCGTTGTTCCTGCCCGGGGACTAGCAGTTGCACGAATGATGGCACATATTACCTATTTATCTGAGAAAGCCTTGATGCGTAAATTTGGACGTCGTGTAAGAGAGGGAGGATCATCTGGCAATAAATTTACGGGAAATTTTATAGGGCACATTCCTCTATTTGGTGATATTTTTGAAGTCGAATCATATTTGCATTATCAAGGGTCGAGTTTTGTACGTCGTTTTGATGCAAACTCTTATTTAACTATTACACGGGCGATGGATTGGTTTGATCTTGCCTCTGATTATGATGGGGAACTCACGGTAGCGTTTTCAGGAACTTCTGTACTCTTTTGTGTCATTTCTTTTTCTTCAGATTGGTTGTTTCCAACATCTGCAGCACGAATCTTGGTAAGGGCACTGAATCAAGCGACAGCGAATGTTTCATTTGTAGAAATTGAAACAGATAAGGGACATGACGCATTTTTGTTAGATGAACCAGATCTTGATAGAACAATACGAGGTTTTTTACGTGGTGTTGCAGAACATGTAGGGTTATACTAATGCGACTTGATCAGACATTGATCGCAGAAATGATAAAACCAGGTACGCGTGTTTTAGATATTGGGAGTGGTGACGGTGCATTAATTGATCACCTTTTTCATTATCGGGGATGTGACGCGCGTGGAATTGAGATTAACATGAAACTAGTAACTTTGTCTGTTGCACATGGGTTACCAGTTGTACACGGTGATGCGGATCATGATTTAGCTTATTATTCTGACCATGCTTTTGACTATGTTGTGTTACAGAGAACCCTGCAGGCGGTTGAACGTCCTAGGGAAGTGTTAAGGCAAATGCTACGTATTGGGCGGTACGCTATTGTGTCATTTCCTAATTTTGGACATTGGCAATTACGTTTAAAACTTTTATTGAATGGTCGCATGCCTACGACAGCGGTTTGGTGTAAGCCATGGTATGAGACACCCAATATTCATCCTTGTACGATCCGAGATTTTTTTGCTTTATGTCATCAAGATGGTTATACCATTGAAAAATGGATGGCGGTTAATGAAGAAGGTGAAAGCGCACCTTGGCGTCGTTCTGTTTGTTTAGCAAATTTGTTTGGGGAACAAGCACTTTTCCTGCTACGACGCTAATAAGAGTAACAAACAAATTCAGGCTACATAAATAGGGTATTTAATTTATACATCGTTATTGTATTTTTAATGGATGCGAGTCGGAATCTTTAAAGTTATAGAGACAGGGCAATGGTCGCTAATCATTTCACCATTATGTTGTGGGATACGCATAACACGTAAGGAGTTTACTTTTTCCCAACCAATAGCAGCACCTCCTAAAATAATATGGTCAATGAAATATTCTCCTCCATGGCAAGGACTCGATCTATTTGCAGTTGTTAAATCTAGTGGTGTGATATTTGAGAGAGTAAGAAAAAAAGGATCTTCAGGTGTTAGTCGCCGGTTAAAGTCACCTATAATCGCAAAAGCAACTTTTTCTTTTGCCCGTTCTTGAATCCAATGTTTCAGAATGGCAAATTGTCGACGTAGAATGTAGCAGGCGCGTCGGTGGCTCTGGAAAGAGTTATCCCAGCATCCTGTTTTAAGATGAATAACAAGAATTCGTAATTCTCTATTGAGACTGTTAGGAAAAGTAACAGTAACGTCTAATCCATTGCGTAAAGTGTGGTTGTTTGAAGAACCTATACTAAGATCTGTAAGGTCAGGGTTTCTGTGAAGGTGGAACTGTTTACGAGCAATAAAAGCCGTATGTTGGAGAATTGTATCGTTGGATAGTAAAATCTGATAGGTGGTTTTAGGGAACAAACGTTCGAGGACAGAAACACTACCAACCTCTTGTACACCTATGAGATCAGATTTGAGACGCGATACATAGACAGCTAATGTTTTATAGTCACGTGTTGTTCTGTAAGGGATATCGAGGGGGATTTTATGAGATGTTTGAAGAGTTTTATCGATTAACCAGTCAAGATTCCATGTGCTAATACGTAACGTTATTGTATGAACGTTTTGAGCATTGGCATTCTGGGCAACAATATTAAAAAGGAAGAAACCTACTACTAATAAACAAGATAACGCGTATAACATAACATGAAGAACGATTTTGTGAAAAAATGTGTTCTGTAGATTACGCTTTTAAAGAATCAATAACATCTTTAACGGCAATGTTTTTACGCGTTTGTTCATCTAAAATTGAAATTTCTCCTTTCCCAATATCATAAAACCACCCTTGTAAAAACAAAGTGTTAGAAGCAAGGCCTGCCGCGACGGCTGGGTGTGTACGAAGATGAGCGAGCTGGAGAAGAACATTTTGTTCGGAGAGGCAACGAACCATAGCAGGACCCGAATCTTCTGCTTTGAAAGTGCTTAGTGTGACAGCACGTGCGGCTTCTGCATTACGAAGCCAAGAGCGTACTGTCGGCATAGCCTGTAAATCAGCCTCCTGTGGTTCAAGTAAAGCTTTCATAGCACCACAATCGGAGTGACCGCAGATGATAATAATAGAAACATCTAACCCAACAACAGCGTATTCTATAGCGGAAGAAACACCCCCTAACATTTCCCCATATGCGGGCACTAGATTACCAACATTACGCAAGATAAATAAATCACCCGGGTTGGTTTGAGTAATTAAACTTGGTGTAATACGACTATCAGCACAAGCTATAAACAATATCTTTGGAGATTGTGTATTAGCAAGATTGACAAATAACTCTTCTTTCTCTGGAAAAACATGTGTATTAAAATGTTCAACACCCCGTAAAAGTGATAACAAATGATTCCGAGCATCATGACACGTATGCATTATTTGAGCTTCCTAATGAATTAATTGTGTAAAACACTGTTCTGTTAGAATCTAGTCTAGATTTTCTAAATCTTCGTGATACTCTTGAAAAGTTTGGTCTGCCGGATGTCTGATAGGAGACTGGCGTAGCTTAGGAGAATCTGTAACGTGGCGCGTAAAATCCGCACTGATGACAGCCAATTCTAAAAATTGATCGGCTTGGCGACGTAAGTCATCTCCTATAAGCAAAGAAGGTGACTTCATAGAGGAGACAATAGAAACGTGTGTACCATGACGTTGTACTGCTTCGACAACACGGCGAAAGTCAGAATTACCACTAAAAAGAACAGCGTGATCAATATGAGAAGCCATTTCGATCATATCAACAGCGATTTCTAAGTCCATATTTCCTTTGATATGGCGCTTACCACTTGTATCGACAAACTCTCGTGTAGGTTTAGTAACAAGAAAATACCCATTATAGGATAACCAATCTGTTAAAGGTCTCAGAGGAGAATATTCTTCTGTGTCAGGAATAGCCGCATAATAATAAACACGAATAACATTCGTTTTACTTGTAAAAAACTCAAGGAGTTTTTTATAGTCGACATTAAAATTAAGGTTACGTGATGCAGAGTAAAGACTGAGACCGTCAATAAAAACACAAGTCTTTTCTTCTTTTCTGAAAACGTAGGGTCTTGCTTCTTTCATATTCATAATATTGTTTAGATATAATTTTTAGTTCGATAAAGTTGACTGTGATATTTGAAGTTTCATATGACGTCGTGATACGATCTAAGCAATGTATCTTAACCATAGCGTATTAGTGTGTGTACTATTTGTCAAGTCTTTTCACAGGAGTGATGAAAACTATGGAAGGGGTTGATCATATTATTATTGCCATAGGAGGGAATCTGGAGTACAACAAAGAAAGGAAGTCTGTAACATGTCTAAAGGCTGTCTCTGTGCTTCGTGCTACGCATGGGATTAGAGTGCTTACTGTTTCTCATTTGTATGAAAGTGCTCCTATTCCGTCATCAGAACAACCGTGTTATGTGAATGGTGTTTTGTTGTGTGTTGTAAAACATGATTTATTTACGCCGTTTACTTTGCTTGATTTTTTACATAGAGTTGAAAAAAATTATGGTCGTGTTCGTTCTGTGCCTAATGCACCGCGTACGCTTGATCTTGATTTAATTTCTTATGGTAATTTATGTTTTGAGACACAAAGGCTTGTCTTACCTCATCCTCGTGTGCATAAACGTGCGTTTGTTTTGTTACCATTAAGTGACATTTATCCAGATTGGGTGCATCCTAAATTTGGGTATAATATGTTGCAAATGCTGGAGACTGTTCAAGGACAGAAAATTAGACGTTTTGAGACATGATGTTTTTTGTAGTTGGCTTTGTTTAATGTTGAACGAAATTTTGAAAAGGGAGGAGCTAAATGGCTCGTATTACTGTCGAAGATTGTGTGCAAAGAGTTCCTAATCGTTTCGAGTTGGTTGTCTGTGCAGCCCGTCGTGCGCGTGATATTGCTCGTGGTGAAAAGCCGACGGTCGAACGTGATAATGATAAAAATTCAGTAGTCGCTTTACGTGAAATTGCGAGTGGAACAATAGACACTGAGTGTTTACTAAAGGGGGCACAGCATCATGAGGAAACTGATCTGTTAGAGGAAGAATTACAGGATTTAACGATAACAGAAATGGAACAGAATACTTTTGAACCATATGATGCCTCTCTTGAAGTTGAAGAAGAGGAGACCAATGAATGACATTTTGTAGCAGAATCGACAAGATTTGAAACTTATAAACGATACACATGAATGTATATTATATCGGGAAGTGTGTCGACGTAATGAGGTGTTTTTATCTCGTTTTTTGGAGTTAAGGTATGAAAGCAGAAATAACTTGTAATAAGTTACTTTCACGCTTTTTGTCTTATGGTTCTGGGAAAGATGAAGATTTAATACGTCGAGCCTTTAAATTAGCTGCGGATGTGCATATACACCAAAAACGCGATAATGGTGATCCGTATATAACGCATCCATTGGCTGTGGCAGTTATTTTGGCTCGTTTTCATCTCGATGCAGCTTCAATTTGTACTGCATTATTACACGATGTTATTGAAGATACAGATGTTACTTACGAAGATATTAAAAGTCGTTTTGGTTTAACTATTGCTAATTTAGTTGATGGGGTTACTAAATTAACTCGTTTGGAGCTTCAGTCTGATAGGACAAAACAAGCGGAAAACTTTCGTAAACTTGTGTTGGCGATGTCTAAGGATATTCGCGTTCTTCTGGTAAAACTGGCAGACCGTCTGCATAATATGCGAACACTGCATCTTATTCAGAATATTGATCGAAGACGTCGTATTGCGCGAGAGACGTTGGATATTTATGCACCTCTTGCTGATCGTATAGGTATGGAACGAGTGAAAGTAGAGTTACAAAGCTTGTCATTTACTCATCTTGAACCTGAAGCCGATAGAAGTATTCGCATGCGTTTGAATTATTTACGAGGACAAGGGGGAGATGTTATTGAAAGTGTAAAACATGAGTTATTACGTCGGTGTCAGGATGCTGGGATTAGAGGGGTTCAGGTTTTTGGACGTGAGAAGTCGCCGTATTCGATTTGGGAAAAAATGCAGCGTCGTAATATGACATTTGAACAGCTTTCTGATGTTATGGCGTTTCGTATTCTTGTAGATACACAAGAAGATTGTTATGCGGTTTTAGGGGTTGTACATTCTACGTATTCAATGGTTGCAGATCGTTTTAAGGATTATATTTCGATACCGAAGCCTAATGGATATCAGGGGTTACATACAGGGGTTGTACTGCGCTCTCCTAGAAATCAGAGAATTGAAGTGCAAATTCGTACCAAATCTATGCATGAGGTGGCAGAAAATGGTGTGGCGGCGCATTGGGCTTATAAGGAAGGTGTGAACGTAGCGGAGAGGATAGATGAAAGTTTACCATGTCGTCGTTGGGTACAAGATTTTTTAGAAATACTTGAGATGTCTCCTGCACCAGACGAGTTCTTTGAAAATACCAAACTTGAATTGTATCAGGAGCAGGTTTTTTGCTTTACACCTAAAGGACAAATTATTTCTCTGCCACAAAGGGCAACGCCGGTGGATTTTGCTTATGCAGTGCATAGTCAGGTCGGGGATAAGTGTATTGGTGCTAAAGTAAACGGTTGTCTGGTTTCATTGCGACATCAGTTAAACAATGGTGATCAAGTTGAGATTATGACAGCTCGTAGAGGAGGACCGTCTCTTGAATGGGAAAGTTTTGTTGTCACAGGGAAAGCTCGTGCCTGTATTCGGCGGTATGTTATACGAGAGCGACGTCAAGCTGCTTTGGACAAAGGACGGGCTATATTAGCTAAGGCTTTTCGTCAGGAAAACGTTAATGGATCAGAAAAAGTTATAGAAACTGCTGTTAAGACTCTTAAACGAAGTTCTCTTTCCGATCTTTATGTGGCTGTAGGGTCTAATGTATTAAATCCGCAGGAAGTTGTGTACGCTGCATATCCTGAATTAAAGTATGTAGAATGGGAGCAAAGGTTATATTTTCCAACAAGAGCAAAAAAATCTCTTTTACAAAGATCTGTATCAAAACATGTCTCGTTAGTAGGGTTATCAGGTGTTGCTGTGCATTATGCTGCTTGTTGTCATCCTTTGCCAGGAGATAAAATTGTTGGTGTTGTGATGACAGGAAAAGGCGTTACAATTCACGTTTGTGATTGTCAGATATTAGAGAGTTTTTCCGTGACACCAGATCGGTTACTTTATGTTGATTGGGATTACAATGCTATAGAAGAAAGTGGCGGGGTAGAAGGGGCACTTCTTGTTGGGCGTCTCATTATTGTGGCAGAAAATAACCCTGTGATTTTGATGGGCATTACGACTGTTGTGTCGCAGTGTGATGCGTCACTGGTGAGTTTGAAAATTATTAATAGACAGAATGACTATATGGAAATTATTGTAAATGTGCAAGTGCGTGATATACATCAATTGTCTTCTCTAATTCTCAGGTTGAAAGAGGTTCGCGGTACTATGCATGTAGATAGGTTTCGTTCATGACATTGATTGCTGTGGGGGTGGACTTATGTGACACTCGGCGAATAGAGCGTACGATACAGCGTTTTGGGTTACGGTTTCTTGAACGTGTTTTTACTCTTAAAGAAAGAGAATATGCTGATGCCTGCTCTGCTGATTGGGGACGTGTTGGTCGTTATGCGAAGCGTTGGGCAGCAAAAGAGGCTTGCGCAAAAGCGTTAGGAACAGGTTTTGCTCATGGAGTGACACATAGTCAGATAGAAGTTGCACATCTTTTGACAGGAGCACCGATGTTACGGCTAACAGGGAATGCTATTCGTAGATTAGAAGAGATGACACCAGACGGGTGTGTGTTACAAGTGCTGTTGAGTTTAACAGATGAAATGCCTTACGCTTTTGCACAGGTCATTATTGTAGCACATACAAACCGATAACGAATATAATGAACTGAATATAATGAATCAAGGTATGATGTATGGGTAAATTTGATACCCTCAAAGAAGAGCATGAGGATCTTAAAAAGCAGAATGCTGAAGTTCTTGCGAAGATTGAGGACACTAAAGGACGCGACAGACGTGAGCGTGACGAAAGCGAAAAAAAATGCCACGAAGCCGAAGTTCGTGGCGGTGAGAAAGCAAATGCTGAACTAGAGGGTGAATATCGCGAAGAGAAGCGTATGCGTGATAGTGATGACCGTGATGATAGAGAGGGGTATAATGTAGCAGCAGATCATCTTCTGGTAGGTAAAGGGCAATCTGTTGTTTCTAGTCAGATTGTGTGGGAATATGTTTGCACATTTATTGCTGTAGTTGTTATTGTTTGTGTTATACGGACATTTTTCTTTGAGTCATTTGTTATTCCTTCAGGATCGATGATTCCTACGCTTCAAATTGGTGATTATATCTGGGTTTCTAAATATACCTATGGCTATTCTCGTTACTCTTTTCCATTTTCTATGAATCTTTTTTCTGGGCGTATATGGGGATCAAAGCCACATCGTGGGGATGTGGTTGTTTTTCGGTTTACGAAGGATACTTCTATTGATTATATTAAACGTGTGATAGGTGTGCCTGGTGATCATGTGCAGATGATTAAAGGGCATTTGTATCTTAATGGGAAAATTGTGCCGTGTGTTAATCCTCATAATTACGTTGCCCATGATGAAAATCACGTTGATTTAATAGGAAAGGTTTGTACAGAGGAATTGCCAAGTAACGATAGTGGGCGTATTGTTCGGCATCAGGTTTTGAAGTTGACAGATGCCGGTGCGTGGAACAATACGCCTGAATATGTCGTGCCTCCTGGGTATTATTTTATGATGGGGGATAATCGTGATGACAGTGCAGATAGTCGCTTCATGGGAGATGATCCTAAAGATCTTGGTTTTGTTCCTTTTGAAAATCTTGTTGGGAAGGCACAGCGTATTTTCTTCTCTGTTATAGATGATCATTTAGGCTGGCAGGTTTGGCATTGGCCTGTAGAAATTCGTTGGTCGCGTATGTTGCAGAGTATATTGTAATTATGGAAATATTATCGGAGAGTATGTGTGCCCTGCAATGGCAGTTAGGCTATATATTTACTCGTCCTGAGCTATTGGAAGAAGCTTTAACACACAGGTCTTGTGTACGTCAAAAAGGAAAGAGTAAACGTCGTAGAAAAACTATATGTTCTAATGAACGGTTAGAATTTATGGGAGATCGTGTTCTTGGTGTGTTAATGGTAGAATGGCTTCTTATATGCTATCCAAAAGAACAAGAGGGAGAGCTTGCGCATCGTTTAGCACACTTGGTTTCTCGACCTGTGCTTGCGAGGATTGCAGAACAACTTGGTTTGCAAAATGTGTTAGTTGTGGCGATGCATGGTATGCAGATGACAGCTAAAATAATGGCAGATACATTAGAGGCTGTTTTAGGGGCTGTGTTTTTAGATGGGGGGCTTGATCCTGCCCGTATCGTAGTACGACGTTTTTGGAAAGAAGCATTAAAAGCACAGTTATCTCCACCGAAAGATCCTAAAACGGCTTTACAAGAGTGGCTTCTGGCACGTACAAAAAGCCTACCTGTTTATGAGGTTACGGATATTCGTGGGGCAGATCATGCGCCACTTTTTGTTGTGCGTGTGACAGCGTGTGGAGAGTTTGCTGAAGGGTGTGAAGGAAGTAAGCGGAAAGCAGAAAGTATGGCTGCTTCTCTTTTGCTGAACAAGTTACAAAGTAACGGGAAGTCAAGTATTTTAAATGGCTCATGATTCAAGATACATCTAAAATGACACGGTGTGGCTTTGTCACTTTGGTAGGAACACCAAACGCGGGGAAATCTACCTTGTTAAATAAGCTAGTGGGTGCAAAGATCTCTATTGTTTCTCCAAAAGCCCAGACGACACGTTTTCGGATTCTTGGTATTCTTATACGAAAGAGTAGCCAGATCTTATTAGTTGATACACCAGGTATTTTTCAACCACGACGTATGTTTGATAAAGCGATGATGGCAGCAACTTGGGAAGGTACTGAAGATGCTGATATTGTTTTGTTATTAGTTGATGTAAAATTCGGACTGACATCTTTACTCGAAGGTATCATAGAACGTCTCAAGAATAGTGATCGTAAGGTGTGGCTAGTGTTGAATAAGATCGATCTTATAAGTCGAGATATTCTTCTGCGATTGACGGCGTCTCTAATAGAAAAAATGAGGTTCGAGCGAGTTTTTATGATTAGTGCGCTCACAGGGAGTGGTATTGAAGACTTACTCGATCAATTAGCTGATCATTTACCAGAAGGACCTTATCTGTATCCGGAAGATGACTTGACAGATCTTCCAGAACGTCTTTTTGCAGCGGAATTGGTTCGTGAACAAATTTTTATCCAATCCCACGAAGAGGTGCCTTACAGTGTTACTGTCGAAACAGAAAGTTACAAGGAACTGTGTAATGGTTCTATACGCGTTGACGTTGTTATTTATGTTTTACGACCAGGACATAAAGCTATTTTGATTGGACATAGAGGGCAGAAACTTCGGCGAATTGGTGAAAATGCTCGCAAACAACTTTCTCATTTATTAGGCAGACCATGCCATCTTTTTTTGAATGTTAAGGAGCGTTCAGGATGGGATCGTGAGCGTGAAAGGTTGCGTGCTATTGGTCTCGATGTTGTCAGATCATAAATGAAAAGTTTTTTTGATAACATGCTTCTTTTAAGATATAAAACGAAGTACTTGTTTAAATAAAATATAAGTTTTGATGTGAATTTACTATAAGTGACAGAAAGGAAATCGTTAAGACATTATCAATGTGTCTTGTTATAAGACGATTCATGTTACACATAAGTAAGTCTGTAAAATTGTGTTATTTGCGTATATTATTACGTTTTTTATAAGAGGGAGTTAAAATTGTCTATTTTCTCAATAATTTGGTAAATTGTTGTTTGTCTTAACGATTATGTTTGTCAATTTTTGTTGTTTTGTAAAATAGTTAAGAGTACATATTCATATTTAAGAATATTTTGAGGGGCTATGACTGCTTTTATTGGTGAGAGACCTGCTGGTAGACGTATACTTCTTAAAGTGTCCGGCGAGGCTTTGATGGGGGAGGGAAGTTTTGGAGTTGAACAAAAGACTATTGAGCGTATTGCACGTGATATTTGTGAAGTAATACAAGAGAGGAATCAGATTTGTCTTGTTGTCGGTGGTGGTAATATTTTTCGTGGATTAGCTGCAGCAGCTAAAGGCATGGATCGTACTCAAGGGGATTATGCGGGTATGCTCGCTACGGTGATCAATGCGCTATTACTCCAAAATGCTCTTGAAAAGCAGAATATTCCTACACGAGTTATGTCGGCTATTCCAATGTCGTCTGTGGCGGAGCCTTATACACGTCGACGTGCCGTACGTCATATGGAAAAAGGAAGAGTCGTTATTTTTGCCGCAGGAACAGGTAATCCGTTTTTTACGACAGATACCGCTGCAGCATTGAGAGCGATAGAAATGGATTGTGATATGCTTCTTAAGGGAACGCAGGTTGATGGTGTTTATTCTGCGGATCCGAGAAAGGATCCGTTAGCAATGCGTTATGATGTATTAACTTATGCAGATGTGTTAGCTAAAGAGTTAAAAGTTATGGATGCAACAGCTATTAGTCTTGCTCGTGAAAATAAGTTGCCTGTCGTTGTGTTTGATATTGGTGAAGAGGGATCTTTTGGACGTGTTATGCGGGGAGATGGCCGTTGTACGTGTATTGTAGAGACGACTCCGTAATCTGTGAAATGGGCTGTTCGCAGTCTTTGAATTGAATCAAGTTGTAAACTAGAAATGGCAAGATTTGTTTTTTGTCTGTATAGATGGGAGGGACAGTTGTGTCTGATTTGAATGAGTTATTGAGTGATTTGAAGTGTCGTATGGAAAGTGCGTTAGACAATTTGCGTCGAGAATTTTCGGGTTTACGTTCTGGTCGCGCTAGTCCTGCGTTATTGGAAACAATACGTGTAGAGGCTTATGGTGGGAAGCTTCCGCTTCCTCAAGTTGCTTCTGTTGCAGTTCCTGAATCGCGTATGATCACTGTGCAAGTATGGGATTGTGCTCTTGTGGGTATGGTGGAGCATGCGATTCGTGATTCAGGGTTGGGTTTAAATCCTTCTTCTGAAGGACAAACTATTCGTGTACCTATTCCCCAGTTGACACAAGAACGTCGTAATGAGCTTGCTAAAGCGGCAGCACGTTATGCAGAAGGTGCTAAAGTGGCTGTACGTGGTGTAAGGCGTGATGGTATGGACAAGTCAAAAGGACTTGAGAAAAAGGGTGAGATTAGTCAGGATGATGTTAGAGATTGGTCGGAAGCTATCCAAAAGTTAACTGATAAGTATATTAAGAAGATCGATGATATGCTTTCCGAAAAAGATAAGGACATTAAACAGGTGTGAAACAAGCCACTAATCTTCTTGTAAAGAAAATTATGTTACCGAAACATGTAGCGATTATTATGGACGGCAATAGACGGTGGGCGGATGTACATGGATTGCCGTGTTTTGCAGGGCATCGTGCAGGGGTAGATGCTATGGTTCGGTGCTTGCGTGCTGCTATACAGCATGGTATAGCATACCTGACTTTATATGCTTTTTCCTCTGAGAATTGGTTAAGAAATCCACAAGAAGTGGCAGATCTTACGGAATTATTACGTTATTGTCTAAAACATAAAGTGCAGGAACTGCATAGTGCCGGTGTGCGGGTTCGTTTTATAGGTGAATTAACACGTTTTAATGTAGATTTAAGAAAAAATTTAAAAGAAGTTGAGATGTTGACGGCACAAAACGATCGTATCGTGTTGCTTGTCGCTTTGTCTTATGGAGGGCGTGCTGATATTGTGCAAGCTGCACGCCGTTTAGCGTGTGATAGTCAAAATGGGATGATAAATCCTGATCAAATGACGGAAAGTGATTTTGCTGTTCATCTGTGGACGTCTGGTGTACCTGATCCTGACGTGATTGTTCGTACAGGAGGCGAATATAGGCTTTCTAATTTCTTACTTTGGCAGAGTGCCTATGCAGAGTTAGTTTTTTTAGATGTTTTTTGGCCAGATTTTAATGTAGATCATTTTTCGACCGTGTTAAATCTATATGCGCAGCGGGAACGACGTTTTGGTGTAAGGCCTGTGAGTTCAGTATGAGTGATGTTATTAAACAGTCTGCGTGGTGTGATCTGCGTCCTCGTCTTGTATCTGCTTTTGTGTTGGGAGGTGTGGCGGCTGCCTGTATTGCTGCCGGAGGGGTATTTTATATAACACTTGTGTTGGTGGTTATGGGCGGCATGGCTGCTGAGGCAGCTACTTTGTTTGGCGTTTCGATTAAATCTTGGTGGGGGATTTTTTACTGTTTGTGGGCTATTTGTTCTGGTGTTTTGGCTTCGAGTGGATACGGAGTTTATTTTTTAGCGTTTTGTTTTTGTGCGTTCATTTTTGGTTCTGCCTTGTGGGCGATTATGTGTGTTATCATAACGGCAGGTACAGCTCTTTTATGGTTGTATCAAGTGGGGGTTTGGTCGGTTGTATTTGTCATTGCTGTTGTTGTTGCATCTGATGCAACAGCGTATGTTGTTGGGCGTTTAGTAAGAGGACCAAAACTGGCACCGCGTGTTTCTCCTGGTAAGACTTGTTCTGGAGCAATAGGTGGGCTTATTGGCGCTATATTAGCTGGGCTTGTTGTTGCTTATTTATCTGGATTGGGTATGTTTGCGCGGGCAATTGTCTGGGCAATAGTGTTGAGTATTGTTGCTCAATTAGGAGATTTAGCGGAGAGTATGATGAAGCGTTATCTTGGTGTTAAGGACTCTGGTAAATTATTGCCTGGTCATGGTGGTCTTCTCGATCGTTTTGACGGGCTTGTGATGGCTGCTCCCGTGGCAGCTATTGTTTCTCTTTTTTGTAGTATAACTATAAAAGGGGGTGCTTTCTGGGGGGTACCCTAGGGGATATCATTTTGCTTTTGGTAAAAGTGTTGTCATTTTAATATTTTAGAATGACTTGCTAGTGTTTGTGTAGCGATGTCTGTATTTTAATTTTAAGTCGAGAAATAGGGAAATAATGAGAACAGTAACCGTTTTAGGAAGTACAGGGAGTATTGGCTGTTCGACGGTAAATCTTCTTGAGCAGGCGCGTGATCAGTATCGTGTGCGTGCATTAGTGGGTGGTACTAATGCTGTTCGTTTAGCAGAACAGGCACTTAGTTTGAATGTAGAACTCGCTGTCCTTGCTGATGAAAAAGCGGTAAAAGAGTTACGTGATCTTCTGTCCGGGAGTAAGATTCAAGTTGCATGTGGGCGGCAGGCTGTTATTGATGCAGCAGCCTTATCTGTAGATTGGACAATGGCTGCCATTACGGGAACAGCTGGGTTAGAGCCTATTCTTGCTGCTGTGCGTAATGGAGGAAGTATTGCGCTTGCTAATAAGGAAGCTCTGGTGTGCGCCGGCGATGTGATGTTACGGGCTGTAGAAGAAGGGGGAAGTACACTATTGCCCGTTGATTCAGAACATAATGCTATTTTCCAAGCGATGCAGGGGCAATGTTTCGAAGATATTGTAAAAATTATTTTGACGGCTTCTGGTGGTCCGTTTCGTAATGCTACGCTAGATATGATGCGTTCTGCGACACCTGCTCAAGCACTGAAACATCCGACATGGGAGATGGGCAGTAAAATTAGTATTGATTCGGCAACTATGTTCAATAAAGGGTTGGAAATTATAGAGGCTGCGCGTCTTTTCTCTTTAACAGAAGATAGGATTGATGTACTTGTGCATCCACAGTCTATAGTACATGGTCTTGTGCAGTATTCCGATGGTAGTATTCTTGCACAAATGGGAACAGCGGATATGCGTATTCCTATAGCACATGCTCTTGCTTGGCCACATCGGATGGTGACAACATCATCACATTTAGATTTGGCAGTATTGAGTAGGTTAGATTTTAGTAATCCGGATGCGTTCAGATTTCCTGCTTTACGTTTGGCACGTCAAGCACTCCGTGAAGGAGGTGCTGCTCCTGCTATTTTATCTGCTGCTAATGAGATTGCTGTGGATGCTTTTCTTAAAGAACAAATAGGTTTTCTAGATATAGCGCGGCTTGTAGAGGATGTTATGAATGTTTTAGGCACACCTTCTGCCGATACGTTAGAGGCTGTGCTACATTGGGATAAGCAAGCGCGGTGTGTTGCATTGGAAAAGGTGGCTACCTTTTCTTTGTAAAAGTAGTGGTTTGCTGATAATGTCAATCACGATGATACACGATTATTTACGATTGTTTATATCTTTTTCGTTCGTGTTATGTGTTCTTGTCATGGTTCACGAACTGGGTCATTATTTGGTGGCACGTTGGTGTGGAGTACACATTGATGTGTTTTCTATAGGTTTTGGACCAGCGATTGTTAAATGGCATGATCGTGTAGGGACAGAATGGCGTCTTTGTGTTGTGCCGGTAGGGGGATATGTTCGCCCGCATGGATTTGAAGATCCAGAAGATGCTTCAGAGGAACAAAAAGCTTCTTGGATTGCAGGACGTACCTTTCATGATAAACCTATAGGGGCGCGTGCTCTTGTCATTTTTGCGGGACCTTTTTTTAACTTTATTCTTGCTTTTGTGATTTTTGCACTTCTTTCTGCTACGGTTGGAAAGACGCAGGTGAGTAATAAAGTGATGTCTGTCATCCAAGGAAGTGCTGCAGCACATGCCGGCGTGAAACCAGGTGATGTTATTCAACGTCTTGGTCAAGATCGTATTACAACAGTGAATGATCTGCTAGATCATTTAATGGGGCAAGCGGGTGTAACTACAACTTTAACAGTTCAGCGAGAAGGGCATAGTATTGTGCTACCTATTACGCTTGGAGTAGCATCAAATGCTAAAGGAGTCGTTAATTTACGACATAAAGGACAAATTGGTGTTGTTTTTGCTGTGGAGACATTGGCGCCTTTACCTATGTTACCAGCTATAGTATCAGGCGGTCAGGAAACGTGGGATACCACGAAACAAGCCTTGTTTGGTCTGTGGTCGATTCTAACAGGTGGACATTCTGTAAAGGATTTAGGGGGACCACTTAAGATTGCACAACTTTCTGGGAAAGCGGCACAAGATGGTTTTGCAAGTTTGCTCTGGTTGATCGCGGTATTATCGGTAAATTTAGGCTTAATTAACCTTTTTCCTATTCCTCTTCTTGATGGTGGGCGTCTTGTTGTTTATGCCATAGAAGCAGTGAGAGGTAAACCTATGTCAAAACGGTTACAAGAGGTGAGTTTTAGTGTTGGCTTTGTGTTTTTGGTAGGTATTTTTCTATTTTCTATAATAAATGATTTGGCAAGTTTTGGTGTATTTAAGAGATTATTTTATGAGTTTAGTTGAAAATTCGATCTATTTCGATCTATTAAATTAATAGTAAGGGTAAGGAATCATACTATGTAACTTCTTAATAGATAGGGATAAGAAGGGTCTACAGAAAAGTGTTTTTATTATTGTGTGAAGTTTGTATTAAGTTTCTGATCGATTGGAGAATAACTTGAGAGTTTGTCGCTCAGTTTTGCTTACTTCTATTTGTATGTTGTCTTTTGGTACAACGTGGGATAGGGCACAGGCGGATTCAAGGTTATTAACTGGTAAGCAAACGTCTGATTTGGTTGAACATAGTGGGGATCATGATCAATCGAGTGGAAATATCAAGAGTATTCGGGTTATCGGAAATACACGTATCGAGACAAACACTGTTTTGTCTTATATGGTTGTACGACCAGGGGATCCGTTTAATCAAGATAATCTTGATCGATCTCTTAAAACTTTATACGCAACGGGTTTATTTAAGGACGTGGTCTTGCGGCGCAAGGGAGATGTTTTGATTGTAAGATTGCGTGAAAATCCGATTGTTAATCGTATTGTTTTTGAAGGAAATTATGCACTTAAAGATGATGATCTTCGTAAAGTGCTTTTTCTTAAGCCAAAAACTGTGTTTTCGGCTGAAACTGTTGGTGATGATCGGCAACGTATTCTGGATCTTTATGCTGAAAAAGGTCGTTTTTCTGCGGTAGTAATACCTCAGATTGTTAAATTAGCACATCATCGTGTAGATGTAATTTTTAAGATTGATGAAGGTCCTAAGACTGTTATTCGTAAAATTGCTTTCGTAGGTAATAAAGCTTTTAGTGCTGCTACTTTATCTGGTGTTATTTCTTCGAAAGAAGCAGCGTGGTATCGTTTTTTTTCGTCGTCAGATTTGTATAATCCTGAACGTGTTAAATACGATGCTGAGTTATTGCGTCATTACTATTTAAAAAATGGATATGTTGATTTTCAGATTAAAAACGTAAAGGGAGAATTATCTCCGGATCGTAAATCTTTTTATGTGACGTTTGATTTCAAAGAGGGTATTCGTTATCGTTTAGGGAAGATTGATATTCGTTCTAGTTTAAATCGTGTGCCGGCTAAATCTTTGCGGAAATATATAGAACTTTTTCCACATCAGTGGTACAACGGTAAAGCTGTGCAAGATAATGCAACAGATATGGAAGAAGAACTTCAGGCTGATGGGCATCCTTTTGCACGTGTGCGTCCTATTATTGCGCGTAATCCTGAGAGACATATTGTTAATTTGCTGTTTGATGTGAGTGAGGGACCGCGTCGTTATATCGAGCGTCTTGATATTAATGGGAACACGGTTACTGAAGATAGAGTAATCCGACAGAGACTTCCATTCGCAGAAGGAGATCCTTACACACCGAGTTATAAAAAATATGCTAAGATGAGTGTTAAGGATATGGGCTACTTTAAAAAAGTTGATATTTCTGATTCACGTGGTTCGGCTTCTGATAAAGTGAATGTTGCGCTGAATGTGCACGAAAGGCCGACAGGTCAATTCTCGGCAGGTGGGGGGTATTCGACGAACGTAGGTGTTATCGGGAATATTGGGATAAGGCAAAGAAATTTACTCGGAACTGGAATTAGTGCCGGTTTTTCTGGGACGATGTCTATGTATCAAAGACAAGCAGATCTCTCTGTAACCGATCCGTCCTTTTTGGGACGTAATATGGTTGTGGGAAGTGATATTTACTTTGTTCAAAATCACTATATGTGGTACCAGAACTATCAGGAAGGTCGCTATGGTATTGATCTTCGTATGGGGTATGCTTTTAACCGTTATTTATCTCAATCATGGAATTACACTCTTCTTCAGCGTTGGCTTAATGGTGTTAATAGTGATGCTTCTTGGTATTTGCTTGATCAGCAGGGGAAAAACGTGCTTTCCGAATTGAGAACAGTCTTTATGTATGATAGGCGGGATTCTCGTATATTGCCCCACAGTGGGTATTATGTGACTGTGGGTGGTACTTTTGCGGGTCTAGGTGGAAATGAACGTTTTTTCCGTGCTAGGATTAAAGCTGCGTATTTTATTCCATTGGATAGTTTGACGAATAGTCATTATTGGACGTTGGCATTTCGTGTGGGTGTTGGGGAGCTTGCTAACTGGGGTAATGGGCAGCGAAATATTATGGATAACTTCTATTTAGGGGGTAATAATTTACGCGGTTTTATGTACGGGGGTGTTGGTCCTCGTACAGTAGCTACGCCGGGTCATGAGGAAGAGAATTTTATTGGTGGACGTTTTATGTATGATGGTTCTGTTCAGTTAAACTTCCCAATACCATTTTTAACGGCAATGGGTGTTTATGGACACGTCTTTTCAGATTTTGGTAGTCTTGCTGGGGTTCGTGTTAAGCATCTTTATACAAACCCTCTTACAGCTGGCAGCTTTTATACACCTATTTCAGGTGATACCTTGAGGCCGAGGGTAAGCGTTGGTGCTGGTATTCTTTGGAAAAGCCCGTTTGGTATCTTGAATATTAATGTGGGTGAGCCGGTACTGAAGTCTCCTGAAGATGTCAAGCAACTTTTCCGTTTTGGTTTTGGTCAGCGATTTTGAGGTAGTATGATGCGTTTGCCTTTGAAATTAGTTTTGTTGTTAGGGGGTATTTTTTTATCAGTTTCGTCTGGTAAGCTTTCTGATGCTTATGCAGATGGAGGGCAGGGGTGGTTTGTGCCTAAAGCGACGCATTCGCCGCCTTCCTCCGCTGATCAAGCGATATCACATCGTGTGATATCTACGCGTCACCATGTGTCAGTACCTTCGCAGGATGTAGATAATCAAAATGGGCAATCTGAAGAACGTGCACCACCTGTTTTGCCGTTGCCACCTATTCCTGCTGTACCTAATATTCCTAAAGGTGCGCCACCGCCTGTAGCAGTTATAGGTGTTATTAGTGTTGATGGTGTCATGCGTCAGTCTTTGGCTGCGATGCAGGTTGAGAATGTTTTAGGGGCTCGTCGCGATTTGTTAACGCGAGATGTTCGAAAAGAACAAGCTATTTGGCGTCGTGAGCAACAAAAACTTCAGGCTCAAGCACAGTCTTTGACGCCAAGCCAGATACAAGAGCGTGAACGTAGTTTACAGGCTCGTGTTCTAAAAGAACAACGAATTTTTCAAAATCGCAATCGTATTATCCAAGAGGCTGCACAAGTTTCTTTAGGGCAAATTGAGCGTGAGTTAGTGAGTGTGCTTCAAAAGGTGGCAACAGCTCATGGTATGAATTTGGTGCTACATAGTGAACAAGTTGCTCTTCATGTTGATGGTCAAGATATTACAAACGAGGTAGCACTTCGTCTTAATAAAGTGCTTCCTACTGTTTTTATTCCTGGTCCTAATGTTGATCCAGAAGTGTTGGCGAAGTCTGGTAAAATGCCTACGACAGCTGATGCTAACGCACAGTTACCAAGAACTGGTCCACCACCAGTGGTAAAACCAGCATCTGTTGGACAGAAACCTACTGTACGGAAGTAGGTATGACTACGTGTGATAGATCGTTTGTCGTAGCAGATCCGCGTTTTTTTGCAAAAGCAAAAGGTCCTTTTTCTGCTGCTGTTTTGGCTGATATTGCTAAGGCAAAAGTGGTGCCCAGAAAAGATGGAGGTATTGAGCCTGCGGGTGGGTATGTAGGAATTGCACCGATTCAAGCGGCAAGTATGAGAGATGTCAGCTTTCTTGATAATCGTCGTTATCTCTCATTGCTTGATCAAACACAAGCGGGTCTTGTTATTGTAGAGTCGGATTTTATAAAGCGGGTGCCTAGTCATTGTGTTGCTTTGGTAACGTCTGATCCTTATCTTGCTTGGTCACGTGTTGCTCGTTTATTTTACCCGTCTTCTGCAGTTATTCCTGGTGTGCATGCGACAGCGAGTGTAGCCTCTACGGCGCTTATTGATCCTTCTGCCCAGATTGAAGCCTTTGCTGTTATTGGAGATAATGTTGAGGTGGGAGCAGGCTGTTTTATTGGGGCACATACTATTATTGGTGCGGGCGTGCGTTTAGGGCAAGCATGTCGGATTGGTAGTCATGTCAGTATGAGTTATGCGCTTGTGGGTAATCGTGTGACTGTTTCACATGGTTCTCGTATTGGTCAGGATGGTTTTGGTTTTGCTTTGGGCCCTGTTTCTTTTGAAACAATGCCACATCTTGGACGTGTTATTTTAGAAGATGATGTTGAGATTGGTGCGAATAGTACGATTGATCGTGGGTCTGTAAACGATACAATTATTGGTGCTGGTTCACGGATTGATAATTTGGTACAAATAGGTCATAATGTTCAAATGGGACGTTGTTGTATTGTGGTCTCTCAAGCAGGTATTTCTGGTTCTACTGTTTTAGAAGATTATGTAACGGTAGCAGCGCAGGCAGGTCTTGTGGGGCATATTCGTATTGGTAATAAGGTACGTGTCGGTGCGCAATGTGGTGTAATGTCAGATGTGGAAGCTGGTCAAGATGTTATCGGTAGCCCTGCTATGCCAGTTCGTGAGTTTTTTCGTAATGTGGCTGTATTACGTAAGTTGTCGAAAAAATGGTCTAAACTTGTCAGGGGGAGTTCTGATTTAATATAGTTTGTGGTGTAGCGCAAAAATGAGTTTTCTTGAGTAAAATATGGTGGTCTTGGTGGACATAGAAATTAAACAGCACGGTAACGATCAAAAAATTGATCGGATTAATGTTACTCGTATTATGCGGGCAATTCCTCATCGGTATCCTTTTCTTCTCGTGGATAGGATAGAAGATATTCTTCTTGGAGAAGAGGCGACAGGGATTAAGAATGTTTCGGTTAATGAACCGTTTTTTCAGGGGCATTTTCCAGAAATACCAGTTATGCCGGGTGTGCTGATTGTAGAGGCTATGGCACAGACGGCAGCGACATTGGTAGTTTTAACACTTGGTGAAGCGTTTGATGGTAAACTTGTTTATTTTATGACGATTGATAATGCAAAATTTCGTCGTCCTGTTGAGCCTGGTGATCAGTTACGTATTCATGTTGTAAAGGAACGACATCGTGCGAATGTTTGGCGTTTTGTTGGGAAAGCGCGTGTTGATGGCGTTGTGGTTGCTGAGGCCTCTTTTAGTGCGATGATAGCTGGGTAAAAACAATTCGAATTTGTTAGGTTTTGTGTTATAGCTCTCTTTATGAGTTATAAGTGACGTTGGTTTTAATAATGCAGTAGTATCTGCGTGAGAGAGTAGTGGTGTTTGTAATCACGGGTGAAATGAGGAAAACAGTTATTCATCCTACAGCGTGTGTTGCTTCTGGTGCACAAATTGGTCAAGGGGTATCTATTGGACCTTGGTGTTGTGTTGGGGCAGATGTGACTATTGAAGATAATGTTGAGTTAATGTCTCATGTTGTCATTGATGGGCATACGCGGTTAGGAGCTGGATCGCGTTATTTCCCTTTTTGTACAGTAGGTATGGCACCACAAGATCTTAAGTATAACAATGAGCCAACCTCTTGTGAGGTAGGATCTCGTGCAATTATACGCGAGCATGTTACTATTCATCGTGGCACGGTCATAGGAGATGGTATAACACGCATTGGTTCAGATGTTTTGATTATGGCGGGTGCTCACGTTGCACATGATTGTGTGATTGGTGATCGTGTAGTTATCGTTAATAATGTGCTCGTGGGGGGGCATGTTAGAATTGACGAGGATGCACGCATTATGGGGGCTGCCGCTATTCATCAATTTGTTAGAATTGGTCGCGCAGCACTTGTTGGTGGTGTTACAGGGGTTGAGGCGGATGTTATTCCCTATGGAAGTGTTTTGGGAAATAGAGCGAGATTAATCGGGTTACATTGGATATGGTTACGTCGTCACGGTGTTAGTTCCGAAGAGATTCATCGTCTTCGTCGTGCGTTTTTGACACTTTATCCTAAAAAAGGCAAAAAATTACCATTTTTAAACCGGCTTGAGTCTGTAAGGCAGTTGTTTAATGATTTACGTATTCGTGAGATTGTAGAGTTTATTGATGTACCTAGCCGTCGTGGACTTGTTCGTCCAGCATGGTGTGATATGGATTAGAGAGTCGATGAGGCGGTGTGAGGTGAGTGGTGGGAACGATTGGCATTTTAGCAGGGGAAGGTGTTCTCCCGGCTCGTGTTGCTGAATCGGCATATGCGGCAGGGCATCAAGTTTATATTCTTGGCTTTGAAGGTTTTGCCGAAGCCAGTGTTATAGAGTCGTGGCCTCATGATTACGTAAGATTAGGAGCAGCAGGACAAATTTTGACGCTTTTGCGTCGTCATGGATGTACGGATTTGGTGCTTATTGGTCCTGTGCGTAGGCCTTCGCTGTCGAGTTTGCGACCAGATATAGAAGGAGCACGTATTTTAACACGACTTGGATGCGCTCTTTTTTCTGGAGATGATGGCTTGTTAGCGGCGTTAGTGCGGATTCTTGGCGAAGAGGGTTTTCGTGTAAGAGGGGCTCATGAGTTTTTGCAACATTCTATGGTGACACCTGGTGTCTTAAGCCAGTCTATGCCTGATGCACAAGCTGTGGCAGATATTCAGCAAGGGATTACGGTTGTACGTACATTAGGGGCTTTGGATATAGGGCAGGGTTGCGTAGTACAGAACGGTGTTGTTTTAGCGGTAGAAGCTATGGAGGGAACAGATCGTATGCTTATGCGTGCTGGTGAGTGCCGTCAACCGGGTGAAGGAGGAGTTTTTATTAAACTGTTGAAGCCCATGCAGGAAAAGCGCATTGATATGCCAACGATTGGACCAAAAACGATAGAAATTTCTGCTATGGCTGGTTTACGAGGTATTGCTTTTGAAGCAGGGAATGTCTTGATCGCAGAGAAAGAAAAATGTGTGGCTATGGCAAACCAATATGGTTTATTTCTTGTAGCGGTCGAGCCAGAACTTTAAAGCTTTTTAATGTTATAATATTGAATTTCTGGGTTTATTTTTAGAGACTTATATTATACACTACTCCCCGTGTTTTTGCTTTATGATGATACTGTTTCGCGTAAAGTAAATTGTTTTTGGGTTATAACATCACGGAAGAAGGAGTAAAAAGAAATGAAACGTACTTACCAACCATCTCGTCTTATTCGTAAACGTCGTCATGGATTTCGCAGTCGTATGGCAACTGTTGGCGGTCGTCGAGTTTTGATAAGTCGTCGTTCTAAAGGTCGTAAACGTCTTTCTGCGTAAGGGGTTGAGCGTTATTTTGAAAATCGTTTGAAATCGTTCTCTGAAAGTTTAATAACTTGAAAGTTCAACGACTAAAGAAAAGAAAAGAGTTTCTTTTTTTAGCATCGTTTGGGCGAAAAGCCTCAACCCCCGGTTTAGTTCTTCAACTTTTTGATCGAGAAGATATGGGGAATGCACGAGTCGGTTTTACAGTAACTAAAAAAATTGGGAATGCTGTAGTGCGAAATCGTGTGCGGCGTAGGCTTCGTGAAGTTGTACAACATGCTGATGTTATATTGCAGGGGTGTGATCTTGTTCTCATAGGGCGTGCTGGCACACGACAACGTTCCTTTGATGCGCTTGTGGCTGATTTTCGTAGAGCGGTAAAACTATGTCAGAAAAGTATTTAATGTATTTTAAGAGCATATTGGCTATGCTCTTAAACTTTCGAGGATAAGGCTTCTTTTGGACAGATCGCCTGTGTAATGTTAATGTAATGGTGTTGCGTTCTAGGATGGGACAGGTTGGGGTGTATGGATAATACAAGGCGTGTAATTTTAGCGACAATACTATCAGCTCTGGTTTTAATAGGATTTAATTACTTTTTTCCATTGGAACAACAGTCAGAACAACGACTTTCGCTTCATAAAAATGTTTTAAATAAGACGGCACACCATGCTGGGCAAACTGTGCCTTCTACTGTATTCTCTATGGTAAAAAAACCTGATCCTCGTCTTGTTATTAATGCACCTTCTGTGCAGGGAACTGTCAATTTACGCGGGGCAGTGTTAGACGATCTTGTGTTGAAGCATTACCGTGAAACAGTGCAACCTAAAAGTCCTGATGTGCGTATATTGAGTCCGGTAAATACAGCGCGTCCAAATTACGTGGATTTTGGTTGGCGCGCATCTCCGGGTGATCAAATACGTTTACCTAATGAGCAAACAGTGTGGACAGCGTCTGGAAAACTATTAGACGTCGCTCATCCGCTGGTGTTGACGTGGAATAATGGGCAAGGGGTTACTTTTGAAATTTCTTTAGCGGTTGATGATAATTTCATGTTTACCGTTACACAGAAAGTTCATAATGCGACAAATCAACCGTTGCTGCTCTATCCGTTTTATCGGGTTAATCGGGGATATACACCAGAGGAAACGGGAAGTACGTTAGTGCATGAAGGACCAATCGCTGTTATTGATGATCGATTAAACGAAGGTTCTTATAAAGATGTCAGAACTGAGGGTGTGCCACCGGATGGGATATCGTGGAGTAAGCAAGGGCAAGGAGGATGGGCTGGTATTACAGATAAATACTGGTTGATGGCTGTTGTGCCAAATCAGTCTCGTTCTGTAATGGGAAGTTATTCGTGGGATTCTTTACATGGTGTCTATCAAGTGGGGTTTACAGATATGACACCTATACGGGTTGGTGTTGGGCAAACGCAGACGACAGAATTTCATGTTTTTGCTGGAGCAAAAGAAGTTAGTTTACTTGATAATTACGAGCGGACACTACATATTCCTATGTTTTGGAAAGCCGTTGATTTTGGTGTGCTATCTTTTTTAACGCGTCCTGTTTTTTTTATTCTTGATTGGTTGAATGGAAAGCTAGGTAGTTTTGGTATGGCTCTCCTTACTTTCACAGTCATTGTGAAAGTTGTTTTTCTTCCGTTTACTGTTAAACAAATGCGTATGACGTGGAAAATGTCGACTCTACGTCCACAAGTTGATGCTTTACGTGCACGTTATAAAGATGATCCGTTGCTTGCACAACAGCAAATTATGCTTTTGTACCGTAATGAAAATATGAGTATGTTTAGCGGTGTTATTCCTTTGTTGATTCAGGTTCCAGTGTTTTGGTGTTTGTATAAGGATCTTTATATTACGATTGAAATGCGCCATGCACCGTTTATTGGATGGATTAAAGATTTATCAGCTCCTGATCCAACAAATGTGTTTAATTTATTCGGGTTACTTCCTTTTGATCCGACACATGTTTTTCCTTTCTTAGTGCTTGGGGCGTGGCCTATTATTTACGGTATAACATTGCTTCTGATGCAAAAAGTAAGTACGATCACTTCTGATTCCAATAATATGAATTCAGCACAAAAAAAGGTGATGCTTATTATTCCAATAGTGTTTACGCTTTTTATGGTGCGTCAACCGGTTGGTTTAGTTATTTATTATTGTTGGAGTAATATTTTGACAGCTGTACAACAAGGTATTATTATCGCACGTCTTAAAGCACTTGATGGAAAAGCTCGACTTGTCAAGAAAGTGTAAAGGATTATGGTAGTCTCTTTCAGAGAGTTGAAGAGTGATGTCGAAAGAGTTAAAGCTTTTGAGAAGGGAAGGCAACTTTTTGCAGGGGAATGTCAGTTTGTTTTTGGTACACAGTGTTTAGAACAGCTTCCACCACAAATATTGCCAGAAATTGCGTTTGTTGGGCGTTCTAATGTTGGAAAATCAAGTCTTATTAATGCGCTTGTAGGACAGCGTCGTTTAGCGCGCACTTCTTCTGATCCTGGTCAAACAAAGCAACTGAATTTTTTTAATTTAGCGTCTCGGCTTATGTTGGTTGATATGCCAGGCTATGGGTATGCTCGTGTAGCAAAGAGGGTTAAAGAGGGTTGGCAGCAAGTGATGTTTAATTACCTACGCGGTCGTCCTATTTTGCGTCGGGTTGTTGTTTTGTTAGATGCTCGTATTGAGTTAAAAGACCATGATAGAGATATCATGACTCTTTTGGATACGGCTGCTGTGAGTTTTCAAGTTGTTCTGACAAAATGTGATGATATTTCAGAAGAAAGACTAGTTTCTAAACAGGCTGAAGTGGAGATGGAAATTCACTCTCATCCGGCAGCCTTTCCTTATTTGTCAGTCACGAGTAGTCGGACAGGTTTAGGGGTCGATATGTTGCGTGCGGAACTTGCTGAATTTGCGAGTAGTAGTGTGTTGTCAGTAAAATAGAAACTATGAAAGAAGGGATCGTTATGACATCTCAGAATTTTCACATTGATGCGGCGCAAGAAGCCGCTATTCTTGCTGGAGCTCTTCCCTATTTACGCCGTTACGCAGGCGATACGATCGTTATTAAATACGGCGGGCACGCTATGGGAGATGACATTTTATCGAGTGCTTTTGGACGTGATATTGCTTTATTAAAGCTGGTAGGCATTAATCCTGTCGTTGTGCATGGGGGTGGACCGCAGATCAACCAGATGTTTGAACGTTTGGGTATTTCGTCAACTTTTATTGATGGTTTACGTGTTACTGACGCGGATATGATGGACGTGATCGAAATGGTTTTGTCTGGTTCCGTTAATAAAGAGGTTGCACGTTTAATTACTCAAGCTGGAGCGTTGGCTGTTGGTGTGTCAGGGAAAGATGGTCATATGATTACGGCATGTAAGATGAAGCGTGCACATCATGATCATCAACATGATTTGGGTTATGTGGGGACACCGATTAAGGTTGATCCTCGTGTTATTTATGCTCTTTCAGGGTCAGGTTTGATTCCCGTTATTGCGCCTATAGGTTTGGGGGAAGATGGCACAACCTATAACATTAACGCGGATACAGCCGCAGGTGCTGTTGCGGGGGCGGTTCGTGCTACGCGCTTGTTGATGTTGACGGATGTTGCCGGTGTTCTTGATAGAAAAGGGGATCTTATACCTGAACTAACGGCATCTCAAGCACGGCAGGCGGTAGAACAAGGCATTATTATAGGGGGAATGATTCCTAAAGTGGAAACCTGTATTGAAGCGGTTGAGGGAGGGGCTCAGGCGGCGGTTATTATTGATGGTCGTATTCCTCATGCGTGTTTGTTAGAATTATTTACGGCAGCTGGATCTGGAACACTTATACGTGCAGATGATGAGATGAAATGATTCACTTGTGGTATATGAGTTTTAATTTTGTGTACCGTTAATCGTGCTTTGGAAAGAAGGTAATATTTGTTAACGAATGGTGTACTATGATAGACGAAACGCTTTGTAAGCATATTGAAGAACTTTGGGAAAATCGTGATCATATTTCTCCTGCGACATCAGTTACAGAACGTAATGTTATTGAAGAGGCATTAGAGGCTTTAGATACAGGGCGTTTACGTGTTGCGACTTTACAAGATGGCGCGTGGGTTGTACACGAATGGCTTAAGAAAGCGATTTTATTATCTTTTCGTTTGAATGATAGCCGTGTTATGTTAGGAAATACGGGAACTTTAGCTTATGACAAGGTGCCGTTGAAATTTTCTAACTGGGATAAGGCACGTTTTAAGGCTGCTGGTTTTCGTGTCGTGCCGGGGGCTATTGTGCGCCGTTCAGCTTATATCGCACCGAATGTTGTGCTTATGCCGTCGTTTGTTAATGTGGGTGCTTATATTGGAAGCGGTACAATGGTTGATACGTGGGCAACTGTAGGGAGCTGTGCGCAAATAGGAGAGAACTGCCATATTAGCGGGGGAGCTGGTATTGGAGGGGTTCTTGAACCATTACAAGCTTCTCCTGTGATTATTGAAGATGATTGTTTTATTGGCGCGCGTTCAGAAGTGGCTGAAGGCGTTATCGTTGAACAGGGTTCTGTGTTATCGATGGGGGTGTTTCTTGGCGCTTCTACGAAAATTATTGACCGTACGACAGGTGAAGTTTATATGGGTCGTGTGCCTGCCTATTCTGTTGTTGTGCCTGGCGTTACGCAAGGAAATATGCCACGTAATAAGGAAGAAGGAGCCAATCCTTCTTTAGCCTGTGCCGTAATTGTTAAACGTGTGGATGCGCGAACACGTTCTAAAACATCTATTAATGATCTTTTACGTGATTGAGGAGCGATCATAGTCTATGCGTCAGGGAAGATGAGGATGTGATGCCTTCTGATCATTCGTGGGATGTCCAACAACGCCTGACAGATCCTGTGTCGGTTGCTTGTGCGCTTATTCGTCAACCTTCTGTAACCCCTGATCCCGGCGGGTGTCAAGATGTGCTTACGGCGATGTTGGAACGTTTAGGATTTGCTGTAACTTCTCTGCCTTTTGGGGAAGGATCAGAATACACTCCTAATATTTTCGCGCGTTTGGGAAAAGGAAGCCCGCATATTGGTTATGCGGGGCATACCGATACTGTCCCTCCCGGGTGTATAGAAAAATGGCTTTTTCCTCCTTATGCCGCTCATTGTGCAGATGGTGTGCTTTACGGTTCAGGTTCTTGTGATATGAAAGGCGCTATTGCTGCTTTTGTGGCAGCTGTTGCACGGCGGCTAACAGCAGAAAAACCTCTCAAAGGATCTATTAGTTTTCTGATAACAGGTGATGAGGAAGGGGCTGCCCGGTATGGTACCTGTAAGGTGCTTGAGTGGATGCAAGCTGAAAATCAGCTGCCAGACTATTGCCTTGTAGGAGAGCCTACAAACCCGACAACTCTTGGGGAAATGGTCAAGATTGGTCGCCGTGGGAGTTTGAATGCACGGATTATTGTAGAAGGGGTACAAGGACATGTTGCTTATCCCCATCGTGCCGACAATCCTATTCATAAACTTCTAAAAATTTTGACAGCTTTGCAAGCGGTTTCTCTTGATGAGGGGACTAAATATTTTGAACCATCAGGGTTACAGGTTACAAGCATTGATGTTGGGAATCAGGCAACAAATGTTATTCCTATGCGGGCAGAAGCACGCTTAAACATTCGTTTTAATGAGAAACATACAGGGGCAGATTTAACAGGTTGGCTTAAGACGGTGTGTCGTCAGTACGCTTCATGTTCACAGGTTGAAGTAAATATAAGTGGAGAGTCTTTTTTAACTTCGCCAACACAAGAAACTAAAGAGCTCGTGCAGGCAATTACCCAAGTAACGGGTTTAGTTCCTCGTCTTGATACGGGAGGTGGAACATCTGATGCACGGTTTATCGCTCAATATTGTCCTGTTGCTGAGTTTGGTTTAGTTGGTGCGACGATTCATCAAGTCAATGAACATGTGGCGTTGGCAGATTTAGAGAAATTAGTACAAATTTATGAGATCTTTCTAAAAAGGATGGATGTGTGATTTCTAATATAAACAGTTCAAATACGATATGGCGTATTCTTTATGGTATGAGTTTGCTCGCGATTGGACGTCGTGAAGGGATAACATATTTTTCGGGAACTGTAGAGGCTTTTTATGCCTCTTTGGCACCGTGGTTGGCTTTTTTGCTTGTGGACAGCCTCCAGATTTTTTTTCAACCCCATAAAAGTATTATTGTTATTAAGCTTTTATTATCTTTTTGTGTGCTTTTATTACCACCTGTTATTTCGCAGGTTTATGCCTATAAGTGGGGATGTATGTCATTTTGGTTGCGGTATATTACGGCAGCAATGTGGTGTAATTGGGTGATGGTACTTGTTCCCCTAGTGTCTGTGATTTTTGTTTTATCTTTATTACCAACTCTTGTGAGTCAGTCTGCTGTTATGAAAATAACTTTTATGGCGGTGGTTCTTTATAGTGTGTGGATTCAATGGTTTGTGGCACGCATTGGATTATCTGTGAGTGGTTTACGCGCAGCTGTACTTTATGCTACGGTGTTATTGGCAAATTGTGCCTTGTACGGGATAGTCATTTTTTTGTCACCTCATATTCTGTTAACAGATTTTCTGCCTCCTATCGGTATACCTAAAAAATAGGAGGGTAAGTAAAGGATAATACAAGAATTTTTGAACTTTTTTGTAAATTTATCGCTAACCTATAAAAACGCTTTACAAAAGGTAGAGTGATCCGGTAAGTGTTTGTGTGTGGTTACTTCTTGATAGGATTCCACTAATGGGCAGGAATATGGATAGAAATAACGTGTTTGAAAATCTAAAAGATGTTCTGAGAACGAAGCAATGTTCTTTTTCCTCCCCCCCCCCCTTTTTTTTTAAGATTTTTGTTAGGCATGAGCCTCGCTTTTTCCCTTTCCGGCTGTAGCTCTCGTTTTGCAAACCTTTATGTTGGTTATGGCATTACGAGGACGTCCTACCCTAAACCTACCGAGCAAACATGTTTTCATAATCATGAGATTTTCCTTGATGAACAAGGCGGATTACAACGCTATGAGGTGAGGCAAATCATAGAAAACGAACAAACGCCCAAAGAAACGGCGCAAGTGATGAATAACAACGCGAGCAGATTTTTTCTTACGGCAATACAAAGCCCGCAGAAGCGTTTTATTCGCACATAGAACCCAAAGCACTCGGGCAGTTTATGCTCGGTTGTGCCAAAATCGCCGCACAAACAGGCAACCACATGCGCACCTTACAAGCCTCAATCCTCGATAAAATGGCAAAATGGGCGCTATTCCTCCATAACACAACACCCCCAAAGCCAACATACTTCCCAAACTCACAAACACCAGGAACATGCTCTGATCCGTATTTTTACAGTCACCCATATTTAGATAAAGCTGGAGGTGCTTTCATGGGTCTCAATCTAGGACAACCTATTATCTACGCGTCGACCCATCACCTCTGGACATGGCAAGCGTCTATACAAAGTGAGAAAGATGTTCTCAACCAACTCCAACAAAATTTAGACCTATATCAACAAGCCGTCGCAGAAGCACAAAATGGAGATTACACAGGGCTTATTGTGATTGAATCGCAATGGTTACCCAAAAATTGGCGTGACTATCAAGTAGGCTGTTATGTACTTGCTCAAAAATATCATGTGCACGGAACACGAATTACTAAATAATTCATTGCTATGAGAGTAAAAATGTTCTCCCTCCCTAAAATTTTATTAAGCATGTTTCTCGTGCTTACTTTGTTCGTCGGTTTTTCACCTAAAAGCCACGCTCAAGGTATTCCTGTACATGACCAAGACGAATGGCTCGAAACTTTTGCCCAATATATTCGGCAAGGAATGCAATGGCTCCTTCAACAAGAGCAATTTATTGTTCAAAACCGCAATACTCTTGCTCTTGCCGCTGAGATTTGGACACTCGCGAATAATATTATTAATCAGGTGCACAATTTAGATA
>JAFPVE010000014.1 GCA_017413025.1 Acetobacter sp. | reverse complement strand
GAGTAAAAGCCTACTTGTAGCCGTGTTGGAATCTGTTTTGCCGTCTGACTTATCACAAGCTCAAAAGATCGCGGAAGATATGTTGGTAGAAACAGGAAGTTTATCCGCACTTTTGACAGCAACGGGGCAAGAGACAGATGTGGTTAGGCGTCAGTCAGAAAGTATTAGGGTGATGCTTTTACTAGTACGAGAAGTTGTGCAAAGGCTGCATCGGGCTAAAATATACAGGCAACCTTTTTTGGCAGGATATGAACAAGTTTTTGCATATCTGCGAACTGTTATGGGCTATGAAAAAACAGAGCAGGTTCGGGTATTATTTCTTGATAAAAATCAGTATTTGTTACGAGATGAGGTGACAGGGCGTGGAACTATTGATCAGGCGCCTGTTTACCCACGAGAGTTAGTGTATCGAGCTCTACAACTTGGTGCTTCTGGGTTCGTCCTGGTACATAACCATCCTAGCGGCAATCCCAAACCTTCCGAAGCCGATATTGTCATGACTAATCAAGTTATTGCCGCTGCTCGTGTTGTAGGTTTAACTGTGTGGGATCATATTATTGTTGGGGCAGGGCATATGTTGAGCATGAAAAAAGAGGGATTGCTTCCGTTATAACCTGTGTTGAAAGGGTTATTTCTCAAGAGCTGTTTTGGTGGCTAATACGCCAAGAGTATTGCGTATGCCTAAACTACCTGGAAGAGAACCAAAAGGAAAAAGAACGTTAACATGCCCCATTTTTCGACCTGGGCGAGCGATGCTTTTACCATAGAGATGGGGAATAAAGCCTTGTGTTTGTAAAACTCTTGGCAAAAGTGCCATATCCTCAGGTCCAATGAGGTTTTTCATAATGGCGTCGCTGTGTCGAACGGCGTGTGGTAAGGGTAAGCCTGCAATAGCACGGATATGCATATCGAATTGATCATATGGACAAGCATCCATTGTCCAATGACCTGAATTATGGGGGCGTGGTGCAATTTCATTGACAAGTAAATGACCTGTACGGTCAAGAAACATTTCTACACCCATAATCCCGATAAGATCTAACGCTTCCGCTATAGTGCGAGCAATATTTTGCGCTTCTGTAGAGATGTTTTCTGTAAGAGGGGCAGGGGCGAGTGTCATATCTAAAACACCGTGCCAATGGTAGTTTTGCACTGTGTCAAAACAGCGCAAAATACCGTCGTGACTACGGACAACCATAACACTTAACTCACAAGCAAAATCAACAACACTCTCGGCTATAAGAGGATGTGGCGTGAGGTCAGTAAAGGCAGTATTTAGCTCTTCCAGATTACGGACATATCGTTGTCCTTTACCATCGTACCCATTGCGTGACGTTTTCAAAATAAAAGGAAAACCAAGTTTTTCTACAGCTAGAGAGAGAGAGGTTTGATCGGTGACAAAACACCATGGAGCTAAAGGGATAGAGGTTTGTGATGTTAAAAAAGTTTTTTCTTTGAAGCGATCTTGAGTCGTTTGTAATACATAGATGGAAGGTCTGATGAAACAGTAGTGAGAACAATCATGAGTAAGGTATTCTAAAGTGTCAGAAGGAATATTTTCAAATTCAAATGTTATGACATCAACAGCTTGTGCAAATTCCTTAAGTGCATTGGTTGAGTTATAAGAAGCAATGGTAACATTATGCGCAACGTCAACAGCAGGGTCTGTTACCGACTGGGTAAAAATGTGGACCTTGAAACCAAGCTTTGCCGCTGCTATTGCCGACATACGACCTAATTGCCCTCCACCTATAATGCCGATAACTGAACCGGGAGGTAGTGCAGGAGTTTTATCCATCATGTTTTGGGTTATGTTTTATTGGGTTATAGGGGACATCGGCAACAGATGCTGTTTGGTTCTTACGCCACGTTTTAAGGCGAAGAGCCAAAGAGGTATCATATAATGCAAGAATAGAGGCGGCTAAAAGAGCTGCATTTTTTGCGCCTGCAGAGCCAATAGAAAGAGTTCCAACAGGTACACCTCCCGGCATTTGCACAATAGAAAGTAAGCTATCGAGACCCTTTAAAACGCGTGATTCTACGGGCACACCTAACACAGGTAAATGTGTCCAAGCCGCGCACATACCAGGTAAATGGGCAGCGCCACCTGCGCCGGCAATAATAACGGCTATTCCTCGATCGGCTGCCGTACGTGCATACTCAGCGAGTCTATCAGGGGTACGATGTGCTGAAACGATACGTGTTTCATAAAAAATTTTAAGTTCATCTAAAACAGTTTGAGCATGACACATCGTATCCCAATCGGATTGGCTTCCCATGAGAATACCAACCTGTGGAAAAGTAGCAGAAGGGATCATATCAAGTATCTTTCTATGGAAAGAAAAAAGCTACCTAATTGAAATAGACAATAGAAGCAATAACCAAATACCCTTTCAAAAGTGTCATTTTCTTATTAAAACACCGATAATAACCAATATTAAAGTGAGACTCCAAAGATTACTCTTGTGGTACAGACACAGAAGCAGATGAGGCCTCATGCAGAGCAGCGTTAAGATCAGTCTGACTACACAAACCAATTGTCACAGGGTCACGAGGTTTTATATTTAGGGTATTCCAATGTTGTTTGTTTTTGACTTTTGCAATAGTGTTTTTAGTCGTGCCAAGTAACTTAACGATTTGTATATCGCTTAATTGCGGATAATGACGTAGTAAAAAGGCAATGCCATCTGGTCTATCACGGCGTTTTATAAGAGGTGTATAACGTGCACCTCTTGCCCGTTTTTTTATAGGATTGTTTATGGGTACCATTTTTAAGCGCGCTGAAGGGTTTTTTTCACAACGTTGAATTTCTTCGCGCGTAAGCTGGTGGTTAGCAATAGGATCGTAGCCAATAATACTTTGTGCGACTTCTCCATTAGCGATAGCCTGTACTTCCAGTGGATGCATACCACAAAATATAGCAATTTGTTCAAAACTTAAAGATGTCTTTTCAATAAGCCATACAGCAGTCGCTTTTGGCATTAAAGGAAGGGAAGTCATATTTTAGCCTATTAACAACTTTGCAGATGAAAGTCTCAAAACACTCTCAAATTACAGAATCTCAAAAACAACAAGTGTTCCATAACGGAGCATCACTACATACGAATTCGTAGTGAAAAGCGTCAACTAATTTTTCCTGTGTGGGTACCAATACCAGCAAATCGTTTATTGAATTTTGCCACTTGCCCGCCGGTATCAATAATACGCATAACACCTGTCCACGCAGGATGAGACTTTGGGTCAACATCTAAACGTAGAGTGCTTCCTGCCTGACCATAACAAGAACGTGTCTTGTAGTGTGTACCGTCGGTCATGATAACAGTAATTTCGTGGTAGTCTGGATGAATGTTAGGTTTCATGAAATTTGGTCTTTCTTTGGATTGTTTAAAACTTAAGGTTAAGGTACGGCATGTTGCATCATAGTGTAACTTCAAGCTAGTGTAACAGTGAGGGGTTATAGAAAGCAACATTTTTTATTTCTTAATGTTTTATACTATTTTCTTTAGTAGTCATTATTGGTAATGTGGAGTACACTACCGAAATAAAGATTTGTATTTGTACTACGATTGGCTATGGTTGGGTTTTACAATTAGTTAGACGGAAATTATGGATTCGCATCAGCACGAACATCAATCGGGTTGGTTAAGAGAATTTCAAGGTTTTGTTCTCCATAGTAATGTGGTTGATATTGCTATTGGCGTGAGTATCGGGGCAACTGTTACACTTCTAATTGATAGTCTTATTAAGGGAGTGTTAAATCCTTTATTGAGTGTGTTAGTAGGTGGACATGATGTTTCTAATCTTTTTGTCACAGTGAAAGGTAAACATGCACAAACTTTAGCAGAAGCTCATAATGCAGGGGCTATTGTTCTTGATGGGACAACGATTCTTAACGCTGTTATGCATGTCGTTATTGTTCTAGCGCTAGTTCTTTGGATTGTTAAAACAGTTATGGGTATGAGGCGTGTTCATGCCTATACGCCAACGAGACCTGTCCCTGTTCAAACAACCTCGTCGCGTACTGAAATGTTATTAGAACAAATTCTTTCTGAATTGGCAGCGAGTAATGCCTCTAAAAATATCGAACCCATTGAAAATATTGAGAAGAGAGAAAATATAGGGGAAATAGTAAAACCTATGCAAGATCATAAGGATCGTGTGTAATATATTGAGATAATGTCGTGTTTTATATTTTACGATTGAGCACAAAATTACTGATAATGATATAATAATATTATGCAGGGTTTAGTAAGTTATTATTTTTTTTTACGCGTGTGTATTGTTGTTATATTGGTGTGGACAATTTCAGCCTGTCATAGATATGATTTTCAAGGTATTATTATACGGCAAACACCTCGTACAGTTCTTTATAGCTATGCTATTGCAAATGGGATGGCACGCGGTCGTTTTATGACAAAACCTTTATATCTTGCACAAGAGCAGGCTATTCTTAAGGCGGATCGCGATGCACGTGCGGCGTTAAGATTCTTTGGTAAGCATCCTAGCCGAAGCACTTTGCAACAAGCCGGACAAAAAGTCGAAAATTTGATCGGTGTTATTGAGGCGCAAAAAACCTCTTCCTCTCAAATCATGCGATAGTCTTTTCTAGGGTATTTTTTTTAAGCTTGACAGCATTATAACGGAGATATATAAAGCCGTAAGAGAAAATGGGTTTGTTTTTTTAGGCGTTTTGTTCTATAAAGACAGAGAAGCGAGATAAAGTTCTTTTTAAATCGCTGATGTATGAATTTTCTCTTGTACCCTTAATAAGGAGATGTTATGACTTTCTTGGCACGGTTTGGCACGGTTTGGCACGGTTTGGCACGGTTTGGCACGGTTTGGCACGGTTTGGCACGGTTTGGCACGGTTTGGCACGGTTTGGCACGGTTTTAGCAGGAATATTTTTGTTATCCGGATGTGCGAGAGTACAATCTCAAGTCACTTCTTTTCATGATGAACAAGGGCTTATCCCGGGAAAAACTTTTGTGATTATTCCCTCAAAAGGGCAAGAAAATAACCTTGAATTTAAAGAATATGCTGGTTTAATTGCAGGTGATCTCCAACGTCACGGCTATTTCCCTGTGACAAATGGTGCTATAGCCTATTATGGCGTGCGCTTTGTTTACGGCATTTCAAATCGTAAAACAGTTCATAACATGGTGGCGTATACGCTTCCTTCGAGCGCAACTTATTCGAGTAGTAGTAATTTGTTCGGCACGTATACGTATGTTAATAGGGGTGCGTCTACATCTGTGATACGAGATGTTTCACACGACATATATACTCGTTATTTCGATCTTATTATTTTTAATAGGAAAACTGGACAAAATGTCTATGAGGGTCGATTAAAGAGTAAAGGGACTGACGGGATAAGTGGTAATTTTTCAGCTATTGCTCCATGCTTTATTCAAGCATTGTTCAAAAAATTTCCCGGCGAAAATGGAAAAACAGAGGATATAGTCTTACCGGCAGATGGGAAACACGGATGTATACAACATAAGTTAATGTGGAGAGCAATGACAGGCGTTGAGTAACAAATGATTTTGTAATGTTCGTGCACAATACAAAAATACAAGGTAGGCGGAAAAGGTGTTATAACCTTTCTTGCCTGTTTTGTGAAAAGTTTTTGTTAAATTATTGGGAGGAAAGAAAAAGATTTTAGTGTAAGAGATCGCTACTCTATGCTCTACGTGATTCGACAGATTTTTTCATCGCTGCTTTAAGGCGTCCTTCTCCCATAATGAGGAGAAGGGGGGCAGCAATAAAAATGGAAGAAGATGTGCCAACAACAATACCAAATAACATCGTCCATGCAAACCCGGAAAGTGTATGACCACCCCAAAGAGCAAGAGGGAGAGAAGCCAAAAAAACGGTGGATGATGTTCCTAATGTACGATTAAGTGTTTCATTGATAGAAAGGTTAATAAGATCTATAAAAGGCATATTTCGATAACGGCGTAAATTCTCACGCACTCTATCATAAACAACAACTTTATCATTCGTAGAATAACCTAAAATGGTTAAAATAGCAGCAACCATGACAAGATTAAATTCAAATCCTGTCACGACAAGAAATCCGATTGTTTTTGTTAGGTCGAGAATAAGAGTGATAACAGCGCTTAACGCAAACCCCCACTCAAAACGAACCCAGACATACGCTAAAATCATAGCAAGGCTAAGCACGAGGGCAAGAATGCCATTACGAAATAATTCGGCAGAAACCGATGGTCCTACAGCATCTGCCCGGAGAATGGTTGTTCCCGGCATTGTTTGAACAAGCGTATGGCGAACTTGGTCAACAAGGATTTGTGTATTTTGCCCTTTTTCTGTGTCAAGTTGGATTAAAACATCGTGATCACTGCCAAAAGATTGAAGCGAGGCATGTTGTATGCCATGGCTTTTAAGAACGGCACGTAACTGGCTAAAATCAATTGCCGTAGTTGTTTTAGCTTCGACGACAATCCCACCACGGAAATCTAATCCAAGGGTTAAGCCAGGATAGAAAAATAAAATAAGTGAAGCAATAGAAAGCATGGCAGAGGTTATAAGTCCGATATAACGACCGCGCATGAAATTGATGTGCGTTTCTTTACGAACAAAGCGGAAAAGAGGGCGTCCGAACAACATTAGGTGCCTTTTTAGACAGGAAGACTAGTGGGGCGTGTGAGCGTATACCAACGTGCCATAAGCATACGTGAAAGAAGAAGGGTTGTGAAGAGAGATGTTAAAATACCAATAGTAATGGTAAGGGCGAATCCTCGAACTGGACCCGTACCAAACACAAACAACATAACGTGTGCAAGGAAAGCAGTGGCATTACTATCGACAATAGTTGATGTTGCTTTATCAAATCCGGCTTGCATAGAACTTAAAGGGGTCCTTCCGCGGTGGACTTCTTCACGAATACGTTCATTAATAAGAATATTCGCATCAACAGCCATGCCAAGGGTTAAAAGCATTCCTGCCATACCTGGAAGGCTAAGAGTTGCCTCAAAAAGTGATAAAATAGCAACCATAAGCACTAAATTGGCGAAAAGAGCTGCATTGGCATACCAACCGAAACGTCCGTAAAAAAGTACCATGAATAACACAACCATGAAAAAGCCAATAGCAAGACTGATAATACCGGCACGAATAGAATCAGCACCAAGTGAGGGACCAATAGTTCGTTGTTCTATAACATTAAGCGGCGCGGGAAGGGCACCAGCACGGAGGAGAAGGGCAAGATCGGAGGCTTTTTGAACATCAAAATTGCCGGTAATTTGCCCTTCTCCTCCCGTAATAGGTGTACGAATAACAGGGGCTTCAATAACTTTATTATCAAGTACAATAGCAAAACGGTGTCCAACATTAGCACGTGTAACCGCAGCAAAAGCGCGTGTGCCTATAGAATCGAAAGAAAAATTAACAGCCCATTCACCTGTTCTTTGATCAATAACAGCACCTGCATTCGTCAGATCACTGCCATCGACATCGATATGGTCAAAAACAGGTAAGCGTGCGCCATTAGGGTTATCTGCTAGAGGGAGTAGGCTAACACCAGGCGGCGGATAAGTGGCATGGAGTACGTTGGGGTCAACAAGGCGAAAAGTCATTCGTGCGGTTGTGCCTAAAAGGGCTTTGATACGACGGGGATCACTAATACCCGGAAGTTCGACAACGATACGGTCGTCTCCTTGTCGGGTAATTTGAGGGTCAAGAACGCCTGTGCCGTCAATACGCCGTCGAACAATTTCAATAGAGTGCGTAATGGCTTCATAAGTGCGTTGGCGAAGTGATTCGGGAGAGAGGGTAAGGGCAATAATATTATTTCCCTGTTTGGTAACCTGAAACTCATGCGGAATACTTTTGGGAAGGGCTTGAATAGCACTTATATCTGCATGGATTTCCGATGAAAAACGTGGCTGGAAAGTTATACGTGCTTTAGAAACGTCAATTGTAATGTTACGATACCCAAGTTTTTTCTCTAATAATGTATCACGTATAACTTCTGAAAGAGTCTGCAGTCTGTCGTGGATAAGGCTTGTTGAGTCAATTTGTAAAAGGAGATAAGAACCACCCCGTAAATCTAACCCTAAATGGATTTGTCGCCAAGGAATGAACGGAAAAGGCTTGCGTAAAACATTTGGCAGGCAAAGGAGCAGCCCTAAAAAACATATTCCTAATACAGAGGCAAGTTTGGCACGACTATAGTACATTTTTACCTAAAATAGTTTATTTCTTAAGTGTTAAGTAAGAATAAGACGTTATGAATAATTAAGGAAAGACAGTTAAGGTAATTAAAAGAAAAGTAATCTTGAACTAGGCAGTGTCAAAAGAGGTAGTCAATATGTGTTGGTTGTTTATGGTATCTGTTTAATATGGTTATAGGTTGAGATAAAGAGTGATATGTGTAAAGGGAGATTTATTTAATTTTATATATTTTAATTTTACATTCTTTTTAATACTAGAAATTAAGAGGGTATTCAATAGGTTTGGGAAATCGTAAGTAAAAATTCAAAGTATATTTTTGTTGAACGTAATAATTAGCGTGCAGCAGAAAGATCAATAATACCTATGAGACCGTTTTCAGTACCATAACCTAGAACACATCCATCAGGGCTGTAGGCTAAAGCTGTAATAGGTCCCGTAGGATCGAGAGAAACAGGAAGAACACGTTGTGTTGAGGGTTCAAAAAGTAAGACTACGCCATTATCGAATCCTGCTGCGAGTACTTCTTGGGTTGGATGAAAGGCAACGCGTGTGCAAAGAATAGTATTATCAACCCCTGGAAGTTCCATAGGTGGTTTACCAATAGGTCCGTCATCATCACGAAATGGCCAAACAACAACAATAGGAGCACCACTTGTTGCAAGCCAATCGCCATTATAGGAAAACGATAACGAACGTACTTTAGCTGGGTATCCGCTCATACGCATGTTATGACCATCTGACAACCGCCATCCATGCAAATCATTTTCTTGCATGGCTGTTACAATAGCTTTTCCTTTGGGATGCATAGCTATGTCCAGATGGCTTCCTTTCCATTCAAAAAGTCGAGGTGCCTGTGAGAGAGGCTGATCGTAAGAAGATATTGCCCAAAGAGAAACACCATTATAATGTGAAACTGCAAGATGTTTGCCTTGAGGGTCAAAAACAATACCGTTTGCAGTTGTGGAATGTTCGAACGTGTGGAGGATGGTTTGTCCTGTGCCATCGCGTAGTTCTACATTTTTTCCAGAAGCAATAGCAATAAAGGCGACTTTATCTCCAGAAAAACTTGTAATATGTTCTACCCAGTGACGACTTTTCCCCAAATTTTCAATCACGTTAGAAGAAGTTAAACGACAAAAACGCCCATCATCTCCACCTGTGAGAATACTACTAGAAGATGTATCAACAGAGAGGGCTAAAATAGGACCATCATGTACTGTCGTTGTAACCCAGTGTTCAGGTGTTTTTAAATGTTTGCGATGAATCGTAATAATGTCACCCGACGCTTGTGCAAAAACGAAACGACGAGAGTCACGCGTTGCGACACAAGACATAATTTCACTATTTGTCTGTTGTTGAGCCCCTCTGGTTTTAACTAAGACAGCGAGGTTGTTTTTCTCTGTGTTCATGAGACAAGGCAGTTTTCAAAATCTTGACGAAGCTGTGTATGGTTAAGATGACGACCAATAAAAACAAGCCGACTTTCACGAGGTTCATTTGGTTTCCATGGGCCAATTGTGTTACCATCAGCCATCATGTGTACTGCTTGGAAAGCAAAACGATCAGATTGTCCAGCAAAATCTAAAATACCTTTTATACGAAGAATATCGACTCCTTTTTCTTGAAGTAATGTACTCATCCACAATTGAAAACGTGTCATATCTAACGGTTTTTGGAGTATTAAAGAAACACTTGAAATATCTTTTTCGTGGTGGTGTTTATGACTTTCAAGGAAATGGGGGGTATTGTCAAGGATACGTTCAAGGTCAAAACTGCCTTTGTTAAGAATATTACTTAAATGGATAGCACCTTTATAAGCGTGGTGAATGGGAGAAAACGCATTGAACTTGTGTAAAGTAGCTTCAATGTTTTTGAGTGTTTCAGGGTCAACAAGGTCAGTTTTATTGAGGATGATAATATCTGCAAAAGCAATTTGTTCACGAGCTTCGAGATTTTCGTTGAGAGTTTGAAGAACATTGTAAGCATCGACGACGGTGATAATGGCGTCAAGTTTTGTTTTTTGACGAAGGTCTTCATCAACAAAAAAGGTTTGTGCTACGGGCGCAGGGTCGGCAAGTCCTGTCGTTTCAATAATAATGCCATCGAGGGAGTTTCGTCTGCGTATAAGACCATTAAGAATACGAATCAAATCACCGCGAACTGTACAGCAAACACAGCCATTATTCATTTCAAAAATCTCTTCATCGGCATCAACAACAAGGTCATTGTCAACACCGAGTTCGCCAAACTCATTGATAACCACAGCGTATTTATGCCCATGTTGTGTTGTTAAAATGTGGTTGAGGAGAGTTGTTTTTCCTGCGCCAAGAAAGCCGGTAAGAACGGTAACAGGTAAACGACTTCCTTTGTTGGCGGGAGAAATAGATTGTGTATGAGGCATGTCAAGTATCTCCGTTTATTGGTAGAGTAAAGTGTACTTCAACAAAAGTATACGAACAACGTAAATATTAGTGATGAGACGGGAGTGGAGAAGTCGTATGCGTTATCGTTACAGGAGAGGAAGGAGGAGTTAATGGTTTATGTGTGTCTATTGTTCGTAAGAAAATAAGAGCAAGTGCACTATAAAGAGTATGGCTACACAGTAGGCGTGAAACAGCAAAAGCTAAAAATGCACTTGCCATAATAGCAAGTGTAATTTCCTGATTATCGCACATTTCCATAACAATAATAGTAGCGGTTAGAGGTGACTGTGTTACAGCTGAAAAATAAGCAACAGTAGCCAGAAGAACCACCGCTTCTGGCGGGGTATGAGGGAGAAGATGTTTAAGCCATTCTCCCATACCGGCTCCTATGGAGAGAGAAGGTGAAAATAATCCGCCGGGAATGCCTGAACAATAGGAAACTAGTGTGGCAATTAGTTTGAGAATGAAAAAATATGACTGGTAACCATTCGATTCCATAATAATATCACGTGCTTGAGAATACCCGGTGCCATAAACTGCACCATTTGATAAAAGACCGATAATACTTAAAATTAATCCGCAGAAGGCAGAAAAATATAAGGGATAATGGGTGATAAATGTACCAATTTTTCCTGGAAGACCACGCGAAATACGGATCAATAAAAGAGAAAATGTACCGCCAGCCAACCCACCTAAAATCCCACAAACAGGAACAGCAATCCATCCTATAGTGGAGATGTTAATGGAATGGACATGGCCGAAATAGGTGTAATTACCAACAAGTGAAATAGCGGTAATACCAGAAATAATAACACATGTGAGCATTACGCCACTTGTGTATTGTTTAAAGGATCGAGAAAGTTCTTCAATACCGAATACAATCCCTGCAAGAGGGGTATTAAATGCTGCGGCAACACCAGCTGCGGCACCAGCCTTAACGAGGGCATGTTTATAACTGACGTTAGTTATTTTGGCAAATCGTCCGACAGCATGCATAATTGACGCCCCGATTTGTACTGTCGGACCTTCTCTTCCAATAGAAGCACCGACAAACAGACCAAAACACGTTAAACAAATTTTTGCAATGGAAATACGCAATGAAAGAATGTGATCGACAGTCTTCATGTCGTAGAGATGTAAGCACGCAATTGCTTGAGGAATACCACTGCCTTGTGCACCACAAAACCATGTGCGCGTCACCCATAGAGAGAAGGTGATCCCTGCAGGGGCAATAAATAACATAGTCCAAGGATGGTTATGTGTAATAAAAATACGAAATCGTGTTGCTAAATCGGCAGCCTCTGCAAAGGCAACAGCTATAATTCCAACAATAGCAGCACCCAACCAATAAAAAAGTTCAATTCGTAAATTTACAGATTTATCGTGCATATACTTCGTGATATGGCAGGCAAATTTTGTTATAGGCAACACAGAAAGAAACTTTCGAAAGTAGTCAATATGACAATTTAAGAGGATTTAGTGTGTGTGCTTATGTTAGATATTTTTTTAGAAAGTAACAAGAGAGAAGAAAACATTATTTTAGATGTTGTTTTTTTATGTGGGTTTTTAGCGGGATTGGTTTGCTTTGCTTTCTGTAAGCTTTGTTTTTACCCGTCTTTTGCGCTGTCTTGTATCAACGATAGTAAGAGAACTTTTTAGTTTATGAGGACATTTTATGATGTAACGGGTTTTTCTATAGGACTAAAAATAATACCTTCGTGTTTTGCCAAAAAATCGGGTTCAACATGTATATGGATGAGAGTGTCTCCCATCATGGTGTGGAGAGCTTCTTCTATGCGATCACAAATATCATGGGCTTGTATAACGCTCATATTTCCGGGAACAACCATATGAAAGTCTAAAAATGTCATAGCTCCGACAATACGCGTGCGAATATCATGGACTTCGATAGCCCCTTGCCCATTTTCGGTAATAATGGTACGGATTTGTTGAAATGTTTCTGGGTCTGGCGCACGATCCATTAGTCCTGCTATAGAATCTCGAATCACTTCCCAACCTGTCTGGAGTACCTTAAGGGCAATACATCCTGCAAGGAAAGAATCAAGCCGTTCCCAACCACTGATGCAGACGAGGCTAACTCCTATAACAAGTGCTGCACCTGCCCAAACATCGGAGAAAATATGTTTTCCTCCCGCAATAAGTGCAGGGGAACGCCGTTCACGTCCTGTGTGTATCATAGTTATGCCCCAAATGAGGTTAATCAATGTGGCGATGCCACTCAGAGTTAACCCTTCCCAAGGCGTGAGGAGAGGGCGAGGATGAAACCAATCTCTTATAGCATCATGTCCAATGATAAAAGCAGTAATGATAACAAGGGTACCCTCAGCAACGGCAGAGAGATATTCTGCCTTATAGTAACCGTAAGTGTGGTTGTGGTCAGCCGGTTGTTCAACAATACTTAAAGCCCATAGACTACTGATAGCGGCAAGAACGTTGATAATCGTTTCTATCGCATCAGCGTAGAGGGCAACACTATTGCTGAAAAAATAGGCAGCGTATTTAAGCCCGAATACAAAGAGGCTTACAAGGAGACCGGTAAAAGCAATATCTTTGTTGCTTTTTGGGAGAGAAAGAGAGGGCATAACTTCAAATGAGAAAGGGTTGTTAAACTGTATGGGTATATGTATGGTGGCAAAAGGCGGCGTAATCTTGCGTTTCAATTTGTACAGTAGAATGGGCAATACCAAAACGTTGGTGTAATGTGTGGATAATATCACCAAGGAGTTTGGTTTCTGCTTGGGGTGTTAAGGGTATTGAAGATCGAACAAGGTGAACAGTGAGCGCAGTTTCCGTTGTACTGATGGACCAAATATGTAAATCATGAAAATCAATAATACCAGGAATATCACGTAAGTAGGTTTTTAGTCCGCTAGCGTTGATTTTTTTAGGGACAGCGTCAAGTGTCATATGCAAGGAATCTTTTAATAAAGACCATGTGCCAAAACATATAGTGGCAGCGATGATAAGGCTTAAAGCAGGGTCAATCCAATGAGACCCTGTAAGGAGAATCAGTACACCTGCAATAACCACAGAAAAAGAGCTTAAAGCATCAAATAACATATGTAAAAAAACGCTACGGATATTGAGGTCATCTTTTTGTCCAGACGAAAAAAGCATAGCTGAAAACCCGTTAACGATAATACCTAAGGCAGCAATGATCATCATACCTTGTTCTGTGGGCAGAGGCGTGGCAGGGTTAAGAAGATGTAGAACAGCAGCCCACATAATACTTCCCGCAACGACAATAAGCAAAACTGCATTGATAAAGGCGATCAGAATAGTAGAGCGACGTAAGCCATAGGTAAAAGATGGGGAAGGCTTTTTATGAGAGAGATAATCGGCAAGCCAAGCTGCTACAAGCGTAATAACATCAAAGAGATTATGTCCCGCATCGGCTAAAAGAGACAGAGAGTGACAAAGCACTCCCCAAATAGCTTCTATGATAAGGTAAGAAGTATTTGCTGCAATACCGATGACAAAAGCTCTTCCAAAAGAGATCGGTATATGATGATGGTGGCAGTGGTGATGGCTGTGTGAGGAAGGATGATCTAATAAGGGCATGGCAAGCTCTTTGCGTTTTTACGGGGCGAGGTTAAAAGATATGAGAGAGAGCACTGCTGATCTATAGGGAGTAAAAGCAAAATATCAAGAGCAAAAACACATGATACGCCATAAAACTGCATAATAAATGATCATGACTTTGTTCATCATCTCTCCTCCCTCCTTTGTTCAATCGTAAGACAAAATGAAATTACAATGCTTAAAATTTTTATAATTTGCGTTAAGGATTATCGTCAGAAAAAAATATTTTAGGGTTTTTCTGGTTTGGGTTTGATCACGAGAAAAAGAGAGTTTATCCATAATAGAGTAGGTAAAAGAAAATAAGATTCTGTTTTGAAAATGGTATGTTGCCAATAAACTTAAAATTGCAGATTTAGAAAATCTACAACGAATAAATACGTTACAAGATTAGAAGAAAGCTACAAAGAAATCAACGCCAGAGAGCTGACGAATTCAATCATTTTGAAGCAAGAGCAAAGAGTACAAAGTAATCGTGAGATATTTATTTATACTTTCTTTTCCTCTTTGTTACGTGTCTGATTTATGGGAAGATACGAGAAGAAAAGAATAACTTGCCTTATGTAATTGTAATACTTTAACCATGTGTCTCTAAAAAATGTTTAATACAGGCTAAAAATTGTTGAGGGGCGTCGGCATGTACCCAATGTCCTGCGCTAGCAATACTCTCTAATGTATAATGAGGGAACAAATGGCGCATAGTTGAGTAATTTTGAGGTTGTATATAAAGAGAGTTTTCGCCTCGTATAAAAAGAGTTGGTCCTGTATAACAAGCATTTTCAGGAAGAGAAGATGGCCAATTCACAATAAGGGGAAGAGCAGTGAGAATTTCATGAAGTCCGATGATCCAGCCCGGGTTTTCTCCTAAACGGATATTTTGGATCATGAGTTGTCTTACTGCGTTATCGGTAATGACCGGCTGTAAAAGAGTGTTTGCTTTATGGAGGTCAAGTTTTGGTGGAAAAACGATTGTTTCTAATTTTTGCGGCAAATCCGGGTAAGAAAAACCACCGTGATCTGGGGCTATATCAACAATAATTAAATGTTTAACGCTTTGAGGGTACAGAAGTGCTAACATCATGGCTGTTTTTCCGCCCATGGAATGGCCAATGAGTGTGCAGGGTTCAGCCATGTGAAATTTGAGAGTTTCATAGACGTCTTGTGCCATAATGGGGTAAGACATAGGACCATGGGGGCTTTCTCCATGGTTACGGAGATCGAGAGCTAATGTGCGGTGAGTTGTGGCAAGGCGACGTTGAACGAAACCGAAATTACGGGCACGACCAAATAATCCGTGAAGGAATACAATGGGAAGCGTATGACACAAAGCGGATGGTTCATGGGTGTGTTCAATAACATTGAGAAGCATTGGTTTATCCTTTTATTATTTCTTATAACGTTTTATGCAGGCGTTATGAATAATTTATAGAGTATATGCTATGTGTTGAAAGTCATGGCATAGATTTAACCTGAATTTTATACAAGATAAGCTATGGACTTAGGAGGTAAACGGTTGTAATGAATATTGATTTGTCTGTTGATGAAATGCAACGTTATTCTCGTCACATCCTGTTACATGAATTAGGTGGGATCGGGCAAATGGCGTTAAAAGAAGCTTCTGTCCTTGTCGTAGGGGTTGGGGGGCTTGGTTCACCCGTGGCTTTATATTTGGCAGCGGCAGGGGTTGGACGTATTGGGTTAATAGATAACGATAGCGTAGACATTTCAAACCTTCAACGGCAGATTTTATATGATACGGCTTCCATCGGGCAGAAAAAGGTTTTTTTAGCAGCACAAAAACTGAGGGCATTAAATCCGCAAGTGCGTGTCGATGTGTGGGATATACGTTTAGAAGAAAGAGCTGTTGCGTTGGATATTATTCAACACTATGACCTCGTATGTGATGGGTCTGATAATTTTGAAACCCGTTATAACGTGAACGCCATGTGTGTGCATTTACATAAACCGCTTATTATTGCGGCACTACAAGGGTTTAGGGGGCAGATTACCACTTTTCGACCGAAGCAAGGATGTTATCATTGCATTTTTCCTCAAGACGAAGGTAGGGTTGAAGCTCCAACATGTTCCCAATCTGGTGTATTAGGATCTGTTGTTGGTGTGATGGGTACCCTACAAGCAACAGAGGCTATTAAAGAATTAACGGGTCTTGGTAATTCGCTTGTGGGGCGTTTGTTATGTTTTGATGCTTTGGTAATGCGTTTTTCAGAAATGCCAGTAGGTATTGATCCGTGTTGTTCAGTTTGTAAGAGTTGAGTTTATTCGGAAATAGAAAAATGCAAAAACCTCTTACTTCTTCTGAACTCGCTATTATTGTGGTCAATGCAGAGTATGAACGTTTACATGCAGCGTTTATGATGGCAGCTACAACAGTAGCTGTTGGTACGCGTGTTGTTCTATTTGGTATGGGATCTGGCGTTGTGGCTTTCTGTCATGATTGGCAAGGGATAACCTCTTTTTCTATAGACGAAACACGCAGGAAAAAAATGGGTGTTGCGGGGTTGGAAGAACTACGTAGTGTTGTTGTAGAAATGGGAGGAGAGCTCATCGTGTGTGAGGCTGCTTTGAAGGTTATGGGATTAGAGAGAGAAGCTTTATTAAATGGGGTAAACTGCCTTGGATTGGTGAGTATTCTGGAATATATAGGCGCATGTCGTCAACTTGTCTTCTAAAATGTAGGATACGGTTTTGTTTTTTATCTGATATACGTGTACACTCTTCGATGGATGATTCATTTGTACACATCAGTCAATATGGGGTGTTTTTTTATGTCTGTTTATTCTTTTTCAAAATCAAGTCAGTTTAGGCTTTTTTTATGCGTATTAGGTTACGTGACTGTGATGCCAGTGTTTTCCGCCTCTGCTTTAGAAAAACATCATCATCACACTATTTTGCATGTTAAGAGGCATGCTTATATGGGGCACTCTCACATAAAACAGCGTGGAAATAATAAAAAACATCTTCGGCATCACGTTGCCGTTGCAGCGACGGGGGTTGCCTTAACAGCGGTTGCTGCTTCAGCGGCTTCTGTACTTACAACGCCAACTCAGGCATCAGCAGTACCTGCAGAGAATTTACCGCCAACTACGGCTGTTGACCATACAGAGAAGGTAACAAAAGGGACCGTAACAGGGCTCCCTTTACCACGTTATGCAGCTTTACGTGCTGATGAAGTGAATATGCGGGTTGGACCAGGAGAACGTTTTCCTATTCTTTGGGTATACCATCGTCGGGGCTTACCTGTGCGCATAGAGCGGGAATTTGATACGTGGCGTCTTGTTGAAGATTCAACCGGGCAAAAAGGATGGATACAGCAAGCAATACTTGTGAATAATCGTGACTTTTTGGTACCGGGTGATAAAACAGCACTTTCTGATCAGACTTCTTCAAAGGGGAATAAACTGAATCTGTCTGGTCATACAAGAAGTCGCGAAGTTGGTTATGTTCTAAACCAATCCCAAGCGCGCGCTATGCGGGGTGTTGTCTTTATGTATCAGAGTGCGCAAAATACAGCACCTATTGTGGCTATATTGCAACCTGGTACGGTAGGGAGCATTAAAAAATGTAAGGCAGATTCCCCTTGGTGTGAGGTCTCTGTCCAGCAATATACAGGGTGGGTTATACGTAAAGATATTTGGGGGGTGGATAATGGAGAAAGTGTTGGGTAGATCTTATTAATAACCACTACTTTTTAGCATACCCAGACGAATTTATTAAAAGATTGTAAGAACTTCTTTACAGAAAGTTCTATTATTTTTACGAGGATTAAATAAGCTTAATGAGTTGTTGTACACGATAATATCTACGTTTTGTAGATGCGGAGATAATAGCGGTTTTTTCAAAAAGGGCTGACGCATGTTTGATCTGCACCAGCCCTTTGAAAACCACACCGTACACTGCTTGACAGTGTAACACTCTAGAGATTTGCTTGAAGGAAGACTATTTAGCAGCCTTAGCAGCGTTAGAGTCAGCACCCTTTTTATGATGATGTTTGTGGTGGTGTTTGTGGTGATTTCCAGAATTCGCCGGTGCAGCAGGAGCAGCCGGAGCAGCCGGTGCAGCAGGAGCAGCCGGTGCAGCAGGAGCAGCCGGTGCAGCCGGTGCAGCAGGAGCAGCAGCACCACCTTGCGCAAAAGAAGGAGCAGCAGCACTAAAGAGAACAACAGCGGATAAAGCCGCAAATAAACTACGAGAAGTCATTTTCTAGTTTCTCCGAGATATTAAAAAGAGACCTACTTTCGTTTAAATCCCGTGTAAAGATGTTTGGTTTCCTTTACATATAGAATCTCAACGAGTAGCATACTTAAATTATTAAGCATAATTCTCTTATGAGGTGCCTAGATTAAAATGTCAATAAAAAAAACGTGCAATAATAAACAGCGCATAGGTGATATTGTCTATAATGTCTTTTCCTCCAATAATTTTTCCTATGGCTTATATTTATTGTCGTTTTATCTGTTTGTGTTCTAGACAATAGAAGTATTCCAGATATGGAGGAAAAAGTAGATTGACAAATGTTAAGATATAATTTATTGATTAAAACACTTTATGATACATAACTTACGGTTAAGTTATGTTAGGAGGCTTTTGTATTTTGATTAACTGTGCAAACATCAGACGAACATTAAAATGTTATTTCCTTGTATTACGGAAATAACATTTATTGGTATTGACGCATTTAATAGGCATATTTTTTTCGTTCATGAGGGGAAAGGTAACGTTTCCGTAAGCGAATAGCTGAAGGGGTGACTTCTATTAGTTCATCGTCTTCAATATAAGCAATGGCTTGTTCTAAAGACATACGGCGTGGTGGGGTTAAAAGTAACGCCTCATCTTTACCTGCAGCACGTATATTGGTAAGTTTCTTTTCACGAATAGGATTGACTTCAAGATCATTTTCGCGAGAGTGTTGTCCGATGATCATACCTTGGTAAACGGTTTCTCCAGCATCTATAAACAATACGCCGCGGTCTTGTAAAGAAAACAATGAGTATTGTGTGGCTGTACCATTTTCCATAGAGATAAGAGAGCCATTGCGACGACTTTCTACGGATCCCGCATAAGATCCATAGTGTGAAAATAAACGATTCATAAGGCCTGTGCCTCGTGTGTCTGTAAGAAATTCACTATGGTACCCAATAAGACCCCGCGAAGGAATAATGAATGTAAGCCGTAGTTTATCGCTTCCGAAGGGGCGCATATCTTGCATTTGTCCTTTGCGTAAAGACATCTTTTCAACAACGATACCAGAATAAGGTTCGTCAACATCGATAATTACTTCTTCGTAGGGTTCTTGACGTTCTCCAGTGCTTTCATCAACACGGAAAAGAACACGTGGGCGCCCAATTGTCAACTCAAATCCTTCACGACGCATGGTTTCAATCAGAACCCCTAATTGAAGTTCCCCGCGTCCAGCCACTTCAAAAGCTTCACTTTCAGAGCTTTCTGTGACATGGATGGCAATATTACTTTCTTTTTCCTTTAGCAATCTATCGCGAATTTGGCGAGAAGTTACTTTTTTACCTTCACGACCTCCTAACGGTCCATCATTGATGCGGAATGTCATAGAGAGAGTAGGCGGGTCTACGGGAATTGCCTGAAGAGGTACTTCCTGTTCATGGGCAGCGATAGTGTCAGGAATCGTGGCTTGTGAGAGACCTGCAACAGCAACAATATCGCCAGCGTGTACTTCTTCAACAGGAATGCGTTCAAGTCCGCGGAACGAAAGTAATTTTGTGAGACGACCAGATTCCACAACTGTGCCATCAGCACGTAAGACTTTAACAGGCATATTGACGCGTGCACTTCCTTGCTCAACACGACCCGTGAGAATGCGCCCTAAAAAACTATCACTTTCAAGAATTGTCGCTGTCATAGCAAAAGGTTTATGCTTATCAAGTGCTGGAGGGGGGACATGGCGCACAATGAGTTCAAACATAGGAACAAGAGTTTTACGTGGTCCATTAAGCGTTTCATCAGCCCAGCCTTGACGTCCAGAAGCATAAAGCATGGGAAAATCAAGTTGTTCGTCATTTGCTCCGAGGGCGGCAAATAAGTCAAAAATCTCATTATGTACTTCATCGGGGCGCGCGTCGCTGCGGTCAATTTTATTGATGACAACAATAGGTTTTAAACCACGTGCTAACGCTTTCCCAACAACAAATTTTGTCTGGGGTAGAGCACCCTCTGCGGAGTCCACGAGCACAATTGCCCCATCCACCATACTAAGAATACGTTCAACCTCACCACCAAAATCGGCGTGTCCAGGTGTATCTATAATGTTAATGCGCGTGTTGTTCCAAACAACTGAGGTACATTTTGCAAGAATAGTAATACCTCGTTCACGCTCCAGGTCATTACTATCCATAGCCCGTTCGGTAACAGTCTGATTTTCTCGAAAAGTACCTGATTGTTTAAGGAGTTCATCAACAAGTGTTGTTTTTCCATGGTCAACATGGGCAATGATGGCGATATTACGGATATCCATAAGAGGTAAACCTAATTTTTTGATAAATAAATTATGTTAGTATCACAGGAGAAATACTGTAACGCTGTTGTATAGTAACTGTTGCGTTGTTGTGAATAAGCTACTACCTTTATTACAACATAACCCTTGAGTTAGTATAGAGTTAAACCTAAACTTAATATCATGAGATTTGTATGTCTGTCACGATTTATTAAGGCTGTTGAGGTATCTTTTTGTGGAGGCTATAAAAAAAGTCTTTTTGTAATGTTTAGAAGGGGAGGAGAGGATTCGTAAACTTCTCAAGAATTTGTTCTCTTTTTTCATGTGTTTTCGTCAAGTGTTCCTAAAAAAAAGACATATACCTGTGAAATTATCAACACAGGCGAAAAGTTTATATCATGAAAAAAGAAATGAGCAAAAAAAACCCCTCAATACGCTTCCGTTGTATCATAGTGGTGTTGTTGACCACGTAGAGGCACTTTTCCCTCAAGATATGATCGCAAAAAGATTAGAGGAATTAGGTTTTGTTCCCGGTGAACCTGTTAAAGTGATTGCATATTGTCCATTAGGAAAAGATCCAATAGCTGTAGAAATTGGGTTTACTCGTTTTGCTTTGCGGAGTTCTGAAGCTCGTCGTGTTATTTTGCGTTAGCCATACTCACTATTCTGATTTTTTGAATTTTCTATGTCACGGGGGGAATGATGGTCGGTGATGTTATGGCAAAACCATTGCGTATAGCATTAGTCGGTAATCCAAACTGTGGTAAGACAGCTCTTTTTAATCAGCTGACAGGGAGTCGGCAGAAAGTCGCTAATTATGCGGGTGTGACGGTTGAGCGGAAAAGCGGTTATCTCGTAACACCTCATGGGCGTAAGTTGCAAGTATTAGATCTGCCCGGAACATATAGCCTTTTGGCAACAAGTCCTGATGAGGCTGTAACGAGGGATGTGTGTATGGGACGTTATAAGGGGGAACCTGCCCCTGATTTGTTGATTTGTGTTGTAGCAGCAACAAACTTACGTCTTCATTTGCGTTTTTTATTAGAGCTTCTTCAATTAGGGCGTCCGTTAGTGGTCGTGCTTAATATGGTAGATGTTTTAGAAAAATACGGGATTCGTATTGATGTGCCGAGGCTTCAGAGTGAGTTAGGTGTTCCCGTTGTGACAACAGTTGGGGTACGTAATGGCGGTGCAAAAAACCTTATCACTCTTTTAGATGAAATGATGCCACAGCAAGGTGTGTTGCACTTACCAAAGCTAAACTCATCGGTTATTTTAGAAAATTCTTCTTGTGTGCATGATCGTGTGCGTAAAATTTTAGAAACGTGTGTTACGCGTGATCGCCCTCTTGCCGTCAAATTGGAGGATGTTTTAGATCGTTGGGTATTACATCCTATTTGGGGAATGATAATTCTTTCATTCTTGTTATTTATTATGTTTCAGGCTGTGTTTTCTTGGGCACAGCCTTTTATGGATATGCTTCAAGATTCAATAAATAGACTGGGCATTTTAGTTAGTACTCTTATACCTGAAGGACCATTACGGGGGTTAGTTGTCGACGGTGTCATTGGAGGGGCAGGGACAGTTGTTGTTTTTTTACCGCAAATTCTGATTTTATTTTTATGGATTTTGGCTTTAGAAGAGTCAGGTTATTTACCACGTGCTGCATTTTTACTTGATTGTTTTATGGGGTGTGCAGGGCTTGGAGGGCGCTCTTTTATTCCATTATTGTCGAGTTTTGCTTGTGCTGTTCCGGGTATTATGGCAACGCGGACGATTCAACATACACGTGACAGAATTGTCACGATTTTGATCGCACCGTTAATGACATGTTCGGCACGGCTTCCTATTTATGCTTTGCTTATCGGTGCTTTTATTCCTAATAAATCTGTTATAGGGGTGTTTAATTTACAGGGTCTTGTTTTATTCGTACTCTACATTGTCGGTATTTTAAGTGCATTTATCGTTGCACGTCTTCTTAAAAAAGGTGGAGAAGAACGTTTTTTACTTATGGAGCTGCCTCATTATCATTGGCCAAGCTTGCGTAATTTGCTATTAGGACTATGGCAAAGAGCGAAAATTTTTCTTTCTCGCGTGGGAACAATTATTGTTAGTTTAAGTATTATTCTTTGGGCACTTTCTAGTTTTCCTGCACCACCGTCAGGATCAACGGGGACAGCTTTAGAGTGGAGTTTAGCCGGGCGTATAGGGCATATACTTGTGCCCATTTTTAGCCCTATTGGGTTTAATTGGCAAATTTGTGTCGCCCTTATTGTGGGGCTTGCCGCTCGGGAAGTGGCAGTTGGTGCTTTAGGGACAGTCTATGCGATTGCAGCTTCTGAGAATGATATTTCTGGGAGTTTGATACCGTTACTATCAGCACAATGGGGATTAGCAACGGCGTTTTCCTTGTTGGCTTGGTATGTTTATGCGCCACAATGTCTTTCTACGTTAGCCGTTATTCGTCGAGAAACCGGTTCGTGGCGAATGGTTATGATAACAGTGGTTTATTTGTTTGCTCTTGCATATATTGCTGCGTTTTTGGTGTATCGTATTACAGGTTTGTTCATGGGGTAGTTAAGGGAGATATACCTATGTTACAGTGGATAATAACAGGCGTTGTGGTGTTAATATGTGTGTTTTTTTGGTTTAAAAAAATTATGCCAAAAGGATATAACGTTTTGTGCCTGAAAATGGCGGGTTTCTTAAAACGTTTGGGTATTTTACCACATGTGCAAAAGCGTTTAGAACGTCAATCTCTTTTAAGGGGATGTGGAAGTTGTAAATCATGTGATCATGATTGTCATTGAGTAAAAGGAGAGAGTTTTTTTATTTTGCGCAGAGGAGTTGAGGAAATGGTTCAAACCATAAATTTTTTAGTAGAAGGCATGTCATGTACAAGTTGTGCTGTGAGGTTGGAAAAATTATTAAACCAATTAGAGAATGTACAGGCTTCTGTGAATTTTGCAACAACACGGGTACAAGCGAGTATTCCTGAAGGGAAAAAAAGCATAGAAGATGTGCTTGCGACTGTCGAAAAAGCAGGGTTTACTGTTGTTTTTGATAGTGTTGACCTTACTATAACGGGTTTAAGCTGTGCTTCTTGTGTGAATAAAGTAGAAAAACTGCTTAACGCGTTGCCTTCTGTGCAGGCATCAGTGTCTCTTGTGACAGAACGCGCCCATATTCAATTTATTGCAGGTTGTGTCACTGTTGCTTCTTTGGTTGAGGCTGTTGAAAAAGGGGGATATGAGGCAGCAGTCTATAATCCTGTTTCTACAGCAGAGGAAGAAGACGAACAGATCGACTCTCATATGATAGAGTGGCGATCTCGATTACGTAATTTTTTATTCGCCGCTTTGTTTACACTGCCATTTTTAGGACAAATGGTTGGTGTTATGTTAGGTATACACCAATTAGAAATGTCTAGAATGATTCAGCTGATTATGGCAGCGATCATTATATTTTGGTGTGGGCGTGGTTTGCATAGTGCGGCTTGGCACGCTATTAAAACAGGCACAGCAACAATGGATGTTCTTATTGTGACGGGTGCCGATATTGCGTGGCTGTTTAGTAGTATCGTGACAATTTTTAATTTCCAACAACCTGTTTTTTTTGAATCAGGTGTTTTTGTTGTGACGTTTGTTTTATTAGGTCGTGTGCTTGAAAGTAGAGCGCGTGCGCATGCGAGAGAGGGCATGAAAAGCCTCTTAAAACTTCAACCCCGTGTTGCTCATGTAGAACAACAGGGAGAAGAAATTGATAAACCTGTTTCACACATCGTTGTTGGCGATATTTTTGTTGTTCGTCCGGGAGAATCAGTACCTGTCGATGGGGTTGTTCTTTCCGGTATTTCTGAGCTTAACGAATCTATGTTAACAGGGGAAAGTTTACCCGTTGTTAAAAAAGAGGGGACAAATGTCTATGCCGGTACCCTCAATCAAACAGGTACACTGCGTGTAGAAGCAACACAAATTGGTTCGCAAACGGTATTAGCCAGCATTGTGCGTATGGTGCAAGAGGCACAAGGAAGCAAGGCACACGTGCAACGATTGGTGGATAAAATTTCTGCAATATTTGTTCAGGCTGTTTTAGGGCTTTCTGCTTTAACTTTTGTGATGTGGTGGATCATTGGAGGTGATTTAAGCCGTAGTGTATTGGATGCCGTTGCAGTTTTAGTCGTTGCATGTCCTTGCTCTTTTGGGTTGGCAACACCTACAGCTATTATGGTTGGTACAGCGCTTGGGGCGCGGGAGGGTATTTTATTTAGAAATGTTCATGCGTTAGAGCAGGCATGCCGTCTTACAGCGTTAGTGACAGATAAAACAGGCACATTAACTTTAGGAAAACCGAGTGTTGTGGCTATAAAACCATGTGAGGGCTGGGAAGAGATACAATTATTAACATTTGCATGTGCATTAGAACGAAATTCAGAGCATCCTTTGGCACGTGCTCTTGTTGATTATATTACTCAAAAAGGGATTACAGCACCTGCCATAGACGATTTTCAAGCTATGCCGGGGCTTGGGGTTACGGGTGTGCTACAAGGGCAACAGATTGCCCTTGGATCACCTCATTTTCTGACAGAATTGGGTTGTATTGTCGATGAATCCCTTATCCAGAGTTGGCAAGAAAAAGGTTTTACAGCTATTGGCGTAGCTTGTGAAAAACAGAGTGTTGGCTATTTTGCTTTAGCTGATCAAATTCGACCGGAAGCCTTTTCAGCTGTGAAGGCTTTTAAGCAACGTGGCCTTCATATGATTATGTTAACAGGTGATAATGCGCGTGTTGCACGTGTTGTTGGAGATCAGGTGGGTATTGATGACGTGTATTCAGGTGTTCTTCCAAGCGAAAAAGCCGCTGTGGTAGATCGCTTAAAAAGAGAAAAACATTCTGTTGGTATGGTTGGTGATGGTTTGAATGATGCCCCTGCTCTTGCATCGGCTGATGTGGGTTTTGCTATTGGCGCAGGGGTTGATGTGGCTTTAGAAACAGCGGATATTGTCCTCATGCATAGTAATCTTCTAGCCGTCGAAGATGCTATTTCACTTTCTCATGCAACAGTGCGTAAAATATGGCAAAATCTGTTTTTTGCCTTTGGCTATAATATTTTAGGTTTGCCGTTGGCGATGTCGGGCTATCTCGTTCCTGCTGTCGCCAGTGCAGCTATGGCGATGAGCTCTGTTTCTGTTGTAAGTAATTCTTTATTACTTAATCGTTGGAAATCATGCAGGCATATGCTTTAATCTTACTCTGCCTATGATCAAACAAAGCTGTGGCAAATATAAAACTACTTTTACGAAAGGTACTTTTACGAAAGGATCTTTTACGAAAGGATCTTTTACGAAAGGATCTTTTACATGAATAAATATTCTAATGCTGCTTTAGCCCTAGTTTTAATGGTCTTTTCTTTCTCTATTCTTGTTAATAGTCTAGTTGTGTAACTGACTATGATGTGAAATATAATAGTTTAATAGCGTTTTGCTGGAGGAAACGGAGGGTTGGGTTGGGGTCTATGGCTAATCCTTGACAGGCGTTGACAATAACGATGGTGTCTATATTATGGGCGTAGGCATCAAGGGCGGTTGCTTTGACACAATAATCGAGGGCTAAACCGCAAATAAAAATACGAGTTATTTTCTTTTGTTGTAAAAGATCGAAAAGAGAGAGGTTAGTAGAAGCTACTCCCTCAAAGGCAGAGTAACTTTCTTTATTGGCATCCATGCCTTTGAAAATAGCTAGGGTATGCTTCGGCAGACGCAGAGAAGAAGATAAAGCAGCGCCGTATGTATACGCAACACAGTGGCGTGGCCACGGACCAGCAGGTTTGGCTGTATTAAAAGAAGAATGAAAAGGCGGATGCCAATCTTGGCTGGTTATAACACAGCTAAAGGGTAGAGAAGCGAGTGCGTTAATGAAAGGAAGAATTTTATCGCTTTCAGCAATTGCTAAAGCCCCATGGGGGAGAAAATCATTTTGTACATCAACAATTAAAAGCGCATCATGTGAGTCTAAAACAAAAACATCATCGCATGGCATATGATTGACGTTATTGCTATGAGGGGGTGGGTATAAGGCGTGCTAATGTACGTTTTCTTCCGATAAGAGGCAGTAAATCACGTAGTTCCGGACCTTGTTCTTCCCCTGTTAAGGCAAGGCGAATGGGATGAAATAAAGATTTGCCATGACGCCCTGTTTGTTCCCGTAAAGCCGTTATCCATGTTTTCCATGTTGTGGTATCCCACGGTTCTTGGGGAAGGAGAGCAGCCGCTTCTTGAAGAAAACTTTCTTCTCCCTCTTGAACAGGGAGGAGAATATCTTGCGTGATGATGGTATACCAAAGTCGTGCTTCCGATAACAGATCGAGGTTGTTTCGTACGGCAAGCCAAAATTCTTTTGTGGATCCCTTCGGAAGGCGGTTTGCAACAGCTTCATAAGGAAGTTGTGCAAGAAGTTTATGGTTAAGAGAAAGAAGCTGCTGCATATCAAAACGGGCGGCTGATCGCGAAATATGAGAGAGTTCATAGTGATCGGCTTGTTGTTCGAACGGTAAGAGAACAGGATCATCAGAACTTCCTAAACGCGCTAAATACGAAACCAAAGCCTTAGCTTCTATCCCGTCGTCGCGTAATTTCCGAAGCGCATAAGAGTCAAAGCGTTTAGAGAATTTAGATCCATCTGTATCGAGTAAAAGAGGAATATGAGCAAAAGAGAAAGGAGAGGACTGCGCTCCTAAGGCTTGAGCAATATCAAGTTGTATACCTGTATTAGTTACATGATCTTCGCCCCGAATAATATGGGTTATTCCGGTTTCTAAATCATCAACAACTGAGGCTAAAGCATATAAAATAGTTCCATCAGCTCTTACAAGAACAGGATCAGAAACAAGGGGGAGTTTAACATGGCAGTCTCCCATAAGCATATCGTGCCAATGGATTGTTGTATCAGATAATTTAAAGCGCCAGTAGGGAACTTTGCCGTTCGCTTCTGCGCGGGCACGTTGTTCCTCTGTCATTTTTAACATCGTCCGATCATATACGGGAAGGCGACGTTGCCGAATTTGTAATTCGCGTTTTTTTGCAAGTTCTTCCGGGCTTTCAAAACATGGGTACAGACGACCAGAAGCTTTTAGGCTTTCGATGGCGCGTGCATATTGATTGAGTCGTTCTGTTTGGCGAAATGTTTCGTCCCAAGTAATGCCCATCCAACGTATATCTTCTTGAATCGCCTTAACAAATTCTTCGCGTGAACGGTCGGTATCAGTATCATCAATTCGTAATTGAAAACATCCTCCATGGCGGCGCGCATAGAGAGCGTTGGCAATAGCGAGACGGGCATTACCAACATGTAAAAAACCGGTAGGGCTGGGGGCAAATCGAAGTTTCATTGTCGTTTATGAGTCGTTTATTAAGTTGTAAAAAAGTTGGGAGAAAGCCGGTACTACGGTATATGGACGTACAGAATAGATGTACATGGACGATAAAAAACTAAAGATATCGAGAGATTTCATTATCGTCTACGAGTCGGCGTGGGTCAAGAGCCCGCCAATCACGTTCCATCGGGGTTGCAGGGTCTGCCGCAAAGAAATCTATTTCGTGGGCAGATGACCAAGCGTTTTCATCATCTCCAACAACAACGGCATCTTCACCAAAATGGCGCCACGTGGCGATTATGTCATGCGCCGACGCCCCTTTTGTACGACAACGCTCTATACTATCGCGTACATAAGCACGGGCAAAAGCGTTTGCATGCGCGAGATCGTAGAAGACTTTAACTTCTTCTGCCACGTTATCATCTTCTTTGAGAGAAAGGTCGATAATCCGTACAGACCATGTTTTTTCTTGTGGATCAGATGGAGGAGAAGAAGGGGAAGAGGCTGACGGCGGTGTTTGGTTAGTCATGCAAATCTCTTTGAATAGGGTCGTTTTGAGGGGAGGGGAATAAAAATTCTCTGCCTGTTTTGACACGTTGAACACCATTATACGAGATAATGTCGGCGGTCGCATAAGTTTCATTCCATAATTTAGGAATATATGATCCTGTTCCAACAATATCAATAGGGGCTTTTGCATCAGCCATACAAGCACATTTTGTTACCCCAAAACCAGAAGAGGCAACAATACCAACGGAAGAAAAGCCCGCTTCATCTAACGTATCACGCATTTTCCAGATAGCTGCGGCAGAAACACCCGTGCCAATGAGGTAGTGAAGTTCTTTATCTGAACGATAACGACGCAGAGAGTCAGGTGCATGGCGGTTGAGAACAGCATAAGAATCTTGAGGGTTAAGACCTTCTATAAAACGTCCGCCATGTGTATCTAGCCGTACCGATAGACGCCCGGCTTGCGCAAGTTCGGGAAAACGGTGGCAAACAGCTAACGCGTCTGTAAGTTCTTGTCCAAAATAATCGACTAAAACAATAAGATTCGCGTCAGGAAATTGTGAATGGAACATTTCCGCAGCGCGTACAGTAGAGCCGGCATATCCAATTAAAGCGTGTGGCATTGTGCCAAATCCACGTGTGCCACCAAAAAAAGGGGCTACAGCATCGTTGGCGGTTCCAACAAAACCAACGGCGCCATCTTTAGAGGCTGCTCTGCTTCCAACAGAGGCGGCATAAGCCATAAGCTCTTGCATCTCATAACCGGCACAGTGGCGAGCATCCATAGCAAGAAAACGCGTTTGAGGAAGAGAAATAGCCATTTGATAAGCGCGTAATGCGGCAACACAGGCACAGCCTAGTTTTTGAAGGAGAATTGTTTCTAAATCGACTAATTGACTAAAAGGTCCGGTAATATAAAGAAGGGGTTCTCCAGCGCCTACCCATTTTCCTTCTGGATGGCATAAGTCTACCGAATATTGGCACTCACGCGCGGTTAAAATAGTGTTTAACCACGCAAGCATAATGTTGGGGGCAGAAATAACAGGGGTACGGATAAAAAAGGCATAGGTAACAGTACAATCACCAAACCGATCGAGAATTTCTTTAACACGGTTAAAATAAGAATCGGTTCGTGCCCGAATATGCGCATCTGTTAACAACGCGCTTGAGAAAGCCTGTGTGACCCCTGGTAAATCTGTAGAATTTAAGAAAGAAGACATGCGTATAAGTATAATTAGGAACGGGCGGTTAATTCCTCCGCAATGAGAAAAGCCAGTTCTAATGATTGTTCAGCATTCATGCGGGGGTCACAAAATGTTTCATAACGATGGGCAAGGTCTGCTTCTGTGATAAGGGGGGATCCACCAAGGCATTCTGTAACGTTTTGTCCTGTCATTTCTAAGTGAACACCGCCAGCAGGTACATTTTCAGTAGCACAAATGTGAAAGAAATTTTTAACTTCACTCATGATTGAGTCAAAAAAACGAGTCTTAAACTTTTGTTGTGTCACAACAGTATTTCCATGCATAGGGTCACTTAACCATGTTACTTGTTTTCCTTGATCACGGATAGACCGCATAATGGGGGGAAGAAATTGGCTGATTTTATCGGCACCCATACGGGCGATCAGCGTAATTCTTCCCGCTTCGTTTTGGGGGTTCAAAATTTCATGAATGCGACAAATATCTTCAGCACACGCGGTGGGACCGACCTTAATACCAATAGGGTTCTGTACCCCGCGTAAAAACTCAACATGGGCACCTTCTGGCTGGCGTGTGCGGTCACCAATCCATACAAAATGCGCTGAACAATCATACCACTGCCCTGTTGTGGAATCGACGCGTGTTAAGGCTTGTTCATATGGTAAAAGCAAAGCTTCATGAGAGGTATAAAACTCTGTTTCGTCAACTTGTGCCGAAGAGGTAGCGTCAATACCACAAGCTTGCATAAAGGCAAGCGTTTCGCCAATGCGTTCCGCCATTACACGGTAACGGTGGGCTAAGGGTGTTCCCTCGACAAAACCAAGGTTCCAAAGATGAACTTTATGAAGGTTAGCATATCCACCGTGTGAAAAAGTTCTTAACAAATTGAGAATACCAGCAGATTGAAAATAACCTGTTTCCATACGAAGTGGGTCTGGCTTACGAGCTTCTGGTGTAAACTCGGCGCCGTTAATAATATCCCCCCGATAAGAGGGGAGGGTAACATTATTTTGGGTCTCTGTATCCGACGAGCGTGGTTTAGCAAATTGCCCAGCCATACGTCCTATTTTAACAACGGGTACTTTGGCACCAAATGTAAGGACAATCGCCATTTGTAACAAAATACGAAACATATCCCGAATAATATCGGCTTTGAACTCTTGAAAACTTTCGGCACAAGATCCACCCTGAAGAACAAAGGCTTTTCCTTGTGCGGCTTGGGCTAAATGGTGTTTTAATCGCCTTACTTCGCCGGCAAAGACAAGAGGCGGGTAGGTGCTGAGACGTTGTTCAACAGCGTGAAGAGATTCTGTATCTGAATAGGAAGGAACTTGCTGAATAGGAAAAGAGCGCCAGCTTTCTGGCGTCCAAGATGTATGGTGATCCTGTACAGATGCTACGGGCATAAAATAATTCCTCATAGATCGATAACGAGCAATAAGCGTGATGTGTGTAATACTCTAAATAATAAAAATCTCTAATATGAAAAAGGCAAAAAATGCAAGTTTTTTCAAGTTTTTTCAACAGAGAAAAAAGAATAAACCAGCAGATAAAGGATCATATCTTTTAATGTAACGATTTGAGAGCACAAAACGTATTCGTAATAAATTTTCTTAAGATTATCTTAACATGAGAATAATAGAATTTTCTTGTGTTTTTTGTGGTAACGTAATGAGAGATGAAGGCTGTTAATTTTTTGAGGAGAAACGCGTGCGGATAGCGGTCATTGGCGGTGGGTATGTGGGATTGGTTTCGGCAGCCTGTTTTGCAGCATTTGGTCGGCATGTTGTGGTTGTGGAAACGAATGCTGAACGTCTTGCTTTGCTACAAAAAGGGGGCGTGCCTATTTATGAACCCGGGTTGGAGGCTTTACTTTCTGATCAGATCCAAGCAGGGCGACTTATTTTTGTCGATGATCTGGCTTTTGCTGTGCAAGGGGCAGAAGCCGTTTTTATTGCTGTAGGGACACCGCCGCGGAAAGGAGACGGGGCGGCAGATATGTACGATGTGCATAAAGTTGCTCGCCAAATAGCACAAGCTTTAACAAATTATACAGTGATTGTGACCAAATCAACCGTACCGGTTGGTAGTAGTCGCAGAATTGCAGAAATTATTTGTCAGGCACGACCTGATTTAGAATTTGATGTTGCCTCAAATCCTGAATTTTTACGTGAGGGAAGAGCAATTGAGGATTTTATGCACCCAGAGCGGGTGATTATTGGGCTTGATACCAAGAAAAAAACCTACCCTACTCGTGCTGAAAAAGTGATGAGGCGGGTTTATGCTTCGTTAGATCATTCTTCTTCTTATGCTTCCTTTGGGGCGTTAATTTTCACAAGTTTAGAAACGGCAGAACTTACGAAATACGCTTCTAATTCTTTTCTCGCTATCAAAATCTCTTTTATCAATGAAATGGCAGATTTATGTGAAAGGCTTGGGGCAAATGTTCAAGATCTGGCGCTGGGTATGGGGTTAGATTCGCGCATTGGGTCACAATTTCTTGAGCCAGGACCCGGCTATGGTGGCTCGTGCCTGCCAAAAGATACGCTGGCTTTATCACGTATTGCCCAAGAAAATCATATTGTATGCCGTCTTGTTGAAGCGGCTGTACACGTTAATGAAGGGCGTAAAGCCTCGATGGCGGGGCGTATTATCACAGCCTGTGGTGGTGTTAATGGAAAGGTTATTGCCATTTTAGGGCTAACATTTAAGCCGGGTACCGATGATATGCGCGAATCTCCTGCTATTCCTATTTTACATCGGTTAGCGGAAGCAGGGGCTGTGTTACAGGCTTACGACCCGGAAGGAATGAAAACGGCAAAATCTTTACTGCCTGAAGATATTCGCTATTGTGAAGAGGTTGACACTGCAATACACGGTGCAGATGCCCTTGTGATTATTACAGATTGGGATATATTTCGAACACTTTCACCACAACATTTAGCCCAAGAAATGCGTGGAAAAATTATCATGGATTTGCGCAATATTTTTGACGAGTCCACGATGTGTCAAGCAGGGTTTGACTATCATTCTATTGGGCGTCCTTTATCATGAGTATCATGAGGGTCTATTAAAAAAGAATAAACGTTTAAGTATGAGCTGAAGGCGTGTATTTTATTGCCTTGAACCCGTATCGATTATTTTAGCGATGTAAAAGATATATTAAAAACATGGTTGACGGGCAAAACTCTCATTTTAATTTTTGTTTGTTTTTCAATATCGCGTAAAAAAAGCCTTTCGTTAGGTGCGCAGAGTATGAGGGCTGATCCCCTTTGTGTGGCGCGCCCCGTACGCCCCACACGGTGAAGGTAAATATCGGGCTGTTCTGGCACATTGTACTGAATGACTTGCGCAATAGCGTCAATATCGATTCCCCGCGCCGCCACATCTGTGGCAACAAGCACATAAATTCTGCCAGAGGCAAAACAAGCAAGCGTTTTTGTGCGTTTTTGTTGGGGTAAATCGGCATGAAGAGCGGCGGCGGCAATTCCTTCTTTGTAGAGATCATGGGCGATCTGATCAGCCTCTGATTTTGTGCGGACAAAAACCAAACTGCGTAAGCGTGGCGCGCGCGTAAAAAAGTTTTTCAAAAAAGGTAATTTGGCATTGTTCTCCATAAAAATAGCGGCGTGGCGAATAGTGCCCTGTTGTGTTTGGATATGTTGTGTTTGGGTATAAGAAGGGGGGAGATGATGCGCAGAGGGGGGTGGCGAAGCTGTAAGGGCAATCTCTTTGGCTTTGTGTAAAAGGCGCTTAAA
>JAFPVE010000013.1 GCA_017413025.1 Acetobacter sp. | reverse complement strand
ACACGTCGCAAAGGCTATGTACGAGAAGGGAGATCGTCTCTACGACCTTACACGCTACGACGACGCCATTAAGGCTTATGACGATCTCATCCAAAAATTCGGCAACGAAACCGATACCATAATAAAACAACACGTCGCAAATGCTATGCTCAAGAAGGGAGTTAAATTCTCCTACCTTAAACGCTACGACGACGCCTTTAAGGCTTATGACGATCTCATCCAAAAATTCGGCAATGATTTCGAGACAGAAATAACACAACAAGTCGCAGAGGCTATGTTCGAGAAGGGAGATCGTCTCTCCTACCTTAAACGCTACGACGACGCCATTAAGGCTTATGACGAACTCATCGAAAAATTCGGATATGATTTCGAGACAGAAATAAAACAACAAGTCGCAAAGGCTATGCGCGAGAGGGGAGATCGTCTCTACGACCTTAAACGCTACGACGACGCCATTAAGGATTATGACGATCTCATCGAAAAATTCGGCTATGATACCGATACAGAAATAAAAAAACTCGTCGCAAAAGCTATGCGCGAGAAGGGAGATCGTCTCTACAAACTTGACCGCTACGGCGACGCCATTAAGGATTATGACGATCTCATCGAAAAATTCGGCTATGATACCGATACAGAAATAAAAAAACTACTCATAGAAAAAGCTATAGGAAAAAATATAGATTGTCTCTCCTACCCTGACCGCAAAAACGGCACCATTAAGGCTTATTACGATCTCATCCAAAAATTCGGCAATGATACCGATACAGAAATAAAACGACAAGTCGCAAAGGCTATGAGCTGGAAGGGAGAGCATCTCTCCTACCTTAACCACTACGACGCTCTCAAGGCTTATGACGAACTCATCCAAAAATTCGGCAATGAAACCGATACAGAAATAAAACAAATCGTCGCAAAAGCTATGCGCGAGAAGGAAAGTAGCATCCAGAAAAAAGCAAAATCTGTATCTTTCATAACATCTCTTAAAAGCCGAGTCTTTGGTGCATTTCGGCGATAAGAGTGGGTGTGTCATCAAGCGGGTGAACATGCCACGGCGGGGGCAGGGTTGTTTCTGTTGCGTCAAGCACGCGGATACGTCGCGCTTGCTGTAATACGTGAAGAAAATCGGTAATTCGGCGTGAACACCCCACAGAGAAAGGGAAAACCACAACGGGTGCCGTACCCGCCACCGCTTCAGAAACCATCGACACGCTGTCCATCGTCACAAGCAAACGATCGGCGCACGCAATTAAGCCGGTGTAGGGGTTTTCTCCGTCGCCATGCCAAAACATCCCCCCTGCCTGACAGATATAATGGGATAAAATAGCGCACACAGCGGGAGGAGTTCGACGCGAAGAGGTAACCATAAGGCTTCCTCCCTCAGTGCGGCATGTGTTGAGCAATATCTGCCCCAACCTGTGTGCCTCTTTTGGCGTAAAGCGATAACGCCCATTACTGCCCCCCAATAACACCCCAATAAGCGGGCGTGGCAAAGCGTGCCAACGTGGCGCCCAAACCCGGCGTGCTGCCTCTAACCGCGCAGGCGTTAGACCATGCACCGCTGTTCGCCCCACCAGCACGTTTTTTCCCCTTAAATTATCGTGCTGGCACGCAATGACCAAATCAAATCTCGAGATATCTTGCCGCGGGTGTTGCACCTGAACAACAGGGCAATGTTGCACACGCAACGCCGCCCCAACAACGCCCCCTTTGCCCCCCACGCTGATAATAACGGCAGGGTCTGCTTGCTTAAAACTTTGCAAATAAGGAAGCAGAGCTGTTTTACCCCATTTTTGGAACAAGACCTGTCGCGCCCATGCTGGCGCGTAGCTCATCGCAAGCCTTGCCGCACTATTCAACGCCACCGGGTGAAAAGTGCCCGCCCAGCCGGCGCGCTCTGCCAAGCCGAGAGCTTGCGCGCGCATGCCGGCAAAATCTTCACCCACAACAAAAGCTCTTACAGTGTTATTATTCTTTTTTGGGTCTAAACCCACCGATTCACTCCAATCAGCCGATAATGTGTTCCTTGTTTCGTAGCTCATAACTTAACCCCTTCCGCTATACTCTCGTTTATAGGGGTATAGCGAACAATATAGGGGAGTATGGAGAAAAACCTTAACTTTGGACATGATGTCTCGTTCGAAAAAAGTAAAGGTCAAAAGACAAACTTTAACCATGGGTCATGACCCATGGTTCGGAAGTAAAGGTTAAGTCCAAAGACAAAACATACAGATCAACCTTAACCACGAAGCATGACCTGTGGTTCAGGGCTTCTCTACTGACAAGCTAAACATTCTGTTTCTTGGTCAGTTTCTTGTTCGCTTCTATTGTAACGTTCGTTCCCGACAGTTTCAGCTCTATTCATCGCCATACTTCGGCAATAATAAAGGCTTTTAATCCCTTTTTGCCATGCCTTAAAATGTAGACGATGTAAATCTCTTTTATGAATATCAGCCGGTAAAAACAAGTTTACACTTTGCCCTTGGTCAATATAATCCGCTCTATCTCCGGCAAGATCTATAATCCAACGTTGATCGATTTCAAAGGCTGTTTTGAAAACTTCTTTTTCATGATCAGATAAAAAGTTAAGATGTTGTACACTGCCTTTATTGGTGACAATAGAATTCCAAATTTCTGGCGTATCGTAATTTTTTTCCCTTAAGAGCTTTTCAAGATACTTATTCCGGATCAAAAAACTTCCGCTTAAAGTTTTATGCAAATAAGCATTCGATGTAAACGGATCAATACCAGGAGAAGCCCCCCCTGCGATGACAGAAATAGAAGCTGTTGGTGCCACAGCCATTTTATAACTAAAACGCTCTTGAATACCATAGACCGCCGCATCAGGACAAGGTGATTTTTCCGCTGCCAGTTTTACCGAAGCGGCATTTGTTTGTTCCTGAATATGTTTGAATATTTTCTTATTCCACACTTTTGCCATCACGCTATCAAAGGGCACGTTTTGGGCTTGTAAAAAGCTATGAAACCCCATAACACCCAGCCCCACCGCACGCGACATATAGGCAGAATAGACGGCATGGTGAAACGTTTCTTGGGGGGCATGGTCAATAAAATCTTGTAACACATTATCAAGAAAAGCCATAATGTCGGGGATAAAATAAGAGTTTTTATTCCAAATATCCCAATACTCAAGGTTGAGAGAAGCAAGACAACAGACAGCAGTTCGAATATTATTGCGTTTATCAAACCCCGTTGGTTGCAGAATTTCGGCACAGAGGTTCGAGGTTTTAACCATAAGCCCTGCGAGTTTATGATGTTGCGGAATCCCCCGATTGACAGTATCGATAAAAACAAGATAGGGCTCCCCCGTTTCAATACGTGCCATAAGGATTCTTTGCCAAATATCGCGGGCAGAGACTTTTTTAATAGCCTTTCCCGTATGAGGGCTAACTAAAATATAGTCCTCTCCCAACTCTACGGCACGCATAAAATCATCTGTAATACAGACACCATTATGAAGGTTTAAGGCTTTACGGTTGGGATCCCCTCCTGTTGGGCGGCGTATATCAACAAACTCTTCAATTTCCGGATGATCAATGGGAAGGTAAACAGCAGCAGACCCTCGCCGTAAAGACCCTTGAGAAATCGCCAAAGTCAGGCTATCCATCACCCGAATAAAAGGAATAACACCACTCGTTTTACCATTGTGTCCAACAGCTTCACCGATACTACGCAAATTTCCCCAATAGGTACCAATTCCCCCGCCACGCGCAGCAAGCCATATGTTTTCGTTCCACGTTTCAGCTATGCTTTCAAGGCTATCTTCGACTTCGTTAACAAAACAAGAAATCGGCAAACCACGCGTTGTACCGCCATTACTTAAAATAGGCGTTGCCGGCATAAACCAATGTTGAGACATATAATCATAAAGATGTTGAGCATGACGGTCGTTACTCGCATAACGTGACGCCACACGCGCAAAAACGTCTTGAAAAGATTCGTTTGTCAGAAGATAACGGTTAGAGAGCGTTTCTTTCCCAAATAAGGTGAGTAAATCATCTCTTGCATGCGTGATCTGAACCGGGAAATAACCAGAAACTTGAATAATATCTTGTGTATCGACAAACATAACCTATATTACACTTCACTAAAGCAACATTAACTAAAATTTATAAAACAACATTTTATACTGTTTATACTGTTTCTTAACGTCTAAAACTTTTTTACTTTACGCCTAAACGCGCACTGACTCAATAGCCCCTTTCACCCTCTTTTCTTTGAAGCTTTTTTTTAGATTATCTCTTGGTATTTAATATTCATATTTTTGATGATTTTTTAATTAATCCTGAAGCCTCCATCACTTGACGCGATTGTTCTATCCCGTGCATAACCGCTAAAGCTGCCGATAAAGCACGCCTTCCTGCAGAGGCATCGACCACAACAGGGGCACCATATAAACAAGAGGCAACAAAAGCTTTATGCTCTTCAAAGAGAGAATCTCTCTCATGCCAGCGTCTACAATCACGCCGAAACGGATTCATTTTTGTGCCCCAATGCCTAAGTCCTAATTGATCAAGTCCTAATTGATCAAGTCCTAATTGTCCAATTCTTGATTGCCCTATTGCAGATAGTCCTTCCCCGCGCCCTTGCTCAATAACGCTTAACTCACGTTTCATAAAATCAACAGAAAGATATTTTTCTTCTGAAAAAAACCGCATCCGTCGTTCTGTTTTCAAAGAAATACGACTTGCCGTCATCGTCGCCACACACCCGTTTTCAAAACGAACGCGAGCATTTGCAATATCCTCATATTGTGAACTGACAGCTGCCCCCACGGCATCGACTTGTGCCACTGGATTATTCACAATCGCCAAAATCAGATCTAAATCATGAATCATTAAATCTAAAATGACAGAAACATCTGTCCCTCGTTGGGTATAAGGGGCGATACGCGTGGCTTCAATATAAAGGGGGTTAAGCATATGCTGGGTAATGGCTTCATATTCTGCTGAATACCGTAAAAGATGCCCAACCTGACACACAAGCCCAGATTCACAGGCTAAAGCCGTAAGACGATCGGCTTGCTCTAACGTTTCTGCTATAGGTTTTTCTATAAGAACATGTTTCCCCGCTTGCAGGGCTTGAATCGATAAATCAAAATGATATTGTGCCGGTGCGGCAATCACAACGGCATCAGACCAAGCAAGCAGCTGTTCAACACTTTCGGCAACAAGGCAGTTGGCTTCGGCAGCTACTTTTGTAGCTTGTTGGGCGTTCGGGTCAAATAAACCGCTTAAAATTTCTTGCGGCACTTGACCAATTTTAAGCGCATGATATCGACCAAAATGCCCTGCCCCAATAATGCCCACACGTAACACTTTATTCTCCATAGACTCTTTAACTTCACTCTCTCAGTAAACTTTATTTAAAATCAGGTAAAATCAGGGGCAAAACCACACAAAACTAGAGGTAAAAAAAACAAAGACATCAATATAATAAAAAAACACGCTTTTTTATTTATACACGAGAATAAGAGAGAATAAGAACGAATATATCAATAGAATAAGGAATCAGCATAACCGCCGTTATAAGGCATCGTGATACGGAGATATAACGAGGGGCAACACGCTAAAAAACTTATAAGAAAAACTTATTAAGAAAGTTTGCATTGCGTGTTTATTTCTAACAATACTTCAAACCACGGATTTGGCACCTCAACAAAATTTAACCACGGGTCATGACCCGTGGTTTTGGGGGATCTACTCCGAACGCGGGGGCATGACCCCGCGTTTGAGAGATAGCTTGAGGTATAGATATTAAATTTTTAACAAAACATTTATTTTTTTACTTATTTTTTTACTTGCTTTTTCTTTTTCAAAAGATTACTTTTGTCCAAGCTTTTGCCAATGAAAGCCATCATTACCCCCCCCCCTTATCATTTTGATAAAGGTGAGGATGTGGGTCTCTTTTTAAGTTGTATAATTATAATTAAGGAGACTTCTCACTCATGCGCTTACGCTTGCGTTCTTTTCTT
>JAFPVE010000045.1 GCA_017413025.1 Acetobacter sp. | reverse complement strand
GCAACGATTGATAACTTGTTTTATTTCTGTCGCAATAGCAATAATTGTATCACGGTGGCCAAGCATGCCGATTTTTATAGCATCTGCGCCAATATCGTCGATAACGCTACGGATTTGTGCGCGAATGAAATCAGCAGGGACTGGTAAAATATTGTGCACACCTAACGTATTTTGATCGGTTAAAGCCGTAATAGCCGTTGAAGCGTAAGCACCGAGTGCTGTAATTGTTTTAATATCGGCTTGTATTCCTGCGCCACCACCAGAATCACTGCCCGCTATAGAAAGAATACGTGCGATAGGCTTTAAAGGCATATTTAGGCACTATGTTTAAGAACTTCTTCTAAAGCAGAACACATAAGGGTTGCAACTTCGTTGACCATATTTTGAGTTTCCGCTTCAACCATAACACGTATGAGAGGCTCTGTGCCACTGCGACGAAGTACAAGGCGTCCTTTTCCTGCGAGACGCTGTTCTATTTCTTGTTGGCGTTGGCGTATAAGAGGTGCATCGATAGGGCATTTTCCTTGGTAGCGGATATTGCGTAGTGTTTGCGGAAAAGGGTGAAAAATACGGCAAATTTCGCTAGCTGGACGATTGGTTTTCACGAGCACTTCAAGAACCTGTAAAGCAGCAATAAGCCCATCACCTGTTGTGGAAAAATCTGTTAGTACCATATGACCAGATTGTTCTCCACCGATGTTGATACCGCATTGACGCATGCGCTCCATCACATGACGATCTCCAACAGAAGTACGCTCTAAAGTAATACCAAGTGTTTCTAGAAAACGTTCTAGTCCCATATTAGACATAATGGTGGAAACAATGGCATTGTTGGTGAGACGTCCCTCTTGTAACCACGATTGGGTAATCAATGCCAAAATCTGATCTCCATCAATGACGTGTCCAGTTTCATCAACAATAACAACACGATCGGCATCGCCATCAAGGGCAATACCAATATGAGCATTGTGTTGTTGTACGGCGACACCTAAAGTATAAGGATAAGTTGATCCGCAATGATCATTAATGTTGATACCGTTGGGATCGCATCCTAAGCGGATGACTTCAGCACCAAGTTCCCATAAAGCAGTAGGAGCTACGCGATAAGCTGAACCATTGGCACAATCGATAACGACGCGTATACCGTCAAGTCGAAGTTTACGAGGAAAAGCGGCTTTAGCACTTTCAACATATCGTCCTGCCGCATCGTTCAACCGTGATGCACGGCCGATTTTATCCGGATGGGCAAGATGTGGGGAGAGATCCGTTGCCATAAGGGCTTCAATACTAAGTTCGTCCTGGTCAGAAAGTTTGAAACCATCAGGACCAAATAATTTTATACCGTTGTCACTATATGGATTGTGAGAGGCTGAAATCATGATACCAAGATCGGCGCGAAGAGAGCGCGTTAACATGGCAATGGCAGGTGTTGGTAACGGACCGACAAGAGTTACATCCATTCCAGATGAGAGGAAACCAGAAACGAGTGCATTTTCGATCATATAACCAGAGAGCCGTGTATCTTTACCTAAAAGGACACTATGTCTATGATTGCCGCGCTTAAAGTACACGCCTGCTGCTTGTCCCAATTTTTGGGCAATTTCTACAGTCATAGGGACGGTGTTAGTTGTTCCGCGGATGCCATCTGTTCCAAAAAATTTCTTCATATTTTTTATCTCAAAAGAAAGAATGATGAAAAAGTTAAAGTTTATGATCCGTATAGACTTTGCCAAATACGTATACTTTGTATCATGCCAGAAACATTGTGGACACGTAAAATAGGGGCGCCGAGTGGCATGGCTGAAAGAGTGGCAATCTGCGTTCCTGTATCTCGCAAAGTTGTTTTAGACTCACGTGTCATGACACCAATCATGCGTTTGCGTGATATACCAAAAAGAACACGGTAACCCAAATTTGCCATGATGAGACAGCGACGTAAGAGCTCTATGTTTTGTGAGGGGGTTTTTGCAAAACCAAAGCCTGGATCTATAATGATTCGCTCCTTAGAAATACCTGCGGAGAGGACAGTGTTTATTCGTTTTCCAAGCTCGCGGACAACGTCATAGACTATATGATTATAGAATACATGTGTATCCATAGTTTGTGGCGTCCCGCGCATATGCATCAGTACAACACCACAGTCCTTTTTGGCAAGTAGAGGTAAAGAGTGCGGGTCGTGTTGTAAAGCGCTAATATCATTGACAATGTGGGTACCTAAAGCTAGTGCACGATCCATAACATAGCTGTTACGGGTGTCAACCGATAGCGTTATGTGTGGAAAATTTATTTGTAAAGCTTTTATGACAGGACCTATCCTCTCCCATTCTTGTTCTGGTGTAATAGGGATAGAACCAGGTCGTGTACTTTCTCCTCCAATATCAACAAGGCAACACCCTGCAGTGTTCATATCATGTACAGTTGTAAGAACTTTCTCTATACAAGTATGCTGACCACCATCACTAAAACTATCGGGTGTTATGTTCAGGATACCCATAACTTGTGGACCGTCTGGCAAGCATTTTGTATGTGGTGTACGGGTTAAGCGAATGAGTACATCTTGCCACGTAGAGGGTACGGCGTCTATTTTCATGATAGGAGATGTATAGGCTTTATCAATAAGGCGAACATGCGTAAAAGCAACGTCTCCTCCCATAAGAGGTAAACCTATACCACGATATATAGCATCACGAGCATCTTGCCGATAAAGTAACCCTATAGGTTCCGCCAACCGACTCCACATAACGTGTCCTGAAGTTTGATAGCTTTAAGTTAATTACAACCTAATTCGGTTGGGGTAAAGATGCCATGTGACTACCGACAGAGTGAGAATCATCTTTGAGAACCACCTGTGGTACTGAACCACGTCGGTTGACAGGTCCTTCATCTTCAACTTCCGTACGTTCAATAGGTTGACCACGCATAACTTGACGGACCTCTTCACCTGTAAGAGTCTCAAACTCTAAAAGTGTCGCAGCGAGGCGATGGAGTGCATCAATATTATTATAGAGATAACCTCGTGCCTCATTATAAGCAACATCAATAAGAGATTTAACTTCTTCATCAATTTCTCGTGCGGTTTGCTCTGAAAAGTGACGAACAGATCCTGAAAAGAGGCTATTGCTATGATCGTCTCCTATATACGCAACCATACCGAGCTTCTTACTCATACCCCATTCTGTAACCATACTGCGTGCAACACGGGTAGCCATTCTAATATCTCCCATAGCACCGTTACAGATATTATCTTTGCCATAAGCCACTTCCTCTGCAACACGACCACCCATAGCAACAACAAGATGAGCACGTGCATTCTTATAGCTCATAGATAAACGATCATTTTCAGGAAGACGCATAACCATACCTAAAGCTTGTCCTCGTGGAATAATTGTTACCTTATGGATCGGTTCGCTTTCTGGTACGAGTACAGCTGCAATAGCGTGACCAGCTTCATGATAGGCAGTACGTTTCTTTTCATCATCACTCATAACAAGAGATCGACGTTCAACACCCATTAGTACTTTATCTTTAGCACTCTCAAATTCTTGCATAGAAACAGTACGACGATTAAGGCGAGCAGCCGCAAGAGCAGCTTCATTGACTAAATTCGCAAGGTCTGCTCCTGAAAATCCAGGTGTACCACGTGCGATAATGCGTGGATCAACATCAGAGGCAAGAGGAACTTTACGCATGTGTACACGCAATACTTTTTCACGACCATTAATGTCTGGATTTGGAACGACAACTTGTCGATCAAAACGACCAGGACGTAAAAGAGCAGGGTCTAATACATCAGGGCGATTCGTTGCCGCAATGAGAATAACACCTTCATTACTTTCAAATCCATCCATTTCGACGAGCATTTGGTTGAGGGTTTGTTCACGCTCATCATTACCGCCTCCCATTCCTACACCACGATGACGCCCTACAGCATCAATTTCGTCGATAAAAATAATACAAGGCGCAGCCTTTTTCCCTTGCTCAAACATATTGCGTACGCGTGAAGCACCAACACCGACAAACATTTCTACAAAGTCTGAACCAGAAATAGTAAAAAAGGGTACATTGGCTTCTCCTGCAATGGCACGGGCAAGAAGCGTTTTCCCTGTTCCTGGTGGTCCAGAAAGAAGCACACCTTTGGGGATTTTGCCACCTAATCGTGTAAACTTTTGTGGATCTTTCAGAAATTCAACAATCTCTTGAAGCTCCCCTTTAGCTTCATCAATACCTGCCACATCGTCAAAAGTAATTCGACCTTGCTTTTCCGTTAATATACGTGCACGTGATTTTCCAAAACCTAAAGTGCGTCCCCCTGCCCCTGACATTTGTCGCATGATGAGAAACCATGCGGCAATTAAAAGAAGGATAGGCAGAGAATTTAGGAAAAGACGCAATAAAGGATTAGTGCCTTGAGCTATGGGCTTAGCCGTGATTTCAACTTTTTTACCTATTAGACGATTCACTAAATTTAGATCTAAAGGTGCATAAGTCTCAAAAGCCGTACCGTCTGTTAATACACCAGAAATATTATGGTTTTGTATGACAACGGATCGAACATGTCCAGATTCTACATCTGATACAAAGTCAGAATAAGCGAGTTGCTGAACCGCTCGTCGACTTCCTTTTATTTGAAACATATTAACAAAAAACAGCAGCACTAGAATGATGCTAAACCAGAGAGCCAAATTTCGGCCTAAATTTTTCATGATGTCTGGATATCCGTTTGTCCTTGATATGTTATATACATGTGCACGATTTAGTATATCTTAATTATGCATTCTACCAAAAGATAAAATTTCTTAATGTCAACACTTTAACAGCAATGACTTTGTTGTTGAGTATCAGCATAAAGAGTTTCCCCTGTTAGGGGAATAGGAGGATGGAAAAGGATAGAGATATTTTTCCATTTGGGCTCTGCTAGGTCAAGGTGTGGTACGGCGACACGTTGACCATTATGCCAGAGTGCAGGAAGTGTTGCACAAAAAAGAGCAGGCCACCCCTTACGAAGATAACGTGGAAGACCAAAACCGCAAGCAGAGATACTGATTTTTTCGAGGTTGGTAGAGGGTAAAATGAGTTTAAAACGGTTATCCCAAATAGCACAGGAATAAGCTGAAATTGAATGCTCAATGGCGGCTTGTTCCCGTATAAGATACCATTTTTTTTGCCATAGAACCAATCGAGTCCCCCATAGTGTCGCTTCACGTTGAGAAGTGTAAAGTTGGGCTACGGCATTAATGGGAGGGGGATAGGATGAACCGCTTATACCGCGGATGAGAG
>JAFPVE010000024.1 GCA_017413025.1 Acetobacter sp. | reverse complement strand
TCATGCACAAAGCGGTACCACTCACCAGCACTCCCAATAACAAGGTGACCATAAGCCTGCATAGCGAGAACATGCGCGGCTTCTGCTATTTCCATGGCAAAGATTTTATCAGACTTCATAAGTTCTTGACTATCTGCGTTATGCGTAAACCGTATTGTCACCATAGCAGAGGCATGCTGCATTAAAGCACGCCGCATAACATACGCTATTGTATCTTGTGCAGAGTCCTTATTTTCAGAAGTATGGATCAACTCATCGGCAAGCAAACAATTCTGACTATCGAGAAAAAGAACACACATATGCCGATTTTCTACAGAGTCCCGGCGTGAAAAAGCATAATGTACAACAGAATCCCAATCCTTTAATGCTAATTTTTGTGATTGAACCTCTATACGAATACTCTGCGCTATAGTAGCGATTGTACCTAATAATCGTGCACTTGAATTTGGAAAACCTACTTGTCGTAACTGATCTGGCGTTGCCTCTAATACTTTCGGAAAAGAACCAAAATGGTTAATAGCTGCTTTCGCAAGAGGTTTTGTATCGCGCCGTGGTACGCCTGAAAAAAGTAACATTTCTAATATTTCATAATCTGCCAAACTTGCCGTACCATTTTCCAAAACTTTTTGCCGCATACGTTGCCGATGCCCGCGCGGTCCTGTTGTAGAAAAGACAGGAGACGTGTTTTCACGTTTTGTATGTTTTTTCATTTATTTAGCGTGTCACCCCATAAAACACCTTATAACTTTTGTTAAGCACACTTCTCACATACAACAATATATTCTTTGTTCATGGTACTTGATTGAACACCTGTTTTATTCGTTGGTGAATTTCTCGTTGGCATTGTTTTGTTTGAAATAGATCTTTCAATCGTTTCCAAATGCTTCAATCCATTTTGTATAAACGTTTCAGCAATAAATTTGTCAGTTTGTAGTTCTACCCCTTTAACCTGCCGATTCCCAACAACAAAAAACACTTTTGCACCAACGTTAGCATAAATAAATTTCTCACATTTTTATTTTTAATCTGTTGCAGTAAACTAGTAAAATAATCAGAGTAAAGTATTAAACTACAGTTCAGGCGTATGCATAAGTTCTCTTCTCATACCGTTTTCTCGTCAGTTTGTTAATGCCCTTAACACCTTGAATTATTACCAGATTAATTACAATGCTAGCTAAAGCTTATCCGGTTTACGATTTTAGTCAATTTCACTTTAACAACTGCAAAAAGTTTTTAGAACCGCTATCCAATGAACACACATCATACGGCAGATTATCTTACTTCTCTCAATCCGGAACAACGACTAGCTGTTGAAACCACGGAAGGACCTCTCCTTGTTCTTGCAGGGGCAGGTACAGGTAAAACACGGGTGCTTACAACACGTTTTGCGCATATCCTTCTCACCAACCGTGCCAAACCGTGGCAAATTCTTGCGGTTACTTTCACCAACAAAGCGGCCCAAGAAATGTACAAACGCATCGAAAACATGATCGACATGCCCATGAGCAATCTATGGCTTGGCACATTTCATGCACTATGTACCCGTATGCTCCGCCGACACGCCAATTATGTGGGTCTAACACCAAATTTTACAATACTCGATACTGATGACCAAATACGCTTGCTTAAACAAGTTATTGAACCGTGGAAGATCGATATAAAACGTTGGCCACTTGCAGGGTTATTAGGTGAAATTCAACGATGGAAAGATCGTGGGCTTACCCCTCAACATATAACACCCGCTGAAGATACAAACTTCGCCGACGGTCATGCACGCGCCATTTATGAAGCCTATCAAACCCGTTTACTCCAATTAAACGCCTGTGATTTTGGCGATCTCATGCTCCATGTTACAGAAATACTACGTCTCAATCCTGATATTTTAGCGCAGTATCACACCCTATTCCGCTATATTTTAGTTGACGAATACCAAGATACCAACACGATCCAATATCTTTGGTTACGCCTTCTCGCGCAACGTCAGCAAGAACAAACCAATATTTGCTGTGTTGGTGATGATGATCAATCCATTTACGCCTGGCGTGGAGCAGAAGTTAAAAATATTCTTCGTTTTGAAAAAGATTTTCCTAATGCCAACATTGTCCGACTAGAACGTAACTATCGTTCAACTTCCCATATTCTTGGCGCTGCAACAAAACTTGTTGCCCATAATAACGAACGTTTGAGCAAAACTTTATGCTCCGGTCTTGTTGATTCTGACACCTCTATAGGTGAAAAAGTTGCCGTTATTCATGTCTATGACTCGGATATAGAAGCCGAATTTATCTGCCAACAAATCACTCTTTTCCAAAAGCAAGGTTATTCTTTAGCAGAAATGGCTATTCTTGTTCGCGCAGGTTTTCAAACGCGAAGTTTTGAAGAGTATCTCGTTCAAAGAGGTCTTCCTTATCGGATTATTGGGGGCACTCGTTTTTATGAACGTGCAGAAATCCGTGATGTTTTAGCCTATTTTCGTGTTCTCATCCAACCCGCAGACGATCTTGCTTTTGAACGTATTGTCAATGTCCCTAAACGGGGCATAGGGGCAACAACATTACAAAAAATACGCACAACAGCCCGCACCATAAATGCCCCACTCATGACAACAATTCAACACATGCTAGACAACGGAACACTCAATAAACGTATAGGTGAACCATTACGCGACTTACTGAAACTCTTATCCGATACACGAGATATACTCCGCGACAAAGGACATATTATCGGCGCAGAACATCTGTTAGAAGCGAGCCACTACCTTGATATGTGGCGTCAGGATCGTTCAGCAGAAGCAGAAGGACGCATTGATAATATCATGGAACTTCTACACGCAATGGAAGAATTTACAGATATTGAATCCTTTCTTGAACACGTCGCCCTCGTGACAGAAAAAGACACCCCCGATCAAGAAGAGTATTTATCTATTATGACTCTTCATCGGGCTAAAGGATTAGAGTTTGATATTGTTTTTTTACCCGGGTGGGAAGATGGTCTTTTTCCTTCTCAGCATGCCCTTAATCGAGGAGAAACCAAAGCGCTAGAAGAAGAGCGTAGGCTTGCCTATGTCGGCATTACCCGCGCCCGTAAACAGGTTATGATTTTTCATGCAAACCGCCGTCGCATTTATACACATTGGCAAAACTCTATACCGAGTCGGTTTCTTAAAGAATTACCAGAAAAACATGTTACTTATCGTAATCTCAACAACTGCTTAAACATTCAACACATTCAACAGAACGATAATTCTGATCAAACTTCAAATCAAACTGTTCTTATAAAACACTCTTCCCATTTTCAATTAGGAGATTATGTATGTCATAACCGATTTGGAACAGGTGTTATCCTTTCGATAGACCGTGAACACATTGAAGTCGCTTTTGAAACAATAGGTACTAAACGAATAGTCTCTTCGTATATTAAGAAATTGTAATGTTTTCTAATACTCTTCGCCATGCAACCACTCTTGAAACTGTTTTTGTAACGGTTTCTGAAAATGCCGTAGAATCTTACGAACACGCCCTCAGTTGTGTTTGCACAACGATTGGCATTTTTGAAGCTAATCCAGAGGGAACATTGTGGCGCGTAGAGGGCGTTAAAAATTGTGGTTATAAAGACAATGAACTTTCAGCAGCCCTTCTTTTAGCCGCAGCGATTAGCGGTGAAAACGCTGAACTCAAACGTACAACCACAGAAGCGGAAGGATGGTTAGCCCGCACTTATGCAACATTCCCCGAACAAAAAATTGGAAAACGCTTTATTATTCGCGGAACCCATTTACCCCAAATCACAGACCCCGCCCGCATTGTTCTTGCCCTTGATGCGGGGGTTGCTTTTGGTTCGGGTGAGCATGGATCTACCCGTGGTTGTTTACGTGCGCTCGAACATATCGCCTACCGTCGCCCTCGTCGTATTTTAGACATAGGCTGTGGCACAGGTATTTTGGCTATGGCAAGTGCCGCTCTATTACATAAACCTGTTTTTGCTGTGGATATTGACCCTTGGTCTGTACTTACAAGCCGACAAAACGCACGACGAAACAAATTACACCGTTATATTCGCTGTTATTTAGGCAATGGATGGTATACACCTATACTCCGTCATAAAGCCCCTTTTGATTTGGTTTTTGCGAATATATTAGCCCGACCTCTTTGCCTTATGGCTAAAAACCTTGCTCATGCCCTCTCTGACGGAGGAACGGCTATTCTTTCAGGTCTACTGCAAACACAGGTGCCTATGGTATTGGCTGCCCATCGCAGACACGGGCTTGTTTTAGATCGTCTCTTACAAGAAGGACAATGGGTAACCCTTATTGTACGAAAGCCAAACCGTATCTCTAAAAAAGTCTTATAATCACACTCTTTTTACTTAAAAAATCTTTTTACTTAAGCATCGATATGATTTCTCTTTCTCATAAGCGCCTGATAGCCCTTCGTACCTTACTCAAAGACGAAAATCTCGATGGGCTTATTATTCCTCATAGTGACGAATACCAGAGTGAATATCTGCCCAAACATACTCGTAGACTTGCTTGGCTAACGGGTTTTACTGGCAGTGCAGGCACAGCTATTGTTCTTACCGATCAAGCCGCTATTTTTTCTGATGGACGCTATACAACCCAACTCCAACAGCAAGTAGACACCACTTGTTGGCATTGTTTACATAGTGGCAACACACCGCCATCCACATGGTTAACTCATACCGCCCCAACAAATAGCCTTATTGGCTATGATCCCCGCTTAACAAGCACAGCGGATCTTGCTCCATATAAAGCCATTCACACAATAACACTTGTCCCAACACCTTATAATTTTATCGATAAACTTTGGACAGAACGCCCCCAAGCCCCCATGATGCCAGCTTTTATCCATCCCATAGAGTACGCTGGAGAAAACTCCGAGAATAAACGAAAACGCCTTGCACAAGACCTTGTTGATAAAGGATTAGAAGCTACAGTTATTAGTGATAGCACTTCTATTGCGTGGCTTTTGAATATTCGCGGAAATGATATCCCCTGTACACCTGTTGTATTGGCTTTTGCCCTTTTATATGCTGATGCTTCTGTTGATCTTTTTATTCCTATAGAAAAAATTCCTCCCACCGTACGCCTATGGCTTGGAGAAAATATCCGTATCTTTACCCCCGAAACGTTAGAAAAAAGGCTCGCAGACTTAAGTCATAAAACCATTGGCGTTGACCCTAAAAGTAACGCTGTCTGGTTTAGCCAAACCCTAACACACTATGGTGCCCATGTGGTTGAATTACCAGATCCCTGTCTCCTTGCCAAAGCACGCAAAAATTTGACTGAACAAGAGGGGATGCGCACAGCCCATCTTTACGATGGAATCGCGCTTTGCCGATTTTTGCATTGGTTAGAAACTCAAAACTACTATACCACCGAAATCGCCGCGACAGAACAACTTAAGGCTTTTCGTGCCGAACAAAAAGATTATGTAGAAGACTCTTTTCCTGCCATTTCTGGATCAGGATCAAATGGCGCAATTATCCACTATCACGCTACTCCTGACCATTACCGTCATTTAGAACAGAACGAGATTTATCTTATCGACAGCGGAGGTCAGTATCGTCAGGGAACAACAGATGTGACACGCAGCCTTTGGACAGGGAAAAAAGCACCTTCTGATTCTCTTAAAAATGTCTTTACCCGCGTTCTTAAAGGCAACCTAACTTTAGCACGAACACGTTTCCCTATTGGCACTTCCGGATCGGCACTCGATGTCCTTGCACGTTGTGCTTTATGGGACATAGGGCTAGATTACGACCACGGTACAGGTCATGGTGTAGGAAGTTTTCTCTCAGTACATGAAGGACCGGCACGTCTTTCCAAAACACCTCATACCGCTATATTAGAAGAGGGTATGGTACTCTCTAATGAGCCGGGTTTTTATAAACAAGGCGCTTACGGTATTCGCCTTGAAACACTTATGTTAGTCAAATCAGTTTCTGACTCTGCCCTTTCACCGGATTCTCAGCATCAATTCCTAGAATTTGAAACATTAACTCTTGTTCCTTTTGACAAAAAACTCATCAATCCCTCTCTTCTTGGTCCAGAAAACCTGCATGCCCTCAATACATACCATAAACGTATTCTGAGATTAATCGCGCCCTATTTACCCACTGATGCCCAAAAATGGTTACAAAAAGCGTGTGCTCCCCTTACGCTTACGTAAAATAAAAACCTAAAAATTAATATTATTTCTCACAAACGCGTAATATGTAATATTATACATCACAACACACATCAAATAAGTGTAAAATAGATATACATAAGTATCGCGTAATAAACCTACTACGAAGGAGCTTTAACCTTATGACAACACATAACAAAATTCCCGCCACATTAATTCCCGGTGATGGTATTGGTCCGGAAATTGTTGAATCGGTGACAGAGATTCTCGATGCCGTCCATGCCCCGTTTGAATGGGACAAACAGATTGCTGGTATGGCGGGTGTAGAGGCTGTTAAAGACCCTCTTCCTCAAAAAACTATTGAAAGCATTCGGCGCACAGGTCTTGCTCTTAAAGGTCCGTTGACAACACCTGTTGGCGGTGGCTTTAAGTCTATCAATGTGACCATGCGTCAAGAATTTGGTCTTTTTGCCAATGTACGCCCTGTAAAAACCATTATTCCTGGTGGTCGATATGATAACGTTGACCTTGTGCTCTTCCGCGAAAACCTAGAAGGTTATTATGCCGCTATGGAACATTACCTTCCTGTTGGCAATGATCCCCACGGCATCGCACTTGCTTCTGGCTTTACTTCACGCGCTGAAAGCCGGCGTATTATCAAATATGCCTTCGATTATGCTGTAAAAAATAACCGTAAAAAAGTTACAGTTGTTCATAAAGCCAATATTCTTAAATTACTCACGGGTCTTTTCCTTGAAGAAGGTCGTAAAGTTGCTGAAGAATATAAAGGACGTGTTGAATTTAACGAGTGTATCGTCGACGCCTGTGCGATGAAACTTGTGATCAACCCTGCACAGTTTGATGTTATTGTTACCACAAATCTTTTCGGTGACATTCTCTCTGATTTAACTTCTGGTCTTGTCGGTGGGCTTGGTATGGCACCAGGCGCTAATATTGGCGACAATGCTGCAATATTCGAAGCTGTGCATGGTTCTGCGCCAGATATTGCCGGACAAGGTATTGCTAATCCGTTAGCCTTACTCCTCGCTGCTGTCATGATGTTACGTCATGTTAAACGCGAAGACCTAGCAAAACGTATTGAGACTGCTATCGATAAAGTTGTTGTATCTGGTAAAGCTCGTACGAAAGACCTTGGCGGACATGCCACAACAAAAGACTTTACGGAAGCTCTTAAACAGGCATTAGCCTAAACCTTACCAAAACCAAAAGAAGGGGTGATTACACCCCTTCTTTTTTTGAAAGACTTTTATACCCTTTATTCCTTTTCCTTCATTGTGTTAGTTATTAAGTATTTTATACGACATTCACGCCGATTTGTTTAATATCATGAAAATGAATATCGGGGTTTTGTTCTTCCGTACGTTTCATCATAAAAGGAGAAGTCGCTAAAAATACAGGGTCGCCCACCAAATCATCGGCTATTGCGTTGCGATTGGCAAGAACAAAAGCTTCAATTTTATCCCGTGCCCCTGTTACCCATCGTGCCAAAGAAAAAGGAGTTGAATCAAACCCTATTGTAACGCCATATTCTGCCTGTAATCGGGTTTGAAGTACATCCAATTGAAGGTTCCCAACAACACCAACAATAGGCGGTAAGCCATCTTGCGGACGAAAAAGTTGCACTATGCCTTCCTCTGCGAGTTCAACTAAAGCTTGTCTTAATTTCTTTGCTTTCATGGCATCGCCCAAACGCACACGCCGCAAAATTTCCGGTGCAAAATGCGGTACCCCGACAAAACAAATATCCTCCCCCTCCGTGAGTGTATCGCCTATCCGTAATGTACCATGATTAGGAATACCGACAACATCACCGGCAAAAGCTTCTTCTGCTAAATGTCTATCTTGAGCAAAGAAAAATTGTGGCGTATGTACCGTAAAACACTTCCCCGTTCTTGTTTGTTTCAGTTTCATCCCTCGCGTCAATTTGCCAGAACATATACGCACAAATGCCATACGATCACGATGTTGAGGGTCCATATTAGCTTGAATCTTAAAAACAAGTGCCGTCATTGCCGACTCATGGGCTTTTACTAATCGCGTTTCTGCTTCTAAAGCACGTGGGGAGGGACCAAAAGCAACAAGAGCATCTAATAACGCCGTTACACCGATTTCTTTCATCGCACTCCCAAAAAAAACAGGTGTGAGATGCCCAGCATCAAAGAAAGTACGTTCAAAAGGCGGTAAAGCAAGTTTTGCGAGTTCAAATTCTTCTTTCATTTGTATAAGGCGATCGTCCTCTTTTGCAAGAGGTGTTACAGTGTTCAACGTATCATGAAAAAGATTGTAAACTCCGACAAACGTATTTGCCCGCCCTACGGGCCACGTTAGCGGAGTTGTATCTAACGCTAATGAAGCAGAAATTTCATCTAACAAAGCAAACGGATCTTGAGACTCACGATCCATTTTATTGATAAATGTTACGATAGGAATATCGCGGAGACGACAAATTTCAAATAATTTTCTTGTACGATCTTCAATTCCTTTTGCCGCATCAATAACCATTACAGCCGAGTCAACTGCTGTTAAAGTACGATAGGTATCTTCGGAAAAATCTTCGTGCCCGGGCGTATCTAACAAATTAAAAACACAGCCACCATATTCGAAAGTCATCACAGAACTCACCACAGAAATACCGCGATCACGTTCTATTGTCATCCAATCTGATCGTGTACGCCGCCGCTCGCCTTTCGCGCGTACATGCCCTGCGAGTTGAATAGCCCCACCAGCACGTAAAATTTGTTCAGTCAGTGTTGTTTTTCCGGCATCTGGATGAGAGATAATGGCAAAAGTACGTCGCCGAGCGATTTCTTTAGCCAATTGAGAATCTTCTATTTGAGTCATCACAATGTTGTTCCACAATAATACCAAAACAATACATACAAAATTTTGAAAGAAAATACCGAGTAGAGATATTTTTCTCTACTCGGTATTTTATAACGCGTTGTCAAAAACAACGACTACACTTAACGCGAATAAAACTCAACCACTAAATTGGGTTCCATTTGCACAGGATATGGCACATCTGCTAGCTGTGGACCACGCAAAAAAGTGCCTTTCATTTGGCGATGATCAACTTCCATATAATCTGGTACATCACGTTCAGCAGATTGTGTCGCGTCCAACACTATAGCTAGCTGTTTCGATTTTTCACGTATTTCAACCACATCACCATCACGCATAAGATAAGACGGAATATTGACTTTCCGACCATTGACAAGCACATGACCATGGCTGACAAATTGACGCGCAGCAAACGGCGTTATCGCAAATTTCATCCGATAAACCACCGCATCTAAACGACGCTCTAACAAATTAATTAAGTTTTCGGAAGCATCACCCTTACGGCGTACAGCTTCCTGATAATAACGACGAAATTGCTTTTCTGTAATATTGCCGTAATAGCCTTTCAATTTCTGCTTTGCCATAAGCTGAACAGAATAATCAGAGGGTTTGCTTTTACGGCGTTGACCATGCTGCCCGGGAGCATATTCACGACGATTAACGGGAGATTTATCACGCCCCCAAAGATTAACGCCTAAACGGCGATTGATTTTATATTTACTCGCAATGCGCTTACTCATGATGCGCCCAAATCTTTCAAAAAAACGGTATGACTAACCCGTTATGACAACCGGTAGTCTCCACCCACCATAGGTCGGAGCGGGCGCAAATTGTATTACCTCACACTTAAGTATTTCGCAGTGTTTCAGCCAATTTGTCCTCATTCCCGGCAATAGGTGCGTTTTTATCAAAAAAAAATAAAAAAGTCAAGAAGTTCTCTTCTTTAACGATTTTTATATTATTTTATAGAATCCTCATTCATACACCAAAGAAAAAGCAGGGTTTAACACCCTGCTTTTTCAAAAATCTACTACTTCAGTGCCTCTCCAATTGCTATGACTGCACCAATAACGGCTATTAAAGCTTTGCCAATTTTTTTTAAATCCATAGCGGTCACTCCAATCAAGACAAACCTTAACATCTATTATGTTAATATGTTAAGATCAATATTAATGAAAATGAGACTCAAACGCCTCTTTTTTTTGTAACCATATTCCTATGACGTGTCAATAAAAATTATTCTTTTGAAGAATTTTTATTATTCGTTATCTCAGATATCTCTTTCTGCTGTTCTAACCATAGGGCATTGTTACCATCTACGATGGTATCAACCCCCTCGTTC
>JAFPVE010000012.1 GCA_017413025.1 Acetobacter sp. | reverse complement strand
TTTGAAATACTACACTGGCTTATGGGGTCATTATCGGATCGTACAATGACAGATGTTTGGCTGGCCTTGCCCGGTGTATGTCTAGGGGGAGCTATTATGGCAAGCTGCGGGTCGGCGCTTGATGCGTTGACTATGGGAGAGGATGTAGCTGTTAGTCTTGGCTTTCGGTTAGGGGGCGTTTTTGGGGTACAAAGGCGGGTTGTATTAGGGGTTGCTGTGTCGGTTGGGTCCTGTGTGGCGGTGTCTGGCGCTATTGGTTTTGTGGGGCTCATGGTACCTCATATGTTGCGCCCTTTTGTGGGGTATAGACCTTCGCGCTTGTTATTACCATCCTTTCTTATGGGGGCTGTTCTTCTTTTAGGGGCAGATTTGGGAGTGCGAATGCTCGCTCACAGAGCAGAAATACAATTAGGTGTGATTACAGCGCTTTTAGGGGTACCTGTGTTTTTCTATCGTCTTCTTTTATATAAACAGCGGACTATGTTTTAATGATCAAGTTTTGAGGTTGAGGTTTTTATGGCGGGCTTAATGCTTCATGCAGAGTCTTTATCTGTGTATACAGAGGCAAAAAGATCTCTCTTAAAACAGGTATCTGTGTCGTTTTTTGCGGGGCAAGTCACGGCTTTAATTGGCCCTAACGGTGCAGGGAAAACAACGCTTTTACGGGCGTTGGCGGGTTTGCTTGCGTGTCATTCTGGCTCTGTTTTTGTGCAAGGGCAAGTGATAGAGCATCTTTCCTTAACACAAAGAGCGCGACAAATAGCCTATGTACCGCAAGAAACACCTTTTTTTCCCCCTATGACAGTGTGTGAAATTACTTCTCTCGGACGTTTACCTTATGGGGAAAACGCGCGCAGAGCCTTAGCCCATCCAGCAGTACACAAGGCGATAGATATGACAGGTTTGTCGGCTTTAGCTGATCAAAATGCGTCTCATCTTTCAGGCGGAGAGCGGGCGCGGCTTATGCTGGCGCGTGCGCTTGCGGTGGAGGCTCCCCTTTTATTAGCCGATGAACCTATAGCGGCACTAGATCCCGCTCATGCTATTGCTATTATGGCATTGTTTCGTTCTTTGGCGGCACAAGGGCGTTGTGTGGTGGTCGTTATTCACGACCTCCTTTTGGCAACGCGTTTTTGTGATCGGTTGGTTTTGCTGAAAGAGGGCACTCTTGTGCAGAGTATAGCGCCAGCAGATTTAAACGATACACTTATCGCAGATACCTACGGCGTTACCACACAACGAGTTGAAGGGGCTGTTCTACCGTGGGATATACTGACCTCGTAAAAATAAAAAGGTAAAGGCGTGATCAAACTTCTCAAGCCTCTAAAAAGTGTCTTTTTCTTGGCGTAAATGCTTTAAAATCTGCGCATTAGGGGCTCTTAAAAAAGGGTTAGTGGCTAATTCTTGCTCAAGCGTTGAGGGAAGAGTTGGTTGCCCTTTTGATCGTAAAGAACGCACTTGTGTGATACGTTCTTTGAGGGCGTGATTGGTTGGGTCGACATGGAAAGCAAAATCAGCGTTGGCAAGGGTATATTCATGCCCACAATAAATTTTTGTTTGAGGAGGAAGAGTAGAAATTTTTCGGAAACTTTCATAAAGTTGTTCAGCTGTTCCTTCAAAAAGACGCCCGCATCCAAGGCTAAAAAGTGTATCTCCACAAAAGAGGGCAGGGGGAGAAGAAAAATAATAGCACATATGGCTTAGCGTATGCCCGGGTGTAGCCAAAGCGTAACCTTTGCTTTCTCCTAAAGAAATGGGTTCTCTGTCTTGTACAATACAATCAACAAGGGATTGAAGGCGTTGGTCTCTAGGTCCAAGAATACGCGCGCCATAATGTTGGCGAAGGGTATCTGCACCATTGATATGGTCGGCGTGGTGATGGGTGAGTAAAATAAAATCAAGCTTATGACCATGCATATCAAGATAGGTACGGATGGGATGATCCTCGCCAGGGTCTATAATAGCTGTCTTGTTTGTTGTCGTGTCATGTAAAGCCCACGCATAGTTATCTGAAAAAATAGGAATAGCATTGATCGTTAGAGACATAAGAGATATTTAAGTAACGAGTGGTGAGTGATATGCCTGAAGAAAGCAGTTTAAGAAAAATATAAAAACAAAACAACGTACACAAAAAATACGTTAAGAGTTGTTTAGATCTAATGAGTGAATACTCTATAATTTTGTTTAAAGGATAAAACAAAGTACTATGGTACGACAATCAATAAAAGTATAACAAAGTTTATAGAGTGTTTGCTATAGTCATGATGTTGGGTGTCATAGAAGGAATGTTGTTATAACGCTATAACATAGTAGGGTTAGTTTTATTTTTACTTTTACGTCTTTTCTCCTTTGTTCGCTTTTATTGGTATTCGTTGGGCTGGGGGGCTTATCTGCCTTTACCGGTGTAAACATTGCTTGTGTTTTACCTATTTTACGTAAGCCTTTTAATATTCAGTGCGACTTGTTGCGGAGTGGTTTATGGGGGATTGTCGCACTCTTATCCTTTTTAGGGGCGCTTTTTCAGTGTCAGGGCGGGTTAACATGGCTTCCGATTTTTGGAGCAGATGGACTGACGTGGTCTATGCTCTTGGTGTTGGCTATTGCAGGGGGAGGAATTTGTTCTCATAGGGAAGCTTTAGCCTGTGTTTTTTTAGGCTTAGGCTTTTTAATGAGTTCTCCGTTGCTTTTTGGTTTGTTGGCAGGTACAGCACTGTCCTTATTGCCGGGAAAAGGCTGGAAAGCTTTGTGTCTTCCTTTTGCTGTTTTGCCGGCGTGTATTCCTGTCGATAGTTTATTATCGGTTTTTCTCTTATGTCTGACGATTGTGCAAACAGGATGGGCGATCCTCGATCAACGTGGAACAACTTCTGTTGTGCCCGTGTGTATAGGGATATTTTTATTAAGTCGTATTTTGGTTGAATATGGTTATTTGCCTTTAACGATACAGATAACTCTTTTAATGTGTTGTGGATGTGTTGCTGTTGGAGGGTGTTTTTGGGCATTCTACGCGCAGGATATAGAGGAAATTTTATGTGGTGTTGTTATGGCTTGGTATGGGTGTGTTGTCAGTGATCTTTTACTCTCTCTTGTTTCAACGCTCGAGGGAGCGGATATTTTTGGTATCGCGTTTAGGTTGGGTTTGGGACCTTGTTTTTTAGGTCTTTTAGTTCTTCTCGCTGTTGCTCAATGGCAAAGTAGCGGTGCTTATATTCTCTTCAAACGTTTTTTTGTGGCTTTGGGCATGTTTCAAGGGTCTGTTTTACCATCTTCAGGAGGGTTTTTAATGATCTGGAGTAATCTCGAAGCTATCGGTGCGTCAATGACAAAGGTTAAACCTGCTTTAGCCTTTATTTTACTGTTATTAGCGACATTTCAATGTATAGTCATAACATGTATGACTTTTGGACTTCTACGGGTTATTTTGGCTTTGCTTTACCAGAATAAACAAGAAACGCCAGTTAAAGAAGAGAGATTCTATGACAGACAAATATCTTTCTGGGGGTGTATAGGGGGATCAATCCTTTTTCTATTTTTACCGCAAATATGGCTTTTTATTACTCGTCCGATTATTGCAGGTTCTATGCCTATATCACCATTTTCTTGGGATAAAAATCTTTTTGTCATAACTTTACCTTATAGAGAAACTTATTTAATTCCTATCGTGTTTTGTCTGTTGGTAGGAGGGGGATTTTGGGGTGTCATGCGGCTTGTAAGCCTTTTCTTATGGGATAATAGGCAGGAAGAGTCGTTACGCATTATGCCTCTTTGGAAACAAGCTGCACCTTTTGTCGAGATAAGAGAAAAAAAACATGATATCTGTCTGGACGCGAGTGGCGTTTTGCCAATGAGCGTTGCTTTAGATTTCCTATTAGGGGGGTGTTTAGGAGGGCGTCGTTTCATAATATTGGGGTTAAGTCATGGAGATCGTTTGTTCATACGTTATTGTAGGTATAGTCTTGTAATATTGCGTACGATGAGGTCTATCATATTTCGGAGTGGTTTGTGGTGTGATAGACAGGGTGTAGCATGGATCCTGCTGTTATTGGGGGTAGGTCTGTTTATAGGGCTTTTTTCGAGTACATGAGTCAAGAATTTGTGCCTACAACAATGCCGTTATGGGTTTGGTTTGTTGGGTGTACCTTTGCCCTTATTATGCAATGCGGGTGGATTATTTTAACCGCGCCATTATGGACAGGTCTAACAAATTGCTTATCAGCATCTCTAAAAGGAGAACCGAGTTTTCCAATCACAAGTCGTTGGCGAGATATTTGGCATCAGTGTTATAAACCAAGCTTGCATGATAAAAGCCAAGATCTTAATAGGTTGCTTATTTTTTGTGCTTTTGTATTGGTGCTACCTGCAGCGATATTTATTCCGGTATGTACATTAACAGTCAATGGATTTCCTGTTCCTAATTTGTTATTTATTTGTAGCCTGTTAGTAGGCGCGACACTTATGTTGATTTTACCTTTGGCAACGCAAGGGTATTTTTCAGCAGTAAAAGCGAGTGTACGGTTGTTAGGCGAGGGATTACTTTTACCGGCATTAATCCCTATATTTTTTCTTTCAGGTGGGCGTAACCTTCGCTCGTTTTTTACTCAAATTTATACGCTTTCTCCTTTAACGGATGGTGCTGCCTATGTATTAGCTGGGGGGGCTATATGCGTTGTAGGCGTATTAAATTATGATGAGGGGAGTGATGAGTCGGACTATGATAGTACCTGTTTACCTCTAACAGGGATCGATAAAGGTGTATGGTTGTTAACTTCCGACTGTATCAAAGTATGTTGGCTAACATTAGCCGTAGACATTATGTGGCCAACGAGTTTGGCTATGCCTATGGTTGTGCCTGGGGCAGCATTGATGAGCCAATGGTTTGGGCAATGTGTCGAAAGCGTAGGGCTGTGGATATGTAAAATGGGTATTGCTGCTCTATTACTCGCTGGTGTTCGTCTTGTTGTAGTATCTTCCACGAGAATGATGCAAATAAAAATAGGAACTGTTTTTTTACTAGGTGTTTTAGCGTGGCAAATGGCTTACACTTATACACCATAATTTATTAAATTAGTAACGGGTATGTGAGTATTTCAGGGGCTATTTTATACCATAGTATACAACTAGAAAGCATGGAGAGGATTACAGAAGACTTTTTTAGCTACTTGTAAAGAGGTCGGTAAAGTGTGGAACGAACTCGAATACATGGAGCCACGTCATTATGCTACCTGAAAACCATTTTTCCCACCATCAAATGTAAGCTAAACTTTTGGTGGAGTCTGGTTATCTGGAAATTTAGTCTCAAAATTATTTTCGTAATCGGTATCAACTTCTTCTGCGTAATTTTTTAATTCATCTAACATACAAAACATATGTTCCAAAAGATTTCTTTTAAGAAACTTATTTTCGTTAAAACTTTCTTTGTCATCAGCTTCATGTATTGTTTCATTTATTATTTCTGGTTTTGATAACAAATAGGTATAAATTTCTTCAACAGATTTTATATTATACTTAAAATCTGTTTGTTCCCAATTAACCCATCTTTCATTTAATTTTTCTTTCAGTTCTTTTATTATGCTTTTGACTATATTGAATCCCGTTTGATCGTTTTGCGTGTAAAAAGCTTCATGATATATTTTGCTTCTTGCATAAATAAGCTCAAGAAAACAATTTGCTAGTTTATCATTTTTGAATTTTTCAATATGTTCTTTTGTCTCGTCTCTCAACATACTTAATATCTCTTCTAATTGTTCTTTTATAAATTTTTCTTGAGTGTCAATGCTTGAAATAATGTCAACATCTATAAACTCGTCGTTTTCAGTTTCCTGATATTGTATTTTTCTTAACGATAAATTTGTATAATAGCAACTATTGTCTTAAAAGGTATGTTGTGTATTTACTACTACCGCGTCCCGTTGTAGGGTGTCCTGCAATGTCCCGTTGTAGGGTGTCCTGCAATATCGTTTCTTATTTCCCTTATTTCATAAATTTTAGGATTATTTTCTTTTGTAATATCAACTTGTTTGTAATTTAGTGCGTCACATAAATCTTTCAAAGCATTTTGTTGTAAAAATAAAACTTGTAACACACCATAAATCATTAAATATTTTGTTCCAAGATCTAATTCTTTTTCCTTTCTTGCATAGTTTTTATAAACTTCAATAGCTTCAGAAATATCTTCAAGCACCCACTTTACGGAATAACACTTATTAAAACGAACTTTATCTTTACGCAGAGTATTTTGTTTGTGTTTGTTTTTTCTAGTTCAGAGTATATCTCTGATATTACAGATTGTATTTGTTCTTTCACTATTTACTCATATTATACTGGTTACGATAACTTACGCGCTATATTTTATTTAATATCGTGATCAAGATCAAGTGTAAGGAGGAAAGGACAAATTTTTCCAGAAATCCAGACTAGAAACGGTAGAAGTTTAAGTGCTAAAGATCTATTCAAAGCGTCAATTTGCACCGTCATTTTCTGTAGTATATGAATATATTAAGTATATTAAGTATATTTTTTATTTGTATCTTATAAGAGAAAAGGCACATAACCGTGACTCTTATTACTGTTTTCGTTCCTTTATTGGCATGGGCTACAGTCATGTGGGGGATAGGGTTTCTCCCGTTGTTAGGTATAACGAACGCTATTTCTATTCTTTTGGGAGGATTAAATCCGTTAAGGGAAAGTATGGCTGTTTTAGCCGTTTGTTTTGCTGTTATCCCTGCGATATTTTTACGATGTTATCAGTTAGAAACACACTATGAACGAAGTCGTTTAAGTGTTACTTTTCTTGCCTTACTCCTTATGGTTTTGTTGGTTTTAACCCGTGTTCAGATGGATGTAAAAATGGGTGTGCAAATCAGTACGCAGATAAAGGCTATCAGGGAAGGTGTGTTCTTTCCGGGAATGTGTACTCTTATCATAGGGCTTGTTGCGGTTGTTGGCTATCGGGGTATGGTATGGCAATGGCTTGGCTTGCAAATAAGCGTGCAAGGGGCACTTTTTATGGCGGTAGTGGTACAAAAAAATGTGTTTGTGAGTATTATAGGGTTTGTTGGTGTTGTTGTTTTATTACAGGGAATTTTGTGTATCCATCGTATTTTACCGCGTATGTCTTCCCTTATGGATGGACACGGAGAACGAAATAGAGACTATGACAGTGTTTTTCATATAGGAGGTGAACGGGATAAACAATGAGTGCTTCTGTTCAGATACAGATAACGACATTTTTAGGAGCGTTAGTATTAGCGTGGCCTTTTATAGGTGCGTTACTTGTGGCTGTTGTTGCGGTAGAGCGTAGTCGAACATGGGCTTTATGGGTGTCCGTTTTGGGATGTTTTTTAACCTGTATGGGCTTTATATTTCCCGTGTCAAACGGATTAACTATGGGAAATACTGTAGCTACTCTCTGGCAAAATGATCCTATACAACGTATGGGAAGAGTTTTATTATCATTTGGATTATTATTGATTGTTTTAGAAAATCCTCCTTTGATCAACAGGGGTATACGAAGTTTACCCCATGTATCGACGGCTTTGTCAGGGGTAGCTTGTGTCGCACAAAACCCTGTTATAGGCATAGGCATACTTATTGTTGAATTAGCTTGGGGAATAGGCGTTTTTACGTGGCCTGCTGGTCAAGCATATATCGGTTGGAAACTCATGAAAACAAGTTTTGTCGGCGTCTTTTTAATTTTATGTGGTTTAATGCTTCCAAAGGAGAGTTTTATAACAGGTTTAACAATAGCGTGTGGTCTTGTTGTATTAGCAGGGCTTGCCCCTTTTGGGAATAGTGATGGTGAAAAAAAGCAATTATTTCTTTTATTGCCTTTAGCAACAGCAACGATGTTATTAGCTATGCGTCTACGTTCTTTTGAAGGTGAGGTGTTTTCCTTAACATTAGTCGTAGCAGGGATACAATCTATTTGGTTGACAAGTTGTGTTGGATGGAAGAGAGGAGGACACTTGCTTCGAACACTTCCTTTAGCATTGGGTTTTATTGCTGTTGGTGTTCAGTCTGATGTCGCCGCATTGCTGTTTTTAAGTGGGTGGTGTTTTGCAGGGAGCGGCTCACTTGAACAGGGATGGTCTATTCGTGCTTTATCATGTTTTCCACCTAATGCTCCCTTTGTGGGGTGTTTACTGTTACTCTCTACGTTACCAGATTGGTCATGGAGTATGGCTGCTTTAACAGTAGTCGGCTTATTATTTGTTGTTGTGCAATGGGCGTCAGATCAAAAATCTATGATGTTGACATGGCCTAAAGATCCAGCGGGAAAATTAGCCTCTTTTCTTCTTGTAGGTATGGGATTTTTATTACCGTCTGCGATGATGTTAGGAGTATTTTGATGAATGCCGTATCTTTGATACGGAATGCAGAGCCAACGCAGACACCGTGGCGTTTTAGGTTTGATGAGACAAGATGGTGCACTCTTATCCACGTACTCGAAAAAGATCCTTTGCTATTGATGGGGTTATGGTGTGATGGACAGGATATTCATGCTGTTTTTTTAGATGAAGGTCAACCTATTGTCGCAACGCTTGCTCTTGAAAACGGACGTTATCCAGCTTTATCTCCAGTGAGGGAGGTGGCTTCTTTCGACGAACGTATTATTTGTGATCTTTATGGCGTAGAAGTTATGGGAGCACTGGATGATCGTCCATTACTTGATCACAATATGTGGCAAGTCTCTATGCCGATGGGGAGGCGTTTACAGTTTAACGAAAACCATAAAGGATTACCCCATTTTTATCCCTCTGATCAGTTTTTTCAAGGTGCCGAACTTTTAGAGGGGTGGGGACCTGCAACAGGGAACATGGATCCTCCTTTTCATGTTAGCGTTGCGCTTCGGTGTGGGTATATCTTAAGGGCAGAAAGTCAGATGGGTTATACTCACAGAGGGCTAGCATTACGTTGGTGCCATAGTTCAATAAAAGAGGCTTGTCGTTTGAGTGCACGTGTGAGTGCAGGGGTTTCTGTTGCGCATCAGGTTGCCTTTTGTATGGCGGTAGAAAATGCTTATGGCATTTGTGTTGCGTCAGATATTAGTTTAATTCGGGTAGCATTGTTAGAGCTTGAGCGTATTATACATCATCTTTATAAACTTGCGATATTAGCCCATCTTATGGGAGCAGATTTAATCGCACATCGTTGTATGAGTTTACGTGAGGATATTTTGGAGGCACAAATTCCTATAACAGGGTCACGTCTATTAGTGGATGTTTGCCTTCCTGGTACAGTAACTTTATCTAATGTGTGTCGTATAGGTGAGTTATGTTATAAGTTGTATATCAATATTTATGAAAAAATTATTTCTTTAGAGAATACGTGGCGGGTTTATCCTGGACTGATGACACGTTTAATGTCTTTAGGATCAATATCGCGTGAAGAGGTTGTGCAATTTGGGGTAGAAGGACCAGTCGCACGTGCATCGGGGAAAGAAGAAGATCAGCGGAAAATGATGCCATCTTATGCAGGGCTATGGCGTTATTCGTCGGTGCAACGACAAGGGACAGGCAATGACCGTTCTCTTGTGCTGTTTAATGAAGTAACAGAAAGTTTGCGAATGTTAGGGATGTTGGCTGATCCCTTAAATACCTCTTCTGTGATAAAAGATATGGGATATTGGGGAGAAAAAGGAGAAGGAATTGCTGTGGTGGAAGGACCGTGGGGACCTGTATTGTATTGGGTTCAACTTTCTCAAGGGTATGTTTCTCACGTATTTCAGAGGGGACCTGAAAAAGCAATTCAACTTCTTTTTGAGCGTTCTCTTCAAAATCATACAATGGACAAAATTCCTTTATTAGCGTGCTCTTTGGGGGTTAACGCTGCGGCATTTGATTTATAAGTATTGGGACCGTTGTTGATGTGGATGATTCGTGCGGTTTTAGACAATGTTTTTTTACGTAAAAGGCAATCGATTAAGCCTGCGGGTCAGTACTGGCCTATATGGTTTTTTCACATAGATACAGGAGGATGCGGGGGATGTGGTATGGAATTACAGGCTCTCTCTTATATGCCTTATGATTTTCACAAAGAAGGGTTTGGTTTTGTAACAACTCCTCGTGCTGCTGATATTCTTCTTGTAACAGGACCTGTAACACATACTATGTCTCCAATATTAGAAGCAGTCTGGGAGGCAATGCCAAAGGATCAGCCATCAGATTTTGAAGAAGAGGAAATAAGAAAACCACAATTCAATTTTAAAGGGATTATTACTGTCGGTGAATGCGCAATAAATGGCGGTATATTTTCAGAAAACTATGCCGTCATAGGAGGATTGGAAGGCAAAGTGCCTATAGATATAACCATTCGAGGGTGTCCGCCAACACCTATAGATATTCTCAACGGATTAAGGACGTTGTTTGAAAGGAAGTAGTACATTAGAACGCGTTGAGGAGGCATGTTGTTCTGCTTCGAACTGATGCTTCAATTTAAGAAAATGCCATCGACTAAAAGGTAGTAAGAATATATAAATAAGCCCCGCAGCTGTAAGAGCAGCCCATAGATCCGTAATGAAAATAAAGGCATAAATTCCTATACAGATCATGATTGGTAAAATGTAACGACGTGGGATTTTAAAACTCTTCAACGACCAAACGGGTAAAGTAGAAATAAGTAACAAAGCTGTTCCTGTAAGGGTTAGGCATGGTACCCAAGGTTGTTGTGTAAAGTCATATAACCAATTTATATGGAGTTTTTGGGCTTCTAACCCTAAAAAAAGTGGGAAAAGCGCAAGTCCAGCACCAGCTGGAGCAGGTACACCAACAAAAAAATTGCGTGTGTATTGAGGCTTAAAGGGTTGATCATTGAGCGTGACGTTGAATCGCGCTAGCCGAAAAGCCATGCAAACACTAAATAATATACATGATAAAAATGTATGGGGGTTACTGTTTTTGAACGCCCAAAAATATAATAAAAAAGGCGGTGCTATTCCAAAACAGAGAAAATCTGATAAACTGTCAAATTCTGCCCCAAATTGTGTAGAACCATGTAATAGACGGGCTACTCTGCCATCAAGTCCATCGATAAAAGCAGCAATGAGCAAAGCGATAGCTGCCATTTGAAATCGTTCATGAATGGCAAAAAGCATACTGTTGAGACCAGCACATAATCCAATCGTAGTAAGAATATTCGGAATAAGCTGATTAAAAGAAAATCTACGGATAGTGTTACGGATATGTTGTCGTTTTTGGAAAGAGTGAGGCACGTCTTTTTACCAGTAATGAAATAATAGGAGAAGGAAGGTTAGAGACATGCCAAAATCGTTTCGCCACCGATCATGGTCTGTCCTACAAAAACAAGAGGATCAACATCAGGAGGAAGATAGACATCTGTCCGAGAACCAAAACGAATAAGCCCAAACCGTTCACCAATGCGAACAGAGGTTCCTTCTGTGATAGAGCAAACAATGCGTCGTGCTATAAGCCCTGCAATTTGGACAACGGTTATATTACGATGATCAGGGAGTGTGATTGTAATAGCATTACGTTCATTATCTTGAGAAGCTTTATCTAAATGAGCACTGATAAATAAACCTGGTGTATAGCGAATACGTGTTACAGTACCTGTTGCGGGTACACGATTAACATGAACATTCAACACAGAGAGAAATATTGCGATACGCCAAACCGGTATTGTGCCGATATCTAACTCTTGTGGTGGAACAACTTTTTCAACAGAGATAATACGCCCATCAGCAGGGGCAACAACAATGTCAGGATGTGTAGGGGTTACACGTTCGGGATCACGAAAGAAATAGAGGCAAAAAGCAAAAAAAGTTGTACTCATATGACCAATATAACGTAGGAAAGAGCAACGAAATTGGCGACTTGCCCAATAGGCCATAGAGGATAAAAGCGCAGAAATAAGTAAAAAAGGTCGTGCTTCAGGGTGAGGGCGAGAGAGAACAAACTTAAGAGATGAAAAAAAAGACATAGAACATTTCTCACATATAGTAGTGAAAGAGACAGAGAGAAGAAACAAAAAATAACTTAACAAAGTATAACATTTGTGACACGCGTTTAAGCGAGGTCCTTTTATTCAAGTTGTTTCAATATTGTACGAACAGATTCAAAAGCAGCGTCAATGGCGTGTACGTTTGGTCCACCTGCTTGTGCCATATCGCGGCGTCCGCCACCACCTTTCCCACCCATGGCGATACTGGCTGCACGTGCTAAGGCAACAGCATCGAGCTTTTCTGTAAGGTCTTTAGTAATAGCGACGACAACACTACCTTTACCGCCTATCGTAGAAATAAGAATCACAATATCAGTATGACCCTGTTTAAGAATGGTCTCTGCTAATCCTTTAAGTTCTTGTACAGGCGTATCGCCAACATGGCTTGTGGTAAGCCGAAAATAGCCAATAGTTTCTATTTTAGCGCTGGAGGCGGTATCGGTAGCCATCTGGCGTTGAAGTTTGTGTAACTGATGTTCAAGCGTTTTATACTCTTCTAGTAGGGTTGCAAGACGATCTGGGGCTTGCTCACAGTTAACTTTCATTAACGCTGCCATATGATGAAGGCGTTGTTCATTGGTCGAAACGAATTTTTCTGCTGCCTTGCCAGCAACAGCCTCAATACGGCGAATACCCGCAGATACACCACTTTCTGAGATAATACGAAACATGCCAATATCGCCTGTACGGGCAACATGTGTGCCACCACAGAGTTCTATAGACCATGATCGTGGTGGGGTATGATCTTTTTCTGTTCCTTTTTTAAGCCCCATTGAGACAACGCGTACTTCATCGCTGTATTTTTCTCCAAAAAGGGCTATAGCACCTTCACGAATAGCATTTTCTCTTGTCATAGAACGAGTTATGACAAGAGAATTCTCACGAATCCGGGCATTAACTTCGGCTTCAATGGCTATGAGTTCATCAGATGTAATGGGGCGTGGGTGATTTACGTCAAAACGCAAACGTTCTGGACTGTTAAAACTTCCTTTTTGCGTAACGTGAGAACCAAGATTCTGACGAATGGCTTCGTGAAGGAGATGAGTTGCAGAGTGATGTGCACGGACAGCTAAACGCCTATCATGGTCAACCGTAGCGATAATAATCATTTCAGGACGGAGTATTCCTTCTGTAACTGTACCATAGTGAACAATAAGATTGCCAAGTTTTTTTTGCGTGTCGTGGATAGTAACTTTAACGTCTTCTGTTGTGAAAAGACCTGTATCTCCTACTTGACCGCCACTTTCTCCATAAAAAGGCGTCTGGTTGAGGAGAATAGCAATTTCTGATCCGACAGGTGCTTCTGTAATAAAGGCATTATTGTTGATGATGGCTTGTACTTTACCATGCGCTTGTTCAGTCGTGTAACCTAAAAACTCGGATCCCCCAAAGGTATTAATGGCGTCAAACCATATTGTTTCTATGGCACTATCGCCAGAACCCGACCACGATGCGCGTGCTCTTTGCCGTTGTAGAGACATAGATTCCTCAAAACCTTTGATATCGACCTCATGGCCACTTTCACGCAAGGCATCTTGTGTTAAATCAAGTGGAAAGCCAAAAGTGTCATATAATTTAAAAGCGACATTACCAGACAAAGGCTCTCCTTTGGAAAGATGAGATTTTTCTTCTTCTAAAAGACGTAAGCCATGATCGAGTAAAACCTTAAAACGTTCCTCTTCGGTTCGCATTGTTTCACAAATGATAGCTTCTCTTTCTACAAGCTCTGGATAGGCTGCTCCCATTTCTTGAATAAGGGCTGGAAGAAGTTTATAAAAAACGGGTTCTTTTGTGCCCATCATGTGTAGATGGCGCATAGCACGGCGCATAATACGGCGTAGAACGTAACCGCGTCCATCACGAGAAGGGAGTACACCGTCAGCAATAAGGAATGCGGTCGAACGAAGATGATCGGCAATAACGCGATGACTTGCCTTAAAGTGTCCGTTAATAGATTGATGTGTCAGATCAGCAGAAGCTTGTATCAGTGTTAAAAAAATATCAATGTCATAGTTATCACGTTTGCCTTGCATAATGGCGGCAAAACGTTCTAATCCCATTCCTGTATCGATTGAAGGGTGGGGTAAAAGAGATCGTCTACCCTGTGCTTCCTCAAAATATTGCATAAATACCAAATTCCAGATTTCAACAAACCGATCACCGTTTTCATCAGGTGTTCCGGGCATGCCCCCAGGGACATCAGGACCATGGTCATAAAATATTTCAGAACAAGGACCACAAGGACCTGTATCGCCCATGCGCCAAAAATTATCGGAAGTAGGAATGCGAAGAATACGCGTATCATCTAATCCAGCAATTTTATGCCAAAGTGTCGCAGATTCTTTGTCTTCGGAGAAAACAGTTACAAGAAGCTTGTCTTTAGGAAGTCCGAAATCTTTTGTAACGAGTGTCCACGCGAACTCAATGGCTTCAGGCTTAAAATAATCAGCAAAGGAAAAATTTCCCATCATTTCAAAAAAAGTATGGTGCCGTGCCGTATAGCCGACATTGTCTAAATCATTGTGTTTACCACCTGCACGAACAACTTTTTGTGCAGTGGTAGCGCGGGAATAAGGTCGTATTTCTTGGCCTAAAAAAACATTTTTGAATTGGACCATGCCAGCGTTTGTAAATAATAAAGAAGGGTCATTCGATGGAACAAGAGATGACGAATGGATAATTTGATGGTCTTTACGGGCAAAATAATCCAAAAAAGCGTGGCGAATTTGGTTTGTTGTCAGCATAGTGAGGGGATATGTCCTAAAAGATGAGATGTGCCTTAACGTCTAAAAATTGAAAAAGAAAAGAAGCCATTAAGAAGTATATTATAAAATAATACAAAACAATATTAAGTGTCATTGGGTAAGTTGATTAAGTGCAAGTTTGTTCGTTTGACGGTAAAGCAAGTTTTGATCTTTCGTCAAAGGATCTAGGTACACTGTAGAGAGTAATAAAGTGAAGGTAAAGTTATTTTATTCTTTGATAGGCACATTTTTGGAAAAGGGTGCTGTTTCAAAAACAATAATCCGGCTTACTTGAAAATTAGCAAATAAACCAACTAAAGCGCCACAGGCAAGGGCTATAGGTGGAAAATGTAAGCAAAACGGCACAAAAAAAATTAAAAAATATACCGTTGTACGATTGAGAAAAAAACCAAGACTATTGGCGGATAAAAAACGTGTCCATTGCATGAGAGGTCTTTGGTGTGAAGCATGTTGAAATGTCCAAAGTCGATTTAAAAACCAATTACTTGTTGCCGCAATAAAATAGGCTATAAAAATGGCAGCGTTTAAGCCTAAAAGGGGGCGTAGAAAAAAAACAACAGTAACATCACAAACGAAGCCTAAACTGCCGACAAAAGCAAATTTAACAAATTGCACAAAACGCGTTTGCCGGTCATAAAGGGAGATCATAATATTGCCTTATATAAACTTCTTGATGTTTATGTAAGCATAAATTAAAATTTCGCTTTATAAAAAGAGGCACAGATTAAGTGCCTCTTTTTTTTGTGTAATACGCTAGGTAAGCTATTGGAAATATGAGAGAGGTTTGTTACCTTTCTCATTATGTGTTGACAGTTAATGGAGAATAATTTCCACGCGTCTATTTTGAGGTTCCCGTGTATTGGGTCCTGTGGGTACGAGAGGATGCGCTTCACCATAGCCATGAATGTCAATAGCTGACGCTGGGACACCATCACGGATGAGTTCGGCTTTAACGCTTTTTGCTCGTTTGACCGAAAGGGCGAGGTTATATTTTACACCGATGGGTCCTGGTGCAGCAGAGTTATCAGTATAACCGTTAACTTCGATCCGTGTTACTTTAATATGTGTTGAGGCTTGAGCTGCTTCTGCAACGATTTGCCGGGCACGGGTAGTGAGGGTGTACTTATTCCAGTCGAAGAAGACAAGATAAGAACGTGCTGGTAATGGAGCAGGAGCAACGATAGGAGGCGGTGCTGGAGGGGGGGGAGCTGACGGCGACGGAGGCGGTGCCGAATCGAATGCGTAGCGTAGACCGACGATAAATTGATGATTAAAGCGTTGATCAAAATTAGCATGTCCACCATCTGGACCGTAGCGATACGGACCATCAAAAAACGACCCCGGCTGTCCAATCATGCGGTATTGTGCCGTGACTTGTAGTCCCGGAAGCCCTGTATCAAAGGCGGCACCAATAATACCTTGCCAGGCAAAACCGCCATTGGTGCCATTAATAGCATAACCTTGTTGCATTAAATCGTTTGTGACATTGTTGTAGCGTTGCCAGAGATAACCGCCACCGACACCAACAAAAGGTGTAATAATGGAATTGAGACCAAGAAGACGCTTAAGATCGAAGTCATAGAGAACATTGACAAAAGCACCATACGACTCATCGGTGTTGTGGTACCCTGCCGCTTGACCTGGGCCAGTATAGCCAGGACCAAAATTAATATGCGAGAAATTATAAACACCCTCAATTTCAGAACGAAGCCCGTTGCCAAATCCCCAACCAAATGATCCAAAACCCGTAAACCCTGTGTTATGGTTAAGTGAGAATTTAGGAAGAGCCTTACCATTAGGAGTTCCATTTACGTGGACATGTTGGGTTTGCACTAAATTATAACCGCCGCCTACATCTACGTACGGACCTGTAATAGTGGTAGCAGAAGCAATAGCAGGGACTGTTGCAAGTGCTGTGGTTAGAAGGGCTAAACGAAAACGTATCATTTTAACTCCGTAATTTAACAACGTTATAAACTTTAGATAAACGCTTTTTAACTTATAGTTAAGTATTAAAGCAAATTATCGACTACACTGTTTGAAGCATCATACAACAAAAACATAAAAAAAGAAAAAAATATTATAAAACACTCATGTAAGTCTTTAATTTGCAACATTTTCGCAACAGCTTTTATATTTATAAAGCACCATCGGATTTGAGAGTTTCAATGACGTATTGAATAGGAACATCGCGACTTGTAAAAGCCTGCCCAATACCACGGACAAGAACAAAAGAGAGTTGACCCTCACGTATTTTTTTATCTTTATACATGTGGGTTATAAGGTTTTCACTGTTAGGGATGTAAGGTAAATCTCGGATATGGGTGGGCATAGAAAGGGTCTTGAGATGATGGGTGACACGCGCCAAATCTGATGGAGGGCAAAGACCAAGCCGAACAGAAAGTGCAAATGCTAAATTAAGTCCTATAGAAACTGCTTCACCATGGAGGAGGCGATCATCATATCCGAACTCTGCTTCTAATGCGTGGGCAAATGTATGTCCAAGATTGAGCAAAGCGCGTCCATTGACATTGAGATCTTCTCTTTCATCGGTGGCAATAATACGCGTTTTGAAAGCACAAGCACGTTGAACAGCTTCAGTAAGAGCTTTTTTGCTTTGTTCAAGAATAAGTTTTCCGTTTTTTTCGCACCAAACAAATAAAGCTGCATCGCCAATAAGTCCTGCTTTAACAATCTCTGCATAACCTGCCTTGATTTGACGTGCGTCAAGTGTGATCAGCGTAGAAACATCAGCAATTACACATAACGGTTGATGAAAAGTGCCAATAAGATTTTTCCCAAAACGAGTATTAATCCCTGTTTTTCCGCCGACAGAAGAATCAACTTGTGCTAAAAGAGTGGTGGGAATTTGTATGAAGGGAAGACCGCGTAATGTCGTTGAGGCAATAAATCCCGCTAAGTCACCGACAACACCTCCTCCAAGGGCAATAATGCTTGTACAGCGTTCTATGCCTTCTTTAAGAAGGGTTTCTACTAATATCGTGTAGTTTGTTATATTTTTACTGTGTTCACCAGCAGGTATGCTGATACTGCGTGTTTTTATACCTGCGTGTGTCAGTGCTGTTTTCAAAGGAGCAAGATAGAGGTTTTTGACCGTTTCGTCTGTAATAATAACAACAGCTTTGGAGGGAAGGATAGGGGCAAGTAAAGATCCTGCCTTAGAAATAAGATCATGTCCAATGAGAACATCATAACGGGCATTGAGGAGAGTAATCGGTAACCGTAAAGGGCGCTCTGTTTTTTCTAACGCCTCTATCATGCGTGTTGTAACGTTTTTCACAGTATCCTCCTTTTTTCCACAATCAATGATAATGTCTGCTTGGGCATAGACGGGTTCACGCAGGGCTAAAAGATTTTTGATTACAACGTAAGGGGAGTTTTTTGTATTGACTAAAGGGCGATGCGTATGTTTTTTTACACGGCGTACTATAACCGATAAAGGACAACGGATCCAGAAAGATATGGCTCGTTTATGGATAGCGGTGCGTGTGCGGGCATCCATAAAAGCACCTCCTCCTGTTGCAATTACTTTTGGTGTGGTATCCTTAAGTAAGTGTTGGATAACATCATGTTCTTTTTCACGAAATGTGGATTCACCATAGAGGCGAAAGATGTCCGTAATAGAATATCCCATTTCGCGTTCAATTTCATGGTCGCTATCGATGAAAGGATAGTTTAAGCGATTGGCAAGGTAACGACCAATTGTTGTTTTACCCGCTCCCATCATGCCGATAAGCACAATATGATGGAGGGGGGGGGAAGTATTTCGAGAAGAGAATACTTTTTTTTGCGGTCGAGAAAAATGTGCCATTATTTTATGAAACAAAATGTGTTAAAAATGTCGTCTAAATTCTGTTAAAATCAGAAAACTTGGTCGTAGTCATATTATGTGTTTTCAATTCTAATCCAGATCACATGGGGTAAAGCAAAATTATTTTTTAGTCATGTGACTACGTATATGTAACTAGGGTTATAACACATGCGTTATCATTTTTTAGAAAGTAAACCTAATATGAAGTATAAGATTTTAAGCGGTGTTGTGTTTGTTATTTTGGTGAGTGGGGTGGGGGTAGCTCTTGGCTTTAAAGGTCATCCTCCGGAACAGCAGTTCGTTCATCGCGATTTTCACTTTGAATTACCTTTAACAGGCGGATCAACTTCTCAATCATTGACACAAGGGGCGTCTCATGGAGATATTGTTCCTGTTGTGCCATCCGCACCGATTTACCCTCTTATACATTATTCTGATCAGAAGTCCGTTCAGCAGGAATCGACATCACAATGAGTGGAGAAGGCAATTACAAAGAGAAAAGTGGTATGGTGGGTCTTGAGCCTTTTCTTGAAATGTTAGTCGCAGAGCGCGCTGCGTCTCCAAATACGATTGCTGCTTACGAAGCGGATTTATGCTCTTGCGCAGAAAGTCTTGTGCGTCGGGGAGAAACACTGATGACAGCAACAACAGAAGGGTTAAAAGCTTGGCTTACAGACCTCGTAGAAAGAGGGAGGTATGCGCCGAGAACTGTAGCACGTAAGATTTCATGTGTTCGTCAGTTTTATCTCTTTCAATTGCGAGAAGGGGTGCGTCATGACAATCCTGCAACGCGTTTGGAAGCTCCTCGGTTAAATAAAACATTACCACGTTTTTTATCTGAATCTGAGGTTTCAGATCTTCTTGACGCTTGTTCTGTGCCAGAGGGGGTATCGAATACGCAACTTAGGCGTAGACTTGTTGCACGCGCAGCGTTAGAGTTATTATACACATCAGGGTTACGTATTTCTGAGCTTTTGACATTACCACGCGAGGCTTTAGGAAAAGGCGATCATATGATCGTTGTGCGTGGTAAAGGGGGACGACAAAGGCTTGTTCCGTTATCGGAGAGTGCGCGAGAAGCTGTAAAATCTCTCCTTCAAAAACAAAAAAATGAAGCATCTCGTAGCCCGTATTTATTTCCGGGGCGTGTGCCGACAAAACCTATGACACGTCAAGCTTTTGATCGTATTTTACGTGATATTGCTCTTCGTGCCGGAATAGACCCAATACGTCTTTCTCCTCATGTTTTACGGCATTCTTTTGCAACGCATTTATTAGCCCATGGGGCGGATCTACGGGCATTACAGGTTTTGCTTGGGCATGCCGATATTGCAACGACGCAGATTTATACACATGTGCAGTCAGAACATCTTGTGCGTGTGCTCAACGAACATCATCCTTTAAGTACGAGGTAGACGAATAGATAAGAAAATTAAGGTGAAGAAAAATGATTATGTTGTTAAGAACAGTTTTAGTGTATAGTGCAAAAACATAAAAACATCTGGAGAATAGAAAAGTTAGAAAGTGTCAAAGTATTTTATCTTAAAAGTTTATGTTTTATAATTGAGTATGGTGAACTATGCATCAGTTTCTAGAGTTTGAAAAATCGATTGCTGAGCTTGAAAATAAAATTGATGAGTTACGGCAAATAGCAGCTCCTGGTCGAGTTGATATAGACGAAGAAATAGCACGTCTTTCAGAAAAGATCGAAAAGAGCCTTCAAGCTATTTACGCTGAACTCACGCCTGTGCAAAAGGTACAAGTTGTTCGACATGATCAACGTCCTCATGCGCAAGATTATATCGATGCGTTAATAACGGATTATCTACCTTTAGCAGGAGATAGGTTATTTGCAGAGGATAAAGCGATTGTTGGAGGGATAGGGCGATTTCAGAATATACCTGTCATGGTTATTGGTACAGAGCGTGGTTCTAATTTAGAGACGCGTATTAAACACAATTTTGGTATGGCACGTCCTGAAGGGTATCGAAAAGTACAACGCCTTATGTTATTAGCCGGTCGGTTTGGCTTGCCAATACTAACATTTATTGATACAGCAGGTGCATGGCCAGGTATTGATGCAGAACAACGTGGGCAGGCTGAGGCTATTGCACGTACAATTGCTGTTTGTTTTGAGGTACCAGTGCCACTGATTGCCGTTGTTATTGGGGAAGGCGGATCTGGGGGAGCGGTGGCACTAGGGGCAGGTGATCGTGTTTTAATGCTTGAACATGCTATTTATTCTGTCATTTCGCCCGAAGCTTGTGCCTCTATTTTATGGCGTGATCCTAAACAATCAGCTAAAGCCGCAGAATCCCTTAAATTGACGGCACAAGATTTGAAGCGTTTGGGGCTTATTGACCGGATTATTCCAGAGCCTGTTGGAGGGGCACAGCGTCATCCTGATGTTGTAAAAAAAATAGTTGCTGATGTATTAGCCGAAACGTTGCAAGAATTATTGCCTATCGATTCGATACAACTTAAAAAATTACGTCGTGAGAAATTTTTAGCCATGGGGCGTGGTGTTTTGCACTAGATTCTCCAAAATTTTTTAAAAATATTAAGATCACTTTTGTTGGATGGGTGTGAGAGTAATTTGTTTTAATCTCTTGTTTCGTATCTTTACGAGGATAATATCTCATAACGGTACAGTGTAGCTATGTGCTATAACGTTTGTTAGGCAAGTTGTTTTCTGTTTTGATAGGTTTAAGAAGAGGTTCTCCTTGAAGAGGGCAACCTCCTTTTGAAACAATAAGATCACGAATATCTGATGCAGCCTTCTGTACAGTAATAGACTCTTGTCCACGGGCAACGAGAGCGACACCGTAGATGCCATCATCACAATGAAAAGGGTAAGAACCAATATCGATTTGTGGGTAGCGTTCTTGTATTGTTTTTAGTCCTTCAGCAAGATTTCCTTCGTAGAGGGAAAAAGCATGCCATGTTAACGAGATAACAGGCGTTCCTTTTTTAAGTCGATGGGCAAGGTTTTCAAACATAGCGCGCATGATACGTGGCACACCCGCCATAACGTGGACATTACCAAGGCTAAAGCCAGGGGCAAGCGAAATAGGGTTTGCAATGGGTATTGCGCCTTGAGGAAGGTAAGCCATGCGTTGGCGTGCTGCATTGAAATTTTCTTTAAGGAAATGATTTTCTAACAAAGCGAAAGTAGGTGGATGAATTTCTAAAGAAACGCCGAAAGCTTCAGCAATACAAGGGGTAGTGATGTCATCATGGGTAGGTCCAATGCCACCTGTAGTAAAGACTTCATCAAAAGCAGCACGTAATTCGACAACAGTGCGTATAATAATTTCACGTGTATCTGGAATCATTCTTACTTCTTGAAGGGGGATGCCAAGTTTTCCTAGTTGATAGGCGAGAAATTGGGTATTCTCATCTTGTGTTCGACCAGAGAGAATTTCATTTCCGATAAGAATAAGAGCAGAAGTGCGTTGCATAAGGGTGTCCTTTGTTAAAAGAAATGTGATAAGATAATAATAAGATGAAAGAAAACAATTTTAAATTTTAATGAGGAATATCGGTTGAATAAAAGTAAAACTGTATAATGGGTGTTCATGAGTAAAAGTCAATTATCTTCCGTTACAGAAATTCCACGCGTATGGCCTTTTGAAGAAGCGCGTCGATTAAAAGAACATGTGACAACACGCATGCAAAAAGGTGATAAGCGTGTTGCTTTGCTTGAAACAGGATATGGTCCGTCAGGATTGCCACATATTGGCACTTTTGGCGAAGTGGCGCGCACGTCTTGGGTGAGACAAGCCTATACAGCATTGACAGGATATTCTACGCGTTTACTGGCTTTTTCAGATGATATGGACGCTTTGCGTAAAGTTCCTGAAAATGTTCCTCAACAAGATATGTTAAGGAAGTTTTTAGGGCAACCCCTTTCTCGTGTACCTGATCCCTTTGGACGATATGAATCGTTCGCAGCACATAATAACGCGCGTTTACAGTCTTTTCTCGACAGTTTTGGGTTTGATTATGAGTTTGCTTCTTCTACTGAATATTACAAGTCAGGTCGTTTTGATGTGGCTTTAAAGCGTGTGTTAGAAGTGCATGAAGAGATTTTGCAAGTTATTCTGCCAACGCTTGGAAAAGATCGTCAGGCAACTTATTCACCTATTTTACCGTTGCATCCTCGTACGGGTGAGGTGATGCAGGTTAAAATAGAAGCGATTGATGTGACGGCTGGCGTCGTACGTTGGACTGATCCTACGACACAGGAGACTTTTGAAACACCGGTAACGGGTGGGCATGCCAAAATGCAATGGAAAGCAGATTGGGCGATGCGTTGGTATGCCCTTGGCGTTGATTATGAGATGTCAGGAAAAGATCTTATTGAGAGTGTTCATTTATCGGGAAAGATTTGCCGAATTTTAGGGGGGACAGCACCGATAGGGCTGACATATGAATTATTTCTTGATGAGCAGGGGGGTAAAATTTCCAAATCGAAAGGGAATGGGCTTTCTATTGAGGAATGGTTACGTTATGCACCCCCCGAAAGCCTTGCTCAGTTCATGTTTCATCAACCTCAACGGGCGAAACGATTGTATTTTGATGTTATTCCCAAAGCAACCGATGATTATTTAACCTATGTTAAAAAAATGGGAGAAGTTGAAAAAGAAAATACGCATAAAGAGAGCGTTAATAACGACCTTAATTCTGATTTGTACACGAATCCAGCGTGGTTTATTCTTAAAAGTTGTCATCAAGACCAGAACATAGAAAACGCAGGAAGTCCCATTTCCTTTGCGATGTTAATCAATTTAGCGAGTGTTGCCAATGCAGAAACATCAGATGTGTTATGGGGGTTTATTCGTCGATATGATCCAAAAGTTTCTGCACAAACGCATCCTATGTTAGCGCGTTTGGTCGATTACGCTCTTGTTTATTATACTGATTTTATCCGTCCGGCAAAAACTTTTCGTTCACCTTGTGATCAAGAGCGTGTGGCTTTGGCTGATTTAGCAGAATGTTTGCGCAATGTTGAGGGAGAGACGATGTCTGTGCAAGATCTGCAGAATTTGGTCTTTGATGTTGGTAAACGTCATCATTTTGAACCGTTAAAGGCTTGGTTTAGTTGTTTGTATGAAGTGCTTCTTGGGCAAAAAGAAGGACCTCGCTTTGGCGGGTTTATCGCTTTATATGGTGTCAAAGAAACAATAGCGCTTATTGAAGTGGCACTTTTGCGTGATAGGCATGGGTTGTTACGGTCGTGAAATACGACAGGGTTTCTTTGCCTTCTTCACTTTTTCTGAGGCTTAAAGAGTTAAGGGATTGGCGTTGGTGGTGTAGGCACTTACCTCATGTTTTAGGGTTTGTGCTCATGCTAGCGGCTGTGTATGTTGTACAGCATGAATTACGTCATTTACGCGTACAAGATATTAAACAAGCGGTAAGGGCAATGCCCCTCGTACAGGTATTAGCTGCGGCGTTGTGTACTTTTTTGTCTTATGGTGTGTTATTTTTTTACGATAAACTAGCTGTTATACAAGTTGGTTACCCGCAAATTCCATTTCGTAAAACAGCTTTTGCTTCTTTTTGTTCCTATGTATTGTCGCATAATTTAGGGTTTTCTGCTGTTTCTGGCGCTGCGGTTCGGTATAGATTATATCGAAATTGGGGGGTAGATCCTTTAGCGATCACCCAGATTATTGCTTTTTGCTCTGTCACGTATTTGTTAGGATCATTTTCCCTTATTGGTGGGGTATTGATTATAAACCCCTCGGCTATTTCTCATCTTAAAACACATATTTCTATTTCTGAAACATTTTTACGCAGTATAGGTGTTGTTTTTTGGCTTTTTGTGGCTGGCTATATAGGGTTGGCTTTTCGCGTGCGAGAGTTTCGCTTTTATAAATGGGTTATTGTTCTTCCTTCTGTGAATATGGCGGTGATGCAAATCATTGTTGCAACGTTAGAAGTTGCCGCCACAGCGAGTATTGCCTTTGTGCTTTTGCCTTCTCAAGCAGGTATAGGGTTTGGTCTTTTTTTGGCTATTTACCTTATGTCTTATACGGCTGGGCTTATTTCAAGTGTGCCTGGTGGGTTGGGTGTATTTGATGGCACGATGTTATTAGGATTGAGTCCTTATATGTCAATAGCACAGATTTTGAGCATGATTTTAGTTTTTCGACTGTTTTATTATATTATTCCCTTATTTATTGCAGGGGGTATGTTTGTTGGGCATGAATTATTTTTGCGCGGTGATGCGGTTTTGGCAAAAAAGAAAAATTTGGCACAGACCGCGTCCTCTGCCCCTTTATCTGGTGTGTATCAACGCCCTAGTCTTGTGATCCGTCAGAGCGAAGCTTCTTTTTCGGTTGCTGTTGCAACCGCTGTCGTCTCATTATGCGGTATGTTATTGATTTGTCTTGTTTTGCTAGATCCTACGCCTTCGGCTGTAAAAGTGCCACACGATCTTGTCCATTTACTACAAATTTGTGGTAATTATCTTTTGTCGTTGATGGGCGTTGCATTAATTGGTCTTGCTATTGGTCTTGCTCATCGCGTAACTTTGGCGTGGTATACAGCTTTAGGGCTTTTATTGTTTTCTGCAGTGCTGACATTTCTACGTGGAAATACAATTTTTGTGCCCGGGATATTGGGGCTGTCTGCATTATTTATTGCACCTTATCGACAGTGTTATTATCGTCGCGCTCATGTCTTAAATGAATCCTTAACATTTAGTACTTGTCTTTGCTTACTCCTATTTTTTGGGTGTGTAGTGATTCTTTCTTTGCAGCATAGTCCTCTGGAAAGTTGGTGGCAAATTGTTTTTTCGGATCAAGGGAGTGGTATTGTTCGGTTGACAGTTGCCTTATCGGTACTTTTAGCGTTGCTGGCTGTTATACGTTTGATGATGCCGGGGCGGGTCATTCTTCTACCATGGACAAAACAAGCTCAAACACGTTATTATACTTTAGCAAATGATATGCCTAATATTCCCTATTTTAGCCCTGAAGGTTTTGTTGTGGGTGATGCTGATAAAGCAATGTTACCGCTACATGTGAATCGAGGCTGTTTTGTTGGTTTGGGTGACCCTGTTGGTGAGCGAGAGGATAGTATTTCTGCTATTTGGCACTTGCGGGATCTAGCTGCTCAAGAAGGTTTAAAGCTCGTATTTTGGAATGTGAGTGATAGATTTCTAAGTATTTATGGAGACATTGGTTTAAGTGTCTGGCCCCTTGAAGAAAAAAATAATCGTTATTTCTGTTATCCTTCTGCAGATGTTTCTTTAGCGTTTAATTTTGCAAAAACATATGCACATCTTGTTAAAACCTCTTAAATCAGATGTAAACAAGATTTAATTGAGATATATAACAAAAAAAAGAAGCCCGTTTTGTGCGGGCTTCTTTTTGACAGTGCAACTTGATCATTTTGGAAGAATGTGTCTCGTCTCGCGCTTTGGGTTTGATCTTACTTTCCGAACCACGGGTCATGACCCGTGGTTTGATGAGGTACTGATCCCGTGGTTTTGTTTTTTTGTTATCGTTTTGAATACACTTTCATAACTCATGGGGGAAGTTTATCTCGTGCCTTTCTTAGTCCAGAACCACGGGTCATGACCCGTGGTTTGATGAGGTACTGATTTCGTGGTTTTGGTTTTTTTTGTCGTTTTGAATACACTTTCATAACTTATGGGTGAGGTTTATTTTGCTCCTTTCTTCTCTTCCGAACCACGGGTCATGACCCGTGGGTTGTTTCGATTGAGAAGTGCCATGC
>JAFPVE010000044.1 GCA_017413025.1 Acetobacter sp. | reverse complement strand
TCATAATCAATTCTTTAACACTTCTATGAAGTTCTCTGTATATTATTGTATATCTCTATAGATTATGTTACCGTTATTCGATTTGTCTGTTTTTATGTAGGATTTTTTACACTGTCATATCTCTCATATTTCTTCGATCACTGTTTCTCTTTAGATTACCTCACAAATCTTTTCACACATTATGGTTTTTGGGTTATTGGCATCGTGGTTACACTTGAGAGCATGGGTTTTCCACTCCCTGCCGAAAGTTTGCTTATAACAAGTGCGCTTTTCTGCGCAACAACCCACAAATTACCCATTCAAAATGTCATTATTGCTGGCATTATCGGGGCTATTATGGGGGATAATTTCGGTTATCTCATTGGGCGCAGTTTTGGCATGCAGATTCTCCACAGACACGGACCAAAAATTGGACTTACAGAGCAACGATTATTACTTGGTAATTATATGTTCTCTAAATACGGTGGTGTTATTGTTTTTTCTGGGAGATTTATCGCCATTCTTCGGATGTTTGCCGCCCTTTTAGCCGGCGCAAACCGTATGCCGTGGCGATCATTTTTGTTTTACAATACTCTTGGCGGTATTTTTTGGGCTGGAGGCTATACCACATGTGCCTATTTTCTCGGCACAAAAATTGAACGACTTTCAGGATATCTCGCGATTGTGTTCGGCGGCATTACAGCAGTTATTATTTTAACCCTGCTTGTCCTTTTCAAATATAATGAAAAACGTCTTACAAGACAAGCCCTAGATGCCGCTCAAAAGGAGGCTGCTAATAACGCATGCCCACCTATTGAAACAACACAATGTTCCATCTCCTCCACAACACAACACTCTTAATATATTTTTATATACTTATTATTTATAATAGTCATGTTTTTTATAAACTTTTAATAAAAACAATAATGAGTTGGATATGATTTTAATGTGTTTAAGGTATAAAACCCAACAGAAAAAGTTCTTAAAACGTTGTAAGCAATGATCTTAAGGCAAAACACAAAACGATAATCAAAAAAAATAATTTCATTAGAGAAAGAGGATTTTTCACAAACTGCTCGAGGCGCGTGAACGTTTATTTGTACGTCGAGATCGATTTTGATAACATAAAACTTTCTCGATCCATTCATTCAAAAGACGCGTCGTTTCTTCTGCTTCCGCGTACTCTCGATAAAATTCAGGAAAACGCAAAGCTAACCAGCGCCATGCTAAAAGCCTTTTATATCGTTTTTCAGCTTGTTCAAGATCTTTTGACCCTGCACGCTCAACAGAACAAAGCCGTCCTTCTCCAGGAGGCGGTATATTTCTGCCGCTTGCATGATCAGCCGCCCAACTTACCAAACGATAAATACCATTATCACGATCATCAATCGGGCACATCGCGTAAGACCATCTCGTCGCAAGATCCAAACCCTCTACCCCTTCAAGTGCCGAAGCAATAGCAAAAGCTTGTTCCATATCTGCCAAACGATAATTAGGATCATCCTTACGCAAAACGGATCTACGAATACGTGACAGCACGCCATACAGACTCTGCGAACCCATTTCTGCAGCAACGGCTTTTATAATATCTAAATCAGGCTGAACAAAAGGGCGCATATCCTCATCGACAACAACACTAGGTTTATCTAAATGACGACACACAAGAGTGGGTGATCCTGCTCCAGAAAGAACACCCACAACACCTGCATCACTCTTTCCATAACGCCCTGCCCTCCCGCCAATTTGCTTAACCTCTTGCGTATTAAGGTCACGAGAGTTACGACCATCATATTTTGACAAAGAGGCAAACACCACGCGTTTAATAGATAAATTCAGTCCCATGCCAATAGCATCTGTCGCTACAAGAATTTCCGCCTGTCCACTATTAAAACGTTGTGCTTCAGCACGTCTTACCTCTGGGCTCAAAGCACCATAGACCACAGCAACACGACGACCCTGACGCACAAGATCAGCCCGTAAATCCAGAACTTCTCTGCGCGAGAAAGCTACTAAAGCGTCTCCTTCTCTTAAATTTTTAAGAGAGATATTATGAGGGGCTGCTCGTAAGGGTGTTTTTCGCTCTAAAGAAATCTCATCGAGAGGATCGTCACAAAGCTCGGCAATACGCCGCACCATGGGAATACACTCTGCTGCTCCTAAAACATATAGATGTCGTGCAGGCACTCCCATAAGTGCGGCTGTCCATGCAGCGCCTCGATCAGGATCAAATAACATTTGTGCCTCATCAATAATCGCGACATCAACAGGCGTACAATAGGGGCACATTTCTACAGTGGCAACTAAGTGACGGCTCATAGGTATAGTAATACGCTCTTCCCCCGTCAGTAACGAGGCTTCAACCCCGCGCTCTATCAATGCTTCACGAAATTCGTGCGCTAAAAGTCGTAGAGGAACTAACGCCAACCCACTCTTTGCTCCAGCTAATGCATTAAGAGCCGCATATGATTTTCCAGAATTAGTAGGACCTGTCACAAGCGTTATACGTCGTTGAAGTGATCGAGCCGTACGAAAATGAGCTGCATAACGATCTAATGCCGCTACACGTGCAATAACAGCATTTGTCACTTTGCGCCCCTCCAGAGAGGATCTCTCTACAGAATACTTCAAAGAAGCAAGCTTAAGAGTTGTTTTGCCCCTTGTTTTACGCCCACTATGGCGTCGCCACTCATGTAAATGTACACGTAAAGACGTGAGTTGATCAGGGTCAAACTCCCATTTTTCATACCCATCGGCTTCACGTCGTTTACGCGCTACAGGCAAGCGATTTTCAGCAACCCAGCGCAAGGCTTCCTGATAAGAACACCTTAAAATACGTGGCACTTCCTTAAACGGAACAAGGCTTTTTTCCCATGAAGAAAGTCGTTCCTCTTCTTGTTGACGTCGTTGAAGGCTCGCTTGTTGAATAGCTGTTTCCCGATCCTGACGCTCATGCTCTTCTTGTAACGTTGTTGTAATAAAAGGATCATCCGAGGAGAGATTAAACGCCTCCGCAATAACTTCCAAAAGAGGTTTCAAAGAAACTAAAGAAAGTGTTTTTATTCCCTTCGCTATACCTGCATCAACGAGATCAGAACGCATATTGTTAAACGCTTTACGAGGCGTTTTACCATATCCCCTTACACGTGCCTTAAGTACAGAAGCTAAAGCGTTTTGAAGCATTTCATCCGTTAGATGAGATCTTTCCAATGGATTTGGAATAGCCTCAACCGCGTCTTCGACATCTTCACGTGTAACCCATACTTGTTGACGTAATCGCGTACTCTTCAACAAGCGTGACACCCAATGACGTTTTCTTACAAGAACAAGAATATCGTAATAAACATCATCGGAAATATCACGCGCAGGAGGGACTAAAGCAGAAGCTATTTTACGAAGAACTTTGGGCTCTTCTTGCGATTCTGGTAAAATTCCCGTACGCTGTATGGCACGAATAAGTGCCTCACGCGCAAAGAAATCATGAGACTCACAACTTTGTGAGTCAGACGTAAGCGTAACCAGATTGTTCAGGGAAGAATTCGTCATTTTATAATAATTGTTTTATATTGATACGAAGGAGATTAAGATTAAAACAAAAAAATCAGAAATTAAAAAGATCATTCAAAACAAAACACTATAAAATGCCTTTTTATAAAAACAGATAATATTTTACACACTCAAAAAATAGAGAGTAAAGTTTTGAAGTAAACTCTTATTCTTTAATATCGTTTTGTGCTATAGTGTGCCTATTCTTATCACGATCTATACTATATAGATAACCTCTTTGATATTGGTTTTAATAGTCAGTAGATCAAACAAAAATCATTTAACCCTAAAAACCCTTACTTAAAGGAGTATCAAATTGCCCCATAGAGCCATAAGCGCACCGCCACCTCGCTGTGCGGCATCTGACGTACCCACTGGTCTTCTTCCCTATGAAAAACAGGAAGATTTATGGCATCTTGCCCCACCTAGTAAAGAATATAGCCATCTTTATCCTGCCCAGGTACTCACGGTTCATCACTGGACAGATCGCCTTTTTAGTTTTACCACCACGCGTGACCCGGGTCTACGTTTTGAAAACGGACAATTTGCCATGATTGGTATTGAAGTTGATGGCAAACCGCTTTTACGTGCCTATTCTATTGCCTCACCAAATTATGCTGATGAACTTGAATTTCTCTCTATTGCTGTTCCTGATGGACCTCTGACATCACGTCTACAACACGTTAAACCCGGAGATATTGTCCTCATTGGTCGTAAGCCGACGGGTACTTTACTTCTTGATAATTTACATACTGGGCGTAATTTATATTTCCTTTCTACGGGTACAGGTTTAGCCCCTTTTATGAGCCTTATTAAAGACCCTGAATGTTACGAACGTTATGAGCGCGTCATTTTAACGCATACGGTACGTCTCTCTGGAGAACTCGCCTATACAAATCATATTCGGCATGAACTTCCTCAACACGAGTTTCTTGGCGAAGATATTTCTTCTAAATTGCTTTACTATCCCGCTGTAACGCGTGAAAGCTTCGCGGTTACTGAACGTATTACACGTCTGATTGAATCTGGTAAAATTTTCACAGACCTTAACATCCCAGTTCTCGACTCCGCGCATGACCGCGTTATGATTTGCGGTTCCCCAGAAATGCTTGCTGATACGGAAAATTTACTCAAAGCACGTGGCTTTGTTGAGGGTAATATGACAACACCGGGGAGTTATGTTGTCGAAAAGGCTTTTGCTGAACGCTAAAAATAGGAGTTAACAATGTCTTCTCCGCAAAATAATCATAGAAATTATGATTTTGACTTATTCGTCATCGGCGCAGGCTCTGGTGGCGTACGGTGTGCGCGTATCGCGGCAAGCCACGGCGCACGCGTTGCCATTGCTGAAAGCCGTCATTGGGGTGGGACATGTGTTAACCTTGGTTGTGTCCCTAAAAAATTATTCGTCAGGGCGAGTACATTTTCCGATCTTTTCAAAGAAAGCCATGGATTTGGTTGGTCGACACCCTCTGTTACGCATGATTGGGCACGTCTTATTGAAGCAAAAAATCACGAAATTACCCGTCTAAACGGTATCTATACCTCTTTATTAGAAAAAGCGGGGGTTACTCTTTTTACAGGACATGCCCGTTTTCTTGATCCCAATACGATACAAATAGACCCGTCAGAACTTGCCCCTCATGCCATATCTCGTACCATTACAGCAGAGCGCATTGTCATCGCCACAGGTTCTACACCTACGCGCCCTGATTTTCCGGGAGCCGAATTTGCTATTACATCAGATGAAGCCTTTTATCTTTCTCAAAGACCAGCAAGTGTTGTCATTGTCGGCGGTGGTTATATTGGGGTTGAATTTGCTGGCATTTTTGCTGGATTAGGATCACAAGTCGATCTTATCTATCGGCGAGACTTACCGCTTTATGGCTTTGATGAAGACCTACGCAAATCTTTAGCCGATGCTATCACTCTGCGCGGGATTACACAACATACAAGCACCAATATTCGCCACATTACCTGCGACTCATCGTCCTATGTCGTAACACTCGATAACGGATATACGCTTAAAACAGCGTGTGTTTTTTTGGCAACAGGTCGCCATCCTAAAATTGATAAATTAGGGCTCGAAAACACGGCTATTACTACGGCTACCGCAGGGCGTATTGTGGTTGATGATCATAACCAAACCACTCAAAAGGGTGTTTATGCCATTGGCGATGTGACCGACCGTATTAACCTTACACCTGTGGCTATCGCAGAAGGGCACACGCTCGCCGATATGCTTTTTAGCTCATCATCACCGCGACAATGGTCTTATAACACAACGCCAAAAGCTGTTTTTTTTAGCCCTCCCCTTGCTTCTGTCGGTCTTACTGAAGCTGAAGCCGCCCAAAAAGGAGATGTTGATATTTACATGACTCACTTTACGCCTTTACATCATACGTTAAGCGAGCAGAAGGTACCTAAAACCCTCATCAAACTCGTTGTTGACCATAAAAGCCAAAAAGTGGTAGGTGCCCATATTTTCGGCGATGACGCGCCAGAAATCCTTCAAAGTGTGGCTATTGCTGTAACTGCTGAGCTTACGAAAGCCGATTTTGACCGCACTATTGGTATTCACCCCACGTCTGCAGAAGAGCTCGTCACGCTTCGCACGTGTACGCGAACAACACGCATGACATAAACAACACGGCACATAACGCCCTAACACTTTTTATCTCTTTAAGATTTTTTTAAGAACTTTTTATGCCTGTTTTTCATGATCTCGCCCTCAAAAATGGTTCTGTCGTCTTGGCAGATAAAACGGTTCAAACCACCCTTTATGTACGTGATGGTCTTATTAGCGCGATTGGAGAAAACAGCACAACACACGTTGCCGATCAAACAATAGAGTGTACAGGGCTCACGATACTTCCCGGTGTTATTGACACGCAAGTACATTTTCGTGAACCTGGCATGGAACAAAACGAAACCCTTGAATCGGGTAGCCGTGCCGCTGTTCTAGGCGGTGTGACGGGTGTTTTTGAAATGCCTAATACCTCTCCCCCTACCACAACACTCGAAACTCTAAACGACAAACTCAACCGTGCTCGCCAGCATATGTGGTGCGATCATGCTTTTTATGTAGGCGCGACGGCTGACAATGCCGACCAATGCGGATTATTAGAATCACATCAAGGTGTTGCTGGTATTAAAATTTTTATGGGGTCTTCTACCGGCGATTTATTGGTAGCTGATGACTCCCTTATCGAACGCGTACTTCGTTCTGGACATCGGCGCATAGCTGTTCATGCCGAAGATGAAGCACGCCTTCAAGAACGCCTTTCTTATCGTATCGAAAATGAACCTGCCTCTCATCCCATTTGGCGTGATGACCTTACAGCGTTGCAAGCAACACAACGTCTTTTGACACTTGCCCGTAAAACAGGGCGACGCGTTCATGTTTTACATGTCACCACGTCGGAAGAATTAGATCTTATTGCCCAACACCGCGATATTGCCAGTTGTGAAATAACTCCTCAACACCTTACCCTGACGGCTGAAGAGGCTTACCCTCGTTTGGGCACTTTAGCACAAATGAACCCGCCCATTCGTTCAGCAGCCCATCGCCAAGCCTTATGGCGTTGGCTTGAACAAGGCTTACCTGATGTGATCGGCTCTGACCACGCCCCCCACGGGCAAGACGCCAAAGAAAAACCCTACCCCCAATCACCCTCCGGTATGCCGGGCGTACAAACCCTTGTGCCAATAATGCTCAACCACGTTGCCCATCATCGCTTAAGTTTACGCCGTTTTGTTGACCTCACATCTGCAGGCCCGCAACGCCTTTTTGGGCTCGTACGAAAAGGGCGAATAAGTGTTGGCTATGATGCCGATTTTACAATCGTAGACTTAAAAGCGCGTTGGACAATAGAACCCAGGTGGTTAGCCTCACGATGCGGCTGGTCTCCTTTTACAGGGGCACATATCACAGGCAAACCTATTGGCACAATGATTCGCGGGCACCGCGTGATGTGGGAAGGCACATTAGCCAAACACCCTATTGGGCAACCTTTTCGTTTCGAAGCGACAGAAAAACCACTCTCTTAATTTGTGCTAAAAGCATAGTTCCTCTCGATTAAGTTTCAAGAGTAGTGTCTAGCTCCGGAGTTTGGAGTGTTTTCATTTGTCGGACACGTTGATCTTCTCTGGCACGCTGCAGAAGATCCTCATCACCCAAATCATTTAAGCAATAGTTGATATAGTAGACATTGAAGATCAACGTATAAAACGCATTCATCTTATATTCCGACATCCCCAGCTTCGTTATGGCGTAAAGAGTAATTTCTCTTCTCATACTAAAAGACCATTGAAATATCATAATAGTGCCAGCAAGGAAAAAGCATCCCATTATCCCAAAAAACGCAGACGAGCCTAAATCTAATGCCCCATGCAAACATATAAAAGGAACCCACAATAGCAACGATAGAAGGATAATAAAGGCACTATCCTTCCAAACCCGTTTGCCAGAAAACGCCTCGACTAACTCTGTCATTTTTTTCATCCAATAGTAGAGAAATGCTTGGTTGGTAATTATAGCTAACCAGAATAATTTCGATGTACTCAAGCCATTTTTTTGAGATATTTCATAGCCCGTCATAACACTCATTTTCGTCAGTCTATCAGATTGATTTTTCTCTACCATTTTCAAGCACTTTCAAGAGGGAGGGAGATTATAATGGTTGCGGGGGCGGGATTTGAACCTGCGACCTTCAGGTTATGAGCCTGACGAGCTACCTGGCTGCTCCACC
>JAFPVE010000011.1 GCA_017413025.1 Acetobacter sp. | reverse complement strand
GGTCGCATCTACTTTATTTGCCTTCCATGCAGGATTTTTCTCAATAGAGGTATGTTCTTCGTAAGAGGTATATCTTTCAGAAGAAGCATAGTCATCATGAGAGAAGTTATAAAGCCCTTCGGCTTCGACGCGTAAGCCATTGCCAAAACCCCAGCCGACAGCGCCGAAACCTGTATAGCCTGTACCGTGGTTGACGGAGAATTTAGGCACAACGTCGCCATTTGCTGAGCTATTGGCGTGGACGTGTTGGTCTTGCACTTCGTTATAGCCAGCGCCGCCGTCGACATAGAGCCCGGAGATGGTAGTGGCGGAGGCAAGTGTAGGAGCAAAAGTTAAAGCGGAAGTCAGCAGGAAAGAACGCAAGCGTAAGCGCATGATTGAGAAGTCTCCTTAATTATAATTATACAACTTAAAAAGAGACCCACATCCTCACCTTTATCAAAATGATAAGGGGGGGGTAATGATGCCTTCATTGGCAAAAGCTTGGATAAAAGTAATCTTTTGAAAAAGAAAAAGCAAGTAAAAAAATAAATGTTAAATTTAATGAAACTTAATTAAATTTTTTGGGGGATGTTCTTTGAGTTTAGAAAAAGCCGGTAATAGGTAATATTAGCCACGTCCACGGTAAGGGGGTACTTTTTGTTTTGCAATCCAAACGTCTTTTGGGGGGCTAGAAGTTTGCCAAAAAACATCAATGGGGATACCGCCTCGGGGGTACCAATAGGCACCAATGCGAAGCCATAGAGGGGCGAGTCGTTCCACAAGTGTTGTAGCGATTGTCAGGGTACATGCTTCATGGAAAGCACCATGGTTACGAAAACTCGTGAGATAGAGTTTAAGCGACTTGCTTTCAATGATCCAATCATTAGGGACATAGTCAATAATAATATGGGCAAAATCAGGTTGGCTCGTAATGGGACAAAGAGAGGTAAATTCTGGTGCTGTAAAACGTACCATGTAAGATTTTCCCGGATGAGGGTTAGCAATCCGTTCAAGAACGGCTTCTTCCGGACAAGAAGGTACAGAAACTTTTTGACCAAGCTGTGTGAGATTTTGAGTGTCGTTTTTTGTGAGAGTCATATCTATATTCCCCCTGTTATTAAAAATTTTATTTTTGTTTTAGAGTTTATAGTCTCTATTAAGTTTTTTGTGCATATTTTAACGAAGTCATGTGTTTTGTTAGGAATATCGTGTGAGTGTGACTAATTTTTGTCGTAATGTTTTCCCCTCTCCGCATCTTATAAGTACGACTCGGGAATTGGAAGAAGCTCTTACCCCGTTTTATCAAGAGTCTTATATAACGGTGGATACTGAATTTATTCGTGGGCAAACATATTGGCCACAGTTGTGTTTGGTTCAAATTGCAGGAGAAAAAAGCGTTGTTCTTATTGATACACAAGCAGACGGCATTAATCTTACACCACTTGCAGATCTTTTATTTGCGCCCCATGTCTTGAAAGTTTTCCATGCTGCGCGACAAGATTTAGAAATTTTTCTTCGTCTCTTTCAGAGGTTGCCAACACCTGTTTTTGATACACAAATTGCGGCAATGGTTACCGGATTTGGAGAACAAGTTGGTTATGATGCTCTTGTGAAATCATTACTTGGTGTGTTTGTTGACAAAAGCCAACGTTTTACCGATTGGTCTGCACGTCCCTTGTCAGAAGCACAACTTTTTTATGCGGCTGGCGATGTGACATGGTTACGATTAGTTTATGAAAAGTTAAGAGAGACGTTAGAGCATAAAGGGCGATTAACGTGGATCGCTTCTGAAATGGCAGAGCTGGAAAAAGTTGAAACATTTATTCAAGATCCAGAACGTCAATGGGAACGCTTGCGTGTACGTGGAGGGAATCGACGTACATTAGGTGTTTTACGTGCTATTGCGGCTCTGCGTGAACGAGAAGCACAACGATTAAATGTTCCACGCCAACACCTTATTCGTGACGAGAGTTTGTTAGAAATAGCTGCTACTCTTCCAAAAACGCGGGAAGCGTTAGCAAGAGTACGGGGCATATCGAGAATATCTAAAAATTATGAGCATATTGAACGGGATTTATTAGACGCTGTTCATGAGGTTTTAGCCTTACCTGAGGCGGAGTTGCCGTGTTTACCTAAAAGGCATAGTCAAGAGACTCTTAAAGAAATTTCTCCGCGTGTGGCGATGTTAAAAGTATTATTAATGATTTGTTGTGAGAGGCACGGTGTGGCGCCAACACTTGTTGCATCGCAAGAAGATTTAGAAATTTTAGCCCTTAATCCAGACTGCGCACCATCTATTTTTACAAAATGGCGATATCATATCTTTGGTCAGGAGGCAGCTGCCTTATGTAAGGGACAGGTTGCTTTAACAATGCGAGACAGTCAAATAATTCGCCTACCTATAAACGATAGCGAAAGGGTATAACTAGGTATCGTTAACCGTAAACGGGCTTGTGTTATGAAAGGTGTTAAAACCCCATTTCATACCAAAGATTGGTCAAAGGGCGTGCCCCATAGTGAGAAATAATTTCAGAGGCTGCAACAGAGCCAATACGGCCGCATTCTGGCAGTGTACGCCCTGATGTCAGCCCTACCATGAATCCCGCAGCGTAGGCGTCTCCGGCACCTGTGCTATCAACAACTTGAGTCGGGATAGGGGAGATAGGTGTGAATTGACCTTTGTGTATAATAACACTGCCTAAAGCAGAACGGGTAAGAGCAGCAAGGGTTGTATCTTGTGCCGTACAATGAGCGGCTTTTTCAAAGCTTTCTGTTACGTAAAGAGCACAAATTTCATCTTCGTTGGCAAAAAGAATATCAATGTGATTTTTGACGAGATCTAAAAATGCGGCACGATGACGTCCAACACAAAAAGGATCTGAAAGCGATAAAGCAACTTGTCTCCCGTATTTATGAGCTATGGAAGCCGCTCTACGAAAAGCCTCTTGCGCGTGGGGGGGATCAAATAAATATCCCTCAAGATAGAGAATACTCGCTCTTGCAATTTCCTCTTCTATAACATCGTCAGGTGTAAAACAGGTACATGCACCTAAATAGGTTGCCATGGTTCTTTGCCCATCAGGTGTAATCATGACAATACAACGTGCTGTGGGTAAATTATCAAAGACTTGGGTGTTCAAAGGTTGAGATGGAAAATCAACATTATTGTTTTGCATATCATAGGCAAATTTTTGTCCTGCATCGTCACGCGCGATTTTACCTAAATAGGCAACACGAGCGCCAAGTTGTGCTGCGACGATACAAGTATTAGCAACAGATCCACCTCCCATAATATGTTCAGGTGTTAAGAGGGCTTCTAACTCTTTGGCGCGGCTTGCATCAATAAGAGTCATGCTTCCTTGTGTGAGTCCTTGTTTTTCTAAAAAAGAAAGTTCTACTTTGGTAAGAATATCTGTGATCGCGTTACCAATACCGAGAATATCATATTTTTTGTTTTGATGCGTCATGGGTATCAGGGATAATTTGTTAATCTAAAAAACGATGAAACCAATAATTTATTAACGCATTTTTATAAAAAAGCAAACGTTTCATAATTACTCATAAAGTCTTCATCAGTTTTTCCTGTAAACTTGTTACGTGCGTATGTTATAAAAGTAGAGCGGTAAAGAGCTAAAGTTTTCTTTTTAAGGTATTGTAACTATAACTAAAAGATCGATGGTGGGTAAAAATATTATCGCGTTTTTGTCTGTTGTTGGTTGATCTTTCTTTGGTGTGATGATGGCTTCATTAAAAGAGCGTGATAGAGGGAGAAAATTTCTTCTGTTACCGTTTTAGTGCTCATGGAACAAGCAAGTATTTTTAATTTTAACTGTACAGGAAATTCTTCAATGATCGAACGTAATACAGTATCTTCTACGAGTTCTTCCCATGTTTCTGGGAGTGTGACAACAGCACAAGGAGGCACACGTGCTGGGGTGTCGTCTCTCTTGCCTGTGCGTAAAGAAAAAGATCAAAGGATTTTGGTCGTTGGTCATGGTATAAGTATTAAAGGCACGATACAGGATGTTGAGCGCCTTGTTATTGAAGGCGTTGTTGAGTCTGAACTTGTTCATGTTAAAGAATTAGTGATAATGGCAGGGGGTGTTTTTCGTGGTGATGGAGATGTCGAAGATGCTGAAATTGCCGGTACTTTTGAGGGAGGACTGACCGCTCATGGGATTCTTACGATATGTTGTACAGGGCATTTAGTTGGGAAAGCGGCATGCCATCGATTAAAAATTGACGATGGGGGACAGGTTACAGGGCAGCTTGAAATGCTAGATAAGAAAAAGGCTGATTCAGAAGAACAATCGAGATCTGTCTTATCAAAACCAGTTAAGAAACAAGATTCTCTTGCGGAATAAGTTGTTTGTAGGATTTTAAGGGAACTACACTTTTCTGGTTTCCTCGTTTTCTTGTCCTCTTGAGTGTTCTATTGAGGGAGAGACAGTCGGAAAAGGCTAAGGTTTACTTTCACGACTTCCGCGAGGACGGAGTCGTACATAAGCGATCTGGCAATGTTTTTCGCAATAAGGCTTACCAGATAAAGGAGGTGCCCCACAAAAGTGAAATTCTGGTGTTCCAGGTTCCCCTAAAGGCCAACAGCATGTAGGACTGTGTCGTTTGGAGAACTCTGTCTCTAAAACGGTGTTTTTTCCTATTTTACTTTTCGAAACAGAACTAGGAGGCGGGGAAGATTTTTTCTTGCGTGTAAGGGGTTTTTCAACGGAGGTAGGTGAATTTGTTTTTGGTTGAGGTTTTGTAACAATGGGAGAAATAGGCGGAGAATTACTTGGTTGCGTATGACGTGTGTTAGAAGAACGATGTGTTTGTGTTGCCTGTGTTTTTTTGGATGGGGTTGTTTTTTTTGGTGTGGTTGGTGTAAGGGGGTTAGCTTTCGTCGCTTTTCGGATAGGGGAAGGGCGAGAAGAGAGTCCAAGTCTATGAGCTTTGCCAATAACGGCATTTTTTGTCATATTCAAACGACGACCAATTTCCGCCGTTGAAAGATCGTCTGCCCATAATTGTTTTAATTGTTCAACAACTTTCTCTGTCCACTTCATATGAGAGGCACCTTATATTGTTTAAGAAATATATTTGGAAACTAACAGTATATTATAACCTGTTTTTCTCCTCAAGTAGAAATATGAGAGAAGAGAGGTGAGAGGGATTGCTGTATAAAAAGTTGTATAAGAAAAAGGGTAAAGATAACTATAAAAATTGCCTTTGTCTTTTTATTAAAAGTTTATATAGTGTTTTCGTTACTTGCTGTTTCACTTTTAATAAGGAATTTTCTATGCGTAAAATTATTGTGGCGTTTATCGTGTTGTGGAGCATGATTGTTGCGGGGGGGGGGCAGTGCACAATGTGCAGAAATTAACCAAGCCAATAATACACAAATTATTCGGCGTGTTGTTAATGGTGATGGATGTGATATATTACCAGCTTTTTTTAGCTTTTTTCCTTCATATATTGGGGGTAACAACCCACCGCCGACAGCTTGTACGGCATTTATAATTGCTCCGTTGAGCTATCCGGATCCGGCTGTTATTTCACCACCTGCGCAGTCATCTGTCAATTTACAAACTTTAATGCCGGCTGCGAAAGTAGAAAAAGTTTCGGCTATTGCTTTAGTCTTTGCTGTGCAAGGTTATGCACAGTTTACTTTAAATATACCTTTTTCTATGAATATAACGTTTGTAGATAACCAAGGTCATACGGTGCCAGCACCTTCTGTAATTCAACCAACGATCGGCTCGCCGTCGGCAGTATATCTGTTTACTCAAGACGGAGGGAAAGATTGGCAGGCTGAATACGTACAAAAAATATCAACTCATTAAATCCTAAATAACTATATCTGTAGAACGAGATGTAAAAACTAAATTTTTATGCGTAAAAACAGGGTATCTCTTTTTTTTAGAGATACCCTATTCTTTTAGGTGAATCACGAAGGGCACGTGGTCAGAAGGGCGTTCCATACCGCGTTCGGAAATATCAGGATCAGCATAAATAAGGCGTTCTGCTAGGCGGGGGGATAAAAGCATGTGGTCAATGCGTAGTCCGCTATTGCGTTCCCATGCACGGTTTTGGTAATCCCAAAATGTATAAAAGGCACCTGTAGGATGAAGTGCGCGTAAGGCATCTGTGAGCCCTAACCAACGGAGTTGGTGCCAGGCGGCACGGCTTTGTGGGCGGATGAGGGCGTCATGAGGAGAAAGTGCATCTGTGGCGTAATCATCTTCAGAAGGGCAAATATTATAATCGCCTGCTAAAATAAAATCTGTTTCCTCTGTAAGAAGTTGACGTGCACGGGTGATAAGGGCTTCACAAAATGCAAGTTTGATCGCATAGCCTACCTCTCCGCCAGAATTGCCGTTGGGGAGGTAAAGATTGCCTAAAATCATATGACGAGTACAGATCTCAATATAACGGGCAGCATCATGCCCTGCAGGGTGAACAAATCCGGGAAGGGTTGTACATGTTATATCGTAAGAACCACGGATAAGAGTGGCGACACCGTTATAACTTTTTTGCCCAACAACAGCACAGCTATAGCCCAGAGACTTAAAATGCTCTTTCGGGAATTGGTCTGTTTCGCATTTGATTTCCTGTAGCATGAGGATGTCAGGTTTATGGGATTTTAGCCACTTCTCGACCGAAGCTTGCCGTTGGCGAATAGAATTAACGTTCCATGTGGCAATTTTCATGGTTAGCTAATAGAAAAACTTGTGCCACATCCGCAAGAAGAAACAGCGTTAGGATTGCGCACAGCAAAATGCGCCCCCATAAGTTTGTCTGTAAAATCAAGCTCTGCATCAGTAAGAAGAGTTAAACTGACAGAATCAACCACAACCCGTGCACCATAGCGGTAAATGGATGTATCGTCGTCCGTAATATCGTCTTGAGAAACGAGCATAAACCGATATTGAAACCCGTTACAACCGCCAGCTTCTACGGCAACGCGTAAAGCTATAGGGACTGAATGATTAGCTTGTGATTCAGCTTTTTTACGTCCAATAATGCTGACAATACGTGTTGCCGCAGCTTCTGAAATAGAAAAGGAGGGAGATGATGAGTTCATATCTTATTATAAGTTGTTAAGTACAAAATTTGAAGCAGAAAGAGGAAAAAACAGAAACATAAAACCAAAAAATAAGTTTTGAGTTGATCTTTAAATTCTAGAATATATGTAAAAAATATTATAAAATATTTCTTTCACTTTATACTAAAAGCGATCATGAGATGGTTTTTGTCGTGTCGTATGGTTGTTATGTAAGGGAAAGGAAGAGGTTTTTATGGAATACTCTACCGATGGTTTACCTCTTGCTTCTTACGCTGTGCAGAGAGGAGAGTCGCGTGCTCGTCGCCTTTATGATGAACCGTGTTCTTTGACACGTTCCCCTTGGCAGCGTGATCGGGATAGGGTTGTGCACTCTTCTGGATTTCGAAGGTTACAATATAAAACACAAGTTTTTATTAACCATGAAGGGGATTTTTTTCGTACCCGATTGACACATTCTTTAGAAGTGGCGCAAATTGCCCGTTCTATGGCACGTTCTCTTAAACTGAATGAAGACCTTACAGAAGCAATTGCTCTTGCCCATGATTTAGGACATACCCCTTTTGGTCATGCGGGGGAAGAAGCACTTGCTAAAAAGATGCAATCTTGGGGAGGGTTTGATCATAATGCTCAAGCCTTGCGACAGGTCATGCTGCTTGAGAAGAATTATGTTGCTTTTGATGGTCTGAATCTAACGTGGGAGACATTAGAGGGATTGGCTAAACATAATGGTCCTGTGCATTATCCTTCTGTAGGTTTAGCGGAAATGAATGCGCTTTTTCATCTTGACTTGACAACTTATGCCTCAGCTGAAGCACAGATTGCCGCGTTAGCTGATGATATTGCTTATCATGGGCATGATTTAGACGATGGTGTAAAATCAGGGTTATTATCGTTAGATGAACTTATCGATGTTCCACTTGTGGGAGAAGCGTTAACGGAAGCGCGTGCACTTGTTGCAGATATGTCTCTTACTGATGGGCATACAAAGCGGCGTATTCGTCATGAAATGGTACGTCGTGTGATCGGTACTCTTGTTTCTGATGTGTTGGCGTGTACGCACGATCGATTAGCACATTTAGCACCGTGTTGTGTCGAGGATATTCGTGCAGCCTCTTATCCTGTTGTTGCTTTTAGTGAGGCTATGGACGAAGCAAATAAGGGTATTCGCAAATTTTTGTTTTCAACACTTTATCGACATTGGAAAGTCAATCGTATGACATATAAAGCGAAACGTGTTACAAAAGAACTCTTCACTATTTTAACGAAGTCTCCTGATCTTTTGCCGTCAGATTGGCAACAGAATATTTCGCTTAAGAATCAATTGGGTCTGTATCGTACAGTAGCGGATTATATTGCCTCAATGACAGATCGCTTTGCGATACAGGAACATCAGCGTTTAATAGATCTTTCTATTGCGGGATAACACTGTTTTAGTTAGTCTGTTTGTCTCTTTATTTGAACGAGTTACCAATACGGCATAAAATTAAGTAATTTGAGTCTCTTGAATGTCAGAATGTCTATTCCAGCGTTATCGTGCACATGTGCTTATGGCTATATGCCATCTATTTCCAGATATACCTGAAGAAACGCTTACTCGTGTTGAATTAACACCGCCTCGTGACCCTGTCCATGGCGATATGGCGACAAATGCTGCCCTTGTCTTATCTAAAACAGTACAGCGTAAACCTATGGTTGTGGCGGAAGCGTTAAAACCTTTGCTTGAAAAAGAAGAAGGAATTGCCTCTGTTACAGTGGCATCTCCCGGGTTTGTCAATATTGTTCTTCAACCACATGTGTTACGTGGAATTTTGCCGGTAATATTGCGTGCAGGTGAAGATTACGGATCATCTACAATTGGATCCGGTGTGTGTGTTAATGTGGAATATGTTTCTGCTAACCCGACAGGACCTATGCATGTCGGGCATTGTCGTGGCGCTGTTGTTGGTGATGTAATCGCGCGCTTGCTCTCTAAAACTGGGTTTCGTGTTATAAAGGAATTTTATATTAACGATGCTGGTGCGCAAGTGCATGCTTTAGCATGGGCGGCTTATTGGCGCTATCTTCAGGCTTTAGGAATGAACCTAACACAAGAGGCATGTTCTGCTCTAGTGCCTGGGGGATTGCAATATATAGGCGATTATCTTATTCCTGTCGGAGATGCGCTGAAAGCACGTTATGGGGAAACCCTTGCCGAAATGACAAAAGAGGGTAAGTTGTCCCCAGCACCAGAAGCAAAATGGCTGGAAGTGGTACGTCGATTTACTATTGATTATATGTTGTCAGCGATTCGTGAAGATTTAGTTTTACTCGGTGTCCATCATGATCTTTTTGTATCTGAAGCAGAGGTTTTATCGCGAGGGGTAACGGATGAAGCAATTAGGCGATTAGAGGAGCAAGGCTTACTTTATGAAGGTGTGTTAGCCTCGCCTAAAGGAAAAATACCTCAGGATTGGGAGGAGCGAGAGCAACTTTTATTCCGATCTACGGCATTTGGGGATGATAGTGATCGACCTTTGCGTAAATCTGATGGGACAAATACTTATTTTGCGAATGATATTGGTTATCACGCTGATAAAATAGCACGCGGTGCACAAAAAATGATTGATGTGTGGGGTGCTGATCATGGCGGTTATGTCCGTCGTATGAAGGCTGCTGTTCAAGCACTTACAGATCATTCTGTTTCGTTAGAGGTTGTGTTGTGTCAGATTGTGCATGTATTACGCGGAGGGCAGCCTGTACGTATGTCAAAACGTGCAGGGACGTTTATTACATTACGGGATCTATTAGATGAGGTGGGTCGTGATGCTGTTCGTTTTACGATGTTAACACGCAGAAGCGATGCACAAATGGAGTTTGACCTTGATCTTGTTGTTGCGCAAAAAAGAGATAATCCTGTTTTTTATGTACAATATGCTCATGCGCGTTGTTGCTCGGTTTTGCGTTTAGCCGAAGAGGAAGAGGTTTATGGTAATGTAGAAAGAGAGGCATTGTCTAATGTGCCACTAGAGAGTTTAGAGTCTGAGGCTGAAATGGCTTTAATTCGGCGTCTTGCTGAGTGGCCACGTGTTGTAGAAGCAGCCTCTTTAGTCTATGAGCCACATCGCGTAGCTTTTTATCTTACCGATGTTGCAAGTGATTTCCATGCTTTATGGAATAAAGGGCATGATAATGCGTCGTTGCGCTTTCTTCAGCCTCATGCAAGAGAGATAACGCGAGCACGTTTAGCGTTAGTCGTCGCAACGGCTATTGTCCTTCGTTCTGGATTTGCTATTATAGGTATAGAACCTGTGGAGGAGATGTGTTAATGCGTGATGATAATGATCATATAGACCATGATGTAGATGACCCATTTGACCATGCTCGTGAACCGATGAGTATGGATTATGAAGATGACTATGATCTTTCTGAAAAAAAAGGTTTTTTTGCGTCTTTAGAGGATTCTGCTAGACGTCGCTTAATTTATGGTTCGGTTTTTCTTGGGGGTTTATTGGTTTTAGGAGTCGGGGGTTGGGCGTTGCTTGGTCACCACCAAAAAACAATTCCTGTTATAGGGCCACCAAAACTACCAGTGCGGACGAAACCTGTCAATCCTGGGGGGATGAAACTTGATGTTCCTACGATGTCAGTAGGAGAGGAAAAGCTAAAAGCACAGGTGGAACAGCTTCCTGAAAAACCAGATTTGGCGGCTGTTAAAGCACAATATGGAGGAGTACCGTCGCATCCACAAATAACTTCTAGCTCACCTGTTGCGGGGAATGTACCAAAGAGTCAAAAAGTAGAAAATAAAACAGAAAATATAGTAAAACCCGTGCAGACTGCTGTTTCTCAACAGACATCACAGAGCCCGTTAGAGAATACATCTAAACAACAGCATACTCTTGCACGATCTGAGTCACAGCATGTGAGTGAAAAGCATCATGTATCTACAAGACATGTTGAGGCGCGTTCCTCTATCGTATCTGTTTCAAATGGAGTAGGTCGGTATACCGTGCAATTAGCTGCATTACAAAGTTTACAAGATGCCGATAGAGAGTGGAGCCATCTACAAAAGCATTATGCAAGCCTGTTCTCTGGAAAAAGGTATAAGGTTGTGAGAGTCGAATTTACAAATGCGACTTTCTATCGCTTACAGGTTCCGGGTTTTGCGTCACTTGCCGAGGCAAAGGCGTTTTGTCATCAGGTACATAATCGTGGTTTAGCGTGTATTATTGCTCGTTAAAGTATATCTTGCTCCTTGAATCAGAAGAGTGTTTTGAAAAACAGGGAAAGTTTGAATGTGTTATTAGCTTGTTGGGCTCTAACAGTGTTATTCGGTAGGCATATTGATGAGGTTCTTAAGGTTGTTTCTTAGGGTCGTTAAGAGGGAACTAATCAAGTATGTTTGATTTTGCTTGGTCTGAAATTGCATTGATTGCTGTTGTGGCGTTGGTGGTTATCGGTCCAAAAGATTTACCTATAGCGGTTCGTGCTGTAACAAGTACTCTAAAAAAAATGCGTAATATAGCGCGGGAGTTTCAGTCTCAAATCAATGAAGTGGTGCATGATGCCGATTTGGGAGATCTTCATGATCTTCAGAGTCTGAATGTTCGCAGTCATTTAACAAAAATACTAGATCATGATGGTAGTCTTAAGCGAGCAATGACTCCGCCTGAGCAAATACAGCAATATTCTTCAAGATATTCTGAAAATTCTTGTCGGCATTTTCCTGACCATCCCGATCAACCTATACCGATAAGCGTCAAACCTTATTCCAACGGGATGATGTCTTCTGAAATAACAGTGAACAGTGAGAAAACAATCGATCGCTTTGATGATTTTAATGGCGTGGGTGGATCACATATTTCTGATGAAGAGGTACAAGCTGCACCTCAAGAACTGCCACCAGGGGTTGTACGTCGTATCCTTGAAGAATGTGATCGGTTAAATCCTCCCGCCTTTTTGCCGCCTGTACGTGTCCTTCATGGAAAGAAAGCGGTTGCGCCAGATTTTTTCGTGTCTGTTCTTCTTCGACAATAGTGTAAATTACACGGAATAACATGCTTCATGAACGAGCACGAGAATAGTCATGATGACCATCTTAATGATCACCCTATGTCGTTACTTGAACATTTGCAAGACTTACGGCGTCGGTTGCTTTGGTCTATCTTAACGTTTCTCGTTTGTTTTGTGTTGTGTTATCACTATGCCGAGGGTATTTATCAATTTCTAGTTCAACCTCTTGGGAAAGTTATGCGTCAGCAAGGGGAACAGCCTCATTTGATTTATACAGCATTGTATGAAGCATTTTTTACGTATATTCGTGTTGCTTTATTCGGGGCTGCTTTTTTGTCTTTCCCTATGTTCGCGGTACAGACGTGGATTTTTATAGCTCCAGGACTTTATCGGTCAGAAAAACGGGTTTTTATGCCCTTTCTCATTGCCACGCCCTTTTTATTTATTCTCGGGGCAGCGCTTGCGTATTATTTTGTTTTTCCTATCGCATGGCGATTTTTTTTGTCTTTTCAAACCATGGGGAGTGGGAGTGTTGTGCAAATAGAGCTCCAAGCTAAAGTATCAGAATATCTTACCCTTGTGATGAAACTGATTATGGCTTTTGGTATTTCATTTGAGTTACCAGTTGTCTTGACTTTATTAGCACGCGTAGGAATTGTTACTTCAATGATGCTTCGACGTGCGCGGCGTTATGCTATTGTTGGGGCGTTTATTATTGCGGCGATTTTAATGCCGCCTGATGTTATTACTCAAATTGGATTGGCTGTACCTCTTGTTCTTTTATATGAAATATCTATTTTTTGCGCGCGTCTTGTTGAACCAGCATGGCGTGTTTCGGCAGGATACGCTATGCAAGGGCAAACGGAAACAGTACAGTCGGAAGTAAACACCGTAACACCAGAACAGAAGGTTTCCTGATTGATGCATGATATTCGAGCTTTAAGAGCAGATCCTGCTGCATTTGATGCAGATTTAAAACGCAGAGGGCTGTCCCCTATTGCAGAATATGTTTTGCGTTTAGATGAACAACGCCGACAGTATCAAACCGAATTGCAAAATAAGCAAGCACGTCGAAAAGCGTTGGCACGTGATATTGGACAGAGACGATGCACAGGTGAAGAAACGGGGTCTTTAGAAGCAGAAGGTATAACTTTGCGGGATGAAATGGAAGCCTTGGAAGCGGAAACAAACGTAATAGAAGCACAAATACGTGTTTGTTTGGAACAGTTACCCAATAGATTAGATACAAGAGTTCCAGATGGACCCGATGAAAATGCCAATGTTGTACAGAAGGTTTGGGGTACACCACGCACATTTTCTTTTACGCCTCGCCAACATTTTGAGTTGGGAGAGGCGTTAGGCATGATGGATTTTGCTACAGCTTCGCGTTTGTCCGGCACGCGTTTTGTTGTTTTGCGCGCTGCTCTTGCACGGCTAGAGCGGGCATTGGGACAATTTATGTTAGATGTACACGTGGGAGAACATGCTTATGAAGAAGTACATGTGCCTGTTTTAGTGCAAGACGAAGCAATGTATGGGACTGATAAATTACCTAAATTTGCCGATCAATCATTTCGTACAGAAGATGGGCGTTGGCTTATCCCTACGGCAGAAGTGCCTCTTACAGCTTCGGTGAGCGGGTTAATTCTTGAGGAAGAAAAACTTCCTTTAAGGATGACGGCTTTGAGCCAATGTTTTCGGAGTGAAGCAGGGGCAGCGGGGCGCGATGTGCGAGGCATGTTACGTCAGCATCAATTTGAAAAAGTGGAGTTGGTCTCTGTAACCACACCTGAAAAAAGTGATGAAGAACATGAACGTATGACCCGTTGTGCTGAAGTTATTTTAGAACGTCTTGCCTTGCCTTATCGGCGTGTTTTGTTATGTGCAGGTGATACAGGTTTCGGGGCTGCTATAACCTATGATTTAGAGGTTTGGTTACCCGGACAACAGGCATGGCGTGAAATTTCTTCTTGTTCCAATACGCGGGACTTTCAAGCCCGCCGAATGAATGCACGCTTTCGGGAACAAGCGGGATCAAAGCCACAATTTGTCCATACCCTTAACGGATCTGGATTAGCGGTGGGACGTACGTTGATTGCCGTTATGGAAAACTATCAAGAGGAAGATGGGTCTATCACAATTCCTGAAGTTTTACAGCCTTATATGGGAGGGGAAAAAAGATTAAGAAACCTGTAAACTTTTGAGGAATAGGAAAGAAAAATAATAGGGAGGTAATTTCCATACGGCAGTCAATTTTTACATGGCAGATTCGTAGACTTATTGTAAACTCTCTACGTTTTGTATTTTTGTGCCAATGGGATATAGGTGTCACAACAGACTGTTAGGGAAAGAGAATCAACGCGTGTTGTGCGATGTAGATGTGATTGTTTGGATTATAATAGAAGGTGTTAAAATTTGCGGTAAAACGACCTCTTTACCAACTGCAGGGACAAATAAATAAAAAGGGATTCCTTCGCGTCCATGTTGGTGTAAAAAGGCTGTAATAGCAGGGTTATGTCGGGTCCAATCGCCACGAAGTAAAATCACATTGTTTTGTGCAAGGGCAGCTTTTGTTGAGGGAGCGTTTAGGGTGACATGCTCGTTGATGAGGCATGTTATGCACCATGCAGCGGTTATATCGACAAGAACAGATTTACCGGAGGCATGGAGAGTCTCTAATCGTTGTTGAGAAAAGGGCTCAACATGCGGATCAGATAGAATATTCTTGTGTTGGAGAGACGTAGAGTTTTGTTCAAGAGGTTGAGAGGAAAGCGCAGGAAGGAGGCAAAAAGAGCTGATCACAAATAAAACAGCTAACCCGCGTAAAGTGGTGGCAAGCCAATGGGGCTCATTATCAGTAAGGCGTTGGGAAAGTCCATAAAGCCATGCAGCAAAACTAAGAAATAACAACCCTGACGAAACAAAAAGGAAAGTTGTACCTTGTGTACCTTCAAGTGTTGCAACCCAGAGAAGCCAGAGGCAACTTGCGAAAAGTGGAAATGCAAGAAATTGTTTAATATAAATCATCCATGGTCCAGGTTTTGGCAAGTATTTAGCGAGGTTTTGTACATAAGCAAGAAGGAGGAAAGGCAACGCCATACCTATGCCAAGTGTTGTGAAAATAAGAAGTCCAATGAGTGGAGAGAAAGTGAGCGCGCCTGCAAGAGCAACACCCATAAAAGGAGCTGTACAAGGGCTTGCAACGACAACGGCTAATAACCCCGTTACAATGTCATTCCAAAAATAATGGGAGTGTGTGGAGAGGCTGAAAGAAGGACCTGATATTGTAAAAACATCGAGAAAATTTAAGGCAATACAAAAAAGAAACCAGCACATAAGGGTGACAAAAAGAGGGGATTGAAGTTGAAACCCCCATCCAATTTGTGTACCAACTGTACGCAAACCCATAATAAGGCTACCAAGTGATATAAAGCCTATTAATACACCAGCACTATATCTTAAGGCAGCAAGGCGTTGATGATGTTGTTCTGTGTCGTTACTGCGAACAAGGACGAGTGCTTTCATGGCAAGAATAGGGAAGACACAGGGCATAAGGTTAAGCATAATCCCGCCAGCAAAGCTACAAAAGAGTAATTCTATCAGATGGTAAAGAGAAAACTTTTGTGGGAGAGGTAATGTTGAAACGGGTTGGGCGGATATGTTAAAGGCTTTTATATGTCCTGAGTAGTCTTTAAGAACAAGAACGCCTGTAAGCGTTTTATTTTTTGGAAAAGCAGTATCGGGCTGTAGGTGTAAGACAAGAGATCCTTGTCTTATGATGCTCTTTTGAGGAGTAGCATTAACGATTTGTCCACGCTCTTGAGGCAGGAACCAAGCATCAGTAAAAGCATATGGGGTGATCTTTTTTCCAAAAATGGTGAGTATGCCACGAGAGGTGACGGTAGCCTGATAAGGGGAAGGTTTTGGGGAAGCACGAGCAACATCGTCAAAAAGAATTGCCTGACGTGAAGGTTGTTCTGCACCTGTAGGGAGTGTGAGGGTAAAATTTGCTTCTTCTGGAATACAAAGTTGTGCGCATACGATCCAATGGGCGTGAGCTTTAAGCGTTGTCTCTCTCTTGGGTATTTCGTGTGGATCAGGTGTAAGGGAAAGCAAAAGAGGAAGGAGGACATCGCCCGTATACGCATAAGACATAAAATTACCCTCGCGAATACGAAGGGGTGTTGGCCATAGAATAGTTTTTGTTGATCCGTTAAAAGCCCCTTGCGCAGTTACGGTAATATTGGCAGGGTCTCCCGCATCACCAGGGTTACGCCAATATGTATGCCATCCTTGCGCAAGGCGTAAGTATATTCCGACGAGAAGAGGCTTGTTTGCCGTAATGGTATTAGTATAGGTAATAAGACTGGCTGTTGTGTGTTTTGTTACGACAAAAGAACTCTCTTTTCCAAAAACAGATGGAGTGAGAAAAAACCAACATGTTACAAGCATAACAGGGAATAAAGAGAAAGTTTTTTTATTTCTTAAAAAAGTTACCCTGTAGGCTGTTAAATAACGGAGAAAAAATACAATATAAAAACACAAAACAGGCAAAAAATATGCCAAATTTTGAGAGAGAAGTGACACTGTGATAAAAAGAGATTTCTAATGTTCGCTCGTGTTTGTTTCAGAAGAATCTTGTAAAACAAACAGACAGGAACAATAAGGACATACGGTTTGGTGTCCACCGATTTTTAACCAAACGTGGGGATGTCCTAAATTTCCTAACCCACCATCGCAACGAATTTTGCGTGTATGCACAAGGACAGTTTCAACATGACCAAGTTTAGGGCGCGGTGTCGGATCGGTGGGGTGAATAAGTGTAGAAGGCATAAATTTATCCTTAAAGATAAGAAATGTGAGAGTACGGGGCAATATTTAGTGATAATGGTTCAGAAAATAAAATCTGATCCACTATACCATAGTTTTTATAATATGTTACGTTTTCATTTTTTTTACGTCTGGAAACAGCTTCGACAAACGACATACGTATATCGTATTTTAGCTTTAGGGCTTTTTATGTGTTTATCGGCATGTAGTGTACAACTTCCTAAAGCACCCAAGCCACCAGTACGATTTCAGGGAACAGACTCTCTTATTCCGCCAGATCGTATATTTTATATGAAAGATGGTGCACGTCTTCCAGCACGTGTTTGGTCTGCGACATGGAGAGGTGTGCATAGGAGACATCCTCAAGCCATCCTTTTAGCTTTGCATGGGTTTAATGATAGTCGTGATGCATGGGAGACTGTCGCTCCTGTATTAGTCGCTAATGGGATTACGGTTATTGCACCAGATCAACGTGGCTTTGGTGCTGCGCCAGATCGTGGATATTGGGGAGGAAGTACCCGTATGGTGGCAGACGCTAAAGAAGAAGCAACAATACTTATGCGTGAGAATCCAGGGGTACCTCTCTATGTGGCGGGAGAAAGTATGGGAGGGGCTGTTGTCATGCTACTTATGGCTCTGCCCGATGCCCCGCCGATAAAGGGCGCGATTCTTTTGGCGCCGGCTGTTTGGCAACTTGGTTCATGGGTGACGAGTCTTCTTGATATTATGGCAGGTCTATGTCCAAACTGTGTGGTAACGGGGCGAGATGCGCCTGTTCATGTCGTTGCCAGTGATAATATTGCAGCATTGATTCGATTATATTATGACCCGTTGAGTTTGCGGGGCACACGGCTTGTTGCATTACGGGGGCTTGTACACCTGATGGATGCAGCAGCACGATCAGCTTCGTGGGTTCATGGACATGTTTTGTGTCTCTATGGTGGGCGTGATCAACTTGTTCCTCCTGAGGCTATGGCAAAAGTTTGGAACCGTTTTGGAAATAATGTAAGACGTGATTTTTTGCCAAGAGGGTACCATTTGCTTTTACGTGATCGTGACCGATCTCTTGTAGAACAAGATATTATATCGTGGATAAAACATCCTGATCGTTTTTTACCCTCTGGGGGTGATAGTGCGGCGAGCGTGTGGCTGGCGCAAAGAAAGGGGGAAACACGGCTAGGTTCACAAACGGTGCCCTGGTTTCTTCCCGCACGATTAGATGCTGTAGTCGAACATCGTCGATAAGCAAGGGGAGAAGCATTGTTATTTTAATTTCTTTTTTCTATGTTAAACTAATACCTGATTTTTAAAAGGACTCGTAGCTCAGTTGGATAGAGCGTTGCCCTCCGAAGGCAAAGGTCGAAGGTTCGAATCCTTTCGAGTCCGCCAGTGAATTCGTCAGTGAAATTTTGAAGTTGTTTTACGAAATAATGAGCTAGCCTTTCTGAACTTAATTTTCTAAAAACGGGAGTAGAGTAGTATCTCTTCAGTTGTATATCATTTTCTGATAAAAGGGCTTCTATGTTTTTGAAAAGATATCTATGGTTTGGGCTGGCTACTATTTTTGTCTCTTTGTCTGTGGCACAAGCTTTTGCTGACGAATGTAGAGGGCTTGTTGTTAAAGAGATTCCACCTAATACGCCGGATGAGGGTGGATCACCGATCGCTGTGAAGCAGGGGACGGTTATCAATGAATTACATGGAAATACAGGGACTAAAGAGGGTACTCCTCTTACTTATGCTGTGCATGGAGGTTATGTTTATCCAGCAGATCATATCAGGTTGCTAAATTGTACTATTCAAAAACTAAGCGAACAGGATGTTCAGAAAACTGAACAAGAATACGTAAAACTAGGGCTTACGCAAGAGCAAGATGATATACTGCGTTACAGACTTAAGCTTGATAACACAGCACAAAATGCCGATGATATTCTTATTCAGGCGGTTGATGATCGTCTTTTGCAATTAGGTTTTTCGGAAGCAGATGCAAGTAATGCAGCTTATGCCTATGTTAAAGCACCGTCGGAAGCATGTAATCAATGGATGGGAAATCTTTTTAAGACAGCACCAGCACACCAAGCAGGACAAATGGAGATGCCTCGAATGATACCTGAGGGTGTATGTAATATTCCACCTTCGTTGATGCATTCAAGCAAAGAGCAATCTGATCTTTCCCAAAAAATCCAAACGATGGAAGAGCAACTTTTACAAAAAGGGCTTCCCAGAATAGTGACGGATCGCGCTATTTTTGCCTATATGAAAAATCCTTCTACAGCATGTGGTAAATTAGTAAAGCGAGCAGTAAATGGAGACGATGCCGCTATGTCTCTGATAGGGGGAACGTCTATCTGCAATATGTCGGACTAATAGAAAATCACCGAAGGAAAACCAAATAAATCAAAATATTGATCTAAAGCGTTCAAAATACGTGTCAATTTCTTCTCTCATTTCGCTACCAACCTCCTCAAAACATCGTAGTAGTTCGTTGTAAGTACCATTTCCACATAGAAAATCCCAAAATTCGTCCGCAACTTTCAATTCTTCATTTAAGTCAAGCATACCCCTTATTGTCCATCTTGCATATGGTTCTGGAGCGTATGGATTATAAGGAATCGCAATAAGGGTGTTTATTTTGCTTTCAGGATCATTAGCTAATGTCACAGCAATCCATTCTAGTAGCGTACGCTTAAAACTTTAAATTCACCTGCATTCGGTTTTGCAGATTTTAAATCTATGTAATATAACTCGCCGTTTTTGTTTTCAAACATTAAGTCAACTTTTGTTGTCTTAACATTGTGCATCTTACCGGAACGGCATACTTTTCTAATTCTCTCTACTTCTTCCGTTTTTGCGGGTAAGGTATTTCCAGAGCTTAGATCGTCCATTATATTCTGTATGACTCTTTGTGCTTGTTCGCTGATTTGTTTGTAAGGTGTAAATTGTTTTTCTTTCTTGATAAATCTTTCTTCTCCTAATTTCAGAGCTATAGGTTCAAATATTGTTGTGCCAAAATTGGTATTTAACGAATGTATAAAAGAATATAAAGCCAATCGATCTTTCCCTAATAATCTTGTATGGAAGGGCATTGAACAAGGTTCAGGGTTATGATTGGCGAATTTAGTTCTTAAAGCATTTTTTAATAAATCTTTTACTTCTATCCTATTAAACAATCTCTATAATTCCTTTAGGTGAAATATTGATTCTGAAAATGTTTTTTTTGTCTTTTCGGTACGATTCAAAACAGGTCGTTTATACTCGTTTATAATTTGCATTTTTGCTTTTTTAGCTATTCTTGGGTACAGATTATATTTATCATTTGCTACTAAGAAGATATTATAATCATCTTTTAGATATTTTTTACAATTTAGCAATACAGAAGAAATCCCATCGGTATAGGATTCTTTTGCTTCAATTCCCTGACCTTTGAAGAGCGGACCTATTTCATATTCGTCATTTCTTGGTAGATTAAATAACTCATAGGCATACGCATGTTGTTCATGGTAATTAATTAAACCTACATATGGGGGACTTGAAAAAATACCTGAAATTTTTTGATTTGTTATTAATTGATATAAATCTCTGTTTTGTATCTTTAGATGTTCATATAAATCTATCTTTCTGCTGTCACCAGTCATACAAATTTGATTTGTAGTTGTTTTGAGACTCTCAAAAATTGTGAGCCTTTTTAAAGTATCTTTGCTATATGTCTCCCACCACCCTGTAATTGTAAATAAAGGTTTACAGATTTTGTAATGTTTTGTGCAATAGTATGTTGTTGTTACGGGTTTTAAGAGTGTTGCTAAATCTGAATGAGTAGTTGCCCTGCATGACCTCATGGTACGGCTGAGAATTAAAGATAAAATATCTTTAATTTCCTGATCTTCAATGTTTTCTATAACACTTCTTGCAATGTATAATTCGTTTCTTATATCTGGTAAAAACCATTTGTTTATAAACGAATCGTTACTACAATCTAAATTTATGTTGTACTTCTTTGCTAACCAAAAATAAGTTTGTAAAAATACCGTTTCTTTTTCTTTTGAGTATAACTTTTCGTCAATAGTTTTTCTTCTTACAGATATTTTATAGTCATAATTTGGAAAATATTTTTGATTGAAGAGGCGGAGTTGCTCAAGGAGTGCTCTTTCAAAGGGTACAACGTTTGTATTCAAATGATATTGTTTTAAAGCAAATGTTACTGTTTTGATGTGTTTACCTAACTCAGAAATCTTAACCTTATTGATTTTACAATTTGAAATTAAAGTATTAAAAAGTGAAATATCTATACCTATTGCATGCATACCTAGTTCATTAGCTTGTACAAGAGTTGTACCACTGCCGCAAAATGGGTCGAGCACGATATCACCTTTTTGAAAATAGATATCTTTTTTTAAATCATCTGTATGTGAATCAAGGAAATATTCAACTAACTGAGGTATAAATTTACCTTTGTATGGGTGCAGTCTATGGACATGTTTGGTTGTTTCTGCTTCTTTGTAATGATCAAAAGCAAGCAACCAATTGAGAGATTTATCCTTGTGTCTATTCCATTGTTCAATATTATTTTGTCTGTGAATCTCGTAATATTGTTTTAAGTCCGACAAAGAAACTTTTAATGTACCACCAAAGTCAAATTTTCTTATTAATGCGTATTGTATCAAATAACTAATGTTACTATTTGTAACATCCTTATTTAGAAAACCTGATGCCCAAGCACTTGCGTCTGGTATTGAGATTAAATCCTCATCATCATACCTTTTAGGATTAATAACTCTGTTCATGCATTTTCCTGAAAATAGGATTTTCTGAATTATGATCGAGACATCAATACTACTTGTCTACACGTAACGTGGCAAAAAGGTCTCCTATTACATGCATTAAATCTTCCAACTTACTACCGAGATGAGTACCATAGATTAAGTCGTAATGGTCACAAAAGACAAAAAGCTCTCACTAGGAAAATTGAAGGGCATGTAACATGAAAATATTTAGAAAGGGATACATGCTAAAACTGGAGCGGGCGATGGGATTCGAACCCACGACCCCAACCTTGGCAAGGTTATGCTCTACCCCTGAGCTACGCCCGCACCGAATATCTTGACTTTACGAAAAATATAGAAAAAAGGCAAGAGGGAAAATATAAAAATATAGTGTAAAAAAGTATATTCTTTAATGTCTTTTTATTTTACTCTGTTTTTGTCAGGTAATTGAGGTCTATTCAGCAGATTAAAAAAATTAAAACAAGAAAAGGTGTGATGAGTTCCTTTTTTTTTCGCTCACTATACCAGCAGGGATTTGCACGGGTTGCGACATGTACAGTGCCCGTGACTTTGGCGGATCCATTGCGAAATGTGGCTAAAGTTTTAGAAGTTGTTTCAAAATGCGAAGAGGAAGGGGTTATTCTTTGCATTTTTCAGGAACTTGTTTTAACAGGTTACTCTCTTGAGGATCTTTTTCATCAAGAATCCTTGTTAAATGCGGTAAAGCTTGCTTTGAAAAACCTTGCGGCTGCGACAGAAAAATACCGTTCGCTTGTGGTTGTAGGCGCACCATTGGTATATCGTGATGCTTTGTATAATTGTGCTGTTATTGTGCATCGTGGACGCATTTTAGGGATTGTACCAAAAACATATTTGCCCGGCTATCGGGAATTTTATGAGCCACGTTATTTTGCCTCAGGAGAAACGATAAGGGGGAAAAATCTTTATTTTGGGGGGGAGAATGTTCCTTTTGGTGTGGATTTATTATTTGAAGCACATGATATACCAGGGTTTTGCCTTGGGGTTGAATTGTGTGAAGATATTTGGGTCCCTGTTCCTCCTTCGGCGATCATGGCTATGGCGGGAGCTACGGTGCTTGCTAATCTCTCTGCTAGTAATAGCACTATTGGAAAAGCTGAAACGCGATCTATGCTGTGTTGTTCACATTCTGCACGGTGTATTGCCGCTTATCTTTATGCTGCTGCTGGAGAGGGAGAGTCGAGCACAGATTTAGCGTGGGATGGTCAAACAGCTATTTTTGAAAACGGTCAGCTACTTGCACAGAGTGATCCGTTTCCAACAGGCTCGCAAGCATTAATCGCAGATATTGATATAACACTTTTGCGACAAGAACGCCTTAGGAGAGGGGTTTTTAACGCATGTGCTAAAAAAGAAAGAGTGGAAGAAAACCAAACGTGGCGCAGAATAGGGGTAAATATCGATCCATGTCAAGAAGATTTGGGCTTACGTAGACCTCTCTCGCGTTTTCCGTTTATGGCAACACGGCGTGATCGCTTAGAAGCAGAATGTTCGGAGGCATTTTTAATTCAAGTATCGGCATTAAAACAGCGACTTGTAACGTGTGGTGCCCGTTCTATGGTTATTGGGGTTTCTGGTGGGATTGACTCGACCCTTGCCTTGCTTGTTGCAGTAAGAACGGCAGATGTTCTCGGTTGGTCACGTCAGGCAGTATTAGGATATACGATGCCCGGTTTTGGTACAACAGAAACAACGAAAATAAACGCAACAGCCTTAATGGAAGAGCTTGGTGTTTCTGCCAATGTATTAGATATTTGTTCGACAGCCGAAGTTATGTTACGAGAAATGAGACATCCTTTTGCATTGGGAAAGGCTGTTTACGATATTACTTTTGAAAATGTACAAGCTGGATTACGAACGGATTTTTTATTTCGTCTTGCTAACTATCATAACGGTATTGTCATTGGTACCGGAGATTTGTCAGAACTCGCTCTTGGGTGGTGTACTTACGGTGTTGGCGATCAGATGTCTCATTATAGTGTTAATGCAGGTTTACCTAAAACCTTTATCCAAAGTCTTGTACGGTGGTGTAGTGCTGGAGACTATTTTACCCAGCCTGTCCGAGAGAGATTAAAAAATGTCTTACAAACAGAAATCTCTCCAGAGTTGCTGCCTGTGGGAGAGAATGGAAGCCAGAGGACAGAAGATATTATTGGTCCGTATGCTTTGCACGATTTTACACTATATTATGTTTTACGGTACGGGTTTTCTCCCACGCGTATTGCTTTTATGGCGGAGCAAGCTTGGCATGATGTTCATAAGGGAGAGTGGTGTTATGGTTTTCCATTACATGAAAGACGTGCTTATACTTTGGCAGAAATCCGCCATTGGTTAAAAATTTTTCTTCAACGCTTTTTTACAAATAGCCAATTTAAGCGTTCGGCATTGCCAAATGCACCTAAAGTGATGTCAGCAGGGAGCCTTTCTCCTCGAGGAGATTGGCGTGTTCCTTCAGATAGTCAGGCACGTTTATGGCTTGAGGATTTAGAAAACCATGTACCGCAATGTTAAAATGGGTATAATGGTAATAATGTCATTCAAAAATATGGCTTCAGAAGATTTTGTTCTTGAGTGAGAGGGGTTTATGACAGCATTACGTCAAGCAGTAGCACAGCGTACAACAAAAGAAACGGATATTGTTGTCACATTAAATATTGATGGTTCTGGGGGGACGCGTATCACAACAGGTATCGGTTTTTTTGACCATATGCTGATCACTTTTGCGAAGCATGCACTTTTTGATTTAGAAATAAATGTGCGTGGTGATCTTCATGTTGATGGGCATCATACTGTTGAAGATACGGGGATTGCTTTAGGGCAAGCATTGCGACAAGCTTTAGGAGAAAAAAAAGGTGTCAGACGATTTGGTCAAGCCAGCGTTCCTTTAGATGAAGCGTTGTGTGAAGTCGTGATAGACCTTTCTGGGAGACCGTTTCTGTTGTTTGATATGTCATTTACGCGCGAGCGCATTGGTGAGCTAGATACCGAGTTGGTTGAGGAATTTTTTCGCGCTCTATCTATTTCTGCATTGATAACAATACACTTAAAGAAAGTAACAGGGCATAATACTCATCATATGATAGAGGCAGGTTTTAAGGCATTTGCGCGGGCTTTACGGATGGCAGTAGAAATAGATCCTCGCGCGCAAGATGAAATCCCGTCAACAAAAGGTGTTTTGTAAAAGAGAATATTTTGATTGAATCATATGAAAGAGTTTGATGAATAAGAGGCTTTCTGTTGTTGTCATTGATTATGAGGGGGGGAATTTAGCTTCTGCCGCACGTGCGTTAATTTGTGCTGCAGAGCTTTTAGGATGTTCTGTCTCTGTTGTGGTGACAAATGAGGTTTCTATTGTGCGAAAAGCCGATCGGATCGTTTTACCAGGGCAGGGTGCTTTTACAAGCTGCATGCGTGGGCTTACATCTGTACACGGATTGCAAGAAACTTTAGAAGAGACTGTCATGAGTGGGACGCCGTTTTTAGGGATTTGTGTCGGTATGCAGCTTATGGCTCAGCGTGGTTTAGAGCATGGGATAACAAAAGGATTTGGTTGGATTGAGGGCGATATTGTTTCGATGGCTTGTGAGAGAGAAACAATGCAAGGGGGATCCTCTGTAAACCATATCCAAACCCCATCAAAAGAAGTTTTTAGGGAATCTGCTTTAAAAGTGTCGGGGCTTCGTCTCCCACAAATGGGGTGGAATGAGCTGAATCTTCATAAACCTGATCATCCGCTTGTGCAAGGGTTAGGAAAGTCACCGCATGGGTATTTTGTTCATTCTTATGCTTTAAGGAACACGTCTTCTGACGTGCTTGTGGCAACAACAGAATATGGCGGGGAGGTTCCAGCTATTGTTTGCCGTGGTAATGTCGCAGGAACACAATTTCATGTTGAAAAAAGCCAAAAGGTTGGATTAAAAATTCTTGCTAATTTCTTGTCGTGGTGTCCACAGAAATCTCTTCAAGAATCTCTTATTGATAAGCATTGATATCAGCGCTTTCTTGTTGTATTTATAAACCCTAAAGGATACTTCTTTGACGTCTCTTATAAATTCTTCTCCTCTTACTCTATATCCCGCTATTGATCTTAAAAATGGGGCATGCGTGCGGTTACGCCAAGGACGTATGCAAGAAGCAACGGTCTATGGGAATACGCCACAGACACAAGCGCGTCTATGGCAAGAAGCGGGCTTTCGTTGGATTCATGTTGTTGATCTCAATGGGGCTTTTTCTGGTCGATCGGTAAATATTCAGGCTGTACGAGAAATTATTGAAGCTGTAGATATTCCTGTTCAGCTTGGTGGTGGATTACGGGATATATCTGGTATTGCCTCTTGGCTCGAAACAGGGGTAACACGGGTGATTTTAGGATCAGTTGCGGTGAAAAACCCTGCTTTAGTGAAAGAAGCTTGTCGGCTTTTTCCGGGGAAAATTGTTGCAGGCATTGATGCCTATGCGGGGCGTGTCGCAACAGAAGGGTGGGCGAATGTATCAGACATGCACGCGTCAGAATTAGCCTTGCGGATGCAAGAAGCAGGGGTTTGCGCGATTATTTTTACAGAAATTAGTCGCGATGGTATGCTTGAGGGGCTTGATATAGAGCAAATAGTGGCATTAGCAAAAACAGTCTCAATCCCTGTTATTGCTAGTGGTGGTGTTGGAAAACTAGATCATCTTGTCGACTTGCGGGAAGTGGCGCGATCAGCACATTCATCACAAGGGGCGATTCATAATATAGGGGGTGTTATTATTGGTCGAGCCCTCTATGATCAGTGTTTCTCTCCGCAAGAGGCGTTACGAGCAGTAGGGGCATGTTAAAATTACGTATTATCCCATGTTTAGATGTTAAAAATGGGCGTGTTGTTAAAGGCGTTAATTTTGTTTCGTTGCGTGATGCGGGTGACCCTGTAGAACAGGCAGCGTTTTATGATGCAGCTGGTGCCGATGAGTTGACATTTCTTGATATTACAGCTAGCCATGAAAATCATGAAACGATTCTTGATGTTGTGAGTCATACGGCGGAGCGTATTTTTCTCCCTTTAACCGTTGGTGGTGGGGTGCGTAGTGTGGAAGATATGCGTCGCTTACTTTTGGTTGGGGCTGATAAATGCGCGATCAATTCCGCTGCAGTTAAGCGTCCCGAATTGATCAATGAAGCGGCGAATCGGTTTGGGAGTCAATGTGTGGTTGTGGCGGTAGATGCAAGACAAGTTGCCCCCAACCAATGGGAGGTTTATACCCATGGGGGGCGCAATCCTACAGGACGTGATGCAATAGCATGGTGTCGGGAAGTGGCAGAGCGTGGTGCCGGGGAAATTTTACTGACTTCTATGGATCGAGATGGGACAAAATCAGGTTTTGATATTCCTTTATTGTGTGCTGTAACGTCAGCTGTGCGTTTACCTGTTGTGGCTTCTGGGGGTGTTGGCACACTCGAACATTTTGTAGAAGGTGCGCGTGCTGGTGCAACGGGTTTATTAGCGGCTAGTGTTTTTCATTTTGGGGAATTTTCAATTGCCCAAGTCAAAAATTATTTAGCAGAAACACAATGTCCTGTAAGAAATATAGACGTTCTATGAATGAGAGAGAAATATATAATGCCCCATGATAGTAAGTTGTGTCATAATCAACAAGAAACCAAGCCAACAAACGAACAGTCTTTTTTAACGCAGCACGTCGATATTTCTACGCCTGATAGCCGTATTTTAGAGGATCTCTATCACGTGATACAAAGCCGTAAAGATATAGATCCTAATGTGAGTTATTCTGCTAAATTACTAGCACGAGGCACGGCAAAAATAGCACAAAAATTTGGTGAAGAAGCCGTTGAGTGTGTGATTGAGGCTGTAGCGGGGCGTCGTGATCTTTTTATTAAAGAAAGTGCCGATGTGCTTTATCATCTTATGGTTTTATGGGTATCTGTTGGCATAACACCCGATGAAGTTTGGACAGAGTTACAGCGTCGTGAGGGAGTGAGCGGTATTGTTGAAAAGGCGTCTCGCTCTATGAACGAAAGACTTCTTAAATGAAAAATAAGGGTTAAATGAAAAATAAAGGAAGATGTTAATAGAAAAATTTATAAAAAATTTATAACGGTAACGACTAAAGGGCTTAACCTTTTTTCTTCTTTATCGGGACAAAGTTGCGTCTGCTGTCGGCTTGTGTTAAATTCGGTGTAAATTTTGTTTTGATTTGGCATATGAGGATTGCAATAGAAAGCATCTAAAAGAGTAAAATAATTAAGAAATAATAATTAAAATAATCTAAAAACTACCGAAAGAAATCATTCGAGTAGTGTTCTCTTTGAGGGTAATACGTTGTGGCTGTGTATCGTTCAGAGAAAGGGAGGTTAGAGCCATGCAAATAGACGGAAAAGCGCCTTACGATTCTCAAAATGTTTTTGCGCGTATTTTACGGGGCGAAGTGCCTTGTAATAAGGTTTTTGAAAATGAGTGGGTTATGGCGTTTCATGATATTGCGCCAAAAGCCCCTGTGCATGTACTCATTATTCCACGTCAGGCTTATGTTTCTTTTATGGATTTTCATACGAAAGCCTCTCCTGATGAAATTGTTGGTGTGATGCGATCTGTCGGAGAAGTGGCACGGCATATGGGATTAGAGAAAAACGGCTATCGCCTCATTACGAATGCCGGACCTGATAGCGGGCAGGAAGTGCCTCATTTTCATATTCATTTACTAGGTGGTAAACCTTTACCCCTTTTTCCTGTATAAAACCTGTGTAAAAATATTATGTAAAAATATAATGTTTATACCGTAAGGTTTTTAGAAGGTGGTTTCTGTTATACAAACGGATGTTGTGGTTGTTGGGGGTGGTCCTGTCGGGTTGGCAACAGCTCTTTCTTTTGCACGGGAAGGTTTACGTGTTGTTGTTATAGAGCGTCTTGCCCAAGCCGATTGGGAAAATCCTGCTTTTGATGGGCGAGAAATTGCTCTTACGCATAGTTCTGTGCGTATTCTTCAAGAAATAGGCGCGTGGTCGTTTATAGAATCGGCAGAAATTTCGCCTTTAAGAGAAGCGCGTGTTGAAACGGGGGATTTCCTCCGTGCCCTTCGTTTTGACACGCAAGGGTACGGCGTTGAGGTTTTAGGCTGGCTTGTTGCGAATCATGTCATTCGTCGTGCGCTGTCTGTAGCGGTTTCTCAACAAAAGAATGTGTCTTTATTTTTTCAGGCTGATGTCGATTTTCTTCATTTTGAGCCGACTTATACTCTTGTGCGCGACTCTTCTGGGCATGAAATTCGGGCGTCGTTAGTTGTGGCAGCTGATGGTCGCTTTTCGCCGACGCGTCAACGGGCTGGCATAGGAGCAATCGTGCATGATTTTAAGAAAACAATGCTCGTTTGTCGTATGGCGCATGACATACACCATAACAATGTAGCTTTACAATGGTTTGATAAGGGACAAACCATTGCTCTATTGCCCCTTAATGGGATGGTTTCATCTTTGGTTCTCATGCTATCAGAGGCAGAAAATCACCACATACTGACTCTTTCTCAAGAGGCGTTTAACCACGAAATAACGCGCCGTGTCGGGGGCAGGCTAGGGGCTATGCGTCGTGTGAGTACATGCCATATCTACCCGTTAAAAGGCGTTTATGCGCATCGGTTTGTGACACAACGTCTTGCCCTTGTGGGTGATGCGGCTGTAGGTATGCACCCTATTACAGCACACGGGTTTAATCTTGGGCTTAAAGGGCAAGAAACGCTTGTGCGTGCTGTATTAGAATCGCTGACAGAAAAGGGAGATATGGGTGCTAAAGAGGGTTTACGTCGTTTTGAGCAACGGCACCGGCGGGTAACAGCCCCTTTATTTGCGGGTACAAATGGTATTGCAACGCTTTATACGCGTGATGAAACGCCCTTTTGCTATATCCGTCAGGCATGTTTACAGCTGGCGGATAAGACAAACCCTTTCAAAAAAAGAGTGACGTCTTTACTCATTGATAGATAAAAAGAATGAGTATTTCTTTTTTTATCTTTGTTTTTAGGGCGACTTTAATGTTTTCTTGTTTCTTGAAATAATATCGTTATTTCGTTAAAAAAAATCTTTGTTAAGTTTTGTTTCAAAACGATTCGCGTCGTCATAGGTTATCTTAAACGAATAAGCATTCAAAAGAGTTATGGTTCAATAATGGTATCGACATCTGTAGCAGTTATTACTGGAGCGGGTTCAGGGATTGGGCGGGCAACGGCTGTTGCTCTCGGACGGGCTGGTTTTGATATTGCCTTACTTGGGCGTGATGCAGACCGTTTACAAGAAACCGCACACGTTCTTGATCGGCATCATGTTCGTTCGTTGATGATCCCGCTTGATGTTACCCATGCACAGGCTGTAAGCCATGCTGCTGCGACGGTTGAAGAAAAGTTAGGCTCTATTGCTGTTTGGGTCAATGGCGCAGGGGCTTCTGCTTTTGGGCAAGTTGCCGACTTACCTGTCGCCGATATTCAACGGGCTACTTATGTAACCTATATGGGCAGTATTCACGGCACACTTGCCGCCTTAGAGGTTATGCGTCGGCGCGGTGTTGGCACGATTATCAACCTCGATCTTGCCCTTCATTTACGCGATCTTCCGCTTCAAGCTGTTGAAAATGGAGCACGGGCAGGGTTGCGCGCTTTTTGTGAAAGTCTACGCGTCGAACTTCGGCACGATGCGGATAATATTCGTGTCGTTATGGTCAATTTGCCGGCGATAAATACCACTCGCTACGGGTGGACACGGAATTTAACAGGGAAAATGATGCAACCCTATGGGGCTGTTTATGCGCCTGAAGTAGCAGCAGAAGCCATTTGTCGGGCTGTTTTTAGCCGAAGCGATTCGATTTCTATCGGACTTGGGGCTTTAGTGCCTGATTTCTTAAGTCGTTTTTTACCATATTCTTGGCGTTCTTATCGTGCGATATACGGCTATAAAGACCAGATGGGACATGATTGGATTGAAACTGAAACCGAAACCTCTCTCCCCGATGCGCTCTATAGCCCTGTCAAAGGGTGCTTGACCGCTAATGGTGCTTATGATGAAAAAGCACGTCGATTAGAAAGCCCGTTAAGTTTTTTTGTTTCTTCGGCTTTACAGAAGCGTTTGACAGCTTTTTTAGTCATGTTATTTCTATGGTGGCTTTGCCGTAGGTTCTTTCTTGCGCAAAAGACTCAAAAGAGAAGCTAGTAAAAACTGGTTCAGATGATAAGAGAATAAGGAAATATGCCATGAGGCTAAAAAAATGTTCATTACCCCCCCCCTAAAATTTTTGTTAGGTATAAGCCTCGCTGTTTCTCTTTCAGGCTGTAGTATTTTCGATGGGTGGGACAGAAAAACTATCCCAAACCATCAGCCAAGGCATGTTTTTTTAATCCTCAGATTGCCGACGATATCAAAGGAGGGGAGGAACGATGGGTGATCAAAGAGGCGGCAGAAAAAGGTATCCCTCCTCAGATCGCAGTTTTTACCCTGATCGCAAGCTTAAAAGAGCTTGAGATGCGTAATGATCCTGTGCCTCTAGAGGAAATTTATGCCCAAATGAATCCACCAGCCCTCTCTCACTTTTTGCTGGGCTGTGCGACAATACTTATGAAAGAGGGAAAAGATCTATCGGCAGAAAGAAATCTTTTGATAAGAGAAGGTAGTCTTCTGCTGGGAGAAGGTCATATTCTGCAAGAAGAAGATAATCCTCTGCAAGGAGAATATGCTCTTCTGCAAAAAGAGAAAAAAATTATGTCAAAGATGCAGAATCTGACAATGAAACAGGTACAAACGTGGAAAACAGCCGTCAATACCACAACACCTCCGCAAGCAAGCCAAGAAACTTGTTCTAATGCTTATGGAAAAAGTCACCCTGCTCTCTACCATGCAGGCGTAGGCTATATAAATCTATATGTATGGCAACCTAATGTGCAGCTGTTCGCTATAGAGGACAAACTGTTTGAAATTGTTAACAAAGTGCATGAGATGGATAACGAAACGTTACCGCTTGCAAACTCTGTACTCTTACCTCCAAGTCGTGGGATGAGTATCAACCAAATTGAGTCATTTGAACTGAAAGATGAGCAACTCTTACAGAAAGCGGAGCAAATGAAACAGAAACTGCAGAAAACGGTACAAAAACTGCAAGAAGAAGCACAAAATATGAAATCGATAATATTACCGCAAGTGATGCAACTCGTACAGGAATCTAAAAGTCGTTACGCTAATGTGACGCAAGCCCTGAAAGAAGCGAACAACGAGAATAATGGCGCAGACTTCATCGCTATTTTTTCGCAGCTCCCACCCACCCCATGGCGTAATTTTCTCATCAGCTGTGCTAAGAATTGGCCCTCTGGTCGCTAGAGGGAGTTTATAAATTTATGTACAATGGTGCAAGTGTTGCAACGCACACAGGAAGTTAAAAAATGAAAACATCCTTGAATCTACCCCCGTTAAAATTGTTGTGTGGTGTGAGCTTTGCTGTTTTTCTTGCTGGGTGTAGCCATCATCAGGATCAAAAGCAAGAAAATAATTTAGTGATGTTGACAACCTACCTCAATGCCACAACACCTCCACAGCCAAGCCAAGAAACTTGCTCTGTTTCTTATGTGAATACACATCTTCAACTAGCAAAGGCTGAGGAATATGCCACAGGGCTATATCTGCTCAAGCCTATTAAAAATCAAAAGTTGAGACAATATATCATCTGGGGCTGGCAAAACGCTGCGTTCGGAAAGCAAGTGACTACTGACCGTAAACAAGTGAATTCTGATACTAAACAAGTGGATGTAGAAGGTAAGCAAGTGGCTGCATTAGGTAAACAAGTGACGGCTGACACTAAACAAATCCTTCAAGGTCTGAATCACGACAACCCTCAAAATAGTAGTTTTATGAACAAGATGAACGCCTTAATAAGACAATCCTTACCGCTGACGAACCAATTTGAACAAAAAACGAACCAATTTGAACAAAAAACGAACCAATTTGAACAAAAAACGAACCAATTCGAGCAGAAAACGAACCAATTTGAGCAAGATACTCAAAAATTTGAAAAGTATAATAATAAATTTGCGCAGCTTGCTAAAGTTACGACCCCTCGTATCGTGGCGTTTAACAAAGCCGTAGCGGCAACTAAAAACGGGAATTATGCCGATCTTATCGCTCTCTATGAGCAGTTGACCCCCAAAAAGTGGCCTTCTTTTATGGTTGGCTGTCTAAAGATTGGGCAAGCTACACATCAACCCGTTGCCATTATTCTGCCTTCTTACGCCAAATCTCCGTTTTTATTTAAATCCGAATTAAAGCAGCACGTACATGTTCAGCCCAATTTAATACCTGGGGGACAATTATTCTAAGGGTTTTCTCAAAAACACCTTTACGGATTAAATCCTTCACAAATAATTAAATAGTCACGAAGTGCTTTCGGTTGAAACAGGGCTAACGCGGTATCTATATCTTTGAAATTCCCAGTCTTTCCCTCTGCGACAGCGTGATCAAATTCTTTTTGAGTCATTAGCCCTTTGTTGATAAGAGAATGTAAAATAACACTTATGGCTTTTTTAAGCTTAAGATGATGAGTGAGATAGTAATCAGAGCATGTTTTTGGGGTAGGTTTGGGGATAATAACACCTGTCAGATAGGGTTGTTTTGGAGGTAGGCTTCTTTCTTGGGCGTTACTTTCATGTTGATGAAAGATCATAAGAAAAACAGCAAGGCAAAGAAAAGTCAAGCGTATTACTATTTTCATGGGGTGTTTTCCGTTGTTGATAGCTTTCAGTTTTTATAGCTGTGTTGTGATTGCTCTCTTTTTCCTCTTTTGTGCCTCTGCGGAATACGCTTTTTTCTTTTATAAACCTCTGTGGCATGTTTAGAGTTTATAAGAACTATAAGACTCCTATACCTTTGCAGCTATGGGGGTGGGGAGTCTGTACTTTTGGAGCCAGACTTAACGCCAAACACAGACAAGATGACGATCCCCATAAACGGCATCAATGCGCCCTACAGGTGACCAATATTTTGTGCTATAAGAAACGCCACGAGGGCATGCCCCTAGCGTGCGAGGGTAAGGAAGAGTCCAATTTTGTGCTGTAACAGCGGCGGCAGTATGAGGGGCATGCCGTAAGGGAGAGTTCTCAACAGAATATTCTCCTTGTTCAATCGCTGCTATTTCGGCACGAATACTTAACAAGGCTTCACAAAAACGATCGAGCTCACGAAGCCCTTCTGATTCTGTGGGTTCGACCATAAAAGTACCACTTACAGGAAAGCTTACAGTAGGGGCATGGAAGCCATAATCGATGAGTCGTTTGGCAATATCATCAACACTCACACCTGTGGCTGTTTTTATGGGGCGTAGGTCAAGAATACATTCATGAGCAACACGCCCATGTTTTCCTCGATAGAGCACAGGGTATGCTTCTGATAAACGGGTTGCGATATAATTCGCATTGAGAATAGCGACTTGGCTAGCTCGTTTAAGCCCCTCATCGCCCATAAGGCGCATATACGCCCAAGAAATGGGGAGAATAGAAGCAGAACCAAAGGGTGTTGCACTAACGGGTCCTACGGTGAGAGACGTTACGCATGGAGACACACCACAAGGAGAACCGGGTAAATAGGGGGCTAAATGCTGACGCACGCCAATAGGACCCATCCCCGGACCGCCACCACCATGGGGAATGCAAAAAGTTTTATGAAGATTAAAATGGCTAACATCGCCGCCATAATCAGCAGGGCGTGCAAGCCCTACTTGTGCGTTCATATTTGCCCCGTCAATATACACTTGTCCACCGGCTTGGTGTACTCTATCGCACAAAGAACGTATATTTTCTTCAAAAACACCATGCGTTGAGGGGTAAGTAACCATAACCGCAGCGAGTTCTGGCGCATGGGTATCAATTTTATGGTACATATCCTCAAGGTCAATATTGCCTTCATGATCACAGCGCACAGTCACAACACGCATCCCCGCCATTGTGGCAGAGGCAGGGTTCGTTCCATGTGCCGATTCGGGAATAAGGCAAATCACGCGTTGGCTTTCACCACGATCTTTGTGATAATGGCGAATCGCTAAAAGCCCGGCATATTCCCCTTGTGCGCCAGAATTGGGCTGAAAAGAAATCGCCTCGTACCCGCTTAAGGCACAAAGCCATTGGGTGAGGTCATGCAGAAGAGTTTCATATCCGCGGGCTTGTTTAGAAGGGATAAAGGGATGAAGATCACAAAATTCTGGCCACGTAATGGGCATCATTTCAACCGTAGCATTAAGTTTCATTGTGCATGATCCAAGCGGGATCATACTACGGTCAAGCGCGAGGTCTTTATCGGCAAGGCGGCGCAAATAGCGTAAAATATCCGTTTCTGAGTGGTAAGCGTGAAAAACCTCTTGTACCATAAAGTCCGTTTGGCGTATCAACGTAGAGGGTAACGCCGAGGGAAGCATTGGTAAAGTACGTATTATATTTTGAAGAGTCGTAGAATCTGGGCAGAAAATAGACCAAACCCGTAATACGGTTTGAAGGGTAGAGGTTTCATCAAGGCTAATCCCAATATGCCCAGCACCACGATCACATAGATTTATGCCTAAAGTTTGTGCACGTTGTAACAAAGTGGTGGCAGTGTCACCGGTTTTTATGGTCAACGTATCAAAGAAATATTCGGTTTCAACGACATAATCGAGAGCACGAAGCCCCGCGGCAAGGCATGCCGTCAGCATATGAATACGTAAAGCAATGGCTTTAAGACCTTCAGGTCCGTGGTAAACGGCATACATGGCGGCAATAACCGCAGGAAGAACTTGAGCAGTGCAAATGTTAGAGGTTGCTTTTTCGCGACGGATGTGTTGTTCACGTGTTTGTAACGCTAAACGATAGGCAGGTTGCCCCGCCGAATCAACCGATAAACCAACTAACCGTCCCGGGATATGGCGTTTATAGGCATCACGCACGGCTATATAGGCGGCATGTGGACCGCCAAAGCCCATGGGAAGCCCAAAACGTTGGGTAGATCCAACAGCAATATCAGCGCCTAATAACCCGGGTGGAGTAAGAAGTGTAAGAGCGAGCGGATCCGCGACCATAAGGGCAAGTGCACCTTCGGCATGGAGAGAATCTATAAGATCGCGCTGGTCTATAATGTCGCCTGATGTACCCGGATATTGAAAAATCGCCCCAAAAACACGTGTGACATCAAGGTCTGTTGAAGGATTTCCTACAATAACATGAATGCCAATAGGTTCAGCGCGGGTCTTGAGAACGGCAATGGTTTGAGGGTGGCATTCGTGATCTATAAAAAATAATTTTGGTGAAGAAGAAGTTATACGGTGGGCGAGTGTCATTGCCTCGGCAGCCGCTGTTGCCTCATCAAGGAGAGAGGCATTCGCAATATCTAAACCCGTCAGTTCTGCGATCATGGTTTGGAAAGTAAAGAGGGCTTCGAGGCGACCTTGGCTAATTTCGGGTTGGTAGGGGGTGTAGGCGGTATACCAAGCCGGATTTTCAAGCACATTACGCTGAATAACAGGGGGAAGAATCGTGCCGTAATAGCCTTGTCCAATGAGAGAAGTATACCGTTTGTTTTGGGCGGCTATGGCACGCAAACGATCAAGAACAGCCGATTCGCTCCATTCTTTACCGAGTCCAATAGCTTTTTGTGTACGAATTTCATGGGGTAAAGTTTGATCGATTAACGCCTCGAGTGAGGAAACACCGAGCTTTTGGAGCATGTAGGTTTGCTCTTGGGGCGTAGGTCCAATATGGCGCGTTGCAAAATTATCCTCACTCTGTTGTGAGAAATCTTGAGAAATTTGTTTAAAATGATGTTCAAGTTGACGTAAAGTATCAGCCTCTTGTTCAACTTCGGGATGTCGGTGAGAAGATGAGCTATGCATGGCAATAATTCCTAACACAATAAAAGCCTAACACCGTAAAGAATGCGGCTGATACGAACAAAAACGAATAAACAATTATTTCCAAATGACGAAGAGATAAATAAGGTATTACAGCGTATGGAGAAATGCCTGATAAGCAGTCGCATCCATAAGGTTTGAGAGTTGATCTTTATTCGTCAGACGAAGGCGAAAAATCCAACCTTTCCCTTCAGGATCAGTATTGACTTGTGATGGATTATCCGCCAGTTCGGCGTTGTGATCTATAAGGATACCGTCTACAGGCGCATAAATATCAGAAGCTGCTTTAACGGATTCGGCAACAGCAGCGGATTCGCCAGCTTCGAGTGTGGTTTCATGAGGGCGAATCTCCACAAACACCAACTCCCCTAAAGCTTCAGCAGCGTGTTGGGTAATTCCAACAACTGCTTCTTCCCCTTCAAGGCGAAGCCATTCATGCTCGGTTGTATAATAGACGGTCATGGTGTTTAATCCTTAATAAGTTATGAAAAAGAAAAAGTTAAACAGAACGCGAACGGCGAAAGTTTGTAGGAACAAAGGGAAGTGCACTTACAGTGCAAGCAATAGTTCGCCCGCGGAGTTCAGTAAAAACTTCTGTACCAATGGTTGCGTGTGAGGGCGGAACATATCCCATGGCGATAGGGGCGTTCAGAGTAGGGCTAAACCCTCCTGATGTAATAACGCCCAGAGAGGTTTGTAATGTAGAATCGGCATAGAGAGGGGCGTTATGGCGTACAGGGGCACGTCCTTCTGGACGTAAGCCAACACGGCGACGAGTAATTTCCAGCTGCGAATCATTTTCAAGTTGGGTAAGTTGGGCAAGAATATGTTCTGCGCCTAAAAAACCACCAGCCCGAACTCCCCCTTGACGACGGCTTTTCTGAATAGACCATTCAAGATCAGCTTCAATAGGGGATGTTGTTTGATCAATATCTGTACCATAAAGACAAAATCCGCCTTCTAATCGAAGGCTATCTCGTGCGCCAAGTCCAATAAGCCATACATGCGGGTGGGCGAGGAGTAATCGCGCTAACGATTCGGCATGTATTGCGGGAAGAGAAATCTCAAACCCGTCTTCTCCTGTATAACCCGAGCGCGAAACAGTACAAGGCACACCATTAAGGGTTAGGGGGCGTACGTCCATAAAAATCATGTCTTGCACAGCAGGGGCAAGAGGAGCCAAAACTTCCTCAGATTTTGGTCCCTGTAAGGCAAGAAGCGCATAGTCTTCAAGAGGTTGAACCTCACAAATTGTGTCAAGGTGTGTGCGCAGATGGGCAAGATCAGATGCTTTACACGCTGCATTGACAATCAATAGTAAACTGTTACTTTCACGAATGACCATGAGGTCATCTAAAATACCACCCGTAGCATTCGTTAATTGTGTGTAACGTTGTCGCCATGGTTTTAGAGATAAAATATCCGCAGGTACGAGGCTTTCGAGGGCACGGGCAGCGTCATCAACACAACCAGACCTCGCGTGAAGACGTATTTGCCCCATATGTGAAACGTCAAATAACCCTGCATGGGAGCGAACATGACGATGTTCCGCTATAATACCCGGCGCGTAATGGAGGGGCATAGTATACCCTGCAAAAGGCACCATACGTCCGTTATGTTCAAGATGGAGGGCATAGAGCGGGGTTTGGAGGAGAGAGTTCATATCTACAACATCTTTTATTAGAAAGTAGAATTTTAGGAGGTAAAATGAAAAAAATCAAAAAGAAAAATACCCATTGACAAAAGACATTAACATTGTACCGACGGCATATCAAACCCCCTCAAATAATAGGGTTTAGCCCTTCTATACCTTATGCCAAACACAGCATTAGTCACTAACGACTAACCTCTCCTGACTTTTTGAATCACTATAGCATTGTTTAAGAATCAAGGTCAACGTAGAAAATGGCGTTGACTCTGTTGAACAGAGACACTTTAACAGGTGGCAGGTGTAGAAGGAAGGTGACAGGAAATGTAAGGGGGAAGGTAAAAGGCACTAACGTGGATTTCAGGAGTCCAATAACGTGTTTTCCCTTCAATTCCTGCTTTACGGGCACGGGCGCGTACTGTTTCAACCGACTGGTGGCAAGGGTTTTCTCCTTTAGTAGCAATGCCAAGAGTCATAAAACCACCAACATACGTAGGAACAGCGGCAACATAAGCCGAAACGTGCGGAAAAAACTGCGCACGGCGTAAGCTTGTCTCACGAAGTTCGTCGGCTTGCATAAAAGGAACGCCACATTGGTTGACAATAATCCCTTGATGCCCAAGCACACGCGCACAGTGCTTGTAAAAAGAATCGGTAAATAAGACTTCACCAACCCCAATCGGGTCTGTGCTATCCACAATAATAACATCAAAAGCGTTATCAGCCGCTTTGCTGACATAGTCAATGCCATCGCCAACAATGACCTCTGCGCGAGGATCACTCCAAGCTTCTTGTGCAATGGTAGGAAGAAATTGTTTTGAAAGCTCAATAACGGCACCATCAATTTCAACCATAACTGCTTTTTCTACACATGTATGCTCAAGCACGCGTCGTAACACGCCACCGTCGCCTGCGCCAATAATGAGTACTTTTCGAGGATTAGGGTGGGTAAAAAGCGGGACATGGGTCAACATTTCTTGATAAACAAACTCGTCACGTTCAGTAATTTGAACGATACCATCAAGCATGAGTACCCGACCATGAGATTCGCTTTCAAAAATAAGAATCTCTTGGAAAGGGCTTTTAGTATGTACAAGCTTTTGCGTAACGCAAAAACGTTGTCCCCAATGGTCATAAAGAGTTTCTTTAATCCATGTTTTGGTCATAATATCCACTTAACTTGTCGTATAAAACGACAGTATTTTTGCTTTTTCACAAAGAGTAAGACTTTTGAAGATTCTTGGTAATAAATAAAACGAAGAATCTTTTAATGTCCAACGGTTTACAAAATTTACGGCACGATACGACCACGACGTTCTGTATTGATATCTAGTCGCTTTGCCTGAAATAAGTGTTGCATAACAGGGATAGCCATGTGTGGATCGCAACTACCACACATAAAAATATCCACAGCTGCAAAATGTCGTTCTGGCCATGTATGGATAGAAATATGACTTTCAGCCAACACAACAACCCCAGAAACGCCACCATTGGGCGTGAAGTGGTGAAAGTGGCTATGAATAATTGTCGCTCTTGCTGCTATAGCAGCTTTGCGTAAAGTCTTGTCAATCTGCACAGGATCATCCAAGTTTTTGGCGTCCCACATATCAACAAGCAGGTGTGTACCTGCAAATTTTTCACCATTACGTTCTACGAAATAGTCAGTACGAGACTCTTCGAGAATATCAATAGGAACAGTAGTTGTCTGGTTATTGGTCGGGTTCACCGAGACCATCCCCAGTTGAGCAAGTGCATTCATGGACTTATCCTCAAACCAGTAGACAGCCTGTTGGGCAGGATTGATCCCTTTGGGCTAGTTAAGAACTCTTATTTTATTCTAAATGGTACATAATGCAAGTTATAAATACATTAATTAACACAAGTTTCAATAAAATATGAAAAGAAAGGATACTATGTTAAAGCTGTACCGCTTATTGAGTCAGAATTTTATGACGTGAAAAAAGACGTTTAGGTTATCGAACTATTAAATATTAAGTCGAATCGATATGAGTTTTTTTATCTGTAAGGTTTTTTATAAAATCGGATAAAGTACTATCACCAATGAGATATAACAGATAGATTAACGGCGACAAAATTATCTGCCAGAAATAACGGAGGGAGCGTATAAAAAAAGAAACAACTTGGGCAAGCGAATTAGAATTATTTGAAGGAAATAAGAAATACGAATATAACGCGTACGAAGCTTATAAAAATTGGTCAGATATCTTTTGAGAGAATACAGGATCTGAAGAAAAAGGGCGGGATAAAAACTACATTTATATTTATAAAGGCACTGACATAAATGATGTATAAGAAATAGGGAAAATAAGATTTTTATAAAAAATTAATCTATGACCTATGTTACGAAAAAGTAATACCAAAGATTTTAAAGGCAGATTGCGGAAACTACTAATAATACTTAATTTTTCTTTTTGCATTTGGACAAAATTAAACACTACAAGCTTCTTTTCCTTCATTACTTTCTACGTTCATCTTCAATATGTCTGACGACCCTATAACAGAAGTGAGAGGAGTAGATTCTTTATCTTTATCGCGAGAAATAGACGATGAATAGAGAGATTCGTTTTTTAGTTCCTTTTGTTCTCTTTCTCTTTTCCCTTGTTTTTTCCCTAACAGATAACCTATACCTGCGCCTACTAATACCAAAAAACTTTCACACATAAGTTTCCTCTATTTATTTCTATTGTCAGGTTCTATTACTCAAACCATCGCGACTATTTTGATTATTAGTAACAAAGGTGCTGGCATTTTTGTGAGAAATAGAAGAACCATAAATCGGGTAAAAAGAATTATAAGCTGTTGAACGATTATTCAACGATACCTGCATTACGTTGTGATTGTGGTGAGGATAAATGAAACCATAAGTTGGATAAACAGAACCATAGGTCATCGAATGACTATTTAACGATACGCGAACGGCAGACCAATCATTATTAAGGGAAACATCAATAACACGAACATTATGACTAATGCCAGCTCGTGCCCAATGGGACTGATCAACCGTAATGGTACGATTATCAATAACATTACGAACAACGGCAACATGTCCTAACGGCATGCGACGTGTCCCGCGGAAATTAAGAACGCTTCCCCGTTCAGGAACACTTCCACGATCATAATTACCGATAGCATTATACCACCAATCACGGGCATTACCACGTAATACAATGCCAGAAGCTTGCTTAGCATAAGCAACACATTGAATAACATGTTCTCGGTGGTGGTGATGACGGTGTAACATCGCTAAACGCATATGTTTACGTATATGATGGCGGTGATGTGTTGTTTCTAAAGCAACACGACGCGTCTTATGACGGGAAAAAGCGTGATGTCTTATATGACTTGCAGAATGATGACGGGTGTGAGCATGAGCTGTGGAAACAAGTGTAATAGCGGATAGAAAAGAGAGTTGAATTTTTTTTATTTTAAACCACCAATGCCGCATAATACATTAACCCTTTCACAAGATTGCTATCTTTGAAATCTTTCGGTAAAAAGCACAATTACCACCTTAAAAATATTACACAAAAGAATCTAGTAAGATTTACTCCGCTCCTACTTACGTCGACTTATATCTTATTAAGATTGTTAATGCAAGCCTTGTAAAATATTTTAATTATTAAGGAAAAATTTAAGGAAAAATAAATTTAAGCAGTATTTAAAGTAAACATTTAAGTTTTCTTGTTGAGAATTTTTCTTCTATCAGTAAAACCCTTGAAGATTTTTTTTAGAGTAAAATGTTTAAGGGGATATACTGTCTTTGTAGCGCCGTGTGATAGCATGTAAGACGCTTAACCAAGTATATACCGCTGTCTTTGTGGGGTGGTAAGTAAAATATTTTTATCGTAAATTAAAACAGCATGGTATAATATAAGAAAAACGTAGAATAAGGTAAATTATTAACCGTTTTTTTATGTGTATATGTGTTGTTCTATATAAGTGTTTGTCAATAAACAGAAAAAACTAATTAGGTAAGGTTGGGGTTGTGAAAAACATAAAAGTGTATAACGTACAGAATGCGTTTTTAACGGAGGTTTGCCGTTCACGTGGAATGGTAACAGTTTTTCTTGTCAATGGTGTTAAACTACAAGGGTTTGTCACATATTTTGATGATCAAGTGGTGCTTTTACGTCGTGATGATCAAACACAGCTTGTCTATAAACATGCTATTAGTACCGTTATGCCGAGCGTTTCAATTAGTCTTTCGGATATAGCGTTGACTACAGCGGAATCCGTATAAGTAAAAAAGAAAACTAAGAAAGACTAAAAAGAAAAGGGCAAATAGCCCTTTATCTTTTGTTATATGATCTATTTCCGTGATGATAATTAATAAAGACGGGAAGAGATATAACAGAGGTTATTTCAATAGGTTAAAACTAGGCTGAAAGATGTTCCTCCTTATTTGGGGTATTACAGGAGGTGCCGTTAATGAGTAAGTTCTCATCATTGGCAGAGATTTTGACATCTTCTCCATCACGAATCGCACCTTCTAAAAGGAGTTGAGCGAGAGGGTTTTGTAAATTTTGTTGAATAACACGTTTAAGTGGACGCGCACCATAGACGGGATCATAGCCTTTATGAGCGAGCCATTCTTTAGCGTGTGTATCAAGATGGAGAGAGATCTTCCGTTCTTCTAACAATCTACGTAAACGCGCAATTTGTATATCAACAATATTTGCCATGTCTTTTTTCTGAAGACGTGAGAAGAGAATAATTTCATCTAAACGATTGAGAAACTCAGGGCGGAAATGCTCTCGTACAGCTTGCATCACTTGTGCACGAACGGCTTCTGTTATTTCCCCATCAGACTGATTCGCTAAATATTCAGATCCAAGGTTGCTTGTAAGGATAATCAGCGTATTACGGAAATCAACAGTTCTGCCTTGTCCGTCTGTTAATCGACCATCATCAAGCACTTGGAGAAGAATATTAAAAACATCTTCATGGGCTTTTTCCACTTCGTCAAACAAAATCACCTGATAAGGTCTGCGTCTCACAGCTTCTGTCAGGACACCACCTTCTTCATAGCCAACATATCCAGGAGGTGCACCAATGAGCCGCGCAACAGCATGCTTTTCCATAAACTCGCTCATGTCTATGCGTAATAAGGCTTTATCATCATCGAAAAGGAATCGGGCGAGTGCTTTGGTTAACTCGGTTTTGCCAACCCCTGTTGGTCCAAGAAACAAGAAAGATCCAATAGGACGATTGGGATCTTGCAAACCTGCACGAGCACGTCTTACCGCATTGGCAACAGCTTTAAGAGCGGGTTCTTGACCGACAACAGATTTACGTAACTCATCTTCCATACGTAAGAGCTTTGCACGTTCACCTTCAAGCATACGATCAACAGGAACTCCCGTCCATCTGGAAACGACAGCTGCAATATTCTGATCAGTCACGGCTTCTGAGACAAGATCTTTACTTACCCCTTTATCGGCTTCATGGATTTCAGCAATTTTGGATTCTAAAGTGGGAATAACACTATATGTAAGTTCTGCAACACGGGTCAAATTACCGTTGCGTTGGGCAACGACTTTATCAGAACGTGCTTGGTCAAGCTGCTCTTGAAGTTTTTGCGCGGCATTAACGCGCTCTTTTTCATTGTGCCATGCTACGGTAATCGCGTTGGACTGTTCTTCTAATTCGGCAAGTTCAGTATCTATCGCTACGAGTCTTTCTTGGCTTGCCGTATCATTTTCCTTACGGAGAGCCTCACGCTCTATTTTGAGCTGGATAATGCGACGGTCAAGTTCATCAAGTTTCTCGGGTTTACTATCAATTTGCATGCGCAAACGACTCGCTGCTTCATCCATAAGGTCAATGGCTTTATCTGGTAAGAACCGATCGGTAATATAACGGTTAGAAAGTGTTGCCGCGGCGACAAGGGCACTATCGGTAATGCGTACACCGTGGTGAAGTTCGTATTTTTCTTTAATGCCTCGTAAAATAGAAATAGTATCGGCAACCGTTGGTTCTCCAACGAAAACAGGTTGAAAACGTCGTGCAAGCGCAGCATCTTTTTCAATGTATTTGCGATATTCGTCTAAAGTTGTCGCGCCAATACAATGGAGGGTACCGCGTGCAAGTTCTGGTTTGATGAGGTTAGAAGCATCCATAGCGCCATCACCTCGTCCTGCTCCTACGAGGGTATGCATCTCATCAATAAAAAGAACAATTTTTCCTTCTGCAGCTTCAATTTCTTTCAAAACAGCTTTAAGGCGTTCTTCAAACTCGCCACGATATTTAGCGCCTGCAACAAGGGCACCCATATCCAAAGCAAGAAGTTTTTTATTACGTAAAGCTTCAGGTACATCGCCGTTGACGATACGTTGTGCTAATCCTTCGACGATCGCTGTTTTTCCAACGCCAGGCTCACCAATAAGAACAGGGTTATTTTTGCTACGGCGTGCTAAAACCTGAATAGCACGGCGTATTTCTTCGTCGCGCCCGATCACAGGGTCTAACTTTCCTTGTTGGGCAATTTCTGTGACATCACGGGCATATTTTTTAAGTGCGTCAAAATTGGCTTCTGCACTTTCATTGGTAACAGTGCGACCTTTGCGTAAAGTTGTAATGGCTTTATCAAGGGCTTCAGAAGAGGCACCATTATTTTTCAAGGCTTGTCCTGCAGGTGTTGCTGAAGCTGCAATCGCTGAAAGAAGCCGATCTTGTGCAACAAAACTATCTCCTGCTTGCTGGGCTGTTTGTTCTGCAACGTCAAGAACACGGATAAGTTCTGGAGTTGCTGTCGGCATTCCCGCACCAGACCCCTCAACTTTAGGAAGTTTAGCTAAAGCCTGTTCTACTTCTGCTTTAATGGCTTCTGGTTTACCCCCTGCCGTACGAATAAGTGATGAAGCTGCACCCTCCGGATCATCCAACATGGCTTTAAGCAAATGTTCTGGTGTGAGCTGTTGGTTAAAATCACGCACAGCAATGGTTTGTGCAGCTTGGAGGAACCCGCGTGAACGTTCTGTAAATTTCTCAATATTCATAATCTGCTCCCTTGTCCCCTTAATAAGGCGAGAAACCCCGCTCTTTACCCCATAAGCGGCAATAAAGGCGTGGTATCGTTTCCATGATATTTAAGACATGGGAAGCGAGAAAAGAATAATCAAGAAGGAAAAACAATAAAAGAGATACAAAAACACTCTTTGTATCTCTTTTTAACTGTTTAAGGGAATATCACTTAACTTTTTGCGTTAAAAAGCGAATCCCATCTATACTTAATATATCAATAATGGTTATCATATATCAAGTATAGTAACCATAAACACAAGAGACTACCAATTAGGAGAGCGGCGAACCAATAATAATGCGATATACCAAAATGCCATATACTAAGTAGAATAGAAGTGAACCAATGCCATATACTACCAAAATGCCATACAACAAAAATAAAAAAGCAAATAGCCAATGAGGCTTTTAAAGCTATGTTCTCTTTTTTAAGGTCTTCTATGCGGTTTTGAAGGTCTTCTATTTGGTCTAATAAACCTATGGTGACCCTACAAGGGTTTCTGAGCCGCTCACTAAAACTTCGTTGCAGGCTAGAAGTTCTTGAATGCATTCTGCTAGTTTTTTTTTGTCTCTATCATCAAGAACTATTTTTGCAAGTTTAAGGGCTTCGTTAACAGTTTTAAGAGTAGTAAGAGGATCTATCATCAAAAACCTCTGATTCAGAATCTAAAGTAAAAGCTAACAACTCTATAAAAAACGTATATTGAAAGAATATCAAGAACCAAGAATAAATTACAATTTATTCTGAATCATCTCACGCGTTTCAAGAATCTTAACAAATGCTTTAAAAATCAAACATCCTAAAAGATTAAAACTAAATTAAATTAAAAACTAAAGAAAAACCAAAGTGGTGCGAACTGCGGGACTTGAACCCACACGCCCATACAGGCTGGAGATTTTAAGTCTCCTGCGTCTACCATTCCGCCAAGCTCGCACATAAGTTAGACAACGTTTCTTAGAAGAATACCTAATAAGAACTATCTCTAACATAGTTTTTCACTTTAGGAAAGAGTAAATCAAAAATTTCTTAAGAAAAGGATTTTTAACGCTATTTTAACGCTATCAAGGTTCTACGGGCAAGGTTCTACGGGCAGGGGCTCGCAGATTCTTGTGGCCACGTAACAAGATAATCTTCTAAAGCACCGGCTTGGCGTTCGCTGATACAACGACCTGATACAGAAGCGCCGGCACTGATAACGCTTTGTGGTGTGTGCGTGAGTAACGGGTGCCAAGGGGGTAAGGATTTCCCCTCCGAAACTCTCCGATAGGCACAATCAGGAGGGAGCCAATTGATTTTTGGAAGCATTTTTGCAGTAAGAGTCATACAATCGCGTACACGGCGTAAGCGGTTGGGGTAATCAGTGCATTGGCACGTGTTGATATCAAGTAACCGGCATGCCACAGAGGTGTAATAAATCTCGTCTGTTTCGTCATCACAGATCTTATGGAGGCAGCAACGTCCGCATCGATCGCAAAGTGCTTCCCATTGTTCTTGTGTCATCTCTTGTAAAGGAGTGATTTCCCAATAAGGACGTGAAGTGGGGATTTGATCTGTGTTGCCACGCATATTTGTTGTGTACGTTTACTCTAACTATATACAAATGAAATATTAAAACTATTAAACACTACGCAGAAAACCCAATCTTAATCTGATAAAAAATAAAAACACGGGAAGAAGTAGCGAGACAATAAAACGTAGAATAGGTTATATCATATTATAATTTCTGACTCAAAATACAAAGAGATTGATATACTAAACATAGCTTAAGTGTAACTCGTGACTATTTGTATGTATACATAGGTGTTAATGAATAGGGACACAGAAGAGAACATTAAGGTGAAAAGAAATAAGATAAAAAAAGAATATTTATTATTTTGTTATTGGAAAGGTCAGATTGACTTCAATCATTGAATAATGAGGTAAGTTTTAAGGGGTGGTTGTGAATTAAAGTATAAAAAGTCTATGTCATCACTTGTTGTTATTTTAGCTGAAAACGTTATACTTTGATAAAAGTTTTAATACTTTGTTGTATTATCTTAACTGTTGAGTTCAGTATTCTTTTAAAGGAAGGTAGTTATAAAGCCTATGCATATCTTTGATCTTTTTAAGTCTTTCTTTGTAGCACAATCAAAAGTCATGCAGTATATGGCTGTACGATATGGTCGTCAGATAGCTTTTCTTGTTATAGCAGCAGTATTTGGTATGTTTGCTCTCATTACAGGTCATTGGTTGGTGTGGACAATTTTAGTTTTTGCGCTACATATGGGGCAAATTTGGGCTACTATTGTTGTATTGGGGATGGATGTATTTGCCGCAATGATTTGCTTACTTTTAGGAACACGCTCGTATCTCACAGCTGGGGAGGTTAAAGCGCGTATTGATCGTGATCGTTATTTGACACAAATGCGTGATTCGATGAGCTTTTCTTCTGTTGTTTCTTTTCTTCTTTCTGCTTTAGGGCGTGATCGTTTACGTATGATTTGGGAGATTGCACAACGTATGAAAAAATAAGAGAGCTTGATGATCTGATTTCGGGTTGTTTTTTTTGAGAGTTTACGTGTCTAATCTGTATCTCTGTTTTGAGAGTATCTGCGTTTTTTATTTTTAAAATGTGCGTAATCAAAAACAGAGTGTCTCGTGCTGTTTTAATGTGTCTTAAGTAGATGAGTACAATACACCTGCGTTTTATTACGTGTTTGTGTAGTTTGTAGTTTTGTCTGAGGTAAAAGGAGGATTACGTAGATATTTTTAAACATTCTATTAATTGACGTTGTCTTTTAAACTGTAATAGTCTCTGGATTTGTATTGAATTTGTATCAACAAGATTAAGTTTTGGTTTGTATTTATACGTGTACATATGTATACGTGCGCGTATGGAGAAAGTTGCTGTGGTTCTGTTTGCAAAATTTTATGGATACTGATGTTAGGCATGTGTTTTTAAAGCTAATGGTTAGTAAATCTTGTTTTGGAGAGATTTATGCTAGCAGAGTTTAATTTTTTTGGTATCTTTATGGCACCAATCGTTGTTTATATTTTGGCAACGTTGTTTATAGTAATGTGTTTGCGGTCTATGTTGTGGTGGAGTGGGCTTCTCGGGTGGTTTTGGCATCCTGCTTTGTTTGAAGTTTCTCTTTATATGTGTGTTTTATGTCTGCTTGTTTTCTTTTTTTGATATGAGTGGTTGTGGTTGATGCCTTGGTTACGGAATCTCATTCGCGTTGTCTTAACCCTTGCGGTTACAGCTATGGCAGTTGTTTTAGGTCTTACCTTGTGGAATATCTACATGATTGCGCCGTGGACGAGGGATGGGACTGTACGCGTTTATGTGGTAGATATTGCTCCTGAAGTAGCTGGGACTGTTGTGCAGATTCCTATTGTGGATAACCAATTTGTACACAAAGGGGATCCTCTTTTCGTTATAGACCCTGTACGTTTTCGCCTTGCTATTCGTGAGGCGCAAGCACGGCTTGATGGGGCTATAGAAGATTTAAGGTTGAAACGGAGAGATGCTCAGCGTCGTATGGGTTTGGGGGGTATCGTTTCTATAGAAGAGCAAGAAGTATTTAACTCTAGTGTTGCGATACAGATTGCGGCTGTTGATGCTGCACGTGCAGCACTTGATATTGCTCGACTCAATTTACAGCGCTCTATTTTGTACTCTCCTGTAAATGGATATATTACAAACCTCCAACTTCGTGTCGGAGATTACGTGACTATTGGACAGGCACGGATGTCTATTATTGATAATGATTCTTGGTGGGTTTATGGGTATTTTGAAGAAACTAAGATGTGGGGTGTGCATGTTGGTGACGTTGCCCGTGTTAAACTTATGGGTTACAAAACAATTTTGATGGGTCACGTTGTTAGCATCGCGCGTGGTATCAATGATGCGAATGGTGTTTCTAATGAGCGAGGGCTTCAGAACGTTAATCCAATCTTTACATGGGTACGACTGGCGCAGCGTATTCCCGTACGTGTCCATATTGATCATGTCCCACCGACAATAACTCTTGCTGCGGGTATGACCGCGACTATTAGTATAGGACCGGCACCACGTGGGGCTAAGGGAAGATTGACGACGTGGTTGCAGAATCATCTGTAATCGTGTGGCGTAAGGTAAACGTCTCGTGAAGGTTTTTTATCGGTTGAGACTCTCCTTGGTTGCGTTGTTAATGATGTTTTCGTCATGTACGATGGGACCAAATTATCAACCAGACAGAATGAAATTACCTGCAGGATTTAAGGAAACTCTTAAAAATCATCCTGCAACTCCTGAAGAAATAGCTATTACCGACAAGGAAATGATTGATTGGTGGTCTCTCTTTAAGGATCCTATGTTAACGCGTTTGGTCAAAGACGCTATTAAGGGGAACTATAATTTGCGGATTGCTGGTCAGCATATTTTGGCAGAACGCGCTATGCGTGATCGTGCTGCGGCTCAATGGTATCCACAATTAGACGCCAATGCAGGTGGCGGTGATGTGCGTTATTCTTTGAATATTGATAACTGGCCATTGCGTCCCGGAAACCCACTCAACCATGCTCACGCTTCTGAATTGACCTATGGTGCTGTAGCCTCGTGGGAAATAGATATGTTTGGTCGCATTCGGCGTGATGTGGAAGCACATGGACGTGCTGTTGAATCGAGTATTGAAGAACGTCGCGCTGTTCTTATGGGGTTATTGTCTGAGCTTGTTTCAGATTATATGATTATGCGTGTTACGCAGCTTCAAATTACGATTGCGACAAATAATATTCAGGTGGCGAGCGAGGCTCTTGATCTTAGTAAGCGCTTGTACCAAGAAGGTGTTGGAAACACTTTACAAATAGCCCAAGCAAAAGCAGAGCTTGATGCTCAGATCGCTGCTCGAGAACCGTTGCGTACTCGGGTCTCTCAGTTAACCCATGCACTTGCTGTCCTAGTCGGTAAAATGCCAGAGGATCTTGAAGATGAACTTAAGAAGCCAGCTCCTTTACCCGTCGTGCCCAGGTTTCCTACAACGCTGCCGTCTATTGTGCTTGCTAACCGCCCTGATATTCGTATGGCAGAACGTCAATATGCTTTGGCGACAGCAAAAATTGGTGTTGCTGTGGCTAATTTGTATCCTCACTTTATCGTACCATTAACTTTTAACCCCAATGCATCGGCTATGTACCAAGTTTTTCAAGTGAATGGTATGAGCTGGCAATTCATGCTCATGGCAAGTATACCGTTGATGCATGGTGGTAAATTTACATCTGAAGTACGAAACGCTCAAGCAGCTGCAGAAGCCGCACGTTTGTCTTATCGTCAGACGGTTCTGACAGCATTTAAAGAGGTAGAGGATAATATGGTTGCTTGGCATGATGATATTATTTATGCTCAGCAGCTTCATCAGGCGGCTATAGATAGTGCTTCAGCGAGTAGCCAAGCACGTCAATTATATGGAGCGGGATTGGTTGGCTTTTTAGAGGTGCTCACAACAGAGCGGACAACTCTTAACGCGCAAAATATGGAAGCTTTGTCCCAATTAGCGCGCTTACAAGATGCTGTAAATTTATACACAGCTCTTGGATCTGGTTGGCAAGGATTTGCTTTGACAAATACAAAACTGCCTGTTTCTTTGGAAACACAGAATATCCTAGCGCGTGCATTCCAGCAATAAGAGTGAAGAGGTGGGCGGTAATATTTTGTATTTTTGTCAATACGTATTTGTGAAAGAATGTAACGAGAGAAAAATGGCGTGTTTTTATGTTAGTAGGGTAAAAAAACGCTTACACAAATAAAGTTACAAAACTTCTAAAGTCATTCGTTGATGTAAACGACAAAATTTTTTAATAAGTTTAGTGAGCCATTGCGTTGGAGACAATTCTACTCTCTTGTTTTCGTAAAAACGCAAGCATAGAGCGACGTGCTTGAAAAGCGTCATGTCCTAATCTTATAAGTCCTTGTATTTGGCTGGGATTACGTAACAAAGAGGTAAATAATGTTCCTATTTTTAAGCCACCTTCTGGAGAAAGTACAAACTGTATAACAGGGGGAAGAGAACGTATTGCAGGATCACAAATAACACGTAATACAGCGAAAGGAAGTCCGAAATCATGAGCGGCTTGAGCGAGAAAACCGCTTTCCATATCTAAAGCCTGACATTGAGACGAAGAAAAGAGTGCTATTTTATGTGAAGCATTAAAGATAATATCATCACTATGTAAAAGTGACCCACTATAAACCTCTCGAGGATTATGCCCTAATACATGTCGTAATGCTGGATGACATGTCCAAGAGTTTCCGTCTCTTGTTACCACTTTGTCTGGGATTATAATACTCCCGGTAGAGAGTGCTGGGTTTAATCCTGCGGCTAGTCCAAAAGATAAAAGACAATTTGAACCACACGTAGCTAATCGGATAGATTCACGACGTGCGCCTTCTTTTGTCGCCCCACTTATAGCGATTGTTGCATAAGGAAAAATTTTTCGTATAAGTTGTGCTTCTGCTTTGATTCCTACGAGGATACCAGGCTTTGAAAAAGAGTAAGGTATTGCCGTAGCCTTCATAGATCTAAATTCCAAAACCAACGCGACGTGTGTTACTAAGACCAAGATTACGGTAACGAGCAAGAGCCATTAGAGAGAAATATTGTCTATAACCGTGGTAATGTAAATAAAACACGCGAGGAAAACCAACAGCGTTATAAGCTTCTTCGTGCCATCTTCCATGTTCATCTTGTTGGGAAATTAGCCATGATATAGCACGAGTAACAGCAGGATCATCACGAAGTCCGGCAGCCATTAAACTTAAGGCTGCCCACGCTGTTTGAGAAGGAAGACCTTCATGGTAAATACCATGTAAACTGTTTTTCTTATAAGAGTCGCAATCTTCTCCCCAACTTCCATCAGGGCGTTGTCTATCACGTAGCCATTGAACCGCTCGAACAATAGCTTTATCTTCATGAGGAATACCTACTGCATTGAAAGCACATAAAACAGACCATGTACCATAAATATAATTTGTGCCCCAACGTCCAAACCACGAACCGTCGGCTTCTTGTTCTTTGCGAAGATAGTTTATGCCTCTTTGAATAACAGCTTTATCCTCTGGGTGTTCTAACTGGGCAAGGAAAGAAATACACCGCGCTGTAACATCTGCGGTAGGAGGATCAAGAAGTGCACCATGATCTGCAAAGGGAATATTGTTGAGTATAGCTTTATTGTTATCAATATCAAAAGCACCCCATCCCCCATTAGAACTTTGCATCCCAATAATCCATTGACGTGCGCGTTCGATGGCTTCAGCGTTTTCTTGTCCTCCTTCGCGATGAAGGAGCATACCAACAACAGCCGTATCATCGACATCAGGATAATAATCATTGTTATATTGAAATGCCCACCCTCCAGGTGCGAGGTTTGGATTTCTCACAGCCCAATCACCTTTAACAGTAAGAATTTGTTTACTGCGTAACCAAGAGCATGCTTTTTTTAGATTGTGAGATGTTTCTTGTGGCGCAATGCCACGTGGACCCGAGGCAGCTTCAATTGCCGCATGTCCTGCAAGTCCAGTATCCCAGATAGGGGAGAAACAGGGTTGGCAATAGGCTTCGTGTTCTTTTTCAATCACAAGATCTTGTACAGCTTTCCATGCGGTAGCAAAATGCGAATGAGTTTCGGTTGTTTTACCAAGAGCGTGATACATCATAACAACGTTAGCCATAGCCGGGTAAATGGCACCTAACCCATCACGTCCGTTGAGGCGTGGCTCAATAAAATTAAGTGCTGCCTGAATGGCTTTTCGACGTGTATTCTTGGGTATAAAAGGTATAAGCGGGCGTAGTAAAGAATCTAGTCCTTTGAAGAAATAGCCCCATGGTGAGTGATAGGGACCACGAATCCAATCTGTAATTTTTTCTGGCGGTGTCACAAATAATTCACGCACATGGATACCACGTGGATTGACGGCAACTGGACGTAATGCTGCGAGAACAAGTAAAGGTGCTATAACAGTACGTGACCAGTAAGAAACATCCCAGATCGATAAAAAGGCTGTGCTAGGTAACAGCATCAATTCAACCGGCATAACGGGTGTTGCGCGCCAAGGTACATCACCAAATAAAGCAAGCTGAAAACGTGTAAAAACGTTTGTGCGCTCTGCGCCACCATGTTTAAGAATGGCTTCGCGTGCCCGGCGCATATGAGGGGCGTTAATATCGTCTCCAACAGCTTTAAGGGCAAAATAAGCTTTAACCGAAGCTGAGAGATCAAAATCACCGTTATGATATAAAGGCCAACCACCGTGTATATCACTTTGAATACGGCGTAAATAAACAGCCATTTTCTGTTCTAAAGGATCATTGATTTGATCAATAAAATGTTCAAGTAAGATGTATTCTGCTGGAATTGTGGCATCAGCTTCTAATTCATAAACCCAGTACCCTTTTTGTTGTTGGGCACTTGATAAAGCGGCATATGCTTTTTTAACCGATTGGTCTAGATTCTCCCAAGAGAGAGAAGTGTCGGAAATGTTAATGCTAGTTTTTGGCATTGTTGGGTATCCTTTCTTTTGTTGTGTGAATGGCATTGTATAAGAATAGTGGGGGGGGGAGGTTAATGTAGAGTAGGTCTTTTTAATCCGAGTATTTCTACAGCTTGAACGCCAGAACGCATGGCACCCTCAACGGTGGCAGGTAGTCCTGTAGAAACCCAATCTCCTGCAAGTGCAAGGTTTGTTAACAAGGTTGTCTGACCAGGGCGTAAATGATTTTGGGCAGGAGTTGCAGCAAAAGTTGCCCGTTTTTCCCATATCATACGTTGTGCAGCAGGGTAAAGAGGGAGAGGATGAGAGAGTGCTGCATCACAAGCACAGCGGACATCATGCCAAATTTTATGCATGAGGTCATCCGGGTTTTTGCAAATAAACCGATTCGCTGCACTTACGGTTACGGAGATAATATGACCGCGTAAAAAGATCCATTCAGCGATTCCACCAATGACACCTATAAAGCCACATCGTGCTAAAGATCCAATGGGTATGGGGGCTGTGTCGAGGCGAAAGTGAACGTTAAGAATGCTTTCAAATTCTGTGGGGACGGTTAAATGGGGGATATGTTTTCCAAGAAGGCTTTTAGCGATAGGGGCGGGTACAGCAAGAATAACTTGGTCATCTTGTGTGAGAGGAATATGCCCGTGGTGAGTATGAAGGGCTGTAATACGACGATAGGGGAAATTCTCTTTTGAGACATCTAATTGGGTAATACGGCTTTGTAAGCGTACTTCAGCCTGCATATAGCGTAAGTAAGCCAGTGCAGGGGTAACGAAAGTTTCAGAAAGTCCTTTACTGACGAACCATGGAATACAGGCTTCTCCGCCGCGAAAAAGTGATTCACGTAAAACAGCGCCTAATAAAGCAGCACTGCCTGTTTCGCACGGGGTGTTGAGTACGGAGATAGAAAAGGGTATGAGTAATCTCTGCGAGAAAGATCCAGACAACAAACATTCTGTAACAGTTGTTTGTCCTGTGGCAGAAAAAAGTTTATACAAACTTCGTAGTTCAGATAATCGCATGTCTGGGACACGGCGATGGGGTTGGAAAATCCACCAAGGAATCTTTCCTTGTGAAAGAGAAAGCGTCCATCGAACGTCTTCACGTAAGTCAATAAAAGGGAATAAAGGGGCTTTTGGTCCGGCTAGTGTTTCAACAGATCCTATTAAGTTGAGGTATCGGAAAATAGTTTTGTTCGCAGAAAGAAACAAATGGTTACCATTGTCAATATAGCTACCTAAATGCTTATCGTCATAAGAACGTGCACGCCCGCCACAGACATTTCCAGATTCATGAAGCACAATATGCTTACATGTTCCGGCTGCTTCCACAGCTGCAGCTAAACCAGCCATACCACCACCAATAATGTGTAAGGTGCCTACCATTTTTTTTATGACGTATTGCCTTTACTTTAGAAAAACTGTTTACGGAAAATAGGAGTGGATAAACCGTATTCCTTTAGCCGTAAAAGTGCTGTGAGGAAGGCGTCGTAAAACAGATGGTGACCAACCACGTGCACAGAGTGCGGAGAGAGTCGCCGCATAACTTGCTCCCATAATGCGTGCTGGAAGAATCGCTTTAGGGTGGCATGATTTCATAGTTGTGAAAGCCGCACGAAAATGGTCATGAGCACGGGCAGCCATGATTCGACAGACACCATCGAGTCTGGGAGATGTTAATGCGAGGATAGGGGTACGAGGTACATCAAAACGGTCTAACAAATCTGACGGCAAATACAATCGCTTACGTACAGCATCTTCCGGAATATCACGCAGAATATTCGTTAACTGTAAAGCACGTCCAAGATGATGAGCAACATTATCACCAGCGTCAGAGCACTCTCCAAAAATACGTACAGAAAGCCGACCAACCGCCGAGGCGACACGGTCACAATAGGTGTCTAAAGTTGTTTCATCAGGAGCAACAATGGCAGATTGAGTATCCATGAGCATGCCATCGAGTATAGAATAAAAATCACTTTGTCGGAGAGAAAAGAAGAAAATAGCAGCACGTAGAACACGTTCTAACGGCTCACTTGGGGTAATTTGTGGGTGTTCATAGAGGGTAGAAATCCGTTTATACCATGTATGTAAAGCGTTGGTCCGTTTTTCTAATAGAGCGTGTCCGTCGGCAATATCATCAACAACACGGCAAAACGCGTAAATAGCATACATACCATAACGCCGCATAGGTGGTAAAACATGCATCCCTAGGGCAAAAGATGTCCCGGCCTGCTGGACAATACTTTTTACCCAAGCAAGGTCAGCCGGATCACACCCAAGAGGTGTGGGGCTATCATGTGTTTGAACAGAATCTACGGTTAAGGCTGTCACGCGGTTTCTACCTGTTTTCTTAAGTTAAGATAAAAGAACATGCTTTTTGACTCTACAAGAATTTTTTACTTAGGTTAAGCAAAAAAACACACACGCAAAGCCGCAGCGGCGGCATATGTGGCGTCGGTTTTATGCAGTTTAACCCGTTGTGCAAGAGGATCTTCTTTGCGTAAACGTAATGTTAGTCTTTGTGCAAGGCAAACAATTGCTGCACACTCCATGCGGAAGCGACGGTCTTGAATATAAGAAGTAAGAGAGCTTGCTTCTTTATTTAAAATGTCTACATGATCAAGCATAGCATCAAAAACATTTCGCATTGCGGGCGAAGTACACGGTAGACGCAATTCATCCTCTGTTGTGCCTGTATGCTGCATCATCTCAGAGGGAATATAACAACGTTTTAAGTGAGTAAGATCACTAGCACAATCTTGCATGTGGTTAAGAATCTGCAAAGATGTACACAGTGCATCAGACGCCCAAAAAGCACTCTCACTTTCTCCGTGTAGACTTATAAGATAGCGCCCTACAGGATTTGCAGAAAATCGACAATATTGGAGCAAATCATCCCAAGAGTGATATTCCTTTCCTCGCGAGTCATTGCGAAACGCGATAAGCAAATCAGTGGCCGTTTCAAACGGTACACCTGTTTGTAAAAGTGAGTTACGTAGTTTCAGTGCACTTTGCGCATCACGACGATCAATAGGTTGACGTGTGCCACGCAAAACCTGTTCCATTGCGTCAAGACGGGTTATTTTTTCATGAGGCGTGAGCGTGCTACAATCGGCAATATCATCAATAACACGGGCGTAAGTATAATAAGCATGAATATGAGGGCGTAACGCTTTACTGATAAGAAAAGAACCAACAGGGAAATTTTCGTCAGAAGCTGTTTTCCCAGAGGAAACATCTGCTGTCCCCCACACATTCGTCGTATCTTCTTCTGTCATTGTCTTTAATGAATAATTAAAAAAGCTTTTCCTCTCTTTATTTTTATTTAAAGATACTAAAGCCTATAAGGCATGTTTCTCTTCAACTGTGAAAGTAAGCAATTTCTGTACTTATCTATTACACATCTCAAGGTACAATAGTATAACATCCTTGCTTTATTAAGTCTAGTATTTTATACCAAGACTTTAACACTTGCAAAAAATATTAATATCCCTGATATCCTCTGTACATGTCTTGCTGCATGTTGTTCATATACCATTGTACTTGTGCATTGGTCATAGGAATGCCGGCACGAAGTTCGTTCATAAAAATAATTGTGCGCCCTTGCGGGGTAGCATAAAAATTGGGATCTGGAGAGCTTTGGAACTTTTGTCTGTGAAATTGAATTGCCCTTCCGTTTTCACTTGTGAGAGAACGTTGAGCAGATTCCCCGCCTGCAGCTTGACCGATGGCGTTGCTATTGGCAGGGGTTTCTGAAGAGTTTTTGGTGCTATTGTAGATTCTTTGGGCAAAAGATAAATGTTGAGAGCCCAAGAAAGAGAAGATGGCGATAAGCATAAGGAAACTTATTTTTTTCATCGGTCTCATCCCTTCATTGAATAGCCATACAAGATAACCTGATTAAGATTTGAGAAAGCCGTTATGACGAAACCAAGTAATGGCATCCTCTACAGCCTGATAAGCTGGACGAGGCGTATAGCCCAACTCTCTTTTGGCTTTATCAGAAGAAAAAAACATTTTTTTACGAGACATAGCTAACATCTCACGCGTAACGCGCGGTGTTACCCCAAATGCCCGTGATAGCCATTCCGAAACAACAGCGACAGGCCAAATAACTTCCTGTGATAAACGAATACGCGGTGGTGCGACATGTGCAATGCGAGAGACCATATCAAAAAGATCATGTAAAAGGAAGTTTTCACCTCCGAGAATATATTTTTCTCCTATTTTACCTTGCTCTAAAGCTAAAGCGTGTCCTATAGCAACGTCATCAACATGAACGATATTTACACCTGTATCAACGTAAGCCGGCATACGCCCTGCGGCACAATCAAGAATCATCTGCCCTGTTGGTGTTGGTTTAATATCACGCGGACCAACAGGCGTAGAAGGGTTTACAATAACCGCTGGTAAAGATTGTTCTCGAATAAGGCGGAGCACTTCTTGCTCGGCTCTGTATTTTGATCGTTTGTAAACGCCAATAACGGCGTGTTCACGTATAGGGGTCGTTTCGTCAGCTATGCTTCCATCACCAATAAGCCCAAGTGCTGCAACAGAAGAACAATAAACGATTCGTTCAACACGGGCATTCAAAGCCGCGCGCATGAGCAAGCGCGTGCCTTCAACATTAGCCGTCATCATAGGAGCAGGATCTGGCACCCATAGGCGATAATCTGCCGCAACATGAAAAACATAACGGCACCCCTTGACTGCCCTTTCAAAAGTATCGGGACGTAGGAGATCACCGTCTACAATCTCGGCAGAAAGTTCGGCAATATTGCGCAGATCACTTCCTTTACGTACCATAAGCCGTAGGGAGTGACCACGATCATGTAAAATACGAGCCACAGCGGAGCCAACGAAGCCAGTAGCACCAGTAACAAGTGTTGGAGCTGTCACGGCGATAATTCTCCTATGAAAGGTTTTAAATATTTGTTAAATATTAAAAATTTTAAGTAAGGCAAACCAGTTCATGCACGATGTACTGGCTATCCGTAACTACTATACGATAACACGATAATTTGTTAAACATGATTAAACTTGTCAACTTTGTTAAAAATTATGTAATTATGTGAAAATTGAGGCAGAGTTTATTAAGGACGACATCTCTTAATGTTGTGAAAATAGAAGGGAATGTTTGTGATAGATTTAGAGATTGTAATTTGAAAAAACTTACACTTTTTTTTGCTATCTTAGGGCTTATTGTTACGACTCTTATTGTGGCGTGGAGTGGGGTAGACCCTGTTCTCCACGCTGTTTTGAGCATCGGTTTTTATGGCTTTTGTGCTATTGTGCTGTGCCAATTATTGGTTGATGGCATTCTTGGGCTTGCGTGGCATGTCGCTTTTCCTGAATTGGGATATTGGCGTTTAGTAGGGGCACGTATGGTGCGCGATGCTGTGGGTTCGTGTCTGCCACTTTCACAAGTGGGGGGAATGGTTCTCGGTGTGAGAGCAACATGTCTTCGTGTAAAAGAAACAAGCCCAAATATTTACTTGTCAGAAGCAACGGGGGCCAATCTTGTTGACATTACAACAGAAGTGATGGGGCAAGTTGCCTTTATTCTTTTGGCTATCATCTTTCTTGTAACGTATCGGGGCTTTCATCCGTTAGTGATGCCCATTATGGGGGGTGCTCTATTCCTCGTTGTAGGATCAATAGGGTTTATCTGGACACAACGTAACGGCGGGCGGTTATTACGCCGTTTCGGAGGGGTTTTTGTCAGAAAAATGACAGAGAAATGGAAAAATGGGCTATTAGATAGTGTAGATGCCGCGCAGGACTATCTGGAACAAGCATGGAGTCATCCATTACGCATTGCTATGGCGGCGTCTTGTCATTTTCTGGGATGGCTGGGTAGTGCTGGTATACTTTGGGTAACAGCATGGTTTTTAGGGGCGTCTTTAACGTTTTTCCAAGCTGTTGCTATTGAAGGGGTAGCCTGTGCCATTATGTCGGTCGGCTTTTTTATACCTGCTGGTCTAGGGGTGCAAGAAGGTGCTTATATGGTAATTGGTCATGTTTTTGATATTTCTGCTCCTATTGCTCTTGGGTTTTCTTTGCTGCGTCGTGGAAGAGAATTAACGGTTGGTATTTCTGTGTTATTGATCTGGCAATTTTTAGAAATGCGTAGCCTACATGCTGAGCACTATCATACAAAAATTGAGAACGCAAAAGCCGATCAATTTACAGTAACCCCCGTGCGTACATTTGTTTACGAAATCCCAAACAAAGAGGAAGGGGATATTGACTAAAGAGCTACCAGTTGTTTTTGATACGCTGACAGTCATTGGCGTTGGGCTTATCGGATCTTCTGTTTTACGGCGGGCCCGTTTAGGGTACGGACTGGCGCGACGGTTGCTTGCTGTCGACTCAAATCCTGATGTTTGTCAACGTGTTCATGAGTTACAAATTGCCGATGAAGTAATGACAGACGCTATAAGTGCCGCACAACAATCTGATTGCGTTATGGTGTGTGTTCCTGTTGGAAGGATAGGATCTGTTGCGGAAAAGATTCTTCCCGTTATGCGCACTGGGTCGATTTTGACAGATGTAGGGTCAACCAAAGTGTCTGTGATAGAGGCTATTCGTCCCGTATTGGAACGCATCGTTACTCCTAATATTGCCTACGTGCCCGCACATCCTATGGCAGGGACAGAATTTTCCGGACCTGATGCCGGTCTTGCGATGCTTTTTGAGAATCGTTGGTGTTTGCTTACACCTTTGGAACACACATCCTTTGAAGCGATAGAAATGATTCGTGTTTTTTGGCAAAGATGTGGTGCTCATGTACGCCATATGACACCGGAACATCATGATCGAGTTTGTGCGATTGTGAGCCATTTACCACATTTATTAGCATTTACTATTTGTGGCACGGCAGATGATCTTGCAGAAGAAACGCGTTCTGAAGTGCTAGACTTTGCCGCTTCCGGCTTTCGAGATTTTACACGTATTGCCGCATCTGACCCTATTATGTGGCGAGATATTTTCTTGGCTAATAAAAAAGCGTTATTAGAAATGTTCGATCGTTTTATGGACAGTGCAGAAACAATGGCAAAGGCTATTGAAGAAGAAAATACGGCGTATATTGTTGATCGTATTCAACGCGGGCGAGAAATTAGAAAGCGGCTGATTGAAAATCAACAGGCTTGAAAATAACGTATATTTAAGAAAACTATGAAATAGGAAAACGAAAGTAAAACGATGTATCGTACAGTAACGTATTATGTTGTCAACGTATTGTACTTTATCGGTTCCAAATAACTTAAAAAGAAGTATTGAATTATTTTTTCGTTATTTGTTTATTTTTTTTGAAATTAAAAAAGGGGTAACGTCATGCTTTCGACACATTGTATTATTGAAAATATTAAACGTGTTTTGGATGAATGGGAGAACCGAATTGTTTTTGTTGAGGATATGATAGATGAGATAAAGGCTATATTGGGCAATAGTCTTACAGAAAATGAACATGGGGAGATATTACAAAATTTCTACTGTCTAAAAAAATCTCTGTACTAACTTAAATGGTCAAGCGAAGCATCCTGAGTTAGTATTAGCGACGACTGGGACGACGAGTTCTGGGAAGAGCACGTTAGCGAGTTTTTTGATAGGTGAGGCGATTCTTCCTGCTGGTGTTCAAGAGATGAGTGCTGGTCTTGTTAAGGTTAAGCATAGCGATAAATGTTCTTTGACGATTCCCAAAACGAAAGGTTCTACGTGGAAGACAGGGAGATGGGAAAGTCCTACAGCAAGTGAGGTGTGTCAACGGCTTGCGGAGACGATGATGGCGTTTCGTGAAGAGGAGAATAGGAATAAAGAGATAGAGCCTGTTGTTTTTGAAGTTGAATGGCCTATTCGTTTAGCGGAGAGGAAAGAAGCACTTGGTTTACCGGAAGGCACACAAGTGACAATTTTAGATCTCCCCGGGCTAAAAGCGGTCAACGATGAACGCAATGGGCCTATTATTCGGCGTAACATTGACAAAGCCTTTTGCTTGATTGCGTATAACGCTGAAGAGACGGATAAAGAAAAACAAAAAACTTTACTGGACCAAGTGGTTAACCAAGTCATGGCATTAAGCTACGGAGAAAAGGGAGAGGATGAGGAAAGAGAATTTCGGCATAACAAAAGCTCGGTTTCTTCTCTTTCGCGGATGTTATTTTTACTGAACCGCGTTGATGCGTTTTGGCGGCATGACGATGCTGTTGAACAATTAGAGAGATTTAAGGGTGATGTTACAGCCCAGATACAGGAGAAGTTAAAGAGAGAGCTTCCAGATCATAAGGAAGATGTTGAAAAGATAGCGCTTCGTCAGATTTGTTCTTTGTCGGCACTTTTGGCTGTAGAGGCAGATCGTTTGTGGGAGGAACCAGAGAAACAAGCCACGCTTCTTGAGGAATTGGAAGGGAGTTTTAAAAAAATCTTTCCGAAGGACTATTTTAAACAATTCCCACGAGACCTGAAAGACCTAGAAAAAAACCAGCGTAAAGACCTCATCAAAAAAGCCTTAGACTGTTCCTTTGCGAACGATTTCGAAACGCACCTCTCCTCATATATCCACACAAATCTCCCAAAAATCATCATCGGGGGATACGTCAATGTGATGAACCTTGCATACAATAGACTTTTGGGTAAGGTATGCTATCTATTAGAAACAAATAAAAATCGGACAATGTCTAATTTTTGTGAATACATGTTACGGAAAATCGTTGATTTAGATTAAGAAGAGAGAGTTTTCCAATGTCAGAAAAAGAGGAAGTAGAGCCAGTGATTGGTTTAATAGGTGGATCTGGTCTTTACGATATTGAAGGACTAGAGGATAAACAGTGGCGACATGTTAACACACCATGGGGCACACCCCATGATGAGTTATTATTCGGGCGGTTAGAAGGTGTAAGGTGTGTTTTTCTCCCTCGTCATGGACGAGGGCATCGCGTCCCGCCTTCACAGTTAAATTATCGTGCCAATATCGCGGCTCTTAAAATATCTGGCGTAACAGATATTATTTCGCTCTCCGCCGTTGGCTCTTTGAAAGAGGCGTTACCGCCAGGACACTTTGTTATCGTTGATCAATTGATTGATCGTACTTCGGGAAGGAAAAAAAGTTTTTTTGATACAGGATGTGTTGCCCATGTCTCTATGGCGGATCCTTTTTGCGCGCGTATAGGAGATGTATTAGAATCCGAGGCGCTTCGACAAGATATAGCCGTCACGAGAGGGGGGATGTACCTCGTTATGGAGGGACCTCAATTTTCTACGCGCGCAGAAAGCGAGTTATATCGTCAATGGGGGTGTTCTGTTATTGGAATGACCAATATGCCCGAGGCGAGTTTAGCCCGTGAGGCTGAAATGTGTTATGCCACTGTGGCTATGGTGACAGATTATGATTGCTGGCATAGTGATCATGGAGATGTCAACGTGCAAAGCGTTATGGCTGTTATGCAAGAAAATGTTGTAAAAGCTAAAACCCTTATAAGATCTGTTATTCCTATTCTGGGCAGAAAACGTGATGTTTGTCACATGGGTTGTGATCGGGCTTTAGACCATGCTCTTGTCACACCATCCTCAATGCGTGATCCAGACCTGATGCATAAGCTCAAAATGATTGCCCAACGTGTTTTGTAATGGAAGGCTTTTTGCCGTAAAGTAAATAACTGAATTAAACAGGAGCTGGCGTAATATTGAATGTTAATAGAGTAAGAATTAATTTCCTTTGTGATACTCTCATAAGGTTGCTTCTGTATTTTTCTTATTCTTGTCCTTGTAAAAACTCATATAAATCATAATAATTTTGTAGTAAAGTTGAGATAAGTCGTATATCATAGGTTTATTTAATTTAGATGTCTTCTAAACTTAGATAGGGTAAAACGTAATGCCGAAAGATCAACTTGAAAGTTTTACACAATCACAACGAGATAGACTTGCGTTTATTGAATTTCGACTTCGGTTTGTTGGGGAGATCCATCGGAAGGATTTAGTCGCACGTTTTGGTATACAATTTGCCGCTGCGTCTAGAGATTTATCTCTTTATAGAAAGCTGGCACGTCATAATATTAATTACGATACTAAGAAAAAATCTTATATCTTGGCGCAAGATTTTCGACCACTTTTTACTTTTTCTTCAGATCGTGTGTTGTCATGGTTGGTTGAAGGGTTTGGTAGTCGTAGTCCAGCGCATATTCAACAGTCGTTGCTGCCAAATGAGATTCTTTCGCGTCTCACACATCCCGATCTGAATGTGTTAGCAAGTGTTACCCGAGCGATTTATCAAGAAAATCCTCTGGGAATAGAGTATTATTCTATTTCAAATGGTCGGACTAAACGTGAAATTGTGCCTTTTGCGTTAATTGATACAGGTTTTCGTTGGCATGTTCGCGCCTTTGATCGTAAATCTCAAGAGTTTCGTGATTTTGCAATTTCCAGAATTAAGCACCCAGTAGTCCTTAATAAAAGCCCAATAGATCAACATGAAATGAGTCACCAAGATACACAATGGACTCGGATTGTTGAATTAGAGCTTGTTCCACATCCTGACCAGCCACGTCCTGAAATTACGGAGATGGATTATAATATGCGTAATGGGAGTTTGCATCTTAAGGTCAGAGCGGCTGTTGTTGGGTATGTTTTACGGAAATGGCATGTAGATAGCTCGCCAGATCATAGTTTGCGCGGACACGAATACCGGCTTTGGTTGAAAGATCCTCTTTCTATCTATGGTGTGCATAATGCTGTATTAGCACCGGGGTATCAAAAACCTTCAGTATGAGATAAGGTAAAATAAGGTGATAAACGCATTTTTATTCAGTCGAAGGGTGTTGCTACTTGTAAAAACAGTTCATAAAGGCTAATAAAGAGAGAGGTAGCTCGTGCACATGAGGATATAGTGCAGGTATGCTTGGGTAGACTTTTTAAAGTTAAAAAAGATAGCTGGATTAAATAGTTTGAAAAATATGGCGCTAAAAAAGAGGCTTGTGTGCTTAAAAAGATGTATAAGAGAGGGAGGAAGAGTTTAGGCGGGTGTAGTTCAATGGTAGAACGGCAGCTTCCCAAGCTGCATACGGGGGTTCGATTCCCCTCATCCGCTCCAAAATTGTTGATGTAGTGTGTTAAAGCGCGCTATTTTATGACATATATTGTAAAAAAATCTGGAGCGTTTTGGTTGTTCCCAATCTATAAGAGTTTGGGATATGCTACTTGAAATATTGAAAAGCGTTAGATAGAGGAATAAAGGAAAATCGATGTCGAAAGTTCTTGTCGTTACGTCAGGGAAAGGTGGTGTTGGTAAGACGACAACCACGGCTGCGCTTGGGGCGGCTCTGGCTATGATGGGGCAAAAAGTAGTTTTGGTTGATTTTGATGTTGGTCTACGTAATCTTGATCTCATTATGGGGGCAGAACGTCGCGTTGTTTTTGATCTGATTCATGTTATTCAAGGTGATGCCAACCTTTCTCAAACACTGATAAAAGATAAAAGAGTTGAAGGGCTTTTTTTACTGCCGACCTCGCAGACACGTGATAAAGACGCACTAACGCAAGAAGGTGTGTCGCGTGTTATTGATGAGTTACGTGGAAAGTTTGATTGGGTTCTTTGTGATAGTCCTGCAGGTATTGAGCATGGTGCACAAATGGCGATGTACCATGCCGATAAAGCGGTTATTGTTGTTAATCCAGAAGTGTCTTCTATACGTGATAGCGACAGAATTATTGGCATGTTGAACAGTACGACACAAAAAGCTAAAGAGAATGGAGAAATAGAGAAATTTTTGCTGATCACGCGTTATGACCCTGAGCGTGTTGGTCGTGGTGACATGTTAACGACAGATGATGTTTTAGATATTCTTTCTATTCCACTACTAGGCGTTGTTCCGGAAAGTCAGGATATTCTTGTATCGTCGAATGTTGGTGCCCCTGTTACGGTGTCAAAACCGAAAAGTGTTGCCGCTTCTGCTTATTCTGAAGCAGCACGTCGACTTATGGGAGAAGATGTTCAAGTGACTATCCCAACAGAACGTAGGGGTCTGTTGGAATGGCTTTTTAAGCGGAAAGCGATATGAGTTTTCTTTTAAGTTTTTTTAAGAAACGTCCGTCTTCACCTGTTGCGTATAACAGGTTGAAAATTTTGTTATCGCATGAACGGGCTTCTATAGAGAACAGTGCAGACCATTTGGGTTTATCGGCGACGTTGCTAGAACAATTACAACGTGAGATTTTAGAAGTTGTTAAACGTCACATTGCTATTGAACAGGATAAAATTCACATTAAACACAAACACGAAGCTCAAGGATCTATTTTGCAAGTTGATCTTGAGTTACCTATAGCAACAGACTCGCACTCTACAACTAACAATCACAGGCTTTCCGAGTGATATAAGTCGAAAGTGGCGCGTGTTTTTTGTTTTATGGGAGTTATTTTGTTACTTATTTTTGCTTTTTTATCTATTTATTTTCAAACGTCCAACCAAGAGCAAGAGCAAACCACGATAAAATAAGAAGACTTCCACCTGTTGGTGCCATATAAGCTGCGTGGTGCCCTGTAAAAGCCGTGTAATAAACACTACAGCAAAAAAGTAAAATGCCCAAAAGCAATCCGCACCCGCCTATAAGGAGAAGGCGGTGGGCGTGTGCTTTTATAAATCCTAATAAAATCAGGGCAAGTCCGTGCCACATTTGCATATTCATAGCCACATGCGCAATAGCACGTCCGCCTATAGCAAAATCCTTTTCAGGAAGATGAGCAACCAGTGCCCCCATAATGGTGCCTGTTGCCATAATTAACGCGCCACAAACACGCCATAAACGCGGAAGTATACAAGAAAAAGACATTGTATTTTGAACACGTAAAAAGAGCAAAGAAAGAGATCTTTCTACAATATAAACCTTTTTTGCCTTCTTGTATATTTAAAGTGTTAGTATAATTCCTTATATAGTTATTATAGTGTCAGAAAAAAAACTTTAAGGAAAAAGTTTTCCCGGATTCATCAGATTTTTCGGGTCAAGGGCTGTTTTAATGTGTTGCATGGCTTCTAATTCTGCACCTCCTCGCCAGCTTGGCATCATATAATTTTTAAGTTGTCCGACGCCATGTTCTGCAGAAAAAGAACCACCAAGTTCATGGACAATATCCGTCACAGCACGCATAATCTCAGAGGCATGGGTAAGAAAAACAGAAAGATCCATTCTCTCGGGTTGGACAAGGTTAAAATGAATATTGCCATCGCCAATATGTCCAAAAGGGGCAACACGTATACCGGGCACAAGCGTCTTGCAGGCTTCAGTGGCGCGTGAAAGGAAAGTAGGAATAGCCGTCAGAGGAACAGAGACATCATTTTTAATTGATATTCCTGCGCGTTTTTGGGCTTCTGCTTGTTCTTCACGAAGTTTCCATAAACTTTGTCGTTGTTTTTCACTTTCTGCAAGGATAGCATCGTGCACGAGCCCGTTTTCTAGGGCAGAGCCAAGTATATTTTCCATAAGCGTTCTTAAACTTTGATCGGTGCGTGGGCTCGTGAGTTCTATAAGGATATAAACGGGTGCAGGTTTATCAAAGGGAAGAGACGCGCCTTCAATGAAACTATTCACGAGCTCCATACTTGTGCCTGACATAAACTCAAAGGCATAAGTTGCTGCCGGGTCTTGTTGTCTGAAAAGAGTGTAGAGTTCAAGGGCTTCTTTGGGATCAGCTAACGCACATAATGCTGTCTCACACGTGCGGGGTGCCGGCTGTAATTGAAGAATAGCACGCGTAATAATGCCTAATGTTCCTTCTGATCCGATCAGCAAGTGGCGCAGGGCATAGCCTGTGTTATCTTTGCGTAATTTACGCATAACATTTAATATATTGCCATTGGGAAGAACAGCCTCTAAGCCAAGAACGAGTTCACGCGCGTTGCCATATCGGATCGTATGGTTTCCTCCTGCATTTGTTGCGAGTACGCCACCAATGTTAGCTGAACCTTCAGAAGAAATAGATAAAGGAAGCAAAAGACCTTCTTCTGTAGCGGCATTTTGTGCCATTTTAAGGGTAACACCTGCATCTATTGTCATGGTTAAATCGGTATGGTCAATACCATAGAGACGTGTCATGCGCGTTGTAGAGATAATAACGGATTTTCCACTTTCATCGGGTGTTGCACCACCCACTAAGCTCGTATTTCCTCCTTGAGGGACCATCGGCACATTGTGGGCATAACAAAGGGCAACGGCTTGTGCACATGTTTCTGTTGTATCAGGGCGTAATACAGCCGCACACCGACCATGATGTCTAGAAGGCCAGTCTGTACAAAAAGGATCCGTATCCACAGCGTTGGTGATCATACCTAAAGGACCTAGGAGTTGGAAAAGAGCTTCATAAAGAGAGGGAGGAAGTTGTGAATGTGTCATAGTAAAATCTCAATAAACATTTCATAAATATTCGATAAATATCAGGATGGAGGGAGATGATCCATTGAACTTATGACTAAGACAATATGCCTAAATTTTTGTCGATAACAGATTATAAATATGAAAAAACATGACGACAACAAAACAATTTTATGAAAAACATTATGGCTAATAAATACAAATCAAGAGCTGTTTTAATAGAGTGCCAAGAAAAGAAGTTTTTGTTAAAAGGATTACATTGAAGCGTAAGCGTGTCTATGATTTAACCGAATAGGGCGATGATAAAAACCGGGATAATGCCTATGACACATCCTATCAGAAAAGCTTTGATCATAGCGGACTGTTTTTTTCGTGAAAGGGATAATTCTGCTCCTGCGATTCGTGCTTGAAGTTCTGCACGTGATTGCCGTGTCAGGTCTAACTCATGTTTAAGAGAGGCATTTTGAGCCATAATAGTTCTAAGTTGATGGTCAAGACGGCTGATACTGTCTCGCATTTCTTGTAACTGGGCGCGATGTGTCTCTGCTGCTGAGTCGGCTTGTTGTTTGGCACGTGTACTTCGTGTATTCCTTCCACGACTACGAGAAGCTTCTTGCGCTTTAGAAGGGTTAGCAGCTAGCGTTTGAAAAAGATTTTTAAGAGCACCTCCGGTCATATGATGACGTTTAGCACGTCGGCGAAGAGTTTCTAACGCGGTACTAGATTGCCCAGGGTTTTCTTCGAGTACTAAAGCAAGGATATCTGAGAGGATTTTGATTTCCTTTGGGTCGATTGGTTCGATTGTATTCATGAGTACTATTATTAAGATAGATCAGACGCGAGGGAAGAATAAGGCGTAAAACCGATGGTCATGCGGTTGAGACTGTCATTAATCGCTCGTCCTAGTCCTGTGTAGGGGATAGGCTGTACAGCAATAGCGCGTAGATGGAGGCGTTGTCCTTCGTTGTTAAGAAAGCGTATTCCTGCAAAGAGGCGAGTAGCAGCTTCTTTTAGGCAACCCTGTTCACTTAAATTCCATGTCAGACATTCTAGTGGCATTTGTTGGGGACCAAAGGCAAGTAAGGCTTCATCAGACATAGCATATTGTCTCTCAAGGTAGAGAGGTAAATGAGGCAGATGACGCGATAATATATCGTGAGGATTGCGAGAAAAAGGAATACTTTTTGCTATAGGAAGTGTTGAGTTTGTTAAGGGATCTATTAAAGATGTTGTTGGAGGAGGATCAAGAGAACCGCAAAAAACCGCAAGATCTTCTAAAGGGATACTTCCTAATCGTAATAAGCGTGGGCCAGAGGGAGAAGAAAGGTCTAATAATGTACTTTCAAGCCCAAGAGGGCAGGCACCTGTGTCGACAATAGCCTCGATAAAACCATCAAATTCTTCAAGAACGTGCTCGGCTGTCGTAGGGCTAATTTGTCCTGAAAGATTTGCTGAAGGGGCAGCGATAGGCGTGTTAGCGAGTTCGAGTAAACGGGTAATGCTATGTCCTTGGGGAACACGAATCGCTAGCGTGTTAATCCCTTGTGTTGCATGGACACTAATAGGAGAGTCTGGAGCACGGGGTAAAACTAAAGTGAGTGGACCAGGCCAAAAATATTGGGCAAGTTTTTGCGCAAGGGGTGAAGCGATCACATGCCGCAAAGCAAGATGCGCATGAGGAAAAAGGCTTGTAAGAGGTTTTGAAAGAGGGCGACGTTTTATAGCAAAAAGACGATCAACGGCATCGGGTTGTGTGGCATTTGCTCCGAGTCCGTAAACCGTTTCTGTACCAAAGGCAACAATGCCACCATGGCGCAAAAGATGTGCAGCAGTTTCAAGGCTTTTTTGACTATTATCCAGACGCTGGGTTATCGTGCGTGTCATAGGTTGTGTTATGTTTTTTAGGAGATAAAAAATAATGGAGAAAGCTAGAATAAAAACTAAAGGATCACGTCTGTTGTGTAGAATTCGATAATAAAAGTAAAACTAAAATTATATTATCCCGCGACAAATGAAAGGAGGATTTTTCCACTTTGTTTTACCATACAGCAATGTCGACTCGTCGAAAAGTGTAACACAACCTCCTGCAGCTTCAACAATAGCTTGTGGGGCAGCGGTATCCCATTCCATGGTGGGACCAAGACGGGGATAAAAATCGGCAACACCTTCTGCAATCCGAGCAAATTTGACAGCAGATCCAATATGGCTGATTGTCGCCAAAGGGTAACGTTCTAGATAATGTGTTAAGCGTTGATCGTGTGCATAATGGCGTGAGGCAAGAACAGTAAGTCCATGATCAGGGGGGCGGCGTGCGTGAATAGCCTTAATTCCACGTGCATCGCGTCGCCATGCGCCAACGCCGACGTGCCCAGTATAGAGTTGGTGGTAAGCCGGTAGTGCCATAGCGCCTAAAACAGCACGTCCGTGACGTACAAGACCAATGTTAACGGTAAAATCATCACGTCCCGCCGCAAATTCCCGTGTACCGTCGAGAGGGTCAACAAGCCAATAGGTGTCTCCTGCTGTGTTATGAATACCTGTAGAGACTTCTTCTTCCGCAATCACCGGAATGTAGGGCGTAGCGGTGCGTAACTTATCAAGAATATATTTTTCAGATTTCTGATCGGCTTCGGTAACGGGTGAAGAGTCGGCTTTTATTTTTGTCTCGAATCCACTGGAACGAATAGCACGAATAATATTGGCAGCATTTTCAGCTAGTTCTGCCGCTAAAGCAAGGAGTTCGGTATCGGTATAATGACTCATGTTTTTCAATGTTATATATACATATGGGCTTGTTTTGTTTGTTTATGACGAACTATTTTTTGAATAAACTCTTGCCAAGTTAAGGAACGGTAACGTACCTAAAAAAAGATAAAATAATCTTAAGTGTAACATAGAATGATAAGGAGGTCCTATGCTTCAAATTTCGTTTTCTACGCAAAACAACTCTGAACACAGCCATTCTCAAGAGGAAGCCTTGATAAAAGGGGCTTTAGCCATTTTGGTTTTTGAAAGTGAGGAGGAGTCTCCTGTTTTTCATGGTGTGAATAAGGCAATTGCCGATTCTCTTACACGGGCGGCTAAAGCTGAAGCATTTACTGGCAAAGAAGGCACGCATTGCGTTATTTTAGCACCAGTTTCTCATCTTTCACGAGTCGTGCTTATTGGTGTGGGGAAAAAAGAGGCTTTTCAGACATGGGAAGCTGAAAAAGCTGGAGGCTATGCCGCCTCTCTATTAGGTAAAGAAAAAGAAGCTTCACTGATAACAGGCTATATATCAGGGGATTTAGCCGCTCATGTTGCTCTTGGTGCGGTTTTGGGTGCCTATCATTTTAGTGCGTATCGCAACGAGGCAGAAGTTCTTAAAAACCATAAACTGATAAAACTGTCGATAGTCGCTTCTTCTGTGGATGAAGCCGATAAGGCAAAATCCCTTTGGCCTTCTTTAGTGGCAGTTGCGCAAGGTGTTGCTTTAACGCGTGATGTTGTTAGCGAGCCTGCTAATGTACTGACACCGATTGAATTTGCCGATCGTATTTCAAACTTACGTTGTCACGGGTTAGAGGTTGAGGTTTTTGATCGTCCAGCTATGGAAAAGTTGGGTTTTGGTGCTTTATTAGGGGTTGCTCAAGGTAGTGTTAATGAGCCTCGTATGGTAGTGATGCGCTGGAATGGTGGCAAAAAAGACGATTCGCCTTTGGCTTTTGTGGGGAAAGGGGTTACTTTTGATTCGGGTGGCGTTTCGTTAAAACCTGCTGCTGGCATGGAAGAGATGAAATGGGATATGGCAGGTGCTGGCGCTGTTGTTGGTCTTATGGCGGCACTGGCTTTAAGAAAAGCCAAAGTAAATGCTGTTGGGCTTGTGGGTTTAGTTGAAAATATGGTTTCGGGTAAAGCACAACGCCCGGGAGATATTGTTAAAAGTGCTTCCGGCAAAACAATCGAAGTGCTGAACACCGATGCAGAAGGTCGCCTTGTTTTAGCAGATGTGCTTGATTATGCTTGTAAAAACTTTGCCCCTAAACTGGTAGTTGATCTCGCAACATTAACGGGGGCTATTGTTGTCAGTTTAGGGCATGAATATGCTGGGCTGTTTTCAAACAATGATACTCTTGCGCATGCTTTGGAAACGGCAGGTTTACAGACAGGGGAAAAGTTGTGGCGTCTTCCTTTAGATAAGGAATATGATAAATTGTTAAATTCGGATATTGCCGATATACAAAATATCAGCAGCGGGCGCGATGCTGGATCGATTACGGCAGCGCAATTCCTTAAGCGTTTTATTGGAGAGACATCATGGGCACATTTAGACATTGCCGGCGTCGCTTGGGCAAAAAAATCACGACACGGTCAGCCTAAAGGGGCAACAGGCTTTGGTGTGCGCTTACTCGATCGTTTTGTACGGGAAGGGTTTGAAAAATAACAGCTTAAATTTATTTTGCTCGCTTACGCGCTACATCGTTTTACTGTCGCGCGTAAGTGAAAAGGGTAAAATAATAAAATAAGAATAGATGAGTGTTGGAGAAGTAAAGTCAGGCTAACGGGCTAACGGGCACGTTTCCAGCCTTTTTCTTCTTGTTGCCAATAAGAGGGCGTGAAGCCTGCTGTTTTAGCAGCTGTCCAGCGCGTGCGTGCTGCGGCGATAACGTTGTTATCGTGTCCGTCAAAAAGGTCAAAAATCCGATCAAAACGCGAAAAATAAGGACATTCTCGATTTTCTAATAGAAAGAGAAAACGTGCAGCATTGGGGCAATCTTCTTCTGTTGTCAACCAAATAGGCTGTATATCGGGGCAGAGAATGCCCTTGCGCCCATGGGGAAGCCAAGATGGAGAGGCAATTTTCCAAAGTTCTTTATCAAGTTCGTCGAGGAATTTTTTTTCGGTGCACCATATCACGGCTTTTTGTCCGCTTGCTAATGTACGTGATAACAACGGAGGGAGTGCCTTAAAAACATGAGTACGGGTGAGATGGTAAAAATCAATTTGAGTCATGTGCTTATTATTAGAAAGAAATAAAACGAAACGCACCGATAAAAAAACCTAAAGGATTTTTGGTTACTCTCGCAAATCATCACCTTATTGATTTTCTCGTGAAATAAATAGCGTTAATGATGTGTCAGGAGGCGTGTCTCCTTATTCTCCTGCTGGGAAAACGGGGTTAAAATCCGCTGTCTTTTTAGGTTGTTTAGGCTGCGAGGAGGGTGAAGCAGGTGGGGAAATTGGTTGCGTGGGCTGGAGAGGCTGCACTTGTTGTTGTGGTTTTTGGGGTAGGGTGAGCACTGAGGTATTTTCAGCCGGTGTTGGCGTCGGTGTATGTGTATAGGGTTGTGTATAAGCCGGTGTATGAGAGAGTGTGTCATCGGCTGGGGGAAGGATGGCAAGTGTTCCCGGTCCCGCCGTTGGAGGTGTAGAGGGTTCTACTGTTGTGGGTTGTTGTGCTGCCGATGGCATAATACTGGTACCGACATTTGTCGTTGGGGGTGCCGCTGCTGGCATAGGGGGGGCTAATTGTGTTTGTGGCAATGTGATTACAGAGGAGGTATTTTCTTCTGGTGTTTCGGTACCCGCTGTCGAAGTTGTGGGAGAAGTTGTTGCCGTTTCGGCTTGTGAATGAGGTAAGGTAGTGATTCCTTCTGCTCCTGCCTCTGCCCCTGTTAGAGGAGAGGTTGGCGTGGAAGGTATATTTTGAGATTGAACTGTTGTGTCGGTTTGTAGACCATCGTTCGGCATAAGCCATTTTTTCAATCCGTGGCGCACTTGATATTCAAACTCAACATTAAGGGTTTTCATCATGTCACGGGTGACATCATAAAGGTTTTGTGGGCTTTCAACAGGGAGGGACGGGTCAGGATGAAGGGTTTGCCCAGCTTGTGCAGAAACATAAGCTATACAGTGCCCATTTGGGTTAAGAATATCAAGGTGCACAGCGACTTTTCCAACAAGGTCTCCACCCGGCTCATGTAAGATAGAGGCTTGATCAATCACAAAGCGTGCTACTTTATCGGAATTTGCGCCCCCAGCTGCAACTAAACGTTCGTTAGCCATATGGCGCACAGCTTGAATGGGGGGAACGGGTGATTTATAGCCAATATTTCCTTCAACAGGGTTAAGCTGCGTATGGTCTTCGATGGCTAAAGACTGAGTCTTAAGAACAATAGGACCTAAATAGCCATAATTAAGAGGAGGGTAAACAGGCGGAGAAGATGGACGGTCAGCACAGCTGACTAAAAAAGTTGTTAAAGCTACTGTAACAGCGAGTCGCAAACGTTTGGAAAGTTTTGAAAAAGCAAACATAAGAACCTCTAACCCCAAAAAAACAGAAAAAGTAAGAGTAAAGAGAAAAAGGCAAAAAGCAAAAATGAAGCAGAGTTAAAAAACGATATTATAAGACAATGTTACGATGAAGCGTTGTATATCTTTTTAACAGGGTCGGCTGACCTCTTTACCATAGGCAACAAAAACTAGAGAAAGTCTAGCTAAAAGGTAAGAATAGGTCAAGTCTTTGTGTGGTAGGACGAGAGGGGCAAGGTAGAAGGCTGTGAGGTTTTATGAATTTATAGCGATAAGCAGATTTTTTGAGGCGTGTAGAGGATATTGAAAAATTGTTATTGTGTTATTGAAAGAGGGAAGAAATAGATCCTTCGTTGGCAATGGCGCGTATAGCCTGTGCGAGAAGGTTCGCAATGCTAATTTGTCGGATATTGTGAGGAGTGGGATGTTTTGTTGTGAGGGGGATACTATTGGTGAGGGTGAGCCGATCGATAGGGGAAGAGGCAATTTTTTCAACGGCTTGTCCTGTTAAAACACCATGTGTGACATAAGCCCCTACACTGGCTGCTTTTCCTTGTTCAATAATAGCGCGGGCAGCGTTGCAGAGAGATCCACCACTATCGACAATATCATCAACAAGTAAGCAATGTCGCCCTTGTACGTCGCCGATAATATTCATCACTTCTGAAACACCGGCGCGTTCACGTCGTTTATCGATAATCGCGAGATCGGCTTTAAGACGTTGCGCAAGTTGTCTGGCGCGCACAACACCGCCGACATCTGGCGAGACAATCATAACGTTTTTTTCGTAATGTGTGAGGATATCGCGTGCGAATAAGGGCGCCGCGTAGAGGTTATCGACGGGGATATCAAAAAAGCCTTGGATTTGCATGGCATGCAAATCAAGCGTAAGGATTCTGTGGGCACCAGCTTCGACAAGGAGATTCGCCACGAGTTTCGCGCTGATAGGTGTGCGGGGGGCTGATTTACGATCTTGTCGGGCATAACCAAAATAAGGGATGACCGCGGTGATTCGTTTTGCCGATCCACGACGTAAAGCATCGAGCATAATGAGCAGTTCCATAAGGTGATCATTGGCTGGGGCAGATGTGCTCTGGATGACAAAAACGTCTTTTCCACGAACGTTTTCATGGATTTCGACAAAAACTTCCATATCAGCAAAACGGCGGACTGTCACATCACATAAAGAGGTATTTAATGCGATGGCAACATCTCGCGCGAGGGGGATGTTACTATTACAGGTAATAATTTTCATGGTCATAGGTCAAAAGTTTCTTTGCGAGGGTTAGAGTGAGTATTTTTGAGGAGAAGAAAATAAAGAGGTCTTGAAACAACGGCTTACTATAAGCCTAGAATTGGGCTAAAACTTGGTTAGAATTGGGGCATATAAGGCAACGGACATTAAAGCGAGTAAAAAGGCGTTAAATGTTGAGTCATGAAAAGATATTTTAAGATCTATTTTATAACGTTAAAATACAGAGTCGTAAAGAGATTGTTTTGCATTTGCTTTCGCGGATACCAAAAAAAGATTTTGCTTTTTTATTTCGAGATAAAAAGAGGGTATAAATTTTTTTTTATGTTTGACCCTTTATGAGTTTTCTCTTTAATGGTTTCTTCCCTTTTTTATCTTATTTTTATTCTCATCAGTGCGGGGGGTGTTTCTGCTGCTTTGGTGTATGGTATGGTACGCCTTGCTATTTTAGATCACCCGAATCATCGTAGTGCCCATCATACGCCTATCCCTAAAGGTGGAGGGCTGGGCGTGATGTTGGCTTTTGTGCTTTTTTATCCTTTTTTGGGCATGCCTTGGGGAGAAGGGGCGGTACAGGCCACTTGGCTTATGGCAGTTGCGCTTTTTGTGTTGTGTGGGGTTTCGTGGTTTGATGACCTTTATCAATACTCTCCCATTGTTAAATTTTTGGCGCAATGTTGCGCCGCTGTTTTAGCGGTAATGGCGGGGCAAGCGCTCGGTCAATTTTTTTCCCCTCTGTCTTTTGCTTCTTGCTCTGCCATGTTTGGCGCTGGTCTATGGCTTGTTTTTTGTATGAATGCTGTGAATTTTATGGATGGCTTAAACGGGCTTATTACGGTTTGTCTTTGCGGGGGGGCAGTTTTTCTGGCTTTTTGTGCCCCTTTTCTTGGTCTTGCTGAAATAGGCAAGCCTGCCTTACTGTTTACAGCCGTGTTAGCTGGTTTTTTGCCGTTTAACTTCCCCAAAGCACGTATTTTTATGGGCGATGTCGGCAGTCAAGGTTGTGGCTTATTGGCGGGGGTAGCAGCTTTATACATTGCTCGTTATGCCACGCCCCCTTCGGGCTGTTTGTGGGGTTTTGCTGTGCTTTTTCCGTTGCTTTTTGATGTGTGTCTTACACTTCTATGCCGGGCTTGGCAGAGAAAACGCCTTACCCAAGCCCATCGGGAACATTGTTACCAAAGGCTTTACCAAAATGGCGTAGCAGCCCCGTTTATTACAATAGGCGAAGGGCTTTTAACCCTATGGAGTGGCGGTGTTGCTTTCGCCATTGCAAAACTCCCTTTACCCATAGGCATAGTGGTGTTAGGTGTGCTGCTCCTCATTCCGCAAGGGCTATGGAGCCTGTGGGCTTTTTTAAGGTGTAGCCGCTCTGTGAAGCAAGCCTAAAACCTTTTTAAAAGAATGATCCTTTTTGGATCCGTCTATACGATTGCCTAATAATGTTACAATTTCTCTAACAAGTCTCTAATCTGGTCTTGATATTGGGCTAAAGTCTCATTTCTTTGCTTGGTATCGTCTGTGATTTCCTGAACACTGACGTCAATAGCCTTTTGCTTTTCCTCAACGCGTTTTTCAACCATTTCCTCAATCTGGCTAATAAATGTTTCCACTAAATCACACACATAAGTCGTAATGTCGTTAACGGCTGATTCTAAAAAACTTAAAGAGGTTAGGTCGTTCAACATCTCTTCTAGGGGAGGCATATCTAAGACAACTTCTTTATAGCTTACTTCTTTTATGAATGCCGATTCATCAAAGAAAATTTTACTTCCCCAATTCAGTAGTCCTTTAACGCCTACATTATCTTCAACGATTTTTGTTTTCTTCACCATTTTGGGTGTAATCTCGTAATCACATTTAACTGTGACACGTGGTGGATTGGGAAAGAACAAGTCTTTATCAAAAATATTAGATAATCCTACGAAATGTTTTAAGTCTTCCACTTGGCGAAATTCGTCTTTCATTTGCTCTATGAGTTTACGGGAACATTCTGTAAAAGAACTTCGCACTTGAGCAGCGGAGTTTTCTACTGCTCGGTTAATCATCACTTGTAATGTTTCCGAAAAGGCTTTCACAAATAAGCGCACATATTTTGCTGTTTCAAAGGCTTTTTCTTGCTTAATATGTCCGCCATTTTTATAATATTTTCCGTAAGGAGAGTATTTGAGATCTTCTATGGCAAGCCTCAGATCCTCTAATTGAGGAAGCCCTACCATCAAAAGGGTTTCTTCCGGCTCTTCCCCTGTCATAACGGTATAAACATAGTGTCGTAAATCACTACGCGGTCGGTTCGTAATATCTTGCTTAATATTAGCAATAGGCAATAAAAGCCCTTTTGACCCAATTTTTTCCTCAACAGGGATAAAAATATCTTTTAACGCATCTAAAACATGTCCAGAGGATCCTTTTTGTTTTAGCTTTTGAGGAATAGGGTCTATGAGGTCAATTGTTTTTTTCGTAATGTTATTTAACGCAATTTCTGCCTCTTTGAGGTGTTTTTTGCGTTCTTCAGCCTCTTGTTCTGTGCGTATTGTATGGCTTTCAAGGAACATATCAAGCGTTTCTAAAATATGACGAGAAGCCATTGAAAAATGATGAATGGGTATATCTAGCACAACATCAAAGAAATGCTGGGTCATATGCTTTAATAAATACGCTTCAAACGTACTGCCATAGGAATATTGAAGGGTTTTGCTAATAAAATCGCGTCGTTCCCCTTCGGAGAGATCTTCAAATTTCCGCGGAAAGTCATCAAAATAACCTTTAGGAAAAATACGTTGAAACGATTTATCAAGTTTCTTTAAAACCTCGGCTTGTTTATCTGGATCTGCCCATAGACGATTGGCTTTGACTGCCAAAAGAGCGGGTAAAGCACAAATTTGCGTAAACTCTATTTGGTTAATCAACCCCTCGTGCCCTGGAAGAACTTCTTTTAGTTTCTCCTGCAGCTGGTTAGTAACTTCACTCCTAAATTTCTCTAATTGTTCATCAGCATTTTCATGCCGCCAAAATGCATCAATACGGTTGAGCAAAAATAACATCCGCTGCAAAGAGTGCTCAACACTCGGAACCTCTTTTTTCCCTAATACCATAACTTGGTTGACAACTTGGTTCAGTAATGTTCTTTGCTTAATTCTATCCGTCTCTTCAGCATTATACGCAACAAGACAAAAAGCTTTAGAAATATTTTGCCGAATTACAGTCCCATTACGCTCATCATTCACTGCTTTCAGCCCGGGGAGGTCTATAATCGTGACTTGTGTGCCTTCTGGTAAACCAAGTTCCTTTTTTCTTTCCGCTAAACGAATAGGCCATTCAATCTCAAAAACAACAGGCTCTATCTCTTCGTCATCATCCTCTGCTCGACGAAAAGCATTCATCGTCGCTTCAAGCCGTTGACATACTTCACTTGCTGTAGGATTTTCCCATATCCCTGTCTCCCACGTGGCACCTTTCGTTTGGGGAATGGTTAACTTGCGTTTATAGCCATGCTTTACTTTCACAAGCCCAGCACTCATCTCCTGAACTGCAGCAGGAAGAACTGGTTCTCCAATCAGAAAATTCGCTAACGTGCTCTTCCCAGAACTCGTCGTCCCCGTCGTCGCTAATACTAATTCAGGATGATCCGCTTGCTTCTGTAAAAGCGCAAAAGTCTCACTTAATTCACCTAACTCTATGTGCAACGTATGACGTTGCTCTTCCGATAAACTAGCTGAAAGAATTTTCTGAACCGCAGATGTCAGACTTTGAATGTCTTTAACGTGAGATTTCCATTTCTCTGATGTCTCGTTTAAAAGTTGCTCAATGCTGTAACGGGATAAATCTGTTGGGCTCATAGAGTATTTCCTTAAAAGTTTAAAATTTAGCTTGCAAACTTACTTAATGGTAAAAGATTATTACGATACTCTTAAGAGAGTTATAACCTTGACCTTCTTCTCCCTTCTTGTTTCTAATTTTATGAAAGAATAGATACTATCAATTCTACACGATAAAAGAGACGGTAACATAAAAACTATAAAAATACATAATAATATATGGAATATTGGGGTAAAGATTGAAGATTATTTAAGAAGTGTTTGAGAAGGTCATCAAAAGTCCTTCCCTAATGCCGAGAGGAAAAACCCCTAAATACCTTTGCATGTCTGTTATATCAAAGGCTTTGTCTTCTGTTAGACGGCGGAGTTCCGCCGGGCTAATGGAGGGAATTTGAGGAAAAATTTTGGAAATAAAAGCCATGAGTCGTGCCGCCTTTTGTAAAACAGAAAGGGGCAGGGTAATCATGGGTTTTGGCTTAAGACCTGCTGCATGGGCAATTTTTTTGACAAAAAACCAATAAGGCACGGCGTGTTTTCCCGCAATAACAAGTGTATAAGGTAATTGGGGGAAGGTTTTACACTCTAACGCGGCGAGAATACAGGCTGTAACATCATCTTGATAAATCGGTTGCACAAGAGATTTTCCGCCATTCGGTAACGGAACAACCGGAAGATAGCGCAATAAACTGGCGAGTCTTTGTACGTTATTTTCCCCTGTTGCCCCATAAATCATACTCGGGTGTAATATGACCCCGGCTCTTCCCGATTCTAATAAGGCATGCTCGCCTGCTAATACACCACGGGCGTGGTTATCGGGCCAGTGTGTGAATTTACGGGTACTGCCGAGGCAAACAAGCCGTGCTTGGTGGGGAGAGGCTGCCAATAAGGCGGGGATATGTCGTGCATGAGCGGTGCAAATAATACGCGTGGCATCGGCTAAAGCAGTGCGTAATGTGTCTTTTGGTCCAGTCATATCGATAACGCGCAGGGTTATAGAAGAATCGGTGGTGGAATAGCGAGTTAATAAGCCAGAAGCTTGCAATTTGGCATAGTTGCGCACAAGGGCAACAACGGGGGTACCTCTTTGGATCAGGGCGCGGCAGACAGCCTGCCCACACCGCCCCGACGCCCCAATAACATGAACAGGGTTATGGGATATAATAGACAAGGTTTCTTTTCCTTTTTTCTATTCCTTATTATGTAAATTATTATGTAAATTTCATTGTGTAAAAATGATAAATATTTGTTAATGCAAATAGGTCTTTATGTGGTAGGGGACGTGTTTTGAATCAATGGATCAATTTTTATCAGTTTTAATAATTTCATGAAAAGAAAAAAGCATGATCTATTTTTATCCCAAATAGATCAATGCTTTCTTATTGATGATGTTGATGATTTAGGATTTAAACTCATTACCACACTTATTACAGCGGTAATAACTGAAGCGCCTATCGGCTATATCGGATCCCTTTGCAGCTCCCACAAGAGCACCGAGCAGCCCGCCTACCGCTGTGCCTACTACAGGGAGAATTGTCGACCCTATGGCCGCACCGCCTATGGCACCTGATCCAATACCGACACCTATACCTGCAGCACCTGCAGCGTTTATGTCTTTTTCAACATTTTCACTTCTACATTTGGGACATACTATCATAATGACTCTCCTTTTCCTTTTAGAGTAAAATCTAATATAAAGGCGGTTATAACCACCTAACAGAGAGCATTTTACCCCCCCATATTTTTCAACTTTTTCTTTCAAACACCTTATTTTGTGCCATTTTTGTACACTTTGCGTTGCTTTTTCCTCTGAACTTTCGGCTTAAATTGTAAAATAGCGTGCGTGTTTGTTAAACATAACAAGTGCCGAGGTCGATTGTTCGGGGTAGAGTTGGTCTCCTTCTGTGAGAGATACGCCGATTTGATTGGCTTGAAGAAGGGTTAAGATTTTGCTTTGATCTTCCATTTTTGGGCATGCTGGATAGCCAAAAGAATAGCGCGCGCCACGATAGCCTTGTTGTAGTAGTTTTTCTGTTTCGCGGGCATCTTCTGCGGCAAAACCGCATTCCGCGCGAATGCGCCTGTGGGTGTATTCTGCCATAGCTTCGGCTATTTCAACAGAAAGTCCGTGCAGGTATAAATAATCTTGGTAGCGGTTTTCCTCAAACCATTGTCGCGCGATATCCGAGGCTTTTTGCCCGATTGTGACCACTTGCAAAGCTATAACACCGCGTGAGGGTTCTGTAATATCAGGCACAAAATCGGCAAGACATTCCCCGTTTTCACGCGGTTGGCGAGGCAGTGTGAAACGCGTGATCTCTGTTGAACCGTCTTGGTCAAAGAGAATAAGGTCATTCCCATCGCCGGCGGCTTTCCAATAGCCATAAGAGGCTTGGGGATGTAAAATATTTTGTTCCGCACAAAGGGCGATCATACGTTTTAACACAGGGCGTAATTCTTGCCGTGCCCATTCTAAAAACTCTTCAAGAGAACGCCCTTGTTTGCGGAACCCCCACTGAAATTGGTAGAGTGATCGTTCATTTAAGAAAGGGATAACAGCTTCTGGTGTTACTTCAAGCATGCGTGTGCCCCAAAAGGGAGGGGTTATTGCCGGCTCTTCTGCCGTTATACGTTGCCGGCGCGTACGCGCTTTCTCCTTATCAACGGGGTCAAAACCGCGATCTGGCTGTGCCTTATGTTGCCGTGTTTTTTTCTCTCCACGTTGTTTTTGTACAGCGGCAAGGTAGATATCAAATCGACCATTTGTAATTTGGTCCATAAGGGTTAAGCCATCAAACGCATCACGCGCATAGGCAACGCGCCCGACGATAGCTCCACCGGGAGAGGCATAGGCTTTGGTGCATTCGTTTTCTACATAGTCACGCGTCAGGGCGGCACCGCCTAATAATACAGGGATATCGAGCCCAGATCGGGCTATTTCTTCAAGGTTTTCGCGCATAATAACGGTAGATTTAACAAGCAGGCCCGACATACCAATGGCATGAGCTTGTTCTTTCTGTGCGGTTTCGATCATGGTTTCTACTGGTACTTTAATCCCAAGATTGATGACCCGATAACCGTTATTACTTAAAATAATGTCGACTAAATTTTTCCCAATATCGTGTACATCGCCTTTTACTGTGGCTAACACAAGCGTGCCTCTGTTGTTGTTTGCCGTGCGTTCCATAAAGGGCTCAAGCCATGCGACGGCGGCTTTCATGGTCTCGGCAGATTGGAGCACAAAAGGAAGTTGCATTTTTCCCGCACCAAATAGCTCTCCCACCACGCGCATGCCATCGAGTAAAACGGTGTTAATAATATCAAGGGGAGGCATGATTTGTATGGCTTCTTCAAGGTCTGCCTCAAGCCCTTTACGATCGCCGTCGATAATACGGTTTTTAAGGCGTTCTTCTGCTGTGGCTGCTTTTTGGCGTGTGGCTACTTGCGTGGCTTTGCGATCGGCAAACAAAGAGAGCATAGCCTGTAGAGGGTCATACCCTTCGGTACGTCTGTCAAAAATAAGATCTTCAGCGACTTTAACCTCTTCTGGGGGAAGTAAATGGAGGGGGCGGATTTTAGATACATGCACAATGGCTGCTGTCATGCCTGCCCGTAGAGCGTAATCAAGATAAACAGAGTTAAGCACGGCGCGGGCAGCAGGGTTAAGCCCAAATGAAATGTTGGAAAGCCCTAAAACAATTTGAATATCGGGAAATGCGTCACGAATGAGGCGAATGCCCTCCAAAGTCCATAGACCGAATTTACGGTCTTCTTCAGCACCAGTGGCAATGGTGAAAGTCAGGGGGTCAATGAATAAATCCGAAGGAGGCAGACCATGACGCCCACAGGCAAAATCAACCAAACGCTTGGCAATACGTAATTTGTCTTCTGGTTTGCGTGCCATACCATGCTCATCAATGGTAAGCGCAATAACCGCTGCTCCAAAACGACGGGCTAAAGCAAGGCGTTCAGAGGCAGGTGCCTCACCATCTTCAAAATTGATGGAGTTGATAATAGGCTTACCGCCATGGCGTTTTAGGGCGGCTTCGATGACGGATGTTTCTGTTGAATCAATGACAAGGGGGGCATTTACCGAAGTGGTAAAACGTGTGATGACTTCTTGCATTTCGGCGCGTTCATCACGTCCAACAAAAGCTGTACAAACATCAAGTGCGTGTGATCCCTCACGTAGTTGTTCGCGCCCGATATCTACGCAGCCGTCCCAGTCGTGACGTTCTTGGAGATCACGCCATTTTTTGGATCCATTGGCATTACACCGTTCTCCGATCGAAAAATAAGCGTTTTCTTGTCGTAAGGAGGTTTGTGTATATAAACTTGCGACAGACGGCACCCAAACGGCTTTACGTAGCACGGGAGTAGGGCGGTAGTGTCCTTTCTTTTGATCTTGCGCTTGTCGGCGGAGCATAGCATCAAGCGCGGCGATATGAGGGGGTGAGGTACCACAACATCCTCCAATGAGATTGACGCCATCTTCTTGAATGAAACGTTCCAGCCAAAGCGACATAGTTTCGGGGGTAAGAGGGTAACATGTTTTACCGTTGATCAGTTCGGGTAAGCCTGCATTGGGTAACACCGAAATAAAGCGTGGCCAATTTTCGGCTAACCAGCGGATATGCCCCGCCATTTCTTGCGGACCTGTTGCGCAATTCAAACCGATTAAATCTACTTCCAAAGCATGAATAACCGTAGCCGCAGTAGCAATATCGGTGCCGACGAGCAGGGTACCGGTAGTTTCAACCGTAACTTGTACAAAAATAGGAAGAGAAATCCCTGCTTCTTCCTTAGCCTTTTTAACGCCATTAACGGCGGCTTTAATTTGTAAAGGATCTTGGCAAGTCTCAATAAGAATAGCATCAACCTCGCCTTCTAATAAGCCGCGGGCTTGTTCAGTGAAAGCGGTTTCTAGCGCATCATAGGTTATGCCACCGAGTGATGGGAGTCTTGTGCCCGGTCCAATAGATCCGAGAACATAGCGCACCCGCCCGTCGGTAAAACTCTCTGCAGCTTCACGCGCAAGGATAGCCGACGCTTTGTTGATCTCACGCGCCCGATCAGCAAGCCCAAATTCTCCTAATGTTATGGGGGAAGCGCCAAAAGTGTTGGTTTCCACCATATCGGCACCAACTTCAAAATAGCCGCGGTGGATATCACGAATCAATTCTGGGCGTGAAAGGGTTAGTATTTCTGTACAGTTTTCTTGTCCCCAATAATCTCGCTGTGTGTCTAAATTTAATAGTTGTATGCGAGAACCCATGCCACCATCACAAAGGAGAACATGTTCACGCAGAGCATCGAGTAACGGGAGACGAGAAGACATGCAAAATCCATCAAAAAATTAAAAATAATTTTACAAAAACAATGTTACTAAAAACAATAACCATACACATATACGTATACATTACGCCTGCGTAAAAAAGAACGCGTAAAAACCATACGTGTGCTGGTGTCAATTTATATTTGTTGTTCGTTATTCAACAAGAAATTTTTATAAAAGAACTCCTTAAGAAAACGTTTTGAGAGAGTTTTTATAATAACGTTATAATAACGTGATTGATCAGAGAGTGTTGACGCTAGGGCTGGTTAAAGGCGTCTAATGTCATTTTTCCCTGAACACTCAGCTTACATTCAAATTTTTCAAGATTGTTATCAGGCCATAAATAAACATCTCCTCTTTTAACAAATTTGAAGCCATCGGTATTGAGGAGTTTAAGAAGCTGTTCATTGTCTTCTTGAGAGTTATTAGTTGAGACTTTTCGTAAAAAGGCAACTTCTGCGCCGGAAAATGTTTCAGTAGAGTGTTCTTCCGGCGTTTCCTTGCCTAATTTTTGTTCTAAAAAAGGTTGAACTAACTCTTGAAGAAAGCACCACATAGGTACTTCTTTATGAATCGCATTGTTTTTGACAAGATAGAGCAAAATAAGAAAACATAAACGGTACCTTTCATAAAGAAATTCAGAAATAACCTGTTGCGGATAACCGTTTTCTTCTTTTTCCGTGGACATAAGACTCTCCCTCTGCAAGATGTCATTCATTCTGAAAAGAGTTAACGCTTTCTGTTGTTAAAAACAAGAATAGAGTTTTTTTCTTAAACAAATGACAGGCTTTACCCTGAATAAGCTGAATAAAATAAAGACGTTTTTTTTACTATTTTATAGCTTGACAGCCCTTCTTCATACGCTGTCACTGTAATACAGAATATAAACAAACAGCATTATACCCATGAGTGTGTTTTGTAATATATTAGAGGCAACAACTAGGGGTACCAAATAAAATGGGAGGCATTTTTTGCGTTTGTTTCCCTTTTTGCCGGCGTGATTGAACGGCGTGTTGTTGAATAGGTTTTATCATAGATCCATTTTGTCCTACACTATTTTGCCCTATAGGCTTGACAGGTACAGCAACTTCATCGAGTGCGGGGTGATGTTGTAAATGCCCCGAAGAACACGCGACTAAAAAAAGCGATGCCGTCATAGCGAGGGGTGTTACGATACGTCTATAAAACACTTGATCATCTCTTTGTGTGTTTATGTATTTGTTGAATACGCTTACAGCATGCCTATGATACATGATCGAACCATTCTTTTAAAGATTAGTTTATAAGATTATAAGACCTTACCACATATGGTGAAGGATATACATCATAAAGTCATGACGGAATAGGGTTTCACGATCCAAAACTTTATTTTTTAAAATCTACGCATATACCCGACTAAATTGTTCTGCTGCCGGCGAGGAATCTTGAGCGAGGCGCGTTTGTTGTGAGAGTATGCCCCCGCTATTGAATGTTTGGGCGTGGCATGGGAGGGGCGAGCCAAGCAAAACACTCCCAAAGAAACACCCAATAAACAGCCAGATGGGTATTTGGGTTAAGAAGAATAAGACACGTTTCAAACGTCTATCCATAGCTGCATAGAACTAACAGATACGTCATATTAGTATATTGTGTTTATTTTTGCTTTTATATGCATTTTTTGTCCCCATTTATAAAGGTCGACGAAATAATTGCGCCATGTTTGAGGCTGCATTTGTGAATAAATGGCTATGAGAGGCATATAATTTCCATGTTGTACTGCGATAAGAGCTTTATCCCAGTTAATGATTCCTAGAGAACCAGGAGTGCCATGATATGGCAGAGATTCCCAAAATTTGATGTCGGCTGACGGTGAAGCCATAGTTGCTTGTGACTCTCTTAACATTGTGTGAGGGTGAGAGCCATAAAATGCTTGGTGGATTCCTTGTAATTGTTGGTGTATTTTTTGTAATTGTTGGTGGACTTCCTGTAATTGTTGTTCAAGTTTTCTGATGGATGTTTTTATAAGTGATGGGTCTAATACACGTTCGATGGCACCCACGAAGATACTGCTAAATGTTATTTTATATTGTTCCCAATTGATTTGGGGTATTTCTGGTGGTGGACCTGTCATAAGGTGACGTTGCTGCAATTGTTGTTGGAAGTTTTGTAAGCCTTGTATGGTGTTGATGTTGAGAAAATTCTCTTGTTGATCAACCGGTGTATATAAGCATAGAACCAAAAAGAGAAGCATAGGCTTCCCTTGATATATATTTCCAATAGCATCCTCTGCTTTTCCTATCTCTTGGTGCGCTGTTACATAGCTTTCTTGAAAAGTTTGGAGTGTTGGTTGAGGAGCTGGTGTGGTGTTGAGGTAGTTTTGCCATTGGGCTATTTGGTTGCGTTGGTTATTGACATCTTGTATAAGTTGAGCTCTTTCTTGCACAAGTTGTTGTCTTTCTTGCACAAGTTGTTGTCTTTCTTTAACGATAACTTCGTTACAGCCGATCATAAAGTTAGCGAGCGTTTGTGGCTGGATTTGGGCGTAGAGGGTATTGAGGGGTTGAGGGTTGTTGTTGACAAAAAGCTGGTTTGTCGCGGGGATCAGATAATTTTTGACGAGTAGTATCGTGGGTATCCCTTGTCTTGCTTTCTGAAATGCTAAATCATAAAGCCCTTGTTGTTTGGCAGCGACCAGTGTTGGGTTTGTAAAACAGGTTTGAGCGTTGGGCATTGGATATTGCCCGTAATCTCTAACACCGCCTGTGATGTTGTTCCAACTATCGTTCCATCTTCCCCATCCAGCACAGCCAGAAAGAGAAACAAAAAGACCAAGTGTTAATAAAAATTTGAAAGTGGGGGTACTTTTTTTCATGAAATGGTTTCCTGTTTCATAAAAATTTTTTAGGTACGTCATGTCCACTGATGGGAAGAAACTTATAGATGTTTACCGGTTGCGTCGTCATTTTGTAAAGTGTTTTTTTGCCTATATTTGCCTATAGGATATACCTGTGGAAAACCGTGAGGTTTGTGTTGTTCATGTTAATTTATTTATCAGAAAAAACAGTCATATCTTTGGGGTGTCATTTTCTGTTCTTCCGGTTGATTTGGTTTGACAGGGGTGAAAGGGGTAATGTGGGATAACATTGAGGTTATTAAGAGTTTTTGTGTTTTGACAGTTAGGTATTTATAATGCGCCGTAAAAGAGGACTGCCCTTAAACGGGTGGCTTATTATTGATAAGCCTTCTGGTATGACGTCGACACAGGTTGTCGGGTACGCCCGGCGTGTTTTGAATGCACAAAAAGTAGGGCATGCTGGCACGTTAGACCCTTTGGCAACGGGGGTTCTTCCTTTGGCTTTTGGGGAGGCAACGAAAACAATCCCTTATGTTATGGAAGGGACAAAAATTTATCAGTTTATCTTACGGTTTGGGGAATCGCGTGATAGTGATGATGCAGAGGGAAATGTAACAGGTTATTCTGATGTCAGACCAACGAATGCACAAATTCAGTCTGTTTTACCTCGTTTAACGGGGGATATTCTTCAAAGACCACCTATTTTTTCAGCTCTTAAAATAGGTGGAAAGCGTGCTTACCATATGGCACGTCAGGGGCATGTGGTTGAATTGTCCCCGCGTTTAGCGCGTGTGAAACGCTTTGAATTGACGAAACGGCTAAATGCTGATACTGCATTATTTGAGGTTGAATCTGGTAAAGGAGTTTATATGCGTGCATTAGCACGAGACTTGGCTCTTGCTTGTGGAACTGTGGGGCATATTGTTGCTTTACGGCGTTTGCAAGTCGGATCTTTTACGCAAGATCGTGCTTTGGGGCTTGATAAACTTGTTTTTAAGGATGATACTTCTTTTGTTCCCTCCGATCTTCTTTGTTCGGTAGAGGTGGCGCTGGTCGACATCCCGGCGGTGTTTCTCACACGAGAAGAAGTTCTCTCTGTGCGTCAAGGTCGTTCTGTACCTTGTATACATCTGGGAAGTCTCTCAGAAAATAAAAAGAGATGTCTTTCCTCAACTACGTTTGTTGGTGATGATATCGTTCGTATCATGGAGGGAGATCGTGTTATAGGTATTGGGCGTCTTGTTGAAGGATGTCTGAAGCCTGTAAGGGTTTTTAATTTTTAGAATGGAGATGAGTGATGTCGATTACTGCAGAACGCCGTGCAGCATTAATTGATGAATATAAGACGAATCAGTCTGATACTGGTTCACCTGAAGTGCAAGTTGCGATTTTGACGGAGCGTATTAAAAACCTGACGGAACATCTTGAGAGTCATAAAAAGGATTTTCACTCTCGTCGTGGTTTGTTGATTTTAGTAAGTCGACGCCGTCGTTTGCTTGATTACTTGCGTAGAAAGAGTCAAGAACGGTACCAAACATTAATTACGCGTTTGGGTTTGCGTCGTTAGGGCTGTTTGTTTGACGTGGTTGCCAAGATGGTCCACACTCTCAATTTTTTAAGGAGAGGTGGACCGTGGGCGCGTTTGTTTTTAGTCGTTAAGAGCGCGTTAATTGGCTAGATAAGTTATTCTTAAAAGTTAAGTGATACGTTTGAAGGTTTTATGGTAAACTACGACAAATGATGTAAAAAAATATTTGAAAGCCATGTTTTTTGGATTGTGGTGGTAGTCGCTTGGATATTAGAGGTTTAAGGAATGTTTAATTACTATCGTAAAGAAATTGAATGGGCTGGTCGTAAACTTGTGTTAGAAACTGGCAAAATAGCTCGTCAGGCTGATGGGGCTGTGACGGTCACCTATGGTGAAACTATGGTATTGTGTACTGTTGTAGGAGACCGCACGCTAAAACCAGGGCAAGATTTCTTTCCGTTGACAGTCAATTACCAAGAAAAAACTTACGCGGTAGGTAAAATACCCTCTGGTTTTTTTAAACGTGAGGGGCGTCCTTCTGAACATGAAACTCTTATATCACGGTTAATTGACCGTCCTATTCGTCCTCTTTTCCCTGAAGGGTTTTGTAACGAAGTTCAGGTGATCGCGACTGTATTAACGCACGATATGGAAAACGATCCCGCTATTGCTGCTCTTGTTGGGTGTTCTGCGGCGTTAACGTTATCAGGTATTCCTTTTTTTGGTCCTATTGGGGCGGCACGTGTAGGTTTTAAGGAGGGTACTTTTATTCTTAACCCTACGATCAGCGAAATGAAAGAAAGCAAACTCGATCTTGTTGTTGCTGGGACAGCGGAAGGCGTGTTGATGGTGGAGTCTGAAGCGTCAGAGCTTTCGGAAGAAATTATGCTTGATGCAGTCACTTTTGGTCATGATGGCTTTCGACCTGTTATTGAAGCAATTATTGTTTTAGCAGAACATGCGGCAAAAGAGCCGTGGCCATTACCAGAGGAAAACCCGCATACTCAGCTTCTGCGTCAAAAAATCCACGAAATTGGACGTGCTTCTATCGCAGAGGCTTATCAGGAGAAGCAAAAGCAAATTCGTTATGAGAAGCTAAAAAATGTTAGAGAAGAGATAGCTGAAAAACTAACGGCGTTAGAACTTGATGTTGTTGCAGCTCAGCCTCTTATTAAAGACTTAGAAGCAGATGTTGTTCGAACGTCTATTCTTGAAACGGGTCAGCGAATTGATGGGCGTGATCTTGTGACAATACGTCCGATTGTCTCTGAAGTTGGTGTGTTACCTCGCGTTCATGGGTCTGCTTTATTTACACGTGGTGAGACACAGGCTTTGGTTGTTACAACTCTTGGTACAGCACAAGATGAGCAAATTATTGATGTGCTTGAAGGAGAATACCGAAGTAATTTCTTATTACACTATAATTTTCCACCTTTTTCTGTCGGAGAATGTGGGCGTGTTGGTTCTCCAGGTCGACGTGAAATTGGACATGGTAAATTAGCATGGCGTGCGATTCATCCGCTTATGCCAGATCGTAAGGAGTTTCCTTATACCGTGCGTGTGGTTTCTGAAATTACAGAAAGTAATGGTTCTTCGTCTATGGCATCTGTGTGTGGTGGGTCTTTATCGTTAATGGATGCAGGTGTGCCACTTAAAAGACCTGTGGCAGGTATTGCTATGGGGCTTATTAAAGAAGGTGAAAAATTTATTATTCTTTCCGATATTCTTGGCGATGAGGATCATCTTGGGGATATGGATTTTAAAGTGGCTGGAACAACGCAGGGTGTAACAGCACTTCAAATGGATATCAAAATTACGTCTATTACACCTGAAATTATGAAGTTTGCTTTGGCACAAGCGCGGGAAGGACGTATGCATATTTTGAACGAAATGTCAGGCGCCATTGCGGCGCCTCGTCCAACGGTTTCTGCGAGGGCACCACGTATTACGACGCTTAAAATCCCGCGGGAGAAAATTCGTGATGTTATTGGTTCTGGCGGTAAAGTGATTCGTGAAATTGTTGAATATTCTGGTTCTAAAATCGATATTGATGATGATGGCACGATTACCATAGCGTCGACATCAGAAGATCAGATAAATAAAGCACTTGAGAGGATTCATGGTATTGTTGCCGATCCAGAATTGGGAAAAATTTATGAAGGAAAAGTTGTAAAAACAGCTGAATTTGGTGCGTTTGTTAATTTTCTTGGCACACGTGATGGTTTAGTGCATATTTCCGAGCTAACCGGTAGTCGTGTTGCGCGTACAACAGATGTGGTGAAAGAGGGAGATATTGTTAAAGTAAAAATTGTTGGCTTTGATGATCGTGGTAAAGTGAAGTTGTCTATGCGGGTTGTGGATCAAGCGACAGGGGAAGATATTACGGCTATTGTTGGTGAGAAGCCAGCACGTTCTGAAATGTCTCGACCTCGTGATAAAGATATGTCACTGGTATAACAAGATCTTTATTTTGTGACGGAGGAGAGTGATTGTCAGTAATTCGTATGTCAGTTAAAGCAAGATCACGATAGGGTAACAATGAAAGCACTTAACACATTGACAATGAGTGGGGCGGAGGTTTTGCCACTTGTTGAAGGTGGAAAAGGAATCTCTATATCAACAGGGGTGTCTGCGGGGGCGTGGGCAGCTGCTGGTGGTGTTGGTACAGTTTCTCTTGTTAATGCTGATAGCTACGACGATCAGGGGGATTTGGTACCCCAAATCTATCACGGACGTACACGTCGTGAACGACATGAAGAGTTAGTTGATTATGCTATTCGTGGAGGAATTTCTCAAGTTCGTATAGCCCATGAAATGTCAGGAGGGCGTGGGCGACTTCACGCTAATTTTTTGTGGGAAATGGGGGGTGCTGAAAGGGTTATTTCTGGTGTTTTAGAAGGGGCACCAGGGCTTATACATGGTTTAACTTGTGGTGCCGGAATGCCTTATCGTCTTGCAGACCTCGCGGCTAAGTTCGGTGTTTATTATTATCCCATTGTTTCTTCAGGTCGGGCATTAAGTGCTTTATGGAAGAGGTCTTTTCGGAAAGTTTCTGAATTGCTGGGTGGTGTTGTGTATGAAGATCCGTGGTATGCTGGTGGGCATAATGGGTTTTCTAATACAGAAAATCCTCTTTGTGTGGAGGATCCTTATCAACGTGTACGCGCATTGCGTCAGGTTATGCGAGAGTTTGGTTTACATAAAACGCCAATTATTATGGCAGGGGGGGTTTGGTGGTTGGAGGAATGGGAAGCATGGATTGATAACGATGAACTCGGTCCCATTGTTTTTCAATTTGGTACAAGACCTCTTTTAACACATGAAAGCCCTATTCCAGAAGCGTGGAAACAACGCTTACGTCAGTTACGTAAGGGGGATGTGCATATTAACCGTTTTTCGCCAACGGGGTTTTATTCTTCTGCTGTTAATAATAGTTTTTTACAGGAATTAAAGGAACGATCAGAACGGCAGGTCGCGTTTTCTGTGGAGGCACAGGAAGAGTTTACAGTTCCGTATCCTATTGGTGAGCGTGGGCGTGAAGTCTTCATAACGTCAGAAGATAGGCATCGTGTGCAACATTGGGCAGATCAAGGATATGTAAAAGCACTCATAACGCCTGACTCTACATTGATTTTTGTAACACCTGATAAAGCGCATGAAATTGTCTCTGATCAAGCGAGATGTATGGGGTGTTTATCGCAATGTCGTTTTTCTAATTGGAGTCAACAAGGACCAGAGTATACGAATGGGCATAAGCCAGATCCTCGTTCGTTCTGTATCCAAAAAACACTTCAAGCCATTGCCCATGCGGATGGACATGATCAAGATAAAATTGTTGATCATAACTTAATGTTTAGCGGTGCTAATGCTTGGCGTTTTGGAGAAGATCCCTTTTATATGAATGGATTTGTACCGACGGTTGCGCAGCTTGTTGATCGTATTATGACGGGGCGTTGAAGTAATAGGTTTGTTCTGTCTTTTAGTGAATATTTTTTATGAAATTTGAAGGCTCTGAAAACCGTTTTAATCGTACGTTATGGCGGTGTGTGCTTCTTGTTTTTTTGTTTGTTTGCGTTTGTTTCATTGAATCTTATAAATATTATGAAGCTGTTTTCCTGACACGGACGATATATTCTAAAACCGTCAGGAATTACGCCAACCTTATTTCTCAAAGACTTAATGCACGTTTTATTGCGTTAGAAGTTGCTTTTGCGACTCTATCTAGTGGTAGCGATAGTGTCGGATCTGCTGTATTTTCAAAGCCTTCTACATTATCTTTACCCGGGGCGACACGACCTCCTCAACAACATTCAATACAGCCTAGTGTTTTTACTGGGGAAGAGCACTTTTCGTGGCGTTTTGTTTTACAAGGACCAAAACAGCAAGAACCTAAAAAAAGGGCTGATATTTCAAAAAGTCATTTTTCTTTTATAGGAGAAGGGGATAAGTATCAAATAGGTTTTGTTCATAAAGATAAAGAGACAGGTTTTTTTGTTTTGCCAATGCGTATAAAGGGTGAAACAAGGGATAATGTAAAATATTATTTAAGTACGTCCTATAACCTTGCAAAGTTATTGAGTAGAAATGGTTTTTCTCAAAAACAGGAGTTGTTAGCTTTTGATATTACCGATATGCGCACTGGGCTTTCCATTTATGGGCTTCCCATTTATGAGGAAAACAAGGTAGGGCAAAAAACAGCTGTAGAACATACTTTTTCTAAAAATAGCAATATTAGTGCACGAGTTGCCGATTATCCTTTTAAAGTACAGTCTTTTTTATCTAAGGCAGAAATTTGGTCTATCTATATCAAATACGCGAGAAATCGTTGGATCACGGAGTGTCTCGCTATTCTATCGATAGTTTTGATGAATGAGTTATTCCTCTTATACAGAGAAAAAAAATCTGTTTACTCTTTACAAAGGTTAATGAGGTTTAATGTTTTTAAAACAGAATTAAATCAATTACTTGTTCAACATAAAAAAGAAAGTCATTGGGCACAGGTACTCTGCGATATAGCGATTAAAAGCCAATGTTTTAAGGTCGCTTTGGTTGTTCGTCCTGATGAAAAAGGAAACGCTCTTACCCTTGCGATGAGCGGACCTAAAGGGTGTGAAAATGGCTTATCAGTTTCCTTTAATATATATCATGATGAAAAAGATAATATATTGACTCGTTCTTGGCATGAAAATCGGGTGATTATCAATAATACTTTTGGCAATAATTTATTAAATGAGAAAGAAAAAACTTGGGCTAAAAAATATGGGTTAGGTTTTCAAGCTGTTTTACCTATTCGTCACGATAATGAAATATGGGGTTTGTTGTGTGTTTATAATAATAAAATAAAAGAAACTTTTAACGATAAATTAGAAGCATTTCTTAATGAGATTGTTATAGATATTTCTTGTTTTTTCGTATCATTATATGATCGCTGTTTTTATGAAGAGCTTTTTGATAATCGTATAGTTGGTGTTTTATTAGTTAAAAGGGGTATTATTCATTATGCAAACACATATATTACACAGATATTTGGATTATCGTTAGAAGAGATTAAAAAATTATCTGTCGAAAAATTCTGTTCAGATCGTATGGATTCTCAACGTATTCTTGATACTGATCAATCTCTTTGTAGTGATGAGTCTGTTAAAGTTTCTAATGTGTTCATTACACGTCAAGATGAAAAGCTCATGATTACTGACTTTTCAGGGGTGCGCTTAAAACCACCTGCGGGTGATTTAACACTTTGGATGGTAGAAAATGTGACACAACGCTGGTTAGAAGGGTTTTTTAATAAAGCGTTGTTAGACGTGTCGGATATAGCCTTATGGGCAACAGCAGAGGATGAAGTTTGCTCGAAAATATGTGTTAGTTTATCTTGCAATAGTTTTTTTCATACGGTATGGATTGGGCGATGTGACCACGCGAATAAAAAACTCACTGTTGTGACAGCTTCAGGAGATGGCACTAGCGGAATTGATACAGTTGATTATACATCGGGTGCCGATGGTTTTTTTGTGCCTATGCAGGCATGGCAACGGCAAAAAGTTTTCTATAGAAACGATAAAATATCATCGAATAATTCTAAAAGTGATGTGTATGACTTTGTAAAAAGAAGTCATTTCTGGCGTTCTGTTTTGTCTGCACCTATTTGGCGTAGTGGGAAAGTTTGGGGGATTATTACCTTTGTTTCGGCTTATCCAGACGTCTTTAATAAGAAAAGTGTTACGATGTGCAATCGGATCTCTTCGCTTGTAGGGAGTACGTTAGAAAAGCTGGAATACCACCAGCGTATTAAGAATATGCAGGTAGAAGATTCCCGACGTGCACGGCGCGATATGCTTACAGATTTACCAAATCGTTTAGCTTTGACAGAGTTTCTCCCGCAGGCTTTTGCGCGCGCCCGTCGTTATGGGACATTGGTTGCTGTTGGTGTGTTTGATTTGGATGATTTCAAACAAGTGAATGATGTCTATGGACATACTGAAGGTGATAAACTCTTAAAAGAACTTGCTATTCGTGTACAAAAAACTATGCGTGAAACAGATTTTGTTGTCCGTATGGGAGGAGATGAATTTGTTATTGTGTTTGAGGGGTTAAGCACGACGAACTTGAACTTACAAATCTCGCGAGCATTGGAGCATTTACATACGGTTATAGAAACACCTTTTGATATTGCAGAAAATATCCAAGTTACTATAGGGATGACGATGGGTGTTGCTTTCTTTCCTTTAGATGGGGAGAGTGCTGATGCTTTATTACGTGCAGCGGATATGGCTATGTATCGTTGTAAGAAAGAAAAAGCGGTGCGGAAACAATGGTGGTATCTCGCATCAGAGAGTGAGAATAATAATACGCAACAACAGAGTGAAGCCACTCAATCGATAGAGGGTCTATTTGATGCTTATGGTACAGACGCGCGAGGGTTATTAACGCATTTTAAATTTTTTGTAGATAAGTTAGCACAAGATTTTGCTCAACGTTTTGACGAGGTCTTTTCTAAAAGTAGTGCTTGGAAAAGTATTTTTGTGTCTTTATCGTCAAGAGATATAGCTTGGTTAAAACGTTACCAAGTAAGGCATATTCGCTTATTATTATCACCAACAGCAACCCGTGAAAGGATTAAACGGGTGGCTGTTAAACAAGGGGTTATGTGTTTTCTTTCAGGTGTGGATGCAGGCTTGTTAACAGAAATGTATAGTCTGTTTCGCTGTTTGTTGATTGATTATTTGAACAGAGCGATGGTAAGGGCAACAGATCGCTATCATATGTTGTTGGTTAGTGAATTACGTTTGCAAGATGATAAAGTCACACAACTTGAAACTGCCCATGCTATAGAGCATGAATATTTGAGTAAGATTGCCAATTTACCGAATACAATAGATGAGATTTTAAAGAGGTTAGGGCGCCTTTCTGGGATACAAGGGGTTATTTTATTCCGTGTAAATGCAGAGGGTGAACTTATTGTTGATAAGGGATGCGGTCATAAAAAAGATGATATTATGGCTGTTTTGAACACAACAGCTTATCGTCAAATATTAAGTGAGTGCAGGGTAACAGGGCATTCTGTGGCTGTGCTGGCATGGAAAACAAGAAAAATACAGAGCTCTTCTGCTTTGATTACAACACCATGGATGAGTGCTTGGCGTAATATTGCATTACGCTTGTGTATCTGTTCTACTATGTCTATTCCTATTATTGGAGAAAAAGGGAATGTTGTGGCTGTCTTAAGCATGTATGGAAGATATCCTGGTCAATTTCAGTCGCTTGTTCTACAGCAATTTAGTAAAAACTTGCAACGTCAATTAAGCGTGCTATGGTGCCATGCACAAGACCACGCACGTGATTCCATAGTTGATGTACGTTCTGAACATTTGCGCAGACGTTTGTTTTCCGGCGGGTTACGTGTGTTTGTACAACCTATCATCGATATACGTACAGGTGAGTTATTAAAAATAGAAGCACTCGCGCGGATTGAAGATGTTGATGGGGATATTATATCACCACGGGTATTTTTACCATTGCTTAACGAGAGTGAGTTACATCGGCTATTTGAGGAAACTCTTACACAATCGTTGCAAGTATTAGCGTCTTTTGAAAAACATGGTCTAATAACAAATGTTTCTGTGAATATGCCACCTTCTTATTTGTTGAATTTTCAAGGGTTTAATGTCGTAGATGTTGCACTGTCTCAGTATAATATTGCCCCTCATCGGGTAACAATAGAACTTTTAGAAATGGAGGATATCGATCAGAATATACAAAATGTGAATATCCGCCGATATAGGAATATGGGGTTACAAACAGCGATTGATGATTTAGGTTCTGGCTATAGTAGTCTGTTGCGTCTTTCGACTTTGCCATTTGATGTTATTAAAGTAGATCAAGGTGTTTTGCGTAAAGTTTACGAAACACCATTGCAGGTTTTTTCTGTCATTAGTTCTATATTGAATATGAGTAAGGATTTTTCAAGTTCTGTTGTCATTGAAGGTGTAGAAAATATTGATATGCTTGAAGCGGTATATTATCTTCAAGCTTTTTATATTCAGGGCTATGCGGTTGCACGTCCTATGCCATCAGAAAAGTTTTTAGAGTGGTATCATCAGTATCATCAGGGTCATGGGTGTTCGCCTACGAAAATTACAACGCCTCTAGGTGCTTTGGCGTATTATTGGATGGCGTTGCGTGTGGGGTATACTTTAACCTCTTTTGAAGATTGTCCTTTGACACAATGGTTACTAGATTCTGGTTTAGATAAGGATGATGTTTTTAAATGGCATGCAGATTTTCATAAAGGAAATATTCATTCTGATGGGGTACAAAATTTAAGCGCGTATCTTATTAGGCGTGTTCTTGAAAGTGAATTTACAAAGAAAGAATAGAAGAATAAAAGAGAGTAATCTTATGCGGTCTGTTTTTTCTAAAGGTTGCACTTTAGATTTATTTTTTTGGCAAGTACTCTTGGTTTTACTTCTTGCGTCTTCGTCTTCTGCTTGGGCAGAAGAGATCTCTTCAACAGACATTATCGCGATGCGGCATGAAATGCTTGAGATGCGACACGAAATGCAGGCAATGCGGCATGAAATGCTTGAGAGCCGTCATGAAATGTTAGGGGAAATTCGGCGCCTCAAAGCACAAATTAGACGCCAAAATAGCGGTAACAAAAAACATCTGATTTTTCCCGTTGCCCGGGCGAACACATCACAGCGAACACATCATATTGATCATAGTATAGAAAGAATAATGGTTGCCCATGAGGTGGAGCCAAAACCCACTTTTCAAGAAGTCTCATTACCTTTTAATGGACCGCGCTCTCCAGCACAGAGCCGGCTATCAGATTTACCCGGAAGCCCTGTTCAATCGTGGCAAGGATTCAAAGCCGCGAGTGAAAACGAAGAAGTGGTTGATATTGGGCATATGAAAATAGGCTTTCCTCACGGTGGTGCGCCCACAATTTCTTCAGATGATCATGCCTATGCATTTTCAGCGGGTCTTCTAGCACAGAATGATATTGGCGGTTTTATGGGTGTTTCTTCCCAACCGGGCGAGGAAAAAGGAAAATTTCCTGCATTGACAGAAAATGCTCGTCGTTTATGGTTGGCGTTTCGTTGGCGATATAAAAACTGGGTCATCAATGTGACCCCAGGTTTTGGCGCAGTGAGTGAAACCGGGCAAATTCGGTTAGTAGCCGGTAATTTAGAGTATACGGGTTTTCGTCACACCATTTTAACGCTTGGTTTTTTTCAACCGCGTATGGAAGAAGAAAGTGCTGAAGGATCCGGACAATTTGAGCTCTTAGAGCGCCCAACAGTGGTTGACCTTGTTCGTAATTTAGCGGGTGGGGTTGGGCGTTTTGGTATTGGTGGGCTACATTACGAAAAAAATTGGCTTATTGGCGCTTATCTTACAGGTGAACGCTTTGGACAAGGAGAAACAGTAAGTGATACTACGGCAGTGAATAGCCAAACAGGGGCTGTTCTTCGTGTTGCCGGTCGGCCTTATACTAATAAAGATATAGATGTTTTTTTAGGCGCAGGAGGAACAACAGCGTTTAAAGTAGATGAAAACAATAAAGATAGGAAGATTGCGTTAGAGGGAAATATGGAGTTGCCCCTTGGCGAGACAAATCTTCTTACATCAGGCGTATTGACAAATGTTTCACAAATTTGGGCTGTTGGTCCACAAGTGGCATTACGTTGGAAAAAATTTCTTCTCAAAGGCGAATATTATCGCATTGGTGTTCAACGTAAAAAAGAGACGGGTATCGTTTCACTGCCTTCTTTAAGATTTAATGGGTGGTATATTGCGGCGAACTATACTTTATTAGGGTATGGTCGTGCTTATAATCCCCAACGGGGGGCCTTTACAACACCGGGCGTTGAGTATGATTTTGATCCGTACGCGCATCATTGGGGGGCTCTCGAAGTCAGTGCACGATGGAGTGTGCTCGATCTCAATGATGTGGTTAACCAAGGGGGAGAAGGGGTCGACGGTAATAAACAAACGGTTTGGATGGCTGGCTTTAATTGGTATCCTACGCGTCATCTTAAGATCATGCTCGATTATGCACATTTCTTTGTAACGCCTTCTAAAGGTGTTGCTGGCAATGTCAACCTATACGGACGCAGCGGAAATGCCGTTGCCTCTAGGTTTCAAGTGTCTTTTTAAAATTTGTTGGTTTAAACACATTTTCTGAGAATCTGAGAATCTGAGAATCTGAGAATCTGAGAATCTGAGAAGGTGTGTAATGTATTTTCTAATCTGAGAAACAAAAAGAAGCCCGTTTTGTATAGGCTTCTTTTTTGACTGTGTAACTTGATAATTTTTTAATAACTTTGTCAGAGTGCCTCTCGTCTCACGCTTTGGTTTTAACCTTTACTTTCGAACCACGGGTCATGACCCGTGGTTAGATGAGGTACTGATCCCGTGGTTTTGTTTTTTTTGTTATCGTTTTGAATACACTTTCATAATTTATGAGGAAGGTTTATTTTGTTCCTTTCTTCTCTTCCGAACCACGGGTCATGACCCGTGGTTTGATGAGGTAATGATTTCGTGGTTTTGTTTTTTTGTTATCGTTTTGAATACACTTTCATAATTTATGGGGGAGGTTTATTTTGTTCCTTTCTTCTCTTCCGAACCACGGGTCATGACCCGTGGTTTGATTCTATTGAGAAGTGCCATGCCCATGCTTTGAGAGAGGTATTCTGAACGCGGGGGTATGCACCCGCGTTTGTGAATGAGAGCTTTTACCTCCTCGTGTCTACTCCCTGATTAAGCGTGAAGAATAATTTCCACTCTGCGGTTTTGAGGTTCTCTCGTATTTGGTGCTGTGGGCACGAGAGGGTTCGTATCACCATAACCCCGAATAACGATTTCTGAAGCGGGCACACCATTACGTATGAGTTCCGCCTCAACACTTCGCGCCCGTTTGACAGAAAGGGCATAGTTATATTTTTGCCCTGCAGGACCGGGGGCGGCAGAACTATCGGTATAGCCGTTCACGTTAATACGGGTCGTATGCACATAGGTGGTTGCATGCGCGGCTTCCACCACAATTTGCCGCGCGCGGGACGTCAGGGCATATTGGTTCCAATCAAAGAACACAAGATACGAGCGTGCCGGCACAGGCGCAGGCGCGATAACAGGGCGCGTTACATGAGACAAAGGCGGCGGAAAAGATGAGATAGGTGCAGGAGCCGTATCAAACGCATAACGCAAACCAAGGGCAAATTGGTGGTTAAACTTTTGGTCAAACTTCGCAATACCGTTTGTGCCATAATGATAATCACCATCCATAAAAGAGCTTGGCTGCCCGATCATGCGGTATTGGGCGGTGATTTGTAAGCCACGAAGCCCTGTATCAAACGCAAAACCGGCGATTCCTTGCCATGCAAATCCGCCGTTAATGCCATAAATAGCCAGACCTTGCGTGGCACCAGTCACAACATTGTTATAGCGTTGCCAAAGATATCCACCACCGATGCCGAGAAAAGGCGTGACGAAAGATTTGAGACCAAAAAGGCGTTGGAGGTCGATATCATAGAGGGCGTTGACAAAGCCACCGTAAGATTGCCCTGTATTTTGTCCGCCGATTTCGGCAGCGCCGTCATTGATATGTGAGAAATTATAAACTCCTTCAACTTCTGAGCGAAGCCCGTTGCCAAACCCCCACCCAAACGCCGCAAAACCCGTAAAACCCGTGCTATGACGCAACGAAAAAGAATTCGACAAATTATTCGTTGCGCGAGACATCATGGAAGGAGACACAAAGAGATTACTGCGCTCATTATCATCATGTTCATTTGCCTGCTGCTGGTTATATTGAGTATTATGTATGGGACCGTAAATACTAGAGATGTTGTCAGCATTCCACGTATTCTTATCATAAGAATACGGCGCGAATTTAACGGACTTACCGTTAGCAAAAGTATAGCCTGAAGGTGAGTCGAAATTTTGGGTATAGGGTAGCCCGTCACCATTCCCTTGGCTAGTGTAGATATTTCCTTGAGGATAATTTACATCGAGCTCAGGGTTACCGGCTACAGTATCTGGAGTATAGCCATTCTCGTAAGCCGTAAAGGGTGTTTCAACGCCATTAAAGGGGACATAGTAGACCGTAGCACCAGCCTGCGGCGTGCCCATAGGGGAGCCAAATTCACTGAGTGAATAATTAGGGACATTCAGGTTGTCATCTGGTGTACAGTAAACCGTCGTGTTCCCTATGCTCATAACAGCACCACCACCAGACTTTACATTACTGCAGTATAACGGTTGGGCGGCAGGTCCTAACCCAAAAGCATGCGCTTCAAGTTTTTCTACCTCATCAGGTGTTAATTTACCAGTTGGATTCGGTGTAAAATTATATTGATAGGGGTTGGTTTGAGAGGGGTTGGTTTTTTGATATGGCAAGGGCTGACCGACGAGATTACGTGCTTTGATAGCGTCGGTAGCAGAGGGATTGTGTCCATAATCTGGGGAGTCAATATCATATTCTTTACCCTGAACAACTGGAGTTCCACCAGTAATCCCCGTAACAGTTGTAGGTTGGTGAAGAACTCCGTTAATATAGTAGGGCTTTCCATGTTCAATTATAGTTTCTCCAGTACCCCCTATAGTACCATCTAACCCGGGAGGCCCCCCTCGATAAGAATCGTATTTGGAGCTCCCTGCTAAGGAACAAGTGCCAGTGCCAACTAAAGCACCATTTTTATAATCTTGAGCACAAGGATTTGAGGGAGGAATGATTGACTGCGCAGCATGATTTTCCCCTTCCTCTTCCTCTCCGCCGCCACCATAGGTGTGGACATGTTGGACTTGGACAAGGTTATAGCCTGCCCCACCATCGACATAAGGACCTGTAATCGTAGTGGCAAAAGCTAAAGAAGGGATAAGCGAAGGTGTAAACGTTAAAGCAGAGGTTAAGAGAAAAGAACGGAAACGTAAACGCATGCTTAAAGAGCTCCTTGTATGTAACAACTCAAAAAGAGACCCACGTCCTACCCTTTACTAATATAATAAGGGGGGTAAAAGCAAATTTTCTATAAAAACTACACTAAAAAAAAGAAGGTGCAAGTAAAAAATAAAGGTTTTGTTAAAAAATAAAATATTTTTTAAGAATATATAGGGGTTTGATAAAACGGCACGACGCAAACCATATGACGCAAGTTACGGCTATAGGGCTACATATTAAGGTTATACATTGCGTAGTTAAGCCTAATGTTACTTAAATACATATTAGATATACATATAAGCAAATGTAGGGTTGAGGGAGAGGGTTGGCGAGGTGTATGATGAAAAAAGTAGTAAAAACAGAGAGAATAAAAAAATAACGAGAACAAGCGTATAGGGGCATATGAGTTTTTAGAAATGTCTTATGACGAGGGTAGCTCTATTTTAAAATTTTTAAGTTTTATAGGAAGTCTGGTTTTAGGGAATCTAGGAGTCGTTGCCTTTCTTTGTCATGGAAAGGCTTTGGCGCACTCGTACGAATCCAATTTGTGTATTCACGCCACAGGGCAAGCAGAGCGTGCTTTACAAATTCCCGATGGGTTTCTTTCGGCGATTAGTCGTGTTGAGACAGGTCGTCCAGACAATGACGGTACGATAGCACCATGGCCGTGGACAGTGACAGCGGCAGGGGTTGGGCATTTTTATGCGACGCGTGAGCAGGCGATTGAAGCTGTAAAAGAGTTTCGGAGACAGGGGATTTTCTCATTAGATGTGGGCTGTATGCAGGTGAATTTACAGCAACACCCCGATGCTTTTGTTTCTGTACAACAGGCTTTTGATCCGATGTACAATGCACATTATGCGGGAGAGTTTTTATTACGACTCTACGCAAAAACGGGAAGCTGGCCCCATGCTGCGGCAGCTTATCACTCGCAAACGCCGAGTATTGGGCTTCCTTATCAATGGAAAGTTCTTGAAGCGTGGTCTGAACCGCAAGACAAGCGTTTTGTGCAGAAGGTATTTGTACGGAGGTCAGGCATCTCAAGAGCGGAATATAATGCGGCATATAATAAAGAATCGATAGAGTCACGAGTCGCGATAGAAGCAAAAGAACTCAAAAGTTTATCGTCTTTACCTTTTGTGACGGTGAGTACCGAAGTCAATAATAGAGTTAAGAACAAAATCAATAACCAATCAACGGTTACCCTTTATGGAGAATCGCCAGAAATCCCCATTTCTTATGCAAGAAGCATGCATGCTTATTTTCAGTCTCATCATAGACAAAATAACCGACTCCAAAATAATCGATTCTATGCCGACTCGAGTCGGCATTTTCGACCTTATGTAGAAAACACTCGTATCAGTGGTGTGTCCTATGGTCGTGCTATGAATGGTAGACATGATCGTCGTGTTGCGTCTTATCGTATATCACCTGTTGCGTTGGCGGCTATTGCCTCATCTATACCCTGATTTTGTGCTCTCAGGGTGCCACATAATTCTTAAGGACAAAAAAAAGAGATCGCAAATAGTTCATCTGTTGTTTTTTTTTAGAAAGTGCTAGTCTTACAGAAAATTGAGCCATTGTCTTAAATAACTTTATAGTCAAAACAGAGGCGGGTAGATTTTTTTGAATGTTCAATCATTTTAATAGATTTGGGTTAATAACGGCTTGGGGAACATGGGATCCTATTGTGTATGCAACAGTTCTGTGTTTCTCTGTCGTTCTGTTGTGCATAGCGATGTGGTATGACGTGTCATGCCGTGAAATTCCTAATGGGGTCTCTTACGGGTTTGTGGGTTTGTGGGGCTGTTTGGCGTTAGGCTATAGTGTTCAGAGTTTTTGGCGGAATTTGCAGTTTATTTTTCCCTCTTTAGGCGGGCAAAACGGGTCATATCAAGGTACGCAGGCTTTTATACCATTCGGTTCTGTTATGGGGCATCTTTGGGAATCGGTCATGGGAGCGATCATTATTTTTGGAGTCTTTTTTTTCCTGTGGTTTATAGGGGGGTTTGGCGGGGGCGATGTAAAGTTAATAGCTTCTTCTGCCCTTCTTTTTACGCCCATATCCCAAATACAGTATGTTTTTAATATGGCTTTAATGGGCGGTATTTTAGTTTTTGTTTATTATGGTTTGTCTTATGTAGGGAAGTGTTATAAAAATCGTAAATTATTTGTAATTTTCGGTTTAGAAAGTCTTGGAAGTGATAAAAACATGCGGAAATTGTCTTCTTTGATGAGTGTATTAAACCGTGTTTGGTGTGTTGAGCGGTGGCGGGTGCAAAACAAAGCACCGTTGCCTTATGGTGTGGCGATTGCTGCGGGTTTTCTAGTAACGTTTTTACATAATGGGTGAGACATGAATCCTAAAGTTATGCTTTTTTTATTTTTCGGGGTTGGGATTGTCGGCGTTGTCATGTTTCTACATGCGACTAAACCCGCAATATTGAAGCCTGAGCCTCCTAAAAAAGTATATGTCCATGTTTTTGTTGCAAAGCATAATTTGCAGAAGGGGGACTGGGTTAGTCTAAACGATCTAACAGAAAAGACATTTGTGTTGGGAAAACAGCCGGTTGGAGCTTTACTGACAACACAAGAAGTCGCAGGGCATGCTGTGCGTTTTCCTATAGCAGCAGGGAAAGTTATTGTTGGCAGTGATTTAATATCACAAAGTGATCCTGATTTTTTGGCATACGCACTTCCCCCAGGAAAAGGGGCAATTAGCATTGCATTGACAAGAGCAAATGCCGTAGATAATTTTATCCAACCGGGAGAACGAGTCGATGTTTTCGTGCGTATAAATAGGCCAACGACAGCGGTTTCCGCTGCCGTTATTAAGTCCCAAGTTATTTTGCGTAATCTACGTGTTTTATCGGTTAATCATTCTTTGGGAAAAACATTTGTTCGTGAAGATCAAAGTGTAGAGGCGAGGATGGGGCGCTTAATTGATTCGGGGCAATCACAGACGAACCTTAATCGGACACAAGCGGCTTTACAGAGAAATACACCACCCATGGAAATTCTTAATCCTAATATGCCTTTAGTAGTAACACTTGAGGTGACACCCGAAGAGTCGGCCACTCTTATGCAAGCCGTGAATACGGGGACGGTGTCTCTTATGTTACGGTCTGCGCAAGGTAATCGTGATACAGGACAAAGTTTTGCAATGTCTGGGGATGCGCTATCTGGGGAAACGCTTATTTATAACGGTCCTGGTGGACAATAAGTTAGGGGATAGGGAAAATGAAAAGAACACCTCGATGGATTTTTGCTTTTGTTTTTATGCCGTTACCAGTGTTGGCTTCTGTGCATAGTTTTGCTGAAGAACAACCTTCGCAAATCAATCCGCAACATCAGCAGGAAAGAGAAATCCAAACCATTAGGATTAATCATGCGATACATGAGAGATATTCAGGGAAACACCATCAAAAACACCTTGAACATGGACAGCATGTGAGCCATGTGTCTCATTCTTCTTTCTCGGCGTTACAGGAAGCCCTTAGCCCGGCAAATCACGCTGTTCATCATGCTAAAGCGAAGTCGAAAGTAAAACATTTAGCCAAAAAAAACAACATTGCCAAGCATAGTGCACATAACCATAGTGCGGTGCATGAAGTAGGTCGTATTCGTATTGAGAATGGTTCTTCTTATAATGCGACGACGCCTGTGGGTGCTATACAGCCAACCGCTCAATCTGTCGAGAATACAAACTCTCCTTCATCAACACTTGAAGTACAAATGGGGAGAGGGCATACAGTAACGTTGACTGACGCTATTGCCAGATTGTTTGTTGGGGATCCAAAAGTTGTGAAAGTGCGATCTGTTGGTCAGAAAGGCTTTTTTGTTTTTGGGTTGCATCCTGGGGTTACGATCATTGAAGCGTTGTCTTCTACGGGGAAAGTTTTGGCACGCTATACGACAACAGTAACGCCTTCAGAATATCATGCTTCCTTTTTAAAGAGTGGCGTTGCTGCGCAAAGCCCGCATGTTACTTTGAAACCATTGCCTGGCAACGGTATTGCTCTTGATGGTGAGGCACCAAACCCTGAGGCGGCGCAGAAACTGATAGAACGTACGCAGGAAATTGTTGGATCAAATGGGTATGTTAGCGACTATATGAAAGTGCCGATGTCGGTCCAAGTTAATTTACAGGTTCGCATTGTGGAGATGGATCGAAAACTCGTTCGTGATTTTGGTCTTGATTGGCAAAATGTTGTTCAGCTGGGTAATGCGGTACTTGTTGGTTTGGTATCGGCACATACGATGGCCTCTGCGATGATTACTGTGCCAAACAGCGGAGGTGATATTAATAAATTGTTTGAGGCACTCGCTTCAGATGGTTTGGTACGTAACCTCGCACAACCGAATTTAACCACGATTAGTGGTCAACCAGCGAGCTTCTTGGTGGGGGGTGAATTCCCTGTGCCAATTTCAAACTATACCGGAACGCCGATGATTTCGTTTAAACCATACGGGGTTTCTCTTTCTTTTGTGCCGACAGTGTTAGCGAATGGGCAAATCAGCCTCCATGTACGCCCCTCCGTGAGCCAGTTAAACTATCAGAATTCTGTATCAGTGACATCGATGAATACGAAGAGCACTTTGGAAATTCCTGGTATTTCGATGCGGAGTGCCGATACAACGGTAGAATTAGGCAGTGGACAAAGTTTTGCTATTGCAGGGTTGTTAGAAGATGTCGCGCAGATGAATACAAGTGGGATGCCTTGGTTAAAAAATATTCCCATTTTAGGGGCTTTGTTTAAATCCTCAAGCTTTCAGGATCAGGAGACGGAATTAGTGATTATCGTAACACCCTATTTGGTAAAACCCGTGAATAATATTCGCCAACTTCATACGCCTGATCAAACTTGGCGTTGGCCGCAGGGTGTTGATCAAGTCTTTTTAATGCATCAAAGCCAAACAAATACGAGTAAACGTCCGCCGTGGCAAAAAGTTGATGCGAATAATGTTGGTTTTATTATGGAGTAGGATGGCATGTTGAGAGTACGGATTTTTTTACGACCGCTTGTTGTGGTATCTGCGTTGCTCTTTGTTACGGGGTGTAATCCTGAACATTTCGGAGAAGTCACAGATAAGTTAGATCCACTTAATCTTCCCTATCACTGGCGCCCTATGGGGGTGAATCAAGTTAATCTTGAGGCTCAGGTTGAACGTAAAAGTGATTTGATCTCAGGGCGTGAGCGCTATTCGGAAGATGGACGCCATGCTGCCGAAGCTGTGAAACGTTGGCGTGATGATAATTTACGTTCTTTCCCGAACTTGCAATATGCTGCTGGTGGCGGAGGGCAAAACACTCAGGCGCAAAAGTCTGCTTACAAGGATATGGTAAATGCACTGCCGCGATCGTAGTGTTGCTGTTCAGGGAGCAGAGGGTAGTATAGAAGAAAAGGTCATGGTCTAAACGAAGTTTACACTACTTATAGGGAAATTCTCTAAAGACGCAGTGTTTTTGTCATTGAGAGGTATGAGAAAAATGAGAGGAGTAGGGGAGTGAGGAGAAAAAATCTATATAAAGATTTGTGTAGGGTTTGTATGAGTCGCCGAGGCATTTTTCTCTAAAGAATCCAAGGAGGGTAATAGTCTTTTTGTTTTTTTCATAGTCTATTGTTCTCTCTTTGCTTTGTTCCTTTCGTTTTTTTACTTATTACTTAGTGTTTTCGTTTATCGTAATTTGGAAATGTGGTGAATTAAATGGCTGCAGTAGATTCGACAACGCGTGTTTTAATTTTAGTACAAGGCGCTGAAGCAGAAGCCTTATTTCTGAACTTTGTTGATGCGGTTTGTCCTGGAGAAGGGGTTGTTATACGTTGTTCGTTGACTTACTCATTAGAGTATTTAAAAAAGAACGAAGTGCCACCCTATTTAATTATTGATATTGCTGGCGCGACCGACCCTATTGCGGTGGTTCGTGAAATTAAAGAGACAGTTCCTCCTAAAATCGCCGTGATGGTTGTGGGTGATCGTGAAGATATTAACTTTTATCGTACGATGACTCATGGTTTAGGTGTTGCTGAGTACTTATATCGTCCGTTGCAAGAATCCCTTGTGATTCGTATTTTTGGAAATATTATTCTTCATGGGCAAGAAAGCGGGCGTGATTCAATAGCGAGTGGGGGGAGTGTTGTTCTCTTGACAGGGGTGCGTGATGGCATCGGCACTTCGACACTTATCACAAATTTAGCGTGGTATCTTGCTAAAACACTTAAGAGACATACGCTTTTGCTTGATTTTAATCTACAAGCAAGCAAGCTAGGTATTTTACTGAATGTGGAAGAAACAGTTACCGGGTTTCAAACATTGCTGGCAACACCTGAGCGTATCGATTCGGTGTTGGTACAGAGCAGTCTCCAAGATATTGATGAAAGGTTTTCTCTTCTTTATTCTTTTGGGTCTTCAATTATGGAAAAGCCGGTTATTATGCCGGAAGCTGTAAAAGTGCTTCTTTCACAAGTTTGCTCTCAGTTTCACTTTGTGTTGGTAAAATCAAATTGGTATGATGGAGATGTTTATACTGCTTTACTCAATGAGGCACAGAGGCTGATTTTTGTGATGGATCCGACCTTGGTCTCGATGCGGGATACATTGCGTGTTGTTGCGACGTTACAAAAAGATGTATTGTTGCGAAAACCGTTTTTTGTGCTGAATAATTTTGGGCGTCCGGGTACGTTGTCTATGAACGAGGTAAAAAGTAGTTTGGACGCAAAACCTGATGTGGTTATTCCGTATCTGCCAAAAGAGTGTGGCGAGGCTGAAATTACCGGAAAGCCTCTTGTTGTCAATAATGCTAAATATCGTGCAGCAATTACACGGATTGTGGAGGCTGGCTTGTTGATTCAAATGGGAGGGGGAAAAGTTACTAATCATTCATCAGCAAGCCTTCTAGGGTCATTGTTTTCGTTCTTAGGAAAAAAATAAGGAAGAGATCACATGGTAGAAGGAAGACTTGAACGTCTGAGACGTATTAAAGAAATAGTTCCCGTAGAAGAAGCTAAATCTTCTCCTCCACAAACGCCACCGCTCCGGTCTGTGCGCCGAACTTATCAAGACAGTCAAGAAAATACCTCTTCTCAAAATGTTCAAGGTACAGCGTCCTCTTTTTCCGGATCTGGTACAGTTACTGCTGAAAAACTCAATACCCTCAATAATGAGGAAGAAGAAGGTATTGATGATTCCATTCCCGTAAGAGGAATCTCTAAAGAACAATGGTCTCATATTCGTAACCTTTGTTTATCTCAATTAGATCCCTCTGTTGTTTTGCCGTTGTCACAAGAACAGCTGACGGAATTGGTGCGGAAGACAGTTGGTGAAACTGCAGCGAAAGAACGTATCTTCTTAAACGAGACGGAACAAAGAGATCTTGCGACTGACCTTGTTAATGATATTAAAGGGTTAGGACCGCTACAGCCTTTATTGCTTGATGAAAGCATCAATGATATTCTCATAAACGGACCCGATCGCACCTTTGTTGAAAGACGAGGAAAAGTAGAGCTTACAAATACAAAATTTCGCGATCAACGCCATTTGATGACAATTTGTCAGCGTATTGCTACCGATATTGGACGACGTGTTGATGAATCAAGCCCACTTCTTGATGCACGTCTTAAAGATGGTTCGCGTGTGAACGTTGTTTTTCCGCCTTTGGCGTTGGATGGTCCTTATGTCTCTATCCGTAAATTCGCCAAAAAGAAAATTAACTTTTCCAAAATGGTGGAATTTGGCTCTTGTACTCAGGCTGTAGCACAAATATTAGAAATAGCCGCGAGTATTCGTTTAAATATTATTATTTCTGGAGGAACAGGTTCAGGAAAAACAACACTCTTGAACGCGCTTTCAAGTTTTATTTCGTTTAATGAACGTGTTGTGACCATTGAAGATGCTGCAGAGCTTCAGCTTCAACAACCACATGTCGTGCGTTTGGAAACGCGTCCTCCCTCTTTGGAAGGGAAAGGGGAAATTAATCAGCGTGATCTTGTACGTAACGCGCTACGTATGCGTCCCGATCGCATTATTATTGGAGAAACTCGTGCGGCAGAGGCGTTTGATATGCTTCAAGCGATGAATACAGGTCACGATGGATCTATGTCTACGGTTCACTCCAATACGACACGTGACGCGATCGGACGTATTGAGAGTATGGTGCTTATGGGGGTTTCATCGTTGCCACAATCCGCTATTCGCAAGCAAATTGTTGGTGCTGTTGATATGATTATCCAAATTGGGCGTCAACGCGATGGTGGGCGACGTATTTTACAGGTCAGTGATATTGCTGGTATGGAAGGCGACGTTGTGAGTATCAACGATATTTTCCGCCTCAAATTTGATGGTGAAGATTCCGCTGGAAAGCTTAAGTCGCACTATGTGGTTTCAGATGCACAGCCAAGTTTTTGGGGAAAGCTTGTCTATTTTAATAAAGACAAAGAGTGGAAACAAATCATGATGACCCAAGAAAAAATGGCTGCGGAGGTTTAAGAGTGTGAATAGTACAGCAATTGCACTTGTCGCATTTGTTGCTTACATGGGGGGAGGAGGTTGGATCTACCTTACCATGGCACGTGAGCAAGCGCGGCAAGATCAAATAACGCAACACGTTAAACATTATCATAAAGTACATCTGAAAACGCTTGACGAGAATCAAGAGGTTTTATCTTCTGATGTTTTGAAGAAGATATGGCGTTTTATTTTGTATAAAATTTTAAATTTTGGCGTTGCAGAACGTATTGTTACCAATAATAGAAAGATTCTCATTATTGCATTTATTTTTCTGGCGTTGGGGCTTTGGATAGGGTCGTTGTTTTTTGGGAACGCAGGTCTTTTATGGATTTTCTTGTGGGCATTTCTTGTGCGTCAGTATTATGGAAGAATTTATAATCGTTATGTGCATAAAGTGCGTGACCAATTGCCAGAAACGGTTGGTCTTCTAGTGCGTGCCTTGCGGGTAGGAACACCTTTGAAACGGGCTATTCAAATGGTGGCTCTTGAAATGTCGGAACCGACAAAGAGTTTGTTTCAGGAGGTACTGGATGAAACGGCTATGGGTACCGATCTGCCTGAGTCTTTTGCGACAATGAGTCGGCGTCTTGGTTTAGCGGGGTATTCGTTTTTGTCGGTTGTTGTGGCTTTACAAGCAACAGCAGGGGGTGGGCTTGCTGACGTTATGGCAGGCGTTGAGAAAACTGTACGAGAAAGATTGGAGGTTCAGAAAAAAGGGGTGGCTGCGACAGGTGAAGCCAAAATGACAAGCTATATCCTCTTGGGCTTGCCTATCGTGATTGTTGTAATTGTGTTCTTAGAAGATCATACTTATTTTTCGCCTTTCTTTACAAGTAAGAGTGGGCATTATTGTTTAATCGCTGGGGTTACTTTGTGGAGTATCGGTTTTTATATTATTCGCTGGTTAATTGGACGTATTACAAAATAGGGTATAACCATGAAAGAGTTTGTAATCTTTTTATTGTTTGGCGGAGTGGCGTTTGTTTTGTTGGCAGAGGTTTTTCGTCAAGTGCAGCGGCAACAGCGTTTAAACATGCTAAAAAGAACACTTGTTGTAACGTCAACTTCAGATACTTCTGTCGAGTTACCAAAGACTTTTTCAGGGCGTGCACAGTTTTTTTTCAGACAAGTAGGTATGTGGTTAGATGGACGGGGAATTATTTCCCAAAAAACACTTGATACTATTAAGGTGGGTGTTGGACCACATGCATATTATAGTTTTTTAGGGGCAAAACTGTCTTTATTTGTACTTGGCTGCGTGCTTTATATTATTTGTTATCTTTTGTTTCATCAACCGCTATATCCTATTGTTTTCCCTATTTTTGGGCTGATTGGCCCTGATATGGCGATGTCGCGTTGGCGTAAAAAATATATAGAAAATGTTCAAATGGGCATGGCAGACGCGCTTGATCTTTTGGTGATTTGTGTAGAAGTGGGTATGCCAGCAGAAGTAGCAATAGGACGCGTCGCGCATGAAATGAAAAACCTAAATCCAGCTGTGTCTAAAGAATTAAATATGACTGTTAATGATTTTCAGGTCATCCCCGATCGAATTGAGGTTTTTCGTTTGCTTTCACGGCGCACAGGCTTACCGATTATGAAACAGATTTCTTCTGTATTGATTCAGTCTTATGAACTCGGTACTCCGTTAGGGGAAGCGTTTCGTACTCTTGCTGAAGAGTCAAAAAAGGAAACAATGTTACGGTTTCAAGAAAAAGTGGCTCAAATTCCTGCTTTGATGACGGTACCGATGATTGTGTTTATTTTGCCTGTGTTATTTATTGCTCTTTTAGCACCAGGTGTATTAAAAGCATTGGCAATATATAGCTAGTGATAACTTAATTAATTATGTATAGGCTTATTAGGGGGGTACGAGGAGGGGGATTAGTGGGCGTGCGGAAAGGTTTTTGGGTTTGTGCTGCTCTGTTTCTTGTAGGGCTTACGGCAGGATGTGCTACCGAGAGTGCTGTTGAACAGAAGGATTTGCTCACAGCACATGTGGAGCTAGATAACGGGGCTCCTATGCCGGCTCTGAGGATTTTACGACGCTATATTAGTAATCACCCCGAAGATGTGCCGACTTTGATTGAACTGGCACGGGCTAATTTGCAACTTAGGCGTTTTCAACCAGCTATTTTGCTCTATCAAGATGCATTACGGAGAGATCCCTCTAATATCGAGGCACAGAAAGGATTAGCGCGGGTTATGCTCCATACGAGCCCGCAAGAAGCCTTAAAAGAACTTAAGAATTTATCATTACAGGCTCCACGGAATGCAAAAGTCTGGGTAGATTTGGGCATCGCTTACGATACAGTAGGCAACCATAAAGCTGCACAAGAGGCTTATTACCAAGCAATGAAACTCAACCCGCTACTTATTCCTGCCCAGGTGAATTTATCATTATCGTATGTTCTCAGCGGTAATTATGATCTTGCTTATCAAACATTATATCCTTTAGCTGTATCTGGAGATGCAACGCCTAAAATTCGTGCAGATTTTGACTATGTGAGCAAAATGCTAGAGATTCATCGACAACCAAATGGCACTGTTGATGAAAATGTTTCTTCATCGCCAGCACCTTCTCTGCTTTCTTCTGATATGTTAGGTGGAGGGGCGAGAGACTCTGTTAAAGAAGAAAGGCTTGGCGGGGTTTCCGGTATAAGTTCTCTTTCATCAGAGTCGGAGTCAAACCGGAATGTTCAGAGTGTTATTGTGAATAGGGCATATTCTCATAGAAGAAAGTAATGAATTTACATTCCATCATACAATATTAATAAGGTGAAAGGGTAGTAAACCTGTTAAATATATTTTTAAAGCTGAGTTACAAAGAAAAAAGGGTCGGTGCATGCCATCACCAACCCTTTTTTCTGAGAAAGTGTTTTAATCACTTCGCACAGGTTTTTTATTAACCTGTCTGGGCCAAACTACTCGCAATTTTAGAGAACACCTGTGTCAAGTTGGTTCCGACGAGTTTCACTGTAGAGATAATAACTACAGCAATAAGCGCGGCGATAAGACCATACTCAATAGCTGTAACCCCTTTAGAGTCCTGCGCGAAACGATGACGGACTTCGGTAAGATAAGCAACAACCATTTCTACGTTCATAAGAAAATCTCCTTCTTAAAACAATAGCTTAAGTTATATAGAATATATTCTCCCTATAACTTCAAGCTTATACCATTATGAATGGTCTATTTAAACACAAGTGTCAAGATATTTTTTATTAGATTGGCATGCCGTCAAATATTTCAAGTGCCTGTGCTGCCAAATCCACTGTTGCCACGGTCAGTTATCTCTAAATCTGTGCATTCAAGCCATGTTATGCGAGAAACAGGGGCAATCACAGCTTGAGCGATGCGCATGCCTCTGTCGATATGAAAGACTTCCTGCCCTAGGTTCATGACAATAATTTTAAGCTCTCCTCGATAATCTTCGTCAATGGTACCAGGGGCATTGGGCAATATTAAACCATGTTTTAAGGCTAAACCTGAACGTGGTCTAATTTGCATTTCATACCTGGGTGGCAGAGCAATGCAAAGCCCTGTTGGGATGAGCGTTCTGCCTTGCGGTGGAAGCGTTGCAGCTTCAGCTGCGTGTAAATCTATGCCTGCTGCGCCTGCCGTGGCATAAGACGGAAGGGGAAGCCCCACGGCGTGAGGAAGTCTTTTGACTTTAACCTGAAGCACTGGAGATGTCAGTTCTAAGGCAGTACTTTCTGATGGGTTTTTCATGTTCATTTTTTCCTAAATTTTAAGAGAGGTACATTTGTTGAAGGAGATATTGTGCTTGTTCCCTATCACTCACGCTATTTTTTTTGATGAGACATAATTACGCGTTGAACAAGACGGCGAGCAATCTCGGTTTTAGGAAGCGTTTGCCATTCTTCAACCTGACATTCTCCCGCTTGGTTATGAGAGAGGAGAAAGATTTTATTATGATCTCCACCCATGACGTGATGTGAGAGGCTGACATCATTGGCAATAAGCCAATCGCATCCTTTACGGCGTAATTTAGCTTGGGCATGTGGTATGAGGTTTTCTGTTTCGGCAGCAAACCCGATAACAAGTTTCGGTCGTAAAGAGGAAGGTTGTGAAAGTTCCGCTAAAATGTCAGGATTCGCAACGAGAGTAAGGGAGTGGCAGGAGTTTACTGAACAAGTAGGTATTTCAATTTTTTCATTTTTTTTAATTTTTTGTGTTTTTTCGATTTCAGGTCGCCAATCAGCGACGGCGGCTGTACAAACAGCAATATCATAGGGGCGCATTGTCATCACGGTATGGTGCATTTGTCGGGCTGTTTCACAAATGACGGTGTGGATACCTGCCGGTGGAGGAAGGGCGACAGGTCCGCTGATAAGGGTAACGAGCGCGCCTTGATCGGCAAAGGCTTCGGCTATCGCATAACCTTGTTTGCCAGAAGAACGATTCGTTAAATAACGAACAGGGTCTAACGATTCGTGCGTTGGACCGGCTGTAACAAGTATTTTAACATCGGCGAGGGGACCTGTTTTTTGTCTCTTTGCGCGAAAAAACGCCAAAACAGCATCAACAATATTTTGAGGTTCTGGCATACGACCAAAGCCGGATTCGCCACAGGCGAGAGTCCCATAAACAGGGGGGAGAATCGTTACGCCTCGTTCGGTAAGGGTGGTGATGTTGTGTTGTGTTGCAGGATGTTCCCACATATGGGGGTTCATGGCTGGGGCAGCCAAAACAGGGGTAGTTGTGGCAAGTAAAAGGGTGCTTGCAAGGTCGTCTGCTAATCCATTTGCTATGCGCGCTAAAAAATTTGCTGAAGCAGGGCATATTAAAATAAGGTCAGCCCAACGTGCGAGAGTAATGTGCTGTAGGGGGCTTTCTGTATCTGCTGTTGGGAAGAGTTCCATAGAAACTGGCGAGTCAGAAAGGGTTTGTAATGTTGTCGGGGTTATAAATTTTGCACCTCCTTGTGTAAGAACACAGCGTATATTTATCCCCGCTGCTTTGAGGGGGCGAAGAATATCGGGTATTTTGCACGCCGCAATACTTCCACTAACAATCAATAAAACAGAGTAAGAAGAGAGATTCATAGGTTTATTTTAAGATGACTTGCGTTCATGTGCAGGTTTGAAGAGGTTTTAAAAGACATTTTTAGATATTTTTAGAAGAGAGAGTTTTAAAGAAAATGATTTTTCTTTAAGAAGTTTCTAAAGACGCCAACCTGAATGAATAGCAACAATACCTCCTGAAAGGAGCTGATAGGTTACATGGGAAAAGTGGGCTTGCCGAAACATATCGGCAAGGGTTTCTGGATCGGGAAAAGTACGGATACTTTCTGCAAGATATTGATAGCTTGCACGATCTTTTGCGACAATTTTCCCCATCGTGGGCAGTACTTTAAATGACCATGCTTCATAAAGAGGGGAAAGAGCAGCAATCTGAACTTTAGAAAATTCAAGGCAAAAGAAACGCCCACCAGGGCGTAGTACACGCCTTGCTTCACGAATAACGGCTATTTTATCGGTACAATTACGTAAGCCAAACGCTATGGAAACGCGATCAACCGACATATCTGGAAAAGGAAGAGTTTCGGCATCCGCTACACAAAAAGACAGAGACGAAATAAGTCCACGGTTAAGGGCACGATCGCGCCCAAGAAAGAGCATAGAGACGTTAACATCTGTCATAATGGCGTGCCCACCATTGTTTTTAAGCCATCCAAAAGCAATGTCACCCGTGCCACTTGCTAAATCAAGGAGTCTTAAACTCGGATGGGGTGCAAGTTTGGTGATAAAGAGACGTTTCCAAATACGATGAATACCTAATGACATAAGGTCATTCATAATGTCGTAACGAGGGGCAACACTATCAAATACCTCACGGACGAGGTTTTTTTTCTCAGTCGTTGGAACAGTACGAAAACCAAAATCAGTTTCTTTTGATTCTTCTGGTAAACGGGAAGACGCTGTAAAGTTGTGGTCTGTTATATGTCTAGTCATAGTGAAAGTTTTTACCTTCGTTGTTTGTCAATAGTTTGTAATGTTTCAAGTAAAACAAGTAAAAAAATCAAAGAATATTTATTACTTAATATTGTCATATCATTTTAAAATACAATAAAGCGTCTGGGTGAAGTTTGTCGTTATCTTTTATAGATTTTTCTTTTGTAACAAATTTTTATAATATTGAGGGTGTCTTTAATAAATTTTTCTTAATTTCTCATATGGTTAGGAATCATAGGATCAGGGTTTTTGGATGGGAATTCTTCTGAAAAAATCAGATCCTTTTAGAATTTAACGGTATTGTGTGAAAAAAATCTGCAAAAGTTGTTTTTCTGTAAAAACATTAAAAAAGTATTAAATAAGGGGTCAAATGGAGAGTATTTTATCGTAAGAAGGCTATTACTCTTTTGTGTGAGATCTAATTTTCTGTTTAAGGGTAATTACGATGTTATTGAGAGTTGTGTTTTTGTTTGTTATATGATAAATAGTCAGGAAATCGGGTTTTGGCGAGCTTTGTTCAGCTATATGGAGTGGTTAAAGTCTCTTGATAGCAGTGGGGTAAGTGATGTCTGCTGAAGCAGGAAACACGAGTGTAGTTGTTGTGAAAGGTGGCTTTAGGCCTTTCACACTTCAGGGCGAGGTTTTGATCAGAACTCAATTATGTTGAAATCGTTTATATTAAAGTAACTGGATAGAATAGGAACTCATGGCGAACATCGCTTCTGCGCGTAAGCGCATTCGGCAATCTGCTAAACGGAATGCTCGTAATACGGCACGTAAATCGCGTGTGCGTACTTTTGTTAAAAAGGTCGAAGTAGCTATTGCTTCTGGCGACCATGCTGCAGCGCGTGAGGCTTTGCGTATTGCTCAGCCTGAGATTCAGCGTGCTGCAACAAAGGGTGTTCTTCATCGTAATACTGTTGCACGGAAGATTTCACGTTTGTCAGCGCGTGTGAAAGCTTTAGCTACAGCTTAATAGCGTTTTTAGAGGAGTGTAGGCGTTTTTTCTTGCTTTGTTGAGGGAGATTTTAGACGAGAGCGGTTTGACGTTCTACAAGTATAGTAATTTGTGGTAGGGTCATGCTTGTGACCCTATCCTTTTTTATTTTAATGGTTATGTCTTTAAAGCTTTTGTGTTGTCTGGTTTCACAGAGGTATTCTAGCTTTTTATTAAAGAGTCGTGATTTCTGACAAAGCATAGATTGCTCCTAAAATTATCCTTAAATTCGTACATGAGATGTTAATCAATAAGGGGTGTGAAATTTTAACAAGACGCACGTTTTTTAATGTCTTGATCGATTTTACCTTTCCGGTCTTTTTCTAAAAAGGTCATGTTTGAGAAGTTATTATGACTGTGTAGAGAAGATTTAAGTATTTAAATATTTTGTAGAAATTTGTTTTATTGAATAAATGTGGTAAACGAGATGAGTGGATTGGATGAGGTGGGGGAAAAGTGCAGAAATGATGACGAACGCCGATGAGGATGAAAAATCTTCTCTTAATCAAGATAATGTTGTGGGTGTTGGGGGGGATAATGTTGAGGAGTCGTGGTCACGGATATGTGCGTGTTTGAGGAGAGAGGTTGGGGAAAGCGAATATCGGGTATGGTTGGAAAAAATTACGCTGGGTGCGATTCGTGGTGATGAACTTATTCTTTTATTACCCGATTCTTACTTACGAGATACCGTGCGTGACAAATATGGTCATCGTTTGTCTGAATTATGGCTTCAAGAAAATAAAAATTTACGACGGATTAATTTTTCTATAGGACGGTGTGGTGGGGAGACACCTGTAGGGGACTTAAAGGATTCTTTAGGGCAAGATGTGTTATCTCTTTCTGAAAGGGGAGGAGATTTACAGGATTCTAACAATGATTGGCAATCTGTTCTAGATAAGCGTTTTACTTTTGATACATTTGTTGTGGGTAAGCCGAATGAGTTTGCTTATGCCTGTGCGCGCCGTGTGGCGGAAATGCCTGCGAGTGTTGGATTTAACCCATTTTTTCTGTATGGCAGTGTTGGTTTGGGTAAAACGCATCTTATGCATGCTATTGGGGCAGAGATTATTAAAACGGGGCAGAGGTCTGTTGCCTATATGTCAGCCGAAAAATTTATGTACCGTTTTATTGCAGCTATTCGCTCACAATCGATCATTGAGTTTAAAGAACAATTACGTTCTGTGAATATTTTAATGATTGATGACATTCAATTTCTTATTGGTAAAGATAATACACAGGAAGAGTTTTTTCATACATTTAACGCTATTGTTGAGGCGGGACGTCAGATTGTTGTGTCTTCTGATAAGCCTCCTTCAGATTTGTCAGGGTTAGAAGATCGTCTTCGTACACGTCTTGGTTGCGGTATGGTGGCAGATATTCACGCAACAACTTTTGAGTTACGTGTTTCTATTTTAGAATCTAAAGTCAAAACAGCAGGCGTTATTATTCCAATTAAAGTCATTGAATTTTTGGCACATAAAATTACATCAAATGTGCGCGAGCTTGAGGGAGCATTAAATCGACTGATTGCTCATGCTACATTGTTTAATCGTCCTGTGACGTTGGATGTTGCACAGGAAGTACTACATGATATACTAAAAGCCTACGATCGGCGGGTCACAATTGAGGAAATACAAAAAAAAGTCGCAGAGCATTGGAATATTCGTTTAACAGATATGTTTTCTGCACGGAGAGCGCGAAATGTTGCGCGTCCTCGTCAAGTGGCTATGTATCTTGCTAAACAGTTAACGAGTTGTTCTTTGCCAGAAATTGGAAAAAAATTTGGCAACAGGGATCATACAACAGTGATGCATGCTGTGAGTCGTGTTGATGAGTTGATACAACAAGATAGTATACTGGCGGAAGAGGTTGCCCTATTGCGGCGTATGTTAGAAAGTGCGTAAACTAATGATGATGAGTAAAGATTATGGGTACTTTATATAATCTATACATGAGAATAACAAGGGTATTTATTTCGAAAAGAAAGGAGGGATAAATGAAATTTTCAACGGAGCGTGCGATCCTCCTTAAGGCTCTAGCACATGTCCAGAGTGTTGCGGAAAAGCGGAACACGATTCCTATTTTGGCGAATGTGCTTATTCAAGCGACAAATCAGCAGGTGAGTTTGAAAGCAACAGATATGGAAATAGAGGTTGTAGAGCGTATCCCAGCTTCTGTTGTTTGTGAAGGGGCGTGTACAGTACCAGCCGCTGTTTTGTACGATATTGTACGTAAATTACCTGATAATGTTGTTATAGAATTTGACAAAACAGAAAGTAATGGGCTTCATTTACAGGCGGGTCGGTATGCAACGCGTCTTAATGTCCTTCCGGTTGAAGATTTTCCTTCTATGGGAACAGGGGATTTTCCGCATACGTTTCAGATTTCTTCCTCTGTTTTACAATCTTTGATTGATAGAATACGTTTTGCTATTTCTAATGAGGAAACACGTTATTATTTGAACGGTATTTATCTACATGTTACTGATGTAGAGGGGGAAGAAAAACTTAGAGCCGTTGCAACTGATGGTCATCGGCTTGCTCGTGTAGAAACGAATGTGCCTCTAGGAGCTGCAGGTATTTCTGGAGTTATTATTCCGCGTAAAACAGTGAATGAGTTGCGTAAACTTATGGAAGAAACATCGGAAGAGATTTCCATTGCCTTATCGGATACGCGTATTCAGTTGGTTATAGGGGCTATTACGCTAACATCGAAATTGATTGATGGGGTTTTTCCAGATTATGAACGGGTTATCCCCCAAAATAATACGCGCGTTCTTAAAGTAGAGAGAAAAGCATTTTCAGAGGCAGTTGCACGTGTTGCCGCCATTAGTCGAGAACGTTCGCGCCCGGTAAAAATGAGTTTGAAAACAGGCTCATTGGTTTTATCAGCCAATAGCCCTGAGCGAGGTACAGCTAAAGAAGAGTTAGACGATAATGTCGTATTTTACACTTCTGAAGAGTTAGAAATCGGTTTTCAGGCGCGGTATTTAGTGGATATTATGGATCAGATTGAAAATGAGGCTGAGTTCGTTTTTGCAGATAGTGTTGCTCCTGTGATTGTTCGGAGTGCTGGAACTTCTTCGGTACTATATGTCATTATGCCTATGCGTGTATGAGAACTGTTTTCTTTGACGGAGTTGAGTGTTGTCTTTAGTTGAGAGATGTCGTGCTTAGTTAAATTGCGTCTCTCACATTTCCGTAATTATTCTAACCTTTTGTGGGAGCCTTGTTCAGATCTACTTGTTTTAACAGGTGAGAATGGGAGCGGTAAAACAAATCTTTTAGAAGCTGTTTCTCTTCTAACGCCAGGTCGTGGTTTGAGATCTGCACCGCTTGGACAATTAGGACGATTTGAGAGCCATGAATGGGCGGTGTTTGCTCGTATTAAAAAGGCTGGCGAATATCTTGAGATTGGTACTGGTATACAACGAGAAACGGAATCCCATCGCAGGGTATTGTTGTATAACGGTAAGCGTTTTCGTAGCAGCCAATCTGGTAGTGATTTTTGCGATAAAATGGTTTCTGCTGTGTGGGTTACGCCGCAAATGGATAGGTTATTTAGCGGTGGAGCAGCAGAAAGACGTCGTTTTTTAGATCGTCTTGTGTTGGCAATTTTCCCACAGCATATGACAGAACTCGCTGCCTATGATAAGGCAATGACACAGCGGAACAAGCTTTTGCAAACTCGTTTTTCAGAGAGTGCTTGGATTTCAGGGGTGGAACATGCTATGGCGCGCCATGCGGTGGCTATTGCTGCGGCGCGTAATGAAACCGTGGATCGGCTTAATAAACATACGCAGCATACAACAGATTATTTTTCTGCGACGCGACTGGATATGCATTGCCCTATAGGGGCATTTCTTTCCTATGAACCAGCGTTAGTGGTAGAGGATTGGCTTCGTGAAAAATTGTTAGATCTTCGTATGCACGATCGCCAAAAGGGTAGAGCTTCTTTAGGTGTTCATCGTAGCGATTGCGTTTTAACAAATTTACATACGGGACAATCAGCTTCTATGGCGAGCACAGGGCAACAAAAAGCATTACTTGTAGGTCTTGTTTTGACTTATACCCATATTGTAACAAAATATCATGGAATACCGCCATTGCTCTTACTTGATGAACCTCTTGTTCATTTAGATGAGACACATCGTGTTGCTTTATTAAAAAGTTTACAAGCCTTTAAGAGTACCGTAATTTTAACAGGAACCGATCAACTTCCGTTTCTCCCTCTTAAGGGAAAAGCTCAGTTTATGACTGTACATCATGGTCATTTATTGCCCTCTAATGATGAATAACTCTTATATCTCACACAAACATTATAAAATGTATAAACATTTTCAAAAGAGATATGCTTTATAAGACATAATATTTTTCCAGACATTGGCGATAGTCGCGAAATGAAGTATACTAACCTAGAATTTTGTTTTTCTTTTTGGAGTAAATAGTCTTATGGCGGATGTGGATGATTACAATGCCGCATCAATCTCTGTGCTGAAGGGGCTGGAAGCTGTTCGCAAACGGCCAGGGATGTATATTGGTGATACTGACGATGGTTCTGGTTTGCATCATATGGTTTTTGAGATTATCGATAACGCTGTTGATGAGGCACAAGCAGGGTTTGCCTCTTCTTGTATCGTCATACTCAATGCCGATGGCAGTGTTACCGTACGTGATAATGGGCGTGGCATCCCAACAGATATCCACGTTGAAGAGGGGGTAAGTGCTGCTGAGGTTGTGTTTACGCGTCTTCATGCAGGAGGTAAATTTAATCAAAACGCTTATAAAGTTTCTGGTGGGTTGCATGGTGTTGGGGCAGCGGTTGTTAACGCTTTGTCGGAATGGATGCGCGTGCGTATCTGGCGTAACGGGCAGGAATATTTTATTAGTTTTGCGCAGGGTGAATGTGTTTCCCCTTTAGAAGTGGCGGGACTATCTGACGAAAAAAGCGGAACAGAAGTGAGTTTTTTACCAAGCTCTGCAACTTTTCCTAAAACAGATTTTGATTTTTCTGTACTTGAGCGGCGTTTACGTGAACTTGCTTTTTTGAATTCTGGTCTAAAAATTATTTTACGAGATGAGCGTACCAGCCCTCATCGGGAAGAAATGTTTTATTATGAGGGAGGGCTTGTTGCCTTTGTTTCTTGGCTTAACCGTGCCTCTCATGCTTTAGTAACACCTCCTATTAGTGGTGTTTCTGAAAATGTGGAAAATGGTATTAAGGTTGAGTTTGCGTTAAGTTGGAATGATAGCTTTCATGAAACGATGTTATGTTTTACCAATAATATTCCTCAAAGAGATGGGGGGGCACATTTAGCGGGGTTTCGTCAAGCTTTAACCCGTGTTATTAGTCGCTACACTGAAAATATTGCCAGCAAAGAAGCTCAATCTTTGCAGGGTGAGGATATGCGTGAAGGGTTAACAGCTGTTCTTTCTGTTAAAGTGCCAGATCCGAAATTTTCTTCTCAAACAAAGGATAAATTAGTTTCATCAGAGGTACAGCCTGTTGTTCAATCTGTTATTGCAGATATTTTAAGTCATTGGCTAGAGACACATCCCAAAGAAGCTAAGATTATTATCTCGAAAGTGTTAGAAGCTGCCGCCGCCCGTGAAGCTGCTCGCAAAGTAAGGGAATTAACACGACGTAAAGGGGTTTTAGATGTTTCTTCGTTGCCGGGTAAATTGGCTGATTGTCAAATGCGCGATCCTGCACAAGCAGAGTTATTTATCGTAGAGGGGGATTCTGCTGGGGGAACGGCGAAACAAGGGCGTGATAGACGTTTTCAAGCTATTCTACCGCTAAAAGGAAAAATCCTTAATGTTGAGCGTGCTCGTTTTGATCGTATGCTGGGATCAGCGGAAATTGGAACGCTTATTACGGCGCTTGGTACTGGCATCGGGCGCGGAGGTGTGGAACAAGGTGGCTTTTCTCTTGAAAAATTGCGTTATCAGCGCATTGTGATTATGACGGACGCTGATGTTGATGGTTCACATATTCGTACATTGTTATTAACATTCTTTTTTCGGCAAATGCCTGAAATTATTGAACATGGGTATTTGTATATTGCTCAGCCGCCTCTTTATCGTGCTAAACGTGGTCAAGAAGAAACTTATCTGAAGGATGATACGGCATTGGAACAATATCTTCTGAATAAAGCGTTAGCGAAAGTTTCTTTTATTTATTCGGATGGTCGTGTTGTTTCTGGAGATGACCTTTTTGATGAAATACCATTTATTCGTCAAGTTTATCAGGTTATGTGCAGGATAGCAGGGCGTATTCCCATTTGGATGATTGAGCAATCCGTTTTGAGTGGTGTTATGGCATCCGATATATCCCATTTACAAGAAAGGCTTACTGTTTTTCAAAGGCGTTTAGATCTATTTGCTCCTTCTATAGAGCGTGGTTGGAGAGCTGTGTATGACAATAATTGTTTGAAAGTTGTTCGTGAAGTTGCTGGCGTGAGAGAGCAATATACACTGACCTTAATGTCGCCTTCAATGGGAGTGGAGGGTGATAGACGGTGGTTAGAAGCACAGCGAGGAAGGCTACAGCATGATTACGAAAATGGAATCATGCTTAAATCTGAAACAGCTGAAGTCAGGCTTTCTGGTCCAGCTGATCTTTTTATGTATCTTTTAGCAGAAGGGCGTAGAGGGCTAGCGATTAACCGATTCAAAGGGTTGGGGGAGATGAATGATGTACAGTTATGGGAAACAACCCTAAATCCTGCTATGCGGACATTGTTGCAAGTTAAAGTAGGAGATGTTGAAGAGGCAGGATCTATTTTTACAACGTTAATGGGTGATGTGGTTGAGCCTCGGCGAGATTTTATTGTGGGTAATGCCTCAAAAGTGGTTCGTTTAGATGTCTAAGCCTGAGGCTGTTCCTTTAAGATTGTTGGGTTTCTGGCATTGAAGTGAGAACTTTTGTTTTAACAAAATGATCAAGTTCTTTGAAATGCTGTAGAAGTGTAGGAAGCTGGCGGAGTGGTATCATAGTCGCGCCGTCACTCTGAGCTTGGTCGGGGTTTTCGTGTGTTTCTATAAAAAGGGCAGCAATACCAACGGCGAGAGCAGCGCGCGCTAACAAGGGGGCAAATTGACGCTCTCCTCCAGAGGCGTTGCCTAGACCTCCTGGGCATTGTACAGAATGGGTGGCGTCAAAAACAACAGGGTAACCTGTTTGTGCCATAATAGGCAAAGAGCGCATATCATTGATAAGAGTATTATATCCAAAACTTGTACCGCGTTCACAGAGCATAATGCGTTGGTTGCCTGTAGAGGCAATTTTTTGGGCAGCGTAACGCATATCCCATGGTGCGAGAAACTGACCTTTTTTGATATTAATAGCGGCTTGTGTATGACCTGCTGCAATGAGAAGGTCTGTTTGTCGACATAAAAAAGCAGGAATTTGAAGAACGTCAACAGCTTGAGCGACCCTTGCACATTGTTCTGGAGAATGAACATCGGTTAATACGGGAATCATAAGTTCTGTGCGTATACGGGATAAAATTTCCAGACCGGTAGCTATTCCAACGCCTCTTGCGCTCGAGAGACTTGTTCGGTTTGCTTTATCAAAAGAACTTTTGTAAATGAACCCTATTTGCGCAGCATGGCAGATTTCTTTGATGGCAGAAGCACATTCTAACGCATGTGTTGTAGACTCAATCTGACATGGTCCTGCAATAAGAACAAAAGGCTTATCATTGCCAATTGTTAAAGATCCAATAGAAAATGTGTAAGGTAATGGAGACATCACAATGGTCGAGCTTGTTGCAAAGCTGCTCCAATAAATCCAGCAAATAGAGGATGTGGGGCAAATGGACGAGATTTGAGTTCTGGATGATATTGAACAGCAATAAACCATGGATGGTGCGCATATTCAACAACTTCAGGAAGAAGACCATCTGGAGAAAGACCTGAAAATATTAACCCTACTTTTTCAAGTTGTGATCTGTAGTGGATATTGACTTCGTAGCGATGGCGGTGCCTTTCTCGTATGGTGGTTGTTCCATACATTTTTGCAACGCGTGACTTTTCTGCTAAAACAGCAGGATATGATCCTAGGCGCATGGTGCCACCTAATTGGACATTCTCACTGCGACGTAGTCGTTCATCTTCATGGATCCATTCTCTCATCAATCCAACAAGAGGTTCACAGGTCTGATCAAATTCAGTAGAGGAAGCTTCTGGTATATTGGCAAGATTACGGGCGCATTCAATAACAGCTATCTGCATCCCCAAACAAATGCCTAAAAAGGGGATATTATTTTCACGGGCAAAACGAACTGCTTCCATTTTTCCTTGGATACCACGTTCACCAAATCCACCGGGAACAAGGATGCCATGTGCACAAGATAAGAGAGTGTGTATTTGTGTAGGGTTTTTTTCGAGTGTTTCAGCTTCTATCCATTCTAAATGGATTTTTGCTTTATGGGCAATACCGCCATGTAAAAGGGCCTCGTGAAGAGATTTATAGCTGTCTAAGAGGGACGTATATTTACCAACAATAGCAATGGTGACCTCTGTTTTAGGATAACGCAATGCGTGGACAATATTTTGCCATTTGGAAAGGTTAAGAGGATCAACGTGTGGCAGCCTGAAATATCGGAGTATTTCTCTATCCATACCTTCGGTATGATAGGAAATAGGGCAGGCATAAATAGTATCTATATCTTGTGCCGCAATAACAGCCTCTGGTTTGACGTTACAAAAATTAGCAATTTTTTGACGTTCTGCGGAAGGAATAGGTCTGTCGCAACGACAGAGGAGAATTTGGGGTTGAATGCCTACATTTTGTAGTTCTTTAACAGAGTGTTGAGTCGGTTTTGTTTTCAGCTCTCCTGCAGAAGGAATCCATGGAAGAAGCGTTAAATGCATAACAAGAGTGCGATCCATTCCTAAATCGTTGCGTAACTGTCGAATTGATTCAAGAAAAGGGAGACTCTCAATATCACCGACTGTGCCACCAATTTCAACGATGACAAAGTCAAAATCTTCTGTGTTAGCGAGAATCGTACTTTTAATAGCATCTGTAATGTGTGGGATAACTTGGACTGTTGTCCCCAAATAATCTCCCCGTCGTTCACGGTTGATAACATCTGAATAAATTTTGCCTGTTGTGGTATTATCTTCACGTGTGGTGTTGATATCTGTAAAACGTTCATAGTGCCCGAGATCAAGATCGGTTTCTGCACCATCTTCTGTGATAAAAACCTCACCATGCTGGTACGGATTCATTGTGCCGGGATCGACGTTAAGATAAGGGTCTAACTTGCGAAGTCGAATCTTATAACCGCGTGTTTGTAAAAGAGCGGCTAGCGCAGCAGAGGCAATGCCTTTACCCAGAGAAGAAACAACACCACCTGTAATGAAGATGAAACGAGTCATAAACATAGCTTTCTATGTAGAAAAAGAAAAATAAAAAACATGTATAAAATAGCTATAAAACGACGAAACAACATATCAGAGTGTGGACGACAACACAGGGTGATAAAAGAAGGTTTCTTTTCATAGAAGATATAACGAAAAATTACGGGTGTGCTGGGGCATGTGATGTCGGTACACCAGAATCGTGTAGTGGCGTAGAAGGCACAGGGTGTGTTAAAGAATGAGATGGAGAAAGTATTTTTGTTACAGTTTGTGGTGGTGTTGGTAGAGCTGTCGTTGTATGTGAGGTTTGACTGAGAATATCCTGTCCGGCGCTGAAGCCTCCTCCTGATGCGCCTCCTTTGTAAAGAACAGCGAGAATAATAGAAAGTAACATAAAGAGACCTGCAAGGATGGCTGTTGTACGGGTGAGTAAATTAGCTGTTCCTCGACTAGACATAAAAGCTCCCATGCCTTGACTATTTCCAACGCCAAGTCCTCCACCTTCGCTTCGTTGAATGAGGATAATGCCAATCAGAGCAACGGCAACGCAGAATTGTAAAATAAGAAGAAAAACAGTCATTGTAAAATCCAATCTGTAGGTGTTCAATAACGCTTAGAGGCACTGATACTCAATAATATGGAGAAAGGTATCGGCGTTTAGGCTTTGCCCTCCCACTAGTACACCAGCCACTTCGGGAATGGAGAGTATTGTCGAAACATTGTCTGCAGTAACAGAACCGCCATAAAGGATTGGGATCGTTTTTCCAGACTTGCCAAATTGTCTTATCAACTCTTCTCGTAAAAAACACATTGTTTCTGTAATTTGTTCAGGAGAAGCTGTTAGACCTGTTCCAATAGCCCAAATAGGTTCGTAAGCAAGAATGCCTGAAAAGTCATTAGGAAGAGAGCCTTCCATTTGCCAACCTAAAACATCGGTGTAGGTTTCTTCTTCGTGCTGCTCTCTGGTTTCACCAATACAGACAATAGGTGTTAATCCTGCTTGTGTGGCTGTTGTTACTTTCTGTCTAATAATGCTATCCAGTTCACCGTGGTTTTGACGGCGTTCTGAGTGCCCTAAAATAACATGAGAGACGCCGAATTCAAGGAGCATAGCCGCAGAAATATCACCTGTATGGGCACCAGAAAGTTTTTCATGGCAATTTTGGGCACCAAGTAAACACGGTGTTTCCTTTAAACATTCAGCAAGTAATGGGAGAAGTGTAAAAGGAGGGCAAATAACGATTTGTGTTTTATTTTGTATTTCTTCATGTGAAAGACGATTACTATATGTCGTGAGCGCATGCGCTATTTCGTGCACTTTTTCCTTTGTGCCGTTCATTTTCCAATTGCCTACAATAATTTTAGGACTCATGTTTGCTCCTTATCTGAATTTGCGGTGATGTACTTTGAATAAGGCAATTCTTAATATTAAGAATTATAATAATTCATTTCGTGGCGATATCCTATAGTGATATCCTATTAGAATATGTCGTTTTTTTAACTTTATGAGAAAGTTTATGTCTTATACGTTATAATATCTAGTCAAATTTAATGTTTCTGTTTATAACTCAATACTCAAGCTTGTTGTGAAACAAATCTTGTTGAAATTGAATATGTTAGGTCTTTTTTGATGATTACCTCTCTGCGTCATGTGTTTGTTGAGTCGTGGTTGGGGCGTGCTATTGTTATTGCTGTTTTTGTGGCTTTTATTGGTTGGGGTGTTGGTGATGTTGTTGGCTATATAGGTACAAGCTCTAATGTTGTTGTACAAGTAGGAAAAACCGATATTACGGTTACAGATTTATCAACAATCTTGCGCCAAGAAATACCGGTTATTATTCAGCAAATGGGGAAAAATGCAGCAGCGCAACTCTCTCCGGCGATGATTCAACAAATTGCACAACAAGTTTTGCATAGGCTTGTTATGCGGGCGGAGCTGTTAGAGTTTGCCAGAAAGATGAATGTTGAGGTTCCAGATTCTGCTGTAAGAAATGAGATTTTTTCTCTCCCGTATTTTTATGGAAATAATGGTAAATTTGATCGTGCTGTTTTTAACCAAAAACTACGTGATCAGGGGTTAACAGAGCAGGAAGTTATTCGTACAACGCGCAATAATTTAGCGATTCGTTCTGTTTTGCAACCGATGATGCAAAGTGGCAGCGTTTCTAATACATTGTTTGAGAGTTTGACGCACTATATTGCACGTGTATCAGTCGTTGATTTAGTGCGGATACCATTTGATAGTGTTCCATTACCTGCGGATCCTGGTGATATGGTTCTTCGTCGATACTATGCTAATCACCCGTGGCTTTTTCGTATGCCAGAGCAACGTCATGCACGGATTGTTATACTTTCTCCTGAGACACTTGCCCAAAGTATTTCAGTTGATGAAAAACAACTTAAGAAGGCGTATGACAAGCAGTTTGATCGTTATCACATGCCTGAAACGCGTGACGTGCAAATGGTGATTCTTTCGAAAGAAAAGCAAGCGCATATACTTCGTACAACATGGGAAAAAGAAAAAAAATGGCAAAATATTCAGCGTTTTGTTAAGTCAATTAAAAATGCAGAAGCCTTTAATATGCCAGCAACAAAGGCATCGGCAGTGGCATCCGATGTTTTGCGTCAAGCTGTTTTTCATGCACCACTTGGAAAAATCAGTCCTATTGTTCAATTTGCTGGGAACTGGGCTGTTTTTCGCGTTACGAAAATTATACCTGAACATAATGTTTCTTACGAAAAGGCACGTTTAGATCTTCTTTCTGAGTATCGTAAAGCCAAGGCGGTTTCTCTAATTTCAGCGCGGCAGCGTATTTTGCAAGATACGATAGCTGGGAGTGGGTTTGAGGCTATTCCTAGTTCGCTTGGGGCTGTAGCTGTTTCTGGGGTTTTGAATGCCCAAGGACAAATGGTGAATGGAAAACCTGCGCCTATTCCTGCTTCTGGCGCATTGCGTAAAGCGATTATTCATCAGATTTTTACACAAAAACAAGGGGTAGCCCCCTATCTTATAGATGGACCTGATCATAGTTATTTTGCTGTCGAAGTTGATAAAATTATTCCTTCAGCAGAAAAAAGTTTTACACAGTCACGTCCCGATGTTCTTAAGGCATGGCAGAGTGATGAGCGTCGTTATCGTGCGAATCAAAAGGCAACGGCACTCTATCTGGCGAGTCGTATGTCAGGCAAAATGGTATTACCAGCGTCCTCAAAAATGCATGTTCTACGAAACGTAGCCTTTTCATCAGTTGCTCCTAATAAGGCTATTCCTGCTGCGCTTATGGTTTATCTGCCGCATATGCGGGTAGGGCAAGCAGTCATGGCTGAAAGTGATCATGCTTTTTGGGTTGGGCTTGTGACGAAAGTTTTTGTGCCCAATCCGCCTCTTTCTAAAAAAGATATGCAAAACATGAGATTAAATTTAGCTCAATCCGACTCGGATGATCTCGTAACAACTTTTGTGCAAGCTTTGATTGAACAAACTTCGCCATATATTAATAAAACAGGTATAACGACCGCTATTACGCGGGCAGGGCTTGGTGGGTAATAAGGAGAGTCATGAGCATGGAGGCAAGTCTTCACGCATTGGTTTCCCCTTCTTGGCAGGAGTGTGAGTGTGCCTGGGAAAGAGGACAAGCCTCTGTTGTTTTTTCCGTCGAAGCGGCTGATTTGTTAACACCAGTTTCGGCTTATATTCGGCTTGCTTATTCTAAAGGACAAATAGACCCTCACACATTGTTGTTTGAAAGTGTTGAGGGGGGTGCATCGCGCGGGCGTTATTCTGTTATTGCCTTAAAGCCTGATCTTGTGTGGATGTGTCATAGTGCACAAGTTTCTCTTCAAACAGGGATCCATGGCGTGCTATCTGAACAGAGGGTCTATCGTGATCATCCTCTAGAAAATCTTCGTCAATTGATACGATCCAGTCGGTTAGAACTACCTCATGGTTTGCCTCCTATGATTGCGGGTCTTTTTGGCTATCTTGGTTATGATATGGTGAGGCAGATGGAATATCTCCCTAATGCTCCTGTTGATGATCTTAATTTACCTGAGGGTATTTTAATACGTCCCGGACTTTTTGTTGTTTTTGATACAGTGACAGATGATTTAGTTTTAGCCGCACCGGTAAGACCTGTTGAGGGGGAAACAGTTCGGAGAGCTTGGGAGCGTGCACATCGTCTGCTTGGAGAGGCACGGCATTGTCTTAGGGGAGCATTGCCTGAATTATCTTCTTCAACACGTTCTCAGGTATTATCTGCGCCTGTTTCTACATTTAGTAAGCAAGAATTTTGTGCGCTTGTAGAAAAAATACGAGAGTATATTGCTGCAGGAGATGCGTTTCAGGTTGTGCCTAGTCAGCGTTTTTCTATGCCGTTTCCTTTGTCGTCTTTGGCGTTATATCGTGCTTTAAGGCGGGTGAATCCTGCACCGTTTTTGTTTCATCTTAATTTTGTTGGTTTTTCTCTTGTCGGTTCTTCTCCTGAAATTCTGGTTCGTTTACGTGAAGGCCGTGTAACAGTACGTCCATTAGCGGGGACACGTCCGCGAGGGAAAACACAAGAGGAAGATCAAAGGTTAGAAAAAGAACTTCTCGCAGATGAAAAAGAAATTGCCGAACATTTGATGTTAATAGATCTTGTTCGTAATGATGTTGGGCGTGTTTGTTCTTCTGGTTCCGTTGCTGTCACACAACGTTTTGTTATTGAACGATTAAGTCATGTTATGCATATTTCGTCACAGGTTGAGGGGGTATTACGCCCTGATCTTGAAGCATTAGATGCTCTTATTGCCGCATTTCCTGCAGGTACGCTAACGGGAGCGCCTAAAATTAGAGCGATGGAAATTATTGACGAGGTTGAACGTACACGCCGTGCAACATATGCCGGTTGTGTTGGCTATTTTGGGGCTGGAGGCGATATGGATACATGTATTGGTTTGCGTATGGCTGTTGTTAAAGATGGCATGATGCACGTACAAGCTGGGTGTGGGGTTGTTTTTGATAGTGTACCGGAAAAAGAATACGAGGAAACACGCCATAAAGCGCGTGCTATGTTTCGTGCGGCAGAATTAGCTTTTCAAGAATCGGTAGGCGGTTAGTTGGAGGTTTATAACACTTTTTATTTTCCTGTTGATGACTGTAAAGTACCTAAAAAAGAGAATATATCGTTATGATTCTTCTTATTGATAATTATGATAGCTTTACATTTAATCTCGTTCATTATTTGGGTGAATTGGGAGAGACATGTCATGTTGTGCGCAATGATGCTTTAAGTGTTGAAGAAGCATTAGCCCTTTCGCCGCGAGCTATTGTGTTATCTCCTGGTCCATGTTCTCCGAATGAAGCGGGGATTTGTTGTGATTTGATTTTAGCTGCTAAAGATAAAATACCTGTTTTTGGGGTGTGTTTAGGCTATCAAGCGATTGGGCAGGTATTTGGGGCTAAAGTGGTTCGTTCTTCAATGCCGATGCATGGCAAGACAAGCTTTATTTTTCATAAAGGACAAGATGTTTTTGGTGATATACCAAGTCCGTTTCTTGCAACACGCTATCACAGTTTGATACTGGAGCCAACAACTATTCCACCAGATCTTGAAGTGACGGCGTGGACACAAGATCATATCATTATGGGTGTGCGTCATCGTTATTACCCTGTTTCTGGTGTGCAATTTCATCCTGAGAGTATGGCTTCTGAACATGGGCATGATTTACTACGTAATTTTTTGGGAATCGTTAAAACATGGTATGCTAAATAGGATGTGAATGGGTCTTGTCATCATAAATAGTGCGTAATGGTCAATACAGATTTAACAGAGATTCTGTTTAAACTTGCTGAACGTTCTGATTTAAGTAGGGAGGAATCTCAAAGAACATTTGGAGCTATGCTTGATGGGCATGTCTCATCCGAATGTATGGCAGCTTTTTTAATGGCTTTACGTGTTAAAGGTACCACGCGAGAAGAGTTGTTAGGCGCGGTCAAAGCGTTACGTGTACGAATGCGTCATTTTCCATCTGTTCCTGAAAAAGCCGTTGATGTTTGCGGGACAGGGGGCGATCGTTACGGAACATTAAATATTTCTACAGCTGTTGCTTTTGTTCTTGCAGGGTTAGGGGTGCCTGTCGTTAAACATGGTAATCGTGCTGTTTCTTCGCGGTCTGGGGCATCAGATATTTTGTCGGCTTTAAGGGTTCCTTTTATTCTTGATCCTGAAGCGCATATCACACTTTTGCGAGAGTATCGTATTGTTTTTTTAGCAGCCTCGCAATACTGTCCGGCTATGTCTCATATTACGGCGATTCGTAAAACTTTAGTGTTGCCAACATTGTTTAATATTATGGGTCCTTTAGTGAATCCTGCCGGTGTAATGCGCCAATTAGTAGGCGTTTTTTCTTGCGAATGGCTAGAGCTTATGGTTGATGTACTTCATATGCTTGGTTCAGAGCATGTTTGGGCTGTGTGTAGTATGCCTTTAGGTGAAATAAGAGGCGTTGACGAGCTGACTTTAGCAGGTCCAACACATGTTGTGGCTTTAGAGCGTGGGCATTATTCTCGTTTTACGATAGATCCAGAAATGGCGGGGTTTACATATGCCCCTATAGAGGCACTCCAGGGAGGAGACCCTGCTTATAACGCAGAAATGCTAGAAGCCTTACTTCGTGGTGCTTCTGGTGTTTATCGTGATACAGTTTTGCTTAATGCTGCTTGTGCGTTGCATGTTGCGGGGAAAACAACGGTTCTGCGTCAGGGGTGTATTGATCCTAGCGCTTTACAAAAAAGTGTCGCTATGGCGGCATTTTCGTTGGATAGTGGTCGGGCATGGGCAGTGCTTAAAGGTCTACGTTCATTTTCTACAATGATGGAGAAATAACAGAATGATTGCCACTGATGAGTCTTCTACAGTGATACCTGATGATGATTTAACCAAGGATTCTTCTCATAGTCTGAAAGATACCGAATTTCTGACGCGTATTCGTGAACGTACGCTTCTTGAAGTAGAACATCGTTCTACATTGCTTCCTTTCAAAGAGATTGTAGAGAAAGCACAGGATATTACAGAAGAGCCAAGAGGATTCGGGAACGCTTTGAAGGAAAAGTCTTCAGACCAACAAATCGGGCTGATTGCTGAGATGAAAAAAGCCTCGCCCTCTGCGGGTGTTCTCATAGAGCATTATGATCCTGCAGTAATCGCACGTGCGTATGAAGAGGCAGGGGCAGCCTGTCTTTCTGTGCTGACAGAAAATTCTTGTTTTCGTGGATGTAATGAAGATCTGACGGTCGCGCGTCAAGCGTGTTCTCTTCCCGTTTTGCGTAAAGATTTTATTCTTGATCCTTGGCAAGTGTACGAGAGTCGTCTTATTGGTGCCGATTGTATTCTCTTAATTTTGGCTATTTTGTCGAACGAGCAAGTGTCGGAACTTATTGAGCACGCGAAGGGGATGAATATTGATGTTTTGTTAGAGGTGCATAATGAGGAAGAACTTGATCGTGCGCTTGCTTTTGATACATTTTTGATAGGTATAAATAACCGTAATCTGAATACGTTAGAGGTAGATATTACGGTGACAGATAGGCTTATCTCTATGGTTCCACCCGATCGGATTATTGTTTCGGAAAGTGGTTTCAAAACTTATGCCGAAATTGCACGATTGGTTTCAATGGGTGTCACGGGGTTTCTTGTGGGGGAAGTTCTTTTAAGACAATCAGATCATGCGGAAGCTGTAAGAGAACTTTTAGGAAAGACCAAGAGTAGTTTTGTTTAAAGTGAATCGTTGTAAGAGGTTAGCTATGTCAACAAAAATATGTTATTTTCGTAACGATATCCAAAGATTAGGAAGTGTTCTGTTTTTTCGATAAGGTTGTGTAAAAAGTAGTTCTTTTAAGTGGTTACTGACAGCAAAGAAGAGGAGACGCGTATGCAAGAAGTAGGGCAGCAAATTGGGAAAGTCATAGGACAACAAACGGGGCAACAAATAGGGAAAGTCATAAGATCAGAAACCGGACAACAGACGGGGCAAGAAACAGAAGAAGGATTTTCAAAAGAGGATAGAAAATTACTGACGCGTGATCAGTTTCTCAATGCTTATCGTGAGATGTTGTTAATTCGTCGTTTTGAGGAAAAAGTTGCGCAATTATATAGTATGGGTCTTGTCTGTGGTTTTTGCCATTTGTACATAGGTGAGGAAGCTGTTGCAACTGGGATTAAAATGAGCCTGCGTGATGGAGATAAGGTTATTACATCTTATCGGGATCATGGGTATATGCTTGCGCTGGGTGTTGAGCCACGTAGAGTTATGGCGGAACTGACAGGGCGTGTTACCGGTTGCTCTCGTGGGAAAGGCGGGTCTATGCATATGTATTCTCGTGAAAAAAATTTCTATGGTGGATGTGGTATTGTTGGGGCACAGGTGTCTCTTGGTGTCGGCTTGGCTTTTGCTAATCGTTATCGAGGCACGGAAGAGGTTGCTGTAACGTGTTATGGTGATGGTGCTAATAACCAAGGGCAAGTTTATGAAAGTTATAATCTTGCTTCATTACATAAACTGCCGTGCGTTTTTGTTATTGAAAATAATCGGTACGGTATGGGGACGTCTGTAGAGAGATCTTCGGCGTCCCATAATTTGTACAAAAATGGTGAGCCATGGGGTATTCCAGGGTTACAAGTAGATGGGATGGATGTTGCGGCTGTCTATGACGCGGCAAGAAAAGCTATTGCGTATTGTCGTGAGGGAAAGGGACCATATTTACTAGAAATGATGACCTATCGTTATCGTGGTCATTCTATGTCTGATCCCGCGAGATATCGTACACGAGAAGAAGTCGATCATGTTCGTAAGACACATGATCCGATTGAACATATTAAACGTGTTCTGATGGAAGATGATGGTGTGGAAGAAAATGTTCTCAAGACAATCGATGAGGAAATTAAAGCGATTGTCAATGATGCTGCAGAGTTCGCACAAACGAGTCCTGAGCCGGAGTCTAGAGAACTTTATACGGATGTTGTTTTGGAGGTCTGATTGTTATGGCTACTGAAGTTTTAATGCCCGCTTTGTCTCCGACGATGACGGAGGGTAAATTAGTTCGTTGGGTAAAAAAAGAAGGGGATAATGTGACGGCGGGTGATGTTCTTGCAGAAGTTGAGACAGATAAAGCTACAATGGAAGTTGAGGCCGTTGATGAGGGTACTCTTGGTCGTATTCTTGTGCAAGCGGGGCAATCTGTGCCTGTGAATACACCGATTGCTATTTTGGTAGCACAAGGGGAAAAAGTGCCCGATCATATAGCTACAAAACCCTTGGCACCCAATAAAACGACATCTGAGAACACAACACAGCCGCAAAGATCTACTTCGTCATCTATTGCGGATTCTTTAAAACAGGGTGTAACGGAGAGTGTCGAAAAAGATTGGGGTGAAACTCAAGAGATGACAGTGCGTGATGCTTTAGATGAGGCACTTGCGATTGAATTACAGCGTGATCCTGATGTTTTCCTTATGGGTGAAGAAGTTGCCCGCTATCAAGGGGCTTATAAAGTGTCGCATGGTCTTCTCCAAAAATTTGGAGAGAAGCGTATTATTGATACACCGATTACAGAGCATGGCTTTACGGGAATGGCTGTAGGTGCCGCTTTTGCCGGGTTAAAGCCTGTTGTTGAATTTATGACCATGAATTTTGCGATGCAGGCTATTGATCAGATTGTCAATTCGGCAGCAAAAACACTCTATATGTCTGGGGGACAAATCGGGTGTTCGATTGTGTTTCGTGGTCCTAACGGGGCGGCTTCTCGTGTGGCGGCACAACATTCGCAATGTTATGCGAGTTGGTATTCTCATATTCCCGGCTTAAAAGTTATCGCACCTTGGTCTTCAGCCGATGCTAAAGGGCTTTTGCGTGCTGCGATTCGTGATCCGAATCCAGTTGTTTTCCTAGAAAACGAAATTTTATATGGGCATAAATTTCCGTGTCCGGTTGATGAAGATTTTATCTTACCGATTGGCAAAGCAAAAGTAGAGCGTGTTGGTAAAGATGTAACATTTGTCGCGTTTTCAATTGCGGTAACTATCGCTATGGAGGCGGCAGAGGCACTAGCAAAAGAAGGTATTGAAGCCGAGGTTATAAATTTGCGGAGTTTACGTCCCCTTGATACAGAAACAATTATTCAAAGTGTTCGTAAGACTAACCGTGTCGTTTCTATAGAAGAGGGGTGGTCCTTTGCAGGTATTGGTTCTGAAATTGCTGCACAGGTCATGGAACAAGCCTTTGATTGGCTTGATGCACCACCTGCCCGCGTAACAGGGGCTGATGTGCCTATGCCTTACGCTGCGAATTTAGAGAAACTGGCTCTACCCTGTGCTGAACAGGTTGTTGATGCCGTCAAAAAAATGATGTGAGGTCTGCTATGGCTACTGAAGTTTTAATGCCTGCTTTGTCTCCGACGATGACAGAAGGGAAAATTGCGTGTTGGGTAAAAAAGGAAGGGGATAACGTCGCAAGTGGTGATGTCCTTGCAGAAATTGAAACGGACAAAGCCACGATGGATTTTGAATCTACCGTAGACGGGGTTCTAGGGCGCATTCTCGTACCACAAGGTTCGGAAGTGCTAGTGGGTACGCCTATTGCCATTGTGGTGCAGAAGGGAGAAGCTGTGCCAGCAGCTACGCCCAAGCCTGTGGCAGCAAAACCTGTGCCACATACAGAGGAAAAAAGTTCAGCTGTCACATCGTCTCCTGTTTCTCTTCCTTCTCCTTCACATGTCTTTTCGTTAGAAGGAGGATCACACGGAAAGAATCGTATTATCGCTTCGCCTCTAGCGCGGCGTCTTGCACAAGAAAAAGGGATAGACCTTGCCACTCTTAAGGGAAGTGGCCCACATGGGCGGATTGTCCGGCGTGATGTCGAGGCCGTTGGGGCTAAAGTATCACAGGGGCGCTCTGTCGAACAGGGTGCATCTCATACAGCGGTGCCAACGAGTCATCATCAATCATCCCTGAAGCCATCAACACCTCTTGTGCAAGGGGGGCTGGCAATAGCTGGGGGTGTTATGGGTGGGGATCCCTATAAAGTGGTACCTCATACAACCATGCGCAAAGTCATTGCGCGGCGCTTGACAGAGGCAAAAAGCACGATTCCTCATTTTTATGTTTCTGTTGATGTTGAGTTGGATGCTCTTTTAGCACTTCGTGCGCAATTAAATGCGCTTTCTCCTGATAAGGGAGAGGGTGCTTTTAAGCTGTCTGTCAATGATATGCTCGTTAAAGCGTCGGCAGTGGCACTGAAGAAAGTGCCTGGTGTGAACGCTTCTTACACAGACGATGCCATGATTTACTACGATCACGCCGATATTTCTGTTGCCGTTTCGCTCGATGATGGATTGATTACGCCGATTATCCGCCAAGCCGATCTTAAGAGCCTGAAAACGATTAGCCTTGAAGCAAAAGAGCTTATTGCGCGGGCGCGGGCAGGGAAGCTGAAACCTGAAGAGTTTCAAGGGGGTACTTTCTCAATTTCTAATATGGGCATGTATGGGGTAAAAAATTTCTCGGCTGTTATTAACCCACCACAATCTGCGATTCTCGCCGTTTCTGCTGCCCAACAACAGCCTGTTGTTGTTAATGGAGGGGTAAAAGTGGCGACCGTAATGACAGTGACTCTTTCAGTAGATCATCGTGCTGTTGATGGTGTCATGGCGGCGCAATGGCTTGCAGCCTTTAAGGCAGCTGTTCAGTCTCCTATGACACTTGTGTTGTAACGGGCTAATGTAAGAGGATGTAAGAAGATATGGTGGGCAATCAAGAAGGGGATAATGGAAAAATGACTCAAACAGATTTTGATATTCTTGTTCTAGGTGGCGGACCTGGGGGGTATATTGCTGCTTTACGTGCGGCACAATTGGGTTTTTCTGTTGCCCTTGTTGAAGCAAAGCATTTAGGGGGGATATGTCTAAATTGGGGGTGTATTCCTACAAAAGCACTTCTGCGCGCTGCAGAAATCAATAATCTCTTGCACAACGCGCAGGAATACGGTTTTACTGTTGAGAATGTGCGCTTTGATCTACAAAAAATTGTTGCTCGTTCTCGTGCTGTGTCTCATCAACTTTCCATGGGGGTTTCTTATCTTCTTAAAAAGGCAAAAGTCTCTGTTTTTGAGGGGTTCGGCAAGATCAACGGCAAAGACGCACGTCATAAGTGGAAAGTGCTTGTTTCCCACGAGGGGAAGGATTCCTTCACTCTTACGGCAGAGCATGTTATTTTGGCAACAGGGGCAAGGGCACGCGATCTTCCTGGACTGGAGCCCGATGGTGATCTTGTTTGGTCTTATAAAGAAGCGTTAATTCCTAAAAAGTTACCCAAGCGCCTCTTGATTGTTGGTAGCGGTGCAATAGGGACGGAATTTGCTTCTTTCTATCGGGCGATGGGTTCTGATGTCACATTGCTGGAAGCAGTACCTCGTATTCTTCCTACGGAAGATGAAGAAGTGGTGGCGATTGCCCATAAAGAGTTTGAAAAGCAGGGGATTCGTATTCTGACAGGCGTTAAACTTGGGGCTTTGAAAAAAGCGCCAGAGAGTGTCACGTTACATGTTGATTATGCAGGTCGTTCGGAGGAAATAACCGCTGATATTATTATTTCGGCGGTAGGAATTGTCGGTAATGTTGAAAATATCGGTTTAGATGGAACAAAAGTACGTGTAGATCGTACCCACGTGGTTATTGATTCTCTTTGCCGTACAGATGAAGAAAGAATCTACGCGATTGGGGATTTGGCAGGACCGCCATGGTTAGCGCATAAGGCAAGCCATGAAGGGGTTTTATGCGTAGAGGCGATTTCTGGTAGAAAAGTAGAGCCCATCGATGTCACAAAAATACCCGGCTGTATTTACTGTAAGCCGCAAATTGCTTCTGTTGGATATACAGAGGCACGGGCAAAAGAGGCAGGCTATTCTATTCGGGTAGGAAAATTCCCGTTGATTGCCAATGGTAAAGCTGTGGTTATGGGGGAAACTGCAGGGATGGTTAAAGTTATTTTTGATCGTCAAACAGGTGAGCTATTAGGTGCCCACATGATAGGTGCTGATGTTACTGAAATGATTCAGGGTTTTGTAATTGCGCGAACGGGTGAGTTAACAGAGGCGGAGTTAATCGAAACGATTTTCCCTCATCCTACCATTTCTGAATCTATGCACGAGGCTGTGTTAGCTGCGTATGAGGGAGCATTAAACTTTTAGGTGTGAGAGAGGAATTGCTGTGAATCACAATGATTTGAACTGTTTACAGAGATGTATTCGATAGACAAAAAAAGAGGTATAAAAATAAAAAAGGTGGTGGGCTGTCAACAATTAAACATAAACCTTATGTTTGAAGTGTGAGAAAATATGCGTGTTGTGATTGATCATCGTCAAGGAGAAATCGGTCGGGTTCGTCATCCTGAAAAAAGGCATCGTCCCGATAATCCAATAGTACGCAAACCAGAGTGGATTCGCGTAAAAGCTCCCGGGCATCCTGTATACCAAGAAACACATCACCTTATGCGGCAACATCAGCTTGTGACAGTTTGCGAAGAAGCCGCGTGCCCCAATATAGGGGAGTGTTGGTCACAAAAACACGCCACTATGATGATTATGGGGGAAATTTGTACGCGGGCATGTGCGTTTTGTCATGTGAGTACGGGAATACCCCTTCCTTTAGACGAAGACGAGCCACGTCGTGTAGCTGAAGCGGTAAAGAAATTAGGGTTACGGCATGTTGTGATTACATCGGTAGATAGAGATGATTTACCTGATGGGGGGGCTCATCATTTTGCCAATGTTATTACGGCGATTCGTGCCATTTCTGCGCAAACAACGATCGAGGTTTTAACGCCAGATTTTTTACGTAAATCCAAAGCCCTTGAAGTTGTTGTTGCTGCACGTCCCGATGTGTTTAATCATAATTTAGAAACTGTTCCCCGACTCTATCCCACTATTCGCCCTGGGGCAAGGTATTATCACTCTTTAAGACTTCTTGATCAGGTCAAACAGATAAACCCCTCTATTTTTACGAAATCTGGTCTTATGTTAGGCTTGGGAGAGGAAAAAACAGAGATCGCACAAGTTATGGATGATCTACGAAGTGCGAGTGTCGATTTTATAACGATGGGGCAATATCTTCAGCCAACGGTGAAACACGCTGCCGTGGCACGTTTTTTAACCCCAGCCGAATTTGAAGACTATGGGAAAATGGCACGTGTTAAAGGCTTTTTGCAAGTGAGTGCTAGCCCGTTGACACGTTCTTCTTACCATGCGGATAGTGATTTTTCAGCGTTGCGTGCCGCACGTGAGCAGCGTGTGGGAGAAGCAAATTAATGCCAAAATATACAGAACAGCGTATTTTACCCTATCAGCCGGATCAAGTGTTTAAGGTGGTGGCAGATGTTGGTTCTTACCCTGATTTTTTGCCGTGGTGTGTAGGAGCACGTGTCTATACCCACACACAGACTAATCTTGTGGCAGAGTTAACGGTAGGGTTTGGTATCTTTCGTGAGAGCTTTACTTCTTATGTGGCGTTGGATGAGCCATCAACTATTACAGTGCGCTATGAACGGGGACCATTTCGTTATTTATATAATCAATGGGTGTTTTTGCCGCACGATCGAGGGTGTTGCGTGAAGTTTTTTGTTGATTTTGAATTACGCTCTCTTTTGCTTCAAGCTGCTATTGGCGCGGTTTTTACAGAAGCAACGCGCAGAATGGTTTTTGCTTTTACAGAACGGTTAAAAAAAGTGTATGCTACTCCATCGATATCTTATAAAGAGGAGTGCGATCAGCGTTGTCAGGAAATGATATCCGCGAAAGCTGAAGTATTCTCGTGAAGCGGATCGTAGGAGGCTGGAAACTTCCACGTTTTTGAGTGTATAAAATAAAAAAAAACAATATACAACAAAATGGAAGGCATATTTATCTAATTAAGCATATAGAGGAAAGTCTAGTAGGTAACACTCTAAAAGATTTAAGAAGAAGAGTGAACTTTATTGTTATATTATTATAATAACCTTGTAGCAAGGTAGTGATAATTGATAAGTGAAAGCTCCCTCGTCTTTTTAAGAGAAAGCATGTTGGCTTGTTTTAACGCACCGGCTTCCTGTGGTACCAACAAGCTATAATGACGGTTCAAGTTTTTCGTTTTTAACCTGAAAGTCTCCGATTTCTCTAATCATTGTAAAGAGCATAGTAATGGTTTTTTCCATGTCATCAATTCTTTTTTCGGCATCTTCTAAACGTTGCAGAATCTCTTTGTGAGGATCTGTGCCTGTTTCATTAAACATGTTAAGTAGTTCCTTATCTTGATCTTGATCTTGTGGTGAATTGTTATTTGGCATGCGTATACCCTGTGTGTTTTTTATGAGAATGTATAAGGGAAGTATATGGCATAGATGTTTTAAGTTTCAACAGACTTTGTTGTTTTGGGTAAGAATTGTTCATAGAGTTTTTTTTAACTCAAGGGCTTTTGTTACTTTGGTTAAAACTTCCGGTGTTGAGAGTGCTAGCCTCCCTAGAGAGAATAATTTAGAGAACAATTTTTTTTATATCTTTATAAATGTGCGGCGATAAGTTTTATCGCATAATACACGGCTTGGGTACGAATATCTGCCCGTTCCCCCTTAAAAATCTGGTAATCTGTTTGTGTTGGTCTATGGTGTGAGGGGCATAGGGCGAGTCCAAACCAAACAAGACCAACAGGCTTTTCAGGTGTGGCGCCGTCTGGTCCTGCAATGCCCGAAATAGCCAGTGCGTGGCTTGCGCGTTCAGAAGCGTGTAAAGCTCCTTCTGCCATTTCTTGCACGGTTTGTGCACTGACAGCACCATAATGTTGTAATGTCGTGATTCTCACGCCAAGGGTTGCTTGCTTCATAGGGTTAGAATAGGTCACAAAGCCGCCTTCTACAACATGAGAAGCCCCTGGGAAATCTGTCAAAAGTGTGGCAAGCATGCCTCCCGTACAACTTTCTGCGGTAATAACACGTGCACCTACGCGGCGCATAGTGTTAATAAGTTGCTGTGCTTCTTGGTGTATAACATCCCATTTTGACGACTGCTCGTGGGATACATGTCCTATATACCAAGGGGGGGGTGAACTCATACTATTCTCATTTATTTTTGTTGTCTAAAACGGCATAAATCGTCATATTTTCCCATACGCGTTGAACATAGTTGCGTGTTTCTGCAAAAGGAATAGATTCAATCCAATCAATCATGTCATTATCAGAAGCGTTTTCTTGGGCTATGGGGTTTCCTATGGTATTGAGCCATTGTTTAACACGCCCAGGACCTGCATTATAAGCGGCAGTAATATAGGGGATAACAGGACCAAAACTTTTACTAATATGGAGTAAATAGGCTGTGCCGAGTTGCATATTATTTGTAGGATTGCGTAATCCACGTGCCGTTGCAGAAAAAGCAGGTAATCCTGTAACACGTAACATATCTGCCGCGGTGGAGGGCTTGAGTTGCATCAGACCAATGGCATGTGAGGTACTCATAACAATAGGGTTAAAACTACTTTCTTGTCGTATTAACCCGAGCACAAACCCACGTGGTAAAGGGCTACGAGGGGGTTGATATGGCATAGGCCAGCCTGTGCGTAAAAGAAGAACGCCATTTTTTCGGGCAAAGCGCGCAGCAGAGATTGCAATATCTTGTAAACCTAATTTATCAGCAAAAGAAGAGAGAGCCGCGAGATTTTTTAGGCTATGATTTTGTTGCAGAAGAAAGGTTAAAAAAACACGTGCATGAGGAAGGTCTCCCATCTCAACAAGGAGAATAGCGGCTTGTGCGATGTCGTCATGATCAAGGGCAGATGTGTCAGAAGTGGAGGGTTGTTTGGCGAGAGCTTGGTAAAGGCGTTGTGGTATGCTTGAACTTATATAGGGTGGAGTCAGTAAAACACGATGATCTCCATCGAGGCAGGCTGCAGCCATTTGTCCATAGAATGTACTCGGAAAAGCCGCAGCATTTTGCCAAGCATTGTAAGCTTCTTTGTTATTGCCTTGTTGAGAAAAAGCTCGTCCGAGCCAATAAAACCCTCGGCTTCGTGTTAAGAGTGCAGGAGATGATGTCAAACTTTGAAAAAACGCTTGTGCGGTGGACGGATCGTGGAGTTTACGTAAGGCGATCCATCCACTTAAAAATTGTGCATCAAATCGATGGCGTCCCGTAACAATTGTATCGTTGGCAATGGTAAAAATATCGGCAGGGGCATAGGCGTTATATAAAAGTTTGTAAGCAAGGGCACTTCGTTCATGCCAGAAAGAATCGGCATAATTCTTGGCACGTTGTTCGGCTTTTATCCCTGTTGATTTCCATAAGGAAAGAGCAGCATCATATTGTTGTGTTTTACGGAGCCATTGTGCCTCATTCAAAATGAGGATCGGGTTTTTACGTAAAGAAGCCGGTAAGGCGTCATTTAACACGACGGCAGAAGAATCGCCTAAATGAAAAGCTAAAATAGTTTTAGCTAATGCTTGCCGATCTGTTGAGAGATAGGGGAGTGTGCGCCGTGCAGCTTCAAGTTTACCTGTACGTTCTTCACGTACAAAACGTTGCCATGAGGCAAGAGGGGTTATAACGGTGGGAAAGGTTTTAATTAAAGCTACAGCTGCAGCAGGTGTGTCATTGCTTGTGATCCAAGCATGGGCAGCTTCGGATTGTAAACGCGTTGATATGGCGGTATCGAAAGCAAAAAAACGGAAACATTGGGCGAGAGCACGCGCGTTTGTGAGGGTTTTAGTACGGCACAACGTATTGAGAACTGTTGGGTTTGTTTCAGTTGCGAGGGCTTGTTCCATACGCTTGACAAAAAAACGATGCCTTGGCCAGTGAGGGTTTTCATCCAAAAAATCGGCATATTCTTGCGCGCGAATATATGGCGCGCTTGCAAGTTTAAGCCATTCTGTTAATTGTTGTCGAAGAGGAAGACGTGTTTTTTGTGTAAGAATGCTTTGAGAAGATATTGTCTGAGATATCGTTGCCGAACCTTTGCCTTGTTGATGCGTTGTATTGGTACAACCGCTTAAAGTAAGGAGTAAGGCAAGGGAGGATGCCATTGTAAAACGTTGCCTGCAGAGGAAGAAAAAAACGCGCACGCTAACGACTCCGGTTACTCTAAACATTTGAATAAAAGACAAAGACTAACAAAAACGCCATAAATTCTAAATGATTGTAACAGATTTTTTGTGGTATAGCTAGTTTTGCTTTCTATCTGTTCCTTGCTTCTTTAGCAAGTAAGCTAACAGCCTCTAAGCAGAGGATCGCTTCTCTCAAAGAACAAACTAAACAAACACCAAACAAAACAGCAAAACAAAAACTCATCGAGTAAAGTTAGTCAGGCAGCAGCCAACCGCCACCGCTTTAGACATGCTCAAAAATTTCTTGTGTCGAGAAGATTATCCCGTGCATTTGCCACTGTCTTTTGAATATCTACGTCTGGGTTGTCCTTAAAACGATAGACTAATTCTTCCCAATCAGCACGTGCTTGTCCTATACGATGTAATCTTCTAAGAGCAGCCCCCTTGTTGAATAAAGCATTTGCCACTTGTTCTTGTATTTTTATGTCTTGTGAGTTACTGAAGCGTGTGATGAAGTCATCGTATGCGGCACCTGCTTCCTCATAGCGATGTAACTCGTAAAGATCACCCACCTTGTTGAATAAAGCATTTGCCACTTGTCGTTGTATTAGTTTGTCTTGTGAGTTACCGAAGCGTGTGATGACGTCATTGTATGCGGCAATAGCTTCTTCATAGCGATGTAAGCTTCCAAGATCACCCCCCTTATTGAGTAAAGCATTTGCCACTGCTTCTTGTATTATTTTGTCTTGTGAGTTACTGAAGCGTGTGATGACGTCATTGTTTGCGGCAAGTGCTTCTTCATAGCGATGTAAATTGCCAAGATCAAACCCCTTATTGAATAAAGCCATTGCCACTTGTTCTTGTGCCGTGTTAGAGGCAGTCTCTGCTGCCATAACAGGGGAAGAAGAGAGCGCAAGAACGGAAGATAAACCCCATAGGCTTAACGCGACTACACAGGCTTTTAATTTAAGGGGATTTTTCTTTTTCACTTTTTTGTTCATCAGAGTGTTCTTTTCTAGGAGGTGGTATAAAATTATCGTATTGGAGTATAGTAAATTTTACTATGTCTATCAATCCCCTCTATGATAAAATCTTGAAGTTCTTCGCGTTTTATACGTGCTATTGTCTCGTCTGCCTCTCTTATCTTTGAAAGAAAATCTTCAGCCATTAAAAGAGGATCTACCTAAAGAGTTCGTTTTATGTTGAGGAACCTCGAAGCTGTTAAAAGCTTTTTTCTCGCTATCATGGAGCTTTTCAAGCATAGCCTTTAATTTTTTAATGTGTTGTTTGTGTTGTTATGGAATTAAGCTATAAGCTATAAAATGTGATGTATAATTTCATGGCTGCCTTGTATAATCAATTTAACAGCAACACCAAAAATAATAAGAAGTCCAACCCAAGAAATCCATTTATAACGTTCTAATAGACCCGCAATAAGTGTTGCGGCTATGCTCATAAGGATAACGGATAAGGCAAGCCCTAAAACAAGGATAACCGGTTGTTTATGGGCAGCGCCAGCAACCGCGAGAACATTGTCAAGACTCATAGAAATATCAGCAATAAGTATTCTTAAAATAGCTGTTTTTAAGTCTCCTTGTTGGGGATGGATATTTTCTTCAGAAAAAGAGGTTTCGACCGTGTTATGCCGTATTTCTCTATACATACGCCAACAGATCCAGAGTAAGAGCAAGCCACCTGTAAGAGTAAGCCCGATAATCGTTAATAAACGTGTAGCAATAAGAGCTAAAAGAATACGAATAATAGCGGCAAGGCTTACGCCAGCCATAATCGCTTTTTGTTTTTGCTGAGAAGAAAGATTTCTCACAGCAAGACCAATGACGATGGCATTATCTCCAGCAAGGGTTAAGTCAATAAAAACCACTTGTACAAATGCAGTTAAAGCGGAGAGCGTCTGTCCTTCGAAAAAATGTAACACGAGAGTTCCTGAATGTTAGAGTATTTTATACATGACAAAGTTTATACATGATAAAAATTTTGTGTCTTTTTCAAGTTTATTAAGTTTAGTTTATTTAAAACAACTTTATGACATGTTTTTGTTTTTGGTGGCGTTTTGCTATAACATTGTAGAGTTATGTGGTGTGTTGCAAAGGGTAATTGACGTATGTCAATAATATTTGTGATATCTATACATGATGTGTAAAATTTAGAGAAAGTTTAGAAGAAAAGGATTTTTTGTATGGTGCCACGCTATACTCGCCCAGCTATGGCGGCGATATGGTCATTAGAAAACCGTTATCGTATTTGGTTTCATATTGAGGCTTTAGCGTGTGAAGGAATGGCGGAATATGGTCTTATTCCGAAAGAGGTGGCACACGCCGTACGCGAGAAGGGGGAGCGGGCTATGGCTACCTTTTCTGAGACGGATATAAACCGCATTAACGATATTGAGGCAGAAACACGGCATGATGTGATTGCTTTTCTGACATGGTTAGCAGAAAAAATTGGGGCGGAAAGTCGTTTTGTACATTTAGGGATGACATCTTCCGATGTTTTGGATACAAGCTTATCGGTGCAGCTTGTGCAGGCAACGGATCTGCTCTTACAGGATTTGGACGGCGTTCTTTCTGCTCTTAAAAAGCGTGCCTTTGAACATAAAGAAACGCTAACTATTGGACGCAGCCATGGAATCCACGCCGAGCCTACCTCTTTTGGTCTGAAATTGGCAGGACATTATGCCGAATTCGCCCGTAACCGTAAACGTCTTGAAATTGCGCGTGAGGAGATCGCAACCTGTGCTATTTCTGGGGCCGTGGGTACGTATGCCCATCTTGATCCGCGCGTCGAAGAATATGTTGCCGAGCGTTTGGGCTTAAAACCCGAGACTGTTTCTACACAAGTGATTCCTCGGGATAGACATGCTGCTTTTTTCTGTACTTTAGCTGTTATTGCTAGCGGTATTGAGCGCTTAGCAACGGAGATACGCCATTTACAACGTTCTGAAGTACGCGAGGTAGAGGAATTTTTTCATCCCGGGCAAAAAGGTTCTTCTGCTATGCCACATAAGCGTAACCCCGTATTGACGGAAAACTTAACAGGATTGGCGCGTTTAGTGCGCTCCTCTGTAATTCCCGCGCTTGAAAATGTCGCTTTATGGCATGAGCGCGATATTAGCCATTCTTCGGTGGAGCGGAATATTTGTCCCGATGCGACAATTGGTTTGGATTTTGCGTTGGTGCGTTTGTCGAGTCTGATCGAGAAATTGGTGGTTTATCCGCAGCAAATGGCAGCAAATATTGAAAAACTTGGTGGTGTTGTCCATTCGGGGGAGGTACTTTTAACACTGGTTAAAGCGGGTTTTTCTCGGGAGGAGGCTTATCGTATTGTGCAGCGTCATGCTATGGAGACATGGACAAAACTTGGGACAACACAGGGGCGTACCTTTCGTGAAAACCTTTTAGCTGACCCTGAAATTTCTGATCGTATTGCCTCTGAAGTGTTAGACGCTGCGATGGATAGCCGTCAATATCTCAAAGCATTAGAGAGTCAATATGAAAGAATTTTCGGGCACAGCGAGTAAAGCCGATTTTTATTTTTTATTGAAGTTTATTGAGTTGAGTATATAGGGATTGCTATGGTGCGTCGTCGTCAGATTTATGAAGGTAAAGCCAAAATTCTTTTTGAAGGACCAGAACCGGGAACTCTTGTCCAATATTTTAAGGATGATGCTACAGCAGGAAATGGTGCAAAAAGTGACGTGATTGCTGGTAAGGGAATTTTGAATAATCGAATCAGCGAATATATTATGCTGTGCTTGCACGAAATTGGGGTCCCAACTCATTTTATTCGCCGGATCAATATGCGTGAACAACTTGTCAAAGCAGTTGAGATTATCCCTTTAGAAGTGGTGATACGCAATCGGGTTGCGGGGAGTCTGGCAAAGCGTTTTGATCTTCCTGAAGGGCAACGTTTACCAAGACCTGTTGTAGAATTTTACTATAAGAATGATACTTTGGGTGATCCTATCGTTTCAGAAGATCATGTTGTTGCGTTTGGCTGGGCTTGTCCACAGGATATGGAAGATATTGTGACAATGTCTATGCGTATTAACGATTTTTTATGCGGTCTGTTTATGGGGATTGGTATTCAGCTCGTTGATTTTAAGCTAGAATTTGGGCGTCGGTGGGATGGGGAGGAGATGCGTATTATTCTTGCTGATGAGATTTCTCCCGATAATTGTCGTTTGTGGGATAGGCAAACTCAAGAAAAACTCGACAAAGATCGTTTTCGTCGGGATATGGGGCATGTTAAGGAAGCCTATCAAGAAGTGGCACGTCGTTTGGGAGTTTTGTCTGAAAATGTTCAAAATGGTTCTAACACCTCTCATAGTGCGGTAGGAGAGGCACAATCTTTAGAGACTGTTCAACAGTTATTTACGCCTCATGATGGAGTTTCTTAGTGAAAATACGTGTTACTGTTATGCTGAAAGAAGGTGTTCTTGACCCTCAGGGTAAAGCAATAGGGCATGCTTTGCAGAGTTTGGGGTTTGAAAAAGTACACAATGTCCGTGTTGGGAAGGTCGTTGAGTTTGAGATGCCTCACGCCGAAGGAATACAAAGGGAAAAAGCCATTCAACAGGCGGAGACGATGACGCGGGAATTACTCGCAAATATGGTTATTGAAGATTTTTCTATAGAGGTGGTTTCATGAAACGTTTTGCTTTTTTATGTTTAGCTGTTGTGTTGTGTGTGCCAGAATTTGCGCATGCGCAAAGGTTGTTTGCCATGAAAGCTGGAAAATTTGCGCAGATTTGTGCAAGTCATTCAGGGCGTGGTGTTTGTGAGGCTTATTTAGATGGTATTGCCGACGGGGAGAGCCTTTCCTATCTGGCTGCCCATAATAACGGCGATAAAAGTGCTTTTGAAGGGTTTTGCATCCCTACAACAGAAAAAACAGCCCAAATGCGTGATAAAGTGCTCACGTGGCTTAATAACCATAAAGAGTCTTTAGAAAAACCCGTTGGTGAAAGTGTTTTTACAGCCTTACATAATGCTTATCCTTGCGGTCAGGGTAAGTAGAAGTGGCAATAAGTAGTATACGAAGTCGTATTTGGTAATGAGGGTTGCGCTTATTGTCTTTCCCGGAACCAATCGGGAACGTGATATGCTTATGGCGTTTCGGCGTGTTACACCAAAACCGCCGCGCGTTATTTGGCACCATGAAACAGAGTTAGGTAAGGCTGATCTTGTTGTTTTGCCCGGGGGCTTTAGCTATGGGGATTATCTGCGTTGTGGGGCAATGGCAGCCCATTCTCCCATTATGGGGGAAGTGCGCCGTTTTGCTGCTGCAGGCGGACATATCCTTGGCATATGTAACGGCTTTCAAATTCTGACAGAGAGTAGGCTCTTGCCTGGTGCGTTGTTGAAAAACGCTCGTTTACGGTTTTTATCACAAGAGTGCCATTTGCGTGTTGAAACATCAGAAACACCTTTTACACGTCGTTGGAAAAGAGGAGATGTCTTTCGTGTGCCTTTGGCACATGGAGACGGGTATTATACGGCAGATGATCAAACTTTAGAGTGTTTAGAAGCAGAGGGGCGCGTTGCCTTTCGTTATGCCGATGCAAAAGGGCGTGTTTGTGAGACCGACTTCTTGTGTAATCCTAACGGTAGCCTTCATAGTATTGCAGGCGTTTTAAGTGCGAATAGGCGTGTTTGTGGCATGATGCCTCACCCGGAAAACCTGATAGATCCGCTTATGGGGGGCGTTGATGGCTTGCCTTTGTTCGAAGGGCTTGTGGAGGCACTTGTTCGGTGAAAAAATCTATTGCGGTAACAGAAACGCTTGCGCGTGAGTTTGGGCTTACGTCCGAAGAATATGCGCGTGTACTTGCTATTATGGGGCGTACGCCTAGCCTTACGGAGCTGGGCATATTTGCTGCCATGTGGTCGGAGCATTGCTCCTATAAATCCTCTCGTCAATGGCTACGGCAATTACCAACAAAAGCGCCATGGGTTGTACATGGTCCGGGTGAAAACGCGGGGGTCGTCGATATTGGGCAAGGTTATGTGGCTATTTTTAAGATAGAGAGCCATAATCACCCTTCTTTTATTGAACCCTATCAAGGTGCTGCGACTGGTGTTGGCGGTATTTTACGCGATATTTTTGCTATGGGTGCGCGTCCTATCGCTAATCTTAACGCTTTGCGGTTTGGTGATCCAGAAAACCCCATTACGCGTCGCATTCTTGATGGCGTGGTACGTGGTATCGGAGGATACGGGAATTGTGTTGGCGTGCCAACTGTGGGAGGAGAAATCAATTTTCACTCGGCTTATGACAGTAACCCTCTTGTTAATGCAATGACAGTAGGGCTTGCGAGAAAAGATAAAGTTTTTTTATCGGCGGCTGTTGGTGTTGGTAATCCTGTTGTTTATGTGGGGTCACGCACAGGACGTGATGGAATCCACGGGGCAACGATGTCTTCTGCAGAGTTCGATAAAGAAGCCCTTTCTAAACGTCCGACTGTTCAGGTCGGTGATCCGTTTATGGAAAAACTTCTCATTGAAGCTTGTCTTGAATTGATGGCAACCGATGCGATTTTATCGATTCAAGATATGGGAGCAGCGGGGTTAACCTCGTCTGCTGTAGAAATGGCGAGTAAGGGCGGCGTTGGTATTACCCTCAATTTGGATGCCGTTCCTCAGCGTGAGAGGGAAATGACGGCTTACGAAATGATGCTTTCCGAAAGTCAGGAGCGCATGTTGATGGTGCTTCGTCCTGATCGTACGGAAATGGCGCGTAAAATTTTTGAAAAATGGGAACTTGAATGCGCTGTTATCGGGCATCTTACGGAGACGGGGCGTCTTATTGTCCAGCATAAAGATGTGGTTGAGGCAGATATTCCCCTAACGCCTTTAGTGGATCAAGCCCCTGTCTATGATCGCCCATTTAAGCGACAGCCACCTGTAACACCTTTGGGGAAGGTCTATGCCCCTCTCTCACTCGATGATATGCTCATAAGGCTTTTAGCCTCGCCAGATTTATGTTCACGCGCATGGGTGTGGAACCAATATGACGGCACAGTTGGCGGGAAGACAGTCTTTCGCCCAGGTATGGCAGATTCTGCCGTTATTAGGGTTGAGGAAACATCTCTCGGGCTCGCCTTAACAACCGATTGTACACCGCGCTATTGTCAGGCAAATGCTCAAGTGGGGGCAGCACAAGCGGTTGCGGAAGCGTGGCGCAATATAACGGCAACGGGTGCACGTCCATTAGCGATCACCAATAACCTTAATTTTGCTAACCCTGAAAAGCCAGAAATTATGGGGCAAATCGTCGGGGCGATTGAAGGTATGGCAGAAGCCTGTCAAGCACTTGATTTCCCTGTGGTAAGTGGTAATGTTTCCCTCTATAACGAAACGCGTCACCCCGATGGCTCTACAAGGGCTATTTTACCAACGCCTGTTATCGGCGGGTTGGGTTTGATCGACGATATACAGCGTGCCGTAGGTTTGGCGATGCGTGCGGCAGAGGATGTTGTGCTTATTGGCACAACACAAGGGGCTTTAGGTCAATCGATTTGGCTCCGTGAAATTCTTGGGCAGGAAGAGGGAGAGCCTCCTTGTGTTGATTTTGAGGTCGAACGTCGTAACGGTGATTTTGTTCGTAAAGCTATTCATGCCGGTTATATTACAGCATGTCATGATGTTTCCGATGGGGGGATTTTAGTCGCTATTGCCGAAATGGTTTTGGCGGGCGGTGTTGGTTGTACGTTAGAAAGCCCCGATTCGGGCATGCGTCCCGAGGCTTTTTGGTTTGGAGAAGATCAGTCTCGTTATTTGGCTTGCACGCCAAACGGTGTGGCTTTATGTGAGCGTGCTGCACAGGCAGGCGTTTCGGCACGGATTATTGGGAGATCTGGCGGCAATGAACTTATTTTTCCAAGCGGTGTCACGCTTTCTCTTCTTCGTTTGAAAGCTGCCCATGAATCGTTTTTTCAGGCATTGATACCGGATTAAAAACCGGAAAAACGAGAATCGAGAATAGAATCGAGAATAAATAAAAGTGAGAAAAATATAAAGAGAGGAACATCTATGGCTATGGAAAAGCACGAGCTTGACGCCTATATTCGCCGAGCTTTCCCCGATGCAGAAATTACAATAGAGGATTTAGTGGGCGACCACGATCACTATGCCTGCACGATTGTTAGCGAAGCCTTTCGCGGATTATCGCGTGTTAAGCAACATCAATTGGTTTATGACGCTCTTAAAGGAAAAATGGGCACGCAGCTCCACGCGCTGACATTACGCACTTCGGCACCGTAATTTGACACTGTCGGGTACCCTTATGGAAGGGTGCTGCTCATGTATGATGAATGTCTTTAATGATTATTCATTGTGAATTATTCATTGTGAAAGGAGAAAACTTATCATGACACAGTCAATAGCACAGAAAATTCAGCGGGATATTGAAACACATCCTGTTGTTTTATTTATGAAAGGGGATGCCGATTTTCCCCAATGTGGTTTTTCGGCACGGGTTGTGCAAATTCTCCAACATCTTGGTGTGTCTTTTGAGGCTCATAACGTTTTAGCCGATCAAGATTTGCGCCAAGGGATTAAGGATTTTTCAAATTGGCCGACAATTCCACAACTCTATATTGCAGGCGAATTTATAGGCGGTTGTGATATCGTTATGGAAATGTATCAAAGCGGTGAGCTGCAAAAACTTTTGCAAGAAAAAAACATTCCTTTTACAGAAAGCGTTGCGTAAGGTAAGAAAAGTGCTTTTTCGATGATAGTTTTTTGAGCATTTTGCATATATTTGCATACACATATATTTGCATACAATACAAAGGGAAAAATATGGTGGCAGGCTAGGCGTGCCCCATATTTTTTATGGTTAGTTGTTGGGGCGTTTATGGTTTGTTGACAAAGCTATTTTTGTCCCATGCGTTTTATTTTGTTTTTTTATACCCATAATTTCTTTATGGAGAATGAGGCGGGGCTTACATCTGCCGTATAATGTCTTGTAGCCAAAGAGCTTTACCTTCTTTATCAAAAGTAATCAGGTCAAAGCGGAATAAGTCGTAGTGTCCTTGAATAAAATTTTGTAAGAGATATTCAGCCGCGCGAAACAAACGGGCGCATTGTGGCGGGGATAAGCTATAAACTGCCTCTGTAAGTGATCGGCGTTTTTTGACTTCCACAAAACAGAGTATGGTTTCTTTTTGCTGTGTTAGGGGGTGTATTTTTTCTTGCTGTGCTACAATATCAATTTCTCCTTGTGGTGTACGCGCTCTTTGGAAGAGAATTTTCCACCCTGCAGAACGGAGATGTTCGCAAGCGAGTTCTTCAGCTTTAATACCGTCTTGATAGGCATAAAGCCCCTGTGCATGTTTGTTTCTGTGGTATTGTTTTTGTTGGTTTGTTAGATGTGGCTTACAAAAGAGATCGGAGACGCGTTCAGGTTTTGCGACGTTATACAGTTTTTTGTCTTGGGAAAAAGTAATTTTGACCATGTTATCTTATGTTCATGTTTCATTAGAAGCGTTTTTTTTTGCAAGCTGTCGTGTTCTCGTCACCTTTGGGATTATTGTCCATATTTTACTGCATAAGCGTAACACATCTTCTGCTGTGGGTTGGATAGGGTTTTGTATGATTGTGCCCTATCTTGGTGCCGTTCTCTATTTTATGTTTGGCATTAACCGTGTGACACGGCGTGCGCGTAAACTCTTTGATATTCATAACAAAAACGTACTTCCTGCCCCTACGTACGGTGTTCATCATCAAGCATTAGATAAACACTTGACATCGCTTACCTCTATGGTCGAGGCGCTGACATCACGTCCGCTGACGGCACATAACAGCATAACATGTCTTCACGATGGGGATAGAGCCTACCCACTTATGCTTGAGGCTATTGAGTCCGCTCAAAAAAGTATTTTGCTTTGCTCTTATATTTTCAAAGATGATACTGTTGGCAGGCGCTTTGCCGAAAAACTTACGGCAGCCTCTCGCAGAGGGGTAGAAGTGCGGGTACTTGTTGACGGTATTGGAAGCGGGTATTTTCGTTCTCCTATTCATTCTTATCTAAAAAGTGTGGGGGTGCCTTGTGCGCGGTTTATGCACTCGTTTTATCCTTGGAAAATGCCTTTTGTTAATTTACGCAACCATCGTAAAAGTTTGGTGGTCGATGGTTATATAGGGTTTATAGGGGGGCTAAACATTGCCGATGATAATGTGTTAGCAACTCACCCTCAAAAACCTGTTTCGGATACGCATTTTCGGGTTGAAGGATCTGTGGTTGAGCAACTTATTATCGCGTTTGCGCAAGATTGGTATTTTACCACGCATGAAATTTTACCCGTCTCACCTTTGATACAACACGCTATAACGTTGTTGAACCAAAAGAGAGCACAACAACCACAAAAAGAAACAGAGAATACCTACGCCCGTATTGTAACGGCAGGACCAGATACAGATTTAGAAAAAATAGAATATGTTATGTTACAAGCCATTACATTGGCACGTAAAAATATTCAGTTAATGACGCCCTATTTTTTAGCCGATGATCGTTTTTTAACAGAATTAGAACTTGCCGCCTTACGAGGGGTTCAGGTTGACATAGTTGTTCCCTTAAGGAGTAATCACAGAGTTTTAGATTGGGCATGTCGGACACATGTCTCGACTTTGTTGAAAAACACAGTACGGATATGGTTGTCGAAACCGCCTTTTAACCATTCAAAACTTATGGTTGTTGATGGTGTTTGGTCTTTTGTCGGAAGTTCTAATTTAGATATGAGAAGTTTACGTCTTAATTTTGAAATGAATATGGAAGTTTATGATACCGCTTTAGCGGAAGAATTAGAGGCTTTTATAAAAGATCACCAAAACGATCAACTCACCTGCGCAGTGCTCGATAAACGTTCATATTACGCAAAAATCCGTGATTCGTGTGCACGTCTTTTTATGCCATATTTATAATGTTGAAAGATTGACGTAAAGATTGACGCTGATCCCTGACGGTTTTTTGTTTTCTAACCCAGAGCCCTACTTTCCTATTTACCTACGTCGTCATTTGCTTGCTTAAAACTTGCTTAAAATAGGTTTTTTTTTTAGGGGTAACAGTTGGAGGCAAAGAGTTATTTACAAATCTTGAAGAGATAAAGTAACACTAATAGGTCTGTGGTCAGAAACAGAGGCGATGAGGGTTTGGGCTTTAAGGCATTCCATACCTCGGACTAAACAGCGATCGATTCGAATCGGGACGACACGAGCCATACGGTGGGTTGGTGTTTTTGGACCAACATCTGAAAAATCGGGTAACAACGTAGGCCCGACTAAGTTAAAATCACCTAAAATAGCGCATGGAGTGGAGAGTATAGCGGCAATACGGCGTAATTGGCGACGGTTGAGGAGTTGCCCGTGCGAGAGATGCACATTGGCTAAAGAAAATGTTGGAAATTTTATAATTTGGACATGGCGTTTAACAAACATTCCGGAAGGAATGAGGCAGTTCCGTGAAGGACGTTCAAAAGGGGTCAGACTCCAACAGGCAACCCCGTGTACACGTCCGGGCAGAGGGGCACGAACATAAAAGCCACCGATAAGTTCAGGCAAAATATCCATATCGCTTGTGGCTTCTTGCATGAGCAAAATATCAGGGCGTTCATAACGAATGAGGGCGACGACATCATGCACACGCGCCCCTCCTTTGCGATAGAGCAGATTCCAGCTAATAATTTTAATTTTTTTTCTTTTTGAATTATGCTGCTTAAAAATATGCCCAATAGGGGGTGGCGTATCATGCGCTTGACGACGGGAGGGTAAAAATGGTGACGGCGTCATCTTATGAACAAGCCGGACGAGTGTGCGTCGCATCAGGTTTATCCTTCATAGATTTCAAATAATGACGAGGGCGTTTTTGAAAAAAGATATAGAAACCCACAAACAACCCTATAATCCACGCGAGAATGCAAGACAGTGAGCCTCATCTCTCTCCCTAGAAATTTTATTTTCCGAGTTATGCCTGTTATAAATATTGAGTTAAAATATAAATATAACGTTAAAACAAGTATAAAACCTTTCGTTTGTTAAAATTTTAGAAATACAGTAAAAAAACATGAACAGCAAAACGCAAAAAGAACAAACAAGTATAACAATTACAAAGATAACGAAAGGGGATAACAATGCCTAATAATGGTGCCGTTTCGACTGGATGGCATAAATTTGGGACACTGCTCTCGCATGCCGCACGTCCTGAACGGGTTGAGGGGGGGAATTTTGTTAACCCGCCTATTACACGGGGGTCTACAGTTGTTTTTCCTTCTGTAGAGAGCATGAGTCATAAAGAGAAAGAGCGGTACGCCCACACCACAATTTACGGGGCTATGGGCTCTCCCGTACAGCACGAGCTAGAAAAAGTAATTGCCGAGATAGAAGGCGGGTGTGATTGTCAGGTTGTAAGCTCTGGTCTTTCAGCCTGTACTTTACCGCTTATAGCGTTTCTGAAAGCAGGGGATCATTGCCTTATTGCCGATAGTGTTTACGGACCTACGCGCCGTTTTGCTGAAAAGGTTCTTAAACGTTTTGGGGTAGAGATTTCGTTTTTTCCGCCTCTGGCTTCCAAAACCGAGTTAGAAAGTTTTTTTCGTCCCAATACGCGTTGTGTTTTTGCAGAAAGCCCGGGAAGCCATACTTTTGAAGTGCAAGATATTCCGATGATCGCCACTCTTACCCATAAGCATGGGGCGAAATTACTCATGGATAATTCGTGGGGTTTTGGTATTTTTGCCCCTTTTGATCACGGCGTTGATGTGGCTATTCAAGCCCTCACCAAATACCCAGCAGGACATTCTGATGTTGTTGCCGGCGCCATTACGGTTAATAACCAACAAGATTGGCACCAGCTGCGTGATACAGCCTTACAAATAGGGCAAGTCACCGGACCAGAGGATTGTTGGCTTACATTGCGTGGTTTGCGGACTATGGGGGTACGTCTGGCACGTCAGGCACAAACGGCTTTTGAGATCGCTACATGGTTGAAAGAACAGCCCGAAATTGCTGCCGTACACCACCCTGCTTTGCCAGAGTGTCCGGGGCATGTCTTTTGGAAAAGGGATTTTACAGGGGCGGGGTGTCTTTTTGGTGTTTTGTTGCACGAGCGTTATACCGTGCAAGAGATGAAGCAGTTTATTAACGCGTTATCACTGTTTGCCATCGGTGCTTCGTGGGGGGGATATGATAGTTTAGTTTTGCCCACAACGGGAGAAATTATCCGCAACTATCCCGATGAAAACGTTATAAAACACGCAACATTTCGGCTTCAAATTGGTTTGGAAGAGACACAGGATCTGAAAAATGATTTACGCCAAGCGTTAGACCGTTTATCCCTGTGAAAAGATTTTCTTACGCTTTTAGAAAAAACGTAAGGAGCGATAAAAGAGGGTATTCTCTTTGAGTGCAAAGCATAGTGTAAAGCATAATGTCTTTATACTTTTACCTTTATATTTTTAATAAGTATCTTTATTATAAGGGTTTTATTTCGTAAAAAGGGGGTGGAAGTTGAGCCAATGGTAAAAACAATTTTTGAAATTTGCAAACCACGGGAAGATGTTCTCAAAGGTACATCAAGTGAAAGCGATTTTGCGGCTGATCTCTCACGTGTCATTTGTGCCTATAAATCTGGAGCCTATGAATCTGAAAATGGAACACCTCCTGAATATAGTGACTCACGCCTCTTTTTTGAGACAACCTACCCTACACGTGGTTTACGCTTTTTATTAGAAAATGTTTGTGCGCGTTTAAGTGGTAAGGGGGATTTTTCTTCCCCTATTTTTCGGTTAGAGACTTCTTTTGACAGAAGATAGCCTCAATGACTTCCTCCAAGAGGAAGAAGAGAAGATTCTCACAATGGAGGATCTGGAGAGAATCATTAGGCATAAGGCTTTATTACCGCCGGAAGTTTCTATAGAGCCTATGGGTGAAAGAGAATACAAATTTTCAGAACCGGGCTTGAAAGCTGTGCGTGTGACAACGGATCCGAATTATTACAAAGAGCATGCCGAGTCGGTAGAACTATGGAGCCCGGGAAACCCTACTTTTCCGAATTTTCCACCTTTTGATGAAACAGAAACACCAGAAGAATTTACAAAACTTGCCGATGTATTAGATCAAATTTTGAAACATCTTCCCTAACTTAAAAAGATATTTCAAAAAAAGAGTGTGACGTTTTGTCTGAAAATACACGCATAGCCTGATCTATTGAAGTCTTTTGGAGTCTTTGCTTTGCCCTTGCGTTATGCTCTTGGTAAGGCAAGCAGAGAGGGTGATTCTATTTTTGGGTACTTTGGTAAGTCATAACAAAACAGACAGCCAAAAATAGCGCATACAAGCACGAATTAAGCATAAACAAGGAAAATACCTAAAAATAAAAACATTAGGGGCAAAAATATTTTATAACCCTCTCCTTATCGTCCTTAAGGAGTCGTATAAGGGTGTCAAAATAAAAAAAGTGCCAAAAACGCCTTAAACCAATTAGGAGAGAATCAAGAAAGAAAAGTTAAGACAATTTGGCACTTTACTGAACGAGAAAAACTAATAACCTTCTCGTTCTAAACGTTTACGCTCCATTTTACGGGCGCGGCGTATGGCTTCAGCCGCTTCGCGTGCTCTACGCTCAGAAGGTTTTTCAAAGTGACGGCGTAATTTCATCTCACGGAAAATACCCTCGCGCTGCATTTTCTTTTTGAGTGCTTTGAGAGCTTGATCGACATTATTATCGCGAACGAGAACGAACACTTACTTACCAACCCCTATTTGTAAAAATAAATTGTTGCAAAAAAAGTCACCCCGCCTCCTTCAAAAATTGAGAAGTGATGAGACCAAGAAAAAACGTAAAAGAAACGTAATTACATTTCTACTAGTGCATTTCTAGCATGATAGCAAGGAAAATAACAAGAAAAAATATTATTTTATAGAAGAATTTTGTCTTTTATGGGGAAGACAAAGAAAAATGAAGAGAACACTTTTGAAAGAATCTTTGAAAGAATGGGCAAGAAGTAGCGCATAAAAAGAAGCGTAGACAAGCAATAATCAAGCAATAATCAACGAAAGGAACGTATTTTAGAGTGCGTTGCCAGATCCAAAATGACCAAGCTGATTCATGCCCGTGCCCATTAAGCCAGAGAGGTTTTGCATGGGGTTATAACGTCCAACATTGCCAAGGATTTGTTGTAAGACATTAATTTTACTTCCCGGCGTTGGGGTTATGTGAGAATCCATAGCCACATGTATCGAGTCTTTGAGAGAAAGTGTGCGAATGCTCTTAAGCGTACCTGTCGGGGTAAATTTTAAGACAACCACTTGTTGTTTAGTGGTACGAGGAAAATTCATAGGGGTTAAATGGGAAACATTTGAGATATAAATCCACGTATTATCGTCAAAAGCACCTTTGCTTGAAGGAGAACCTAAAAGATCAAGGGCATCAGATCGTGTGCTACTTCCTGGTATGAGCTGGTTGTAGTCATCAGGTTCTATAAGAGAGCCCCCGGGTATAGGTGCAGATTTGAACACACTACAAGCCGAAAGAAAAAAGGCGAGTACCACAACGCCAAAAACACTTTGCCTCCAAAGATTTTGTCGTAAACGATGACGCATATCAGATGAAGGGGTCAAGGAGATTGATTTTTGAACGGGCAAACTGACACCAAATCTTTCGTGGTTATCCATAAACAAAATTAAAGAGAAATAAAACTAAAGAAACAAATAAAAATTGTCCAATGGTTGAACACGTTGTCAATAATTAACACGTATAAAATGGGTTTTCATAGTTTATTTTTGTAGGCGATAATGATTTTGTCGATATTTTACCTAATAAACATGGGTTTTACGGAGTAAAATTTTACGGGTTAAGACGGAGTACTCTTATACAAGCAATCATAAAGTGGCTGAGGGCTTTTGGCTTAACAAGCGTGTAAATGGCATCAAAGTCTTCAAAATGTCCTGTTTTAGTTTCTCTGATAGCTTTTTCTAATTTTTGGGGCGTTATTCCATTTTTCTTGAGAAGCTGAAAGATACCATATGTCACGGCTTTGTACAATTCGGGATGACTTCTTATATATTCACCAGAGCATGTTTCTTTGGTGAGTTTGGGATAGGTTATGCCTGTTGGGTATGTGATTTCTACAGCTGGGTTTGTTTCTTGTGGGTTTATGGCTTGAGCTTTGCTTTTATTTTGACCGAATCCCAAGAGACCAACAACAAAACAAAGAGACGTGATAAGAGGCTTTGTTTTCATGAGGTGTTTTCTTCCGAATTGATTATAGCTTGATTATAGTTTGTCTCTTCATTCTTAAAAGAGTTTTAGGGCTTGAGAATCTCTTCATGTCTTTGTGTATTTTTGCCGTGTTGTTGATTTAATTAGCGCAAAAACAGATATATATTTTTTTATTGATATGTTTTTGAAACGATCAGCTTTAACCTCTAAAAGGCTTTTTTTATTTTATAAATTTTTTTACAAGCTGTGAGAAATGAAAAAAGGGGTAAAATAACATAAAAATAATATAAAAAGAGTTGATAAAATAGGTTAGATAGAGTTTGGAAAGTTAATTTTGTGAAAAACCTTACGGAATTTTCCTCCATTGTTCCCTTGCATCGAATCGGAGAAGAGGGGCTAGAAATAGCTATAGAGGCAACGCCAGACGAATGTCGGCGTATTGCACAGCGTATGCGTTTGCCGAAGCTTTATATGTTGCGTTGTCGGTATTTTTTGCAGCGAGAAGATCAAGATGTTGTTATAGCGCGGGGGGATTTAGCTGCCAAGTTTACACAAGTGTGTGTTGTAAGCCTTGAAGAATTTGAAGAAACCATGACAAGCTCATTTGACGTACGCTTTGTGCCAGAAAAACAGTGTCATCATACGAATATATCGGCAATAGATGATATTGACGAAATTCCCTATGACGGGCAGGATATTGATTTAGGAGAAGCAGCGGTTCAGCAGTTTGCTTTGGAGTTAGACCCTTATCCACGGGCACCTCAATGGGAAAAGCAAGAGGCATTTTCTGGAGAAGAGGATAAAAATCTCCTTTTTTCGGAAAACCAAGATAATGAGGATAATGAGAAAGAAGGCAGTGAGAAAAAAGCAAGTCCTTTTGCTGTGCTTTCGGCTTTGAGAGATAATTTTGAGAAAAAGAAAAAATAGAAATCTAACTCAGAATTTTCTGAGGACGACCTCGACAAGTCAGAGGTTTATGCGCAAGAATACTTGTCAGACTATAAGGGGTTATGTTAATTTCCTTATTTAATAATGTCTGAATATAAACACTGTGTGTGTTACCTAATTTTTATAGGCTTAATAGTGAAATATTAAGCATGTTATATCAATAGATACGAAATGATACGAAGGGGTTGGTTTTATGGCTGTACCTAAGAAGAAAACATCACCGTCTCGCCGTGGCATGCGGCGTAGCCACGAAGCGTTACGCGCAGAGGCATATGTCGAGTGCGGGAATTGTGGGGAATTAAAGCGTCCGCATCATATATGCAGTCACTGTGGTTATTACGATGGGCGTGAAGTTGTGCCATCAGGTAAAACGTTGAAATCTGCAGTTTATGTTTAGTTCTGCCTCTTTTGTTTAAAGTCTTCAACGATAGCGTAAAGGCATAAGTAGAGACTTTGGTATTAAAGAGCAGAGATAGCTAATAGAGATTATGACTCAACCAGAAGTTTTGGAAACTTTACCACCAGATGTTGATCAAGATGCGGGGCAGTTTATCGAGGGAGTGCCCGAATCTGAGGTTTTTAGCCTAGCGGTTGATGGTATGGGGGGTGACGGAGGACCTGAAGTGGTTGTTGCGGGTATTTCTCGTACAGCCGATCATTATCGTGATATCAAAATACTCCTTATAGGTGATAAAGGACAGCTGTTACCTTTGTTGCGTCGCTATCCAAAAGCCGAGGCTATTTGTACTATTTGGCATACAGAGAGTGTTGTGCCCATGGATATGAAACCGACGGCAGCTTTGAGGTTACGACAATCATCAATGCGTTTGGCGATGGATGCGGTGGCGAGTGGGCGTGCTAAGGGAATGGTTTCTGCAGGAAATAGCGGGGCTATGCTTGCTTTAGCAAAAACAGTTGTGAAAACTTTTCCAGGGATTTCACGCCCAGCCATGGCAGCTATTAGTCCGACGCTTAAAGGTGATGTTGTCATGCTTGATCTTGGGGCAAATGTGGTATGTGATTGGCGCAATTTGGTTGAATTTGCCGTTATGGGCGAGGCTTTCGCTAAAGCAGTTTTAGGGCTGCCAGCCCCTACAATTGGGCTTCTCAATGTCGGTTCTGAAGAACTTAAAGGCGATGAAAAGTTACGTCTTGCGGCGGAAACCTTAAAACAAAGCCCTTTATCAAGTCAGTTCTACGGTTTCGTTGAAGGGCATGATATTACGGCGGGTACAACCGATGTTGTCGTAACAGATGGTTTTACCGGTAATGTTGCTCTTAAAACGGGCGAAGGTGTATTAAAAATGGTCGCCGTGCTTTTACGAAGAGTTTTTAAGAGTAGCCTGTCTGCACGCGTGGGTTATTTATTGGTTCAACGCGGTTTAGAGCGTATGAAAGAATGGTTAGATCCACGGCGTTATAATGGGGCTGTTTTTGTTGGGTTAAATGGCGTGGTGGTAAAATCTCATGGAGGCACAGATGCCGAAGGATTTGCTTCTGCTGTAGATGTCGCTATGGATATGGTCGTCCACGGTTTTACAGAAAGCATGCGGAATCGTTTATCATGTATGGGTTCATTGTTACGTCAGTAGAGTCGTTACATGCCATAGAGTATGCGGTTATGAGAGTGAAAAAGTGCTAATGGCGAGACGTTCACGTTTGGTAGGGGTTGGTGGTTTTTTACCCGAGCGTATTGTGACGAATGTAGAGTTAGCTTCTAAGCTAGATACATCGGATGAGTGGATTAGAACCCGTACAGGAATAACGTGTCGCCATATTGCAGCCCCTCACGATACAGCAACGAGTATGGGGGCTGCTGCTGCTGCGAGAGCCTTGAGTTATGCAGGGTTAAAAGCCTCTGATATTGATGCTATTTTAGTGGCAACAGCAACGCCAGATCAGGCATTTCCAGCAACAGCCGTGCGGATACAAGCCGAGTTGGGGATGACTTCTGGTTTTGGCTATGATATTTCTTCAGCTTGTTCAGGCTTTGTTTTTGCCCTGACAACAGCTGATTCTTTAATACGTTCTCATCAAGCACAGCGTGTGTTGGTAATTGGAAGTGAGGTTTATTCTCGTATTCTGGACTGGTCGGATCGGGGCACCTGCGTGCTTTTCGGTGACGGGGCAGGGGCAGTTATTCTCTCTGCTTCTGAGAGCAATGACGGGAGGGGTATTTTAACAACACATTTACATTCAGACGGTCAGTTGAGAGATTTATTATATGTCGACGGGGCAGTTGGTCAGCCTGAAAAAAGTGGAAAATTAAGAATGAGTGGGCGTGATGTTTTTCGCCACGCTGTAGAAAAATTATCTTCCTCTGTTGATGAAGCTTTATCTTCTTGTCATCTCACGCGTGAAAATATTGATTGGTTGGTTCCCCATCAGGCGAATATACGTATTATTGAAAGAGTGGCAAAAAAACTATCTTTACCTGCCGATCGCGTGGTGATAACTGTTGATCGCCATGCCAATACGTCTGCAGCTTCGATTCCTTTAGCATTGGATGAAGCAATAAGAGATGGGCGTATTCGTGAAGGAGAGTTAATTATCATGGAAGCCTTGGGGGGAGGTTTAACATGGGGAACTGTGTTAATGCGTTTGTAAAACAGAGTTATCTGTGATTTTTCGTAAGAACTTATAGAAAAATAGGTTGCATAAAGTTTGGTTGTTTGCTAGTTAAAACCTACGGAATATGACGGGCAGTAGCGCAGTCTGGTAGCGCATCAGTCTGGGGGACTGGGGGTCGTGGGTTCGAATCCCGCCTGCCCGATATTTGTTGTTCTATTTTTAAGACCTTCTAAAACTTTACCGTAAAGTTTTTTATAAAGTTTTTTCTATGGGTGTTTTGTCTCTTTTTGTCCAATTTCTCCAAAGCATATGAAGAATAGCCATAATGGCAGGACCTATAAAAAGACCAATAAGCCCCCATGTTTCTGCACCGCCAATAATGCCGAAGAGAACCCATAAAAAAGGGAGTTTCGTTGTGCCACCAATAAGGGCAGGTCTAATAAAGTGATCAGCAATAAAAATAACGATTAATCCAATACAAAAAGTAATAATACCCGCTAAGGCACATCCTCGTAAGAAAAGAAGAAGAGCAACAATGCCTATGGCGATCGCCGCACAAAAAGGGATCATAGCGGCAATAGCGGTAATCACACCGAACAGGGCAGGGTGTGGAGCATGAGCAATTGTATAGACAATGCCCATAATAACGCCTTCTCCAATCCCGACAAGAATGAGCCCTTGTACTGTACCATGAATGGAGTTGATAATTTGGCGGCTAATGGTTGTTCCACTTTTACCAAAGAGTCGGCATGAGGCAACGTGACATTGTTGAATAATCGTTGCACTGTCTTTGTAGAGAAAAAATAATGTTAAAATAGAAAAGCAAAACAAAGTGCCGCGGTGGACAATTTGTGAGCTAACTGTACGGGTAATAATGATTCCATTACTATTCACGCTATCAAGGAAAACAGAAATATCTTTTGGGTTAGAAAGATGTGTTTTCCACCAATTGGTGATAGCGTTCTCGCCAAAAGGAATTTGATGAATGGCTTGCGGTAAAGGTACACCAAATTCTTTGGCGCGTTGGATCCAATGAAGTGTTTTTTGTGCCTCTCCAATGGCTTGAAGGGTTAACATGGTGAGAGGGATAATAAAGATAAGCGACATAGCCGCCGTAAAAAGGAGGGGGAGCACAAAACTTTGAGAGGCTTTAGGCCATCTCGTACAAGCGCGAATATAAAGGGGCCACGTGGCAATGGCAAAAACACCGCCCCAGGCTAAAGCAGGGAGAAATTTTTGTAAGATATAAATCGCTGTAAGAATAATACAAAGACTTAACAAGGTACGTGCTATTTGTTGTCTTTGTTGATAACGCTGATTATTGTTCGTGTTATAAACGTAAGAAGTCATTTTACGGTTAAATAATTGAGTTAGAAAAATAGCATCTTGTTGTGTTCTTCTAAACACTTTGTAAGATGCCATAAGGTCGTGTCTTATACGGGTATAATATACTGTTTTTACAAGGATAGGAATAGAGTGTGTGATATCCCTAAAAAGTCCTAAATATAAGGAATGTTTGTCTCATCAAGTTGTGGTGTCTGCGACGAACCAAATTTATAGATGATAATGACTGTATGTATGAATGGTTAAAACGTAATAGTAATTCATGATCAGAAATTTTCTTATAGTCGGCGGCTGGACGATGCTCAGTCGTATTCTTGGCCTTATACGTGATCAGCTTTTGGCAGCTTGTTTGGGGGCAGGGTTTGTGCAAGATGCCTATCAAGTGGCAGTTCGTTTACCCAATATGTTACGTCGCCTTTTTGGGGAAGGGGCTTTTAATGCTGCTTTTGTACCGTTATTTTCCGAATCTATAGTACATGACGGGGTTGGAGAGGCAAAACTTTTTGCCCAACATGTGTTGGGTGTTATGTTGGTGTGGCTTGTTGTACTTTGTCTTATTGGCGAAATATTTATGCCACAGATTTTACGTGTCATCGCTCCCGGGTTTGCCTATGACGGTACACGTTATGATCTCGCTGTTTATTTAAGCCGAATTACTTTCCCGTATTTTGTGTTGATTTGTGCTGCGGCTCTTGTGGCAGCAGTGTTGAATGGTCTTCATCGTTTTCATATCGCTTCCGCCGCTTATTTAGCGTTTAATGTTATTGGTATAGCGGCGATTTTTATAGGTATTTGGTGTGGACCTAGCGTGGCATATGCCGCTGCTTGGGGGGTGACATGTTCCGGTGTTGTGCAGCTTGGTTTGCTTTTATGGGGATGTTGGCGTGCTGGGTTTTTGTTGATACCTCTATGGTCGTTATCAACACCCCGTATTCGATTATTATTACGGCGTATGCTCCCCGGTTTAGTAGGAAGTGGCATTAGCCAGATCAACCTAACCATTGATACAATCATTGGTACTTTACTTCCTGCGGGGAGTGTATCGGTCATGTATTTTGCCGATCGGATTAACCAATTACCTCTTGGTGTTCTCGGTGCCGCGGCTGGAACAACATTACTTCCTGTACTGGCAAAACACCTTGCTGCAGGAGAACACGCTGCGGCTCATGCGGTGCAAAATAAGTCGATTGATTATGTCTTATTACTCACATTGCCTGCCGCTATAGGGCTTATGGTTTTGGCCGATCCTATTATTATTGTTTTGTTTAGACATGGTTCTTTTACCACACATGATGCGATTTTTTCGGCACAATCTTTACGAGCATACGCATTAGGTTTGCCAGCTTTTGTTTTGGTTAAAGTTTTAACACCAGCGTTTTTTGCACGAGGGGATACGCATACCCCTGTTTATGTAGGACTATTGATTTTGGGAGTCAACCTTGTCCTCAATCTTTTACTTATGAAACCTTTAGCCCATGTAGGACCGCCTCTGGCAAGCAGTCTGGCTGGCATGTTAAATGTCGGTGTTTTGTTTTTTTTGCTATGGCGCAACGCAGCTTTGGTTATACCACTCTCTCTATTGCGGCGTTTATTGTGCATTTTTTTTGCAGCTTTGCTTATGGGCGGATGGGTTGGTGGGCTATGTTACCTCATGCCTATGCCCGAAGAATTTATAAAGCAAATTGTTTGGTTGGGCGGAATAATCTGTTGTGGGGCTGGAGGTTATCTCGTGCTGTTGATAGTGTTATGCGTTCTCAAAGGATCTGACGCTGTAACAATGTTACGAAAATATGGAACGCGATCAGGTGCGTAATTTAGAGTTACTGGATATGAAAGAAGTTGTTTTAGCCCACGAAGTTGATTTTCATACATGGCGTTATGCAACACGATTATCTCTACGTGCCAAAATACCACCTGAAGCTATACGATGGCGTGTTCAGAATACCAATGACAAATTCGTAGAGCCTGTTTTTCATCAGAATATTTCAGATGAAGAAAAGATAAACATATCCCGTAATTTGATGTACGACATTATGACATTGATCCAGTCTTATGATCCGGAGCGTTTTTCTTTAGCCTATCGACTTGTTTATAGAGTTTTTTATAAGGAGTTAACGCTTCAAGAGACAAACGATCATGACCTTTCCCTTCTTAAAGATCGGGTTCATGATGTACTCAAAGAAACGCACCATTTCAGAAAAATTTTTTCAGAATTTGTAGCCTTGCGAGAGTGCCAGAAATTATTTTATGAGAATAAAAATTATATTGTCGAAGCAAATGCAGATTTCTGTAAAGCACGTTGTGCTCAGCTTTGGGAAGTTCAAACACAATATAGGCGTATGCTTTGGAATGGTTCTAGGCTGTTTTTTGGACCGGGTACAGCACAAAGCCCACATGTTACTAAAGCACAATGGCGATCAAAGGACGAGGGAGTTTGGCATGAGGGATTTTACCCTTCTCAAGTTTTGCCACCCTCGCGTGAACGTGTCAAAGAAATTGATAATTTACCAGAACTAGCGGCTACAGCTATGGATTGCCGGAGTTGTGAGTTGTGTGTGCCTGCTTGCAGAACGGTTTTTGGTGTTGGAAAAGCGCTCTCGCCTATGATGTTGGTAGGGGAGCAACCCGGCGATCAGGAAGATAAAGCGGGTGTACCGTTTGTTGGTCCTGCAGGGCAATTACTCGATCAAGCATTGGAAGAAGCGGGTATCATTCGAAAAGAATCTTACATTACGAATGCGGTGAAACATTTTCGGTTTATAGATAAAAACGGCAGAAGACTACATCAAAAGCCCGATGAAAAGCATGTCATGGCTTGCTATCCTTGGTTGGAAGCAGAGCGCCGTCTTGTCAAACCGAAAGTGATCGTCATGCTTGGGGCAACAGCAGCGCATAGTCTTTTGAAACGTTCCGTAACTATTGCGCGTGAAAGATCACGTCTTTTCTCCATAGAAGGGGCAGAGAAAGGGTTAGTCACCATTCATCCTTCCTATTTATTGCGTTTACCTGATGAACGTGCTCAACAACAGGAATACGATCGTTTTGTCAGCGATCTGACATTAGCGCGCCGTTTTGTGGAGTCTTGTTGAGTCGTAGAGAGTTAAGAAATAGACGAGTTTTTTTCATGTTTTTTCATGGGAAACGTGTGATAGCACTTAAAGAAACAAAAATATTTTTTTATAAGCGTACTCTACGGAATCATCGACCACCAACCGCCCACGTTTTTGTCAGACATGCAGGCAAGTTTCTCGTATTCTTTTTTCATAATAAATCCTTTTAATCTGCAGTAAGCCCTGTTTATCCAACCCTTAATAGGAGAGAATCCTCTTCAAAACTAGGCGTGGATACCGTGCTTTTGTCACGTCTTCTTGTATATCTTGGTCATGTGAGTTGTTGAAGCGTGTGATCAGGTCATTATACGCGTAAAAGGTTTCCTCATAGCGATGTAACCCGCCAAGATCAAATCCCTTATTGAATAAAGCTATTGCCACTTGTTCTTGTGCTGTGTTAGAGGCAGTATCTGCTGCCATAATAGGGGAGGAAGAGAGAGCGAACGCGGCGGATAAACCCCATAGGCTTAACGCGACTATACAGGCTTTTAATTTAAGGGGATTTTTCCTTTTCACTTTTTTGTTTATCAGATTTGTTTATCAGAGTGTTCTTTTCTATGGGGTGGTATAAAATTATCGTACGGGAGTATAGTAAATTTTACTATGTCTATCAAATAGAGTTCAGCAGTCTAAAGAGCGCTTCACCACCACAAGATGAATGTGTGTCTTAAGGGCATTATAAAACGTTCTTGCTGTAATTTTATCATGCTAATTTTATAAGCCTGAAAGAAAACGCTCGGCATCAAGCGCTGCCATGCAGCCCGTACCAGCAGCGGTGACAGCTTGACGGTAGATTTTGTCTTGTACATCACCGGCTGCAAAAATACCTGGGACAGAAGTTTGCGTACTTCTTGGGGTTGGTATCACGATATAACCTTCTGAATCGAGTTCAAGTTGCCCTTGAAAAAGAGACGTTGTTGGGGTATGACCAATAGCGATAAAAACGCCATCTGTTTGTAAAGAATATTGCCTATTATTTTGAATGTCGCGTAAAACAACGCCGGTAACGACAGGAGGCGTTCCAGCAGAGAGAATATCTTCTACAATGGTGTTCCATAGAACGCTAATTTTTTTCTCGTTAAAGAGGCGTTCTTGAAGGACTTTTTCAGCACGGAACTTATCACGTCGGTGAATGACTGTGACATGGGCAGCGTGATGTGTCAGATAAAGAGCTTCTTCTACGGCGGTATTACCGCCACCAACAACGACGACATTTTTCCCGCGATAAAAAAAGCCATCACATGTGGCACAGGCTGAAACACCGGCACCTTGTAATCGTTTTTCATTGGGAAGACCGAGCCAACGGGCTTGCGCGCCTGTCGCAATAATGACAGAACGCGCCTTATAAGTCGTGCCAGAATCTCCCATAAGATGAAAAGGAGAGCCATGACTAAAATCAACGGAGGTAATAAGATCATATTCAATACGCGTGCCTGTATGAACAGCTTGTTGTGCCATTTGCTCCATAAGCCGTGGTCCTTGAATAGCCGTTGCAAAACCAGGGTAATTTTCGACCTCTGTGGTAATAGTCAGTTGACCACCAGGTTGTAAGCCGGTGACAAGCACAGGGGAAAGGTTGGCACGTGCCGCGTAAATCGCAGCTGTATAACCGGCAGGACCAGAGCCAAGAATAAGGAGGTTTGTTGCCAGTGTTTGCGATGTGTTTGCTTGAGAGTGTATTTGAGAGTGTATTTGAGACATGGCAAAAAGTATTTCTAAAAGGGTTATAAGGGACAATAAAAAGTTGAAGTCATAAAGTGTCTATAATTAAGTAAAACCACATTTCACGGTTTAAGACAACGTGTCAAGAGGGTTTATGATAATAATCAATATTGACCAATATGTGTAAAAGACGAATTTGTCGTAAATAGCGATAGAACAAATTTTAATGAGCAAAATGGCGTTATAGAGATGGTTGCTTCAGCAGAAGTGAGTGTTATTGTTCCTTGTTATAACGAGGCAGAGAATATTACCCCTATTGTTACGGCGTTACGGCGTATTTTATCGTGTTATGCGTGGGAAGTTATTTTTGTAGATGATCATTCTCCAGATGGGACGATTCATATTATACGATCGTTGGCATGCCACGATTACCGTGTGCGTGGTTTATGTCGTATGGGTCGTAAAGGGCTTTCATCAGCAGTTATAGAAGGTATTATGTCTTCTTCTGCACCGATTGTGGTGGTTATGGACGGAGATCTGCAGCATGATGAGGCACAAATACCTCGTTTCATTGAGGGCATACAAAATGGGTCTGATCTTGTTGTCGGAAGTCGTCATATAAAAGGCGGCGATAATGCTGGGTTGGCGAATACTTGGCGTCGGGTTTTGTCGGATAGCGGTAATTTTTTAGCCCAATGTCTCATGCCAATCAAATTATCAGATCCAATGAGTGGTTTTTTTGCTATTCGGCGTAGTGTGTTTGAATCAGCTGTTTCTCGTTTATCTGGGCGCGGGTTTAAGATATTGGTAGATATACTTCTCTCATCACCGGCTACTTTGCACGTGCAAGAGGTGCCTTATGTGTTTCGTTCTCGTTTGGCTGGAGAAAGTAAACTCGACATATTCGTGATGTTCCAGTTTTTGGGTTTGTTGGTTGATCATTTTTTTCGTGGTTGGTTTCCTATTCGGTTTTTTGTCTTTTGTGCTGTTGGTTTGGTAGGGCTAATCGTGAATTTTATTGTTATGGGTGCCCTTGAAATTATGGGGGTACAAAGTTTATGGGCACAATATGGTGCTACATTTGTCGCCATGAACGTTAATTTTGTTTTGAATAATCATCTTACTTATCGAGATCGACGTTTGAGAGGGATAAAGTGTTGGATAGGTTTAATACTTTTTATCCTTATCTGTACGGTAGATGTTATTGCGAATGTCGGCGTGGCTAGAGTTTTATGTGATCAACAGGCTATGTTGAATGTGGCAGGCATAGCTGGGGCTATTGTGGCGGTTGTTTGGAATTATGCGTTATCGAGCACATTTGTTTGGCGTGAGTAAGGAATATTGTTTGCGTAAAAAAACGACAGCTTTCTGGTTATGTGTACTTATGGCGATAACGGGGCTACGCTGGTTGTTGAGTGCCTATGTACCTTTATCTCCGGATGAGGCTTATTACAGAATATGGGCGTTAGCGCCAGCTGCCGGCTATTTAGATCACCCTCCTATGGTGGCATTATGTATGCGTTTAGGTATGCTTATTGGCGGAGATACAGCCTTTGGTCTACGCTTTATGGCGCCTCTTCTTACCGCAATGAGTAGTCTTTTCCTTGCTGCAGCGGCTTTTACGTGGTTAGGGCGTGAAAGTTCTTATTTATCAGCGGGGGTACGAACAGCCGTTTTGTTGAATACAACGCTAGCGATCGGGATAGAGGCAATGATTATGACTCCCGATATACCGCTCATTTTTTTTATTTCGGTTATGTTGTGGCTATTGGCGCGTTTATGTACAGGCGGTGCAGGATGGTTATGGTTGTTGATTGCTATGGCAGCTGGCTTGGCTTTGGAGAGTAAATATAGTGCGGTACTGCCTATTGCCGGTGTAGGACTATGGCTATGTTTATCATCCGAAAGGCGATACTGGTTGAAATCAGCATGGCTCTGGCTTGCTATGGGTGTGGGGGCTTTGGTGATTAGCCCTGTTTTTTGGTGGAACGCAACGCATCATTGGGCGAGTTTTCTGAAACAAGGGGGGCGGGTAGGAAATTGGCATCCGACACGCGCTCTGACATTTATAGGGGAACTTTTCGCCGGACAAGTGGGGTTAATAACGCCACTTATTTTTGTTCTTTTTGTTGGTGGATGTGTATGTTTATGGCAAAAAAGAGATCGTTTTTCTGTGCTCTTATTGTGCATCGTTCTTTGTCCTCTTTTGGTTTTTATACAGCACGCAATAGGAGCAAGGGTGCAGGCTAACTGGCCTCTTGTGATTTACCCTGCTTTAGCACTCGCGGCGGCATGCTGGTATCCGCGGTGGTGGATATACGCCCCTATTTTAGGAGGCGTGTTAACAATGCTTGTGATTGGGCAGGCTTTGTGGACGCCTCTACCTCTGTCAGCCCATGTTGATGTCATGGCACGGCAAATAGGGGGATGGCGTCATTTGGCAAAAACTGTTGATACGGTTGTACCGTCTGGTTTACCTATTATGGCAGATGATTATGGGCTTGCAAGTGAGTTAGCTTTTTACATGCCACAACGGGTGGTTATCGCTGTGGGGCAACGATGGCGATTATTTGCGCTACCACATCCATTGTGTGGTATAAAGGGGTATCTTTTGCGTAGCCATAAAAGGACAGATTCGCCGCGTGGAGATTGGTTTCAAATTTCTGGAAAGCCTTTTGCTTCGTTAGCACGGATGCGAAAGAGTGTTGTCCTTGATACCTATTCCCTGTATCGTGTTAAATTGCGCTGTGGGGGAAAAGCTCTTTCTGTCTTAGAGGCAGCACGTCTTTCTTCTCTTTATTAGGAACGATATGAACGATAAACGATATTAAACGATATTAAACGATATAAATATAAGTATTGAATGAGATTTTAAACAATAAGTAATGTCAATGTGACGATGAACGAAAATGGGGAAAATATGGTTTCACAGAAGCTTATAGCCGTTCAGATGGATCCGTTGGATCATATCGATATAAAGGGTGATTCTACTTTTGCTCTTATGCTGGAAGCCCAAGCGCGTGGTCATGCTTTATTTGTGTACCATGTTGATAGCCTGACATTAAGTATTCAGGAAGGTGTTCAGGGCTCTGCGCAGAGGGCGTATACACACCTAACAGCAATGGTACAGCCCGTTACAGTAAGGCGTGATGCAGAAAAATATGCAATATTTGGAGAATCCGTTGTTCGTTCTTTAGGAGAGATGGATGTTATTTTAATGCGCCAAGACCCGCCTTTTGATATGGCTTATATTGCAGCAACGCATTTGTTGGAGCAAGTGGATGGCATTGGCACTCATAAGGCTTTTGTTGTGAATAACCCTCGTTGGGTGAGAGAAAGTCCGGAAAAATTATTTGTGATGAATTTTCCAGATCTTATGCCACCAACAATAGTAACACGGGATATAAACCAAATTTATGCGTTTCGTGAGCAATGGCGGGATATCATTATTAAACCATTATTTTATAGTGGGGGCAAAGGCGTTTTTCGTATTCGTGAACAGGATCAGAATTTGAATGCTTTGTTAGAGATGTATTTTTCTCAATCGCGTGAGCCTTTAATGATTCAACGTTATGAGCCGGCTGTTGTCCAAGGGGATAAACGTATTATTTTGGTGGATGGTAAGCCAATAGGGGCTATTAACCGTGTGCCATCAAAGACAGACCACCGATCGAATATGCATGTTGGTGGAGTGGCACATCCTGTAACATTAACAGAACGTGATAAACATATATGTCAAGCGATTGGTTCGTTTTTGCGGGATCATAATCTTATTTTTGTTGGAATTGATGTCATTGGAGATTATTTAACAGAAATCAATGTAACCTCTCCAACAGGTTTGCAAGAGCTGGAGCGGTTAAGTGGTATCAATGGCGCGGGCTTGATATGGGATTGTATTGAGCGTAAACTTAACGCCTAATGTAAAAATATTGATAGTGAGAAGAGAAATAAGAGACACAGGAAGGATAATGACTTTTCAGAAAAGATTGACAAGTAAACAAGCAGAAAAAGAAAGATTACCCTCTCGTTGGGCATTAAATACACAGACAGTCAAACGGGCATATCGTCGTTGGGCTGGTGTTTATGATATGGGATTTGGTGGCATTTCGCATTTTGCACGCTTAAAAACGGTTCAATCAGTTAATGGTTTACCGGGGTCTGAAGTGTTAGAAGTCGGTGTTGGGACAGGTCTTGCTCTCTCGCACTATGCCGAGTCAAAATTTGTAACCGGTATCGATCTTTCTACCGATATGTTGGCGTATGCGCGCAAACGTTTACAGACTTATGGCTATAAGAATGTGCGCAATTTGTTAGAAATGAATGCTGAGCATACATCTTTTGAAGATTCTTCTTTTGATATAGCCGTAGCTATGTTTGTCGCCTCTGTTGTGCCTCATCCTCGGCAATTGTTACAAGAGCTTAAACGTATCGTGAAGCCAGGTGGATATATTTTATTTGTTAACCATTTTTTAGCAGAACAAGGTATAAGACGCGATATTGAATATGCGATGGCACGCGCTTCGCATCTATTGGGGTGGCATCCAGATTTTGCGATAGAAACTCTTTTGCCATCTGAAGATATCGCACGTGCCTATATACAACCCATGTTTCCGATGGGGTTATTTACGTTGGTTATATTGGAAAATTATTCCCCTTAATATGTTGTGTTGTCTTTGTTAGAGGGTGTTGAAGGGAAAGATTAACGAGTTTGTTGTAGGGCAGAAAGAAACCATTGACTTTGGTTGGGAGGACGAACAAAAGTCCATATCTCGGTAACCGTAACAGGGTGTGTTGAACTTCCCTGCACGACTTGCCCGAGTACATTGGTCGTCAAATCAACCATACTATAACGCAGTGCAACAGTGGCGTAAGTAGCACCGTTTTCGATCCATGCTTCTGAAAGGTCACCTTGGAGAAATTTGAGGTCTGAAACGATGTTGCGTCTTCCCTGACGTTTAAGTGTAGAGAGTTGTTCTCTGAAATAAGAAACCATCTCTGGCGTTGCCATTTGTCGCATAGCGGGAATATCTTGTTGGTTCCACGCTGTTTGTATATCGTGTAAGATTTTTTGAAACGTTTGGTAGTCGGTTGCTGTAATAGTAGGTGTTTGACTGTGAGGGGGAATATTGTAAAAACTGTTATTTTGTACAGTGACATTATTTATTTGTTGTCGAGAAATAAAAAATCTTAAAAACCATATAATAATGGCAATAATCCCTATTGGGATCAAAATTCTGATAAAACCTAAAACGCCATGAATGTCGTTTGTCATACCGTGTTCACTTAATAAATCAAAAAACCCTACGCCGAGAAAACTTCCTACAAACCATGTGAGAAATGTATGCCGGTTTTGATAAGGCGTGCGGTTTTGAGTAAAAGGTACTTGCATTCTTTGAGTATTGGAAAAAGCCGTAAAGGACGGAGATATCCTTGGCATCGTAGATCGTTCTATGGGGGCTGTAATGTGGGGAGAAAGGCGTGTGGAGGTAGGGACATGCCATGTTCGAAAGCCACGGCTTCCCATAGAAACACCTAACCCGGCACGCGCATTAGCATAAGGTATTTGAAAGATAGGGATGAGGTTTGTGTTCAGTAAAAAACAACATGCAAAAAAGAAAAAATATGTTTTAGGCAGAGTCGAAACTTCCGTTTTTTTTAAGAGAGGTAATGTTAAAATCGTCAACTCCCGGCGATGTTAAGAGCGTCAACCCTAAGCGTCGGTGAATCAGTACCAAAACAGAACGATAAATCATGAGCGAGACGAAGAGAAGAGAAAATTTCTAATAAATGCCCTGCAAGGGTAAATTCGGTAATAGGTTCCGCAATTTTACCATGGCGAATCATAAAACCAGTAGCGCCTCGGCTGTAATCTCCTGTTAGGAGATTAACGGCGCTTCCCATCATTTCCGTAACATAAATGCCCTCTGTAATATCGTCCATAAGCTCTTGAGGAGAAAACTTTCCAGCTTCAAAAAAGAGGTTCGTTGTTGCAGGCGTGGGAGGACCATGGAGGCGACGTGCTGCGCGTGCATTACTTTGTAGTCCAAGTTGGCGTGCACTACGGCTATCAAGTACCCACGTGTTAAGAATGCCATCTTGTACGAAATGAATGGGGGCGGTTTGTAAGGCTTCTCCATCAAATGGGCATGAATATAAACCACGCATGCGACGAGGATCGTCTATTATGTGAACGCCTTGTGCAAAGATTTTTTTTCCTAGAGAGTTTTTAAGAAAAGATGTGCCACGGGCAATAGTTGCGCCGTTAATGGCATGGGCAAAATGGTCTAAAAAACTAGAAGCGACTCGCGGATGGAAAACAACAGGGTAACGTCCTGTACGGGGGCGTGTTGGGTTAAGGCGTGCAACAGCTTGTTGCCCAGCATTGCGTCCTAAAATGGAAGCTTCTGTTAGGTCTTCTAACCAGACAGTTTGGTGATAGTCATAATCACGTTGCATATCTTGACCTGTGCCCGCGAGTACACAGACAGAATTGGCATGGCAAGTTCTATAATACGTTCCTGTAAATCCGGCAGAGGTGGCAAAAGCTATTTGTGTTTTATGCCACGAAGCGTTACTGCCGGCACTATTGGTAACACCTGTAACGGCAAGAGCTGCCTGTTCCCCGTTATGCGCGCGCTCGAGTAAATCTTTTGTCGTTGGTTCAACGGGATCCTCTAACTCTAGGGAGTTCGTGTCAAAAACGCCTGTAAGGGCTTGGGAGGCAAGCCCCGCATACTGATCGTCTGGCAAAATATGTGCCATAGCAACGGCACGTTCGACAAAATCAGTAAATTGGCTGGGGTCAATGGTTGTTGTAAAAACGGTGGCGTTTTTTTTCCCCACGAAGACACGAAGCTCAAGACCATGGGCTTCAGACCGTTCTAATGTCTCGACAACGCCGTTTCTCACACCAACATTGAGCGAGGTGCCAGAAAGAAAAAGCACATCGGCGGCATCGGCGCCAGCGCGTTTTGTATGACAAAGCAGATCAGAAAGAAGATTAAGAGTTTGTGCCGTCATGCTGCGAGTATTTCCGTCATGATATTGAGAGATGGAATTTTATGAATAGGTCCAATAGCAGAAAGTGTCAGATCCCCTGAAAATAAAGAGGTGGCAACCCGACATATATCCTCTGTTGTCACAGAATCAATGCGCTGAACAATTTCTTCAGTGGGGATAATCCGTCCGAAAATTTGTAATTGGCGGGCAATACGTTCGCAGCGGTTGCTTGTACTTTCAAGGGACATTAAGAGCGATGATTTAAGTTGTGCATGTGCACGCACAAGTTCTTCTTTGCTGACATGGATGCGTATTTTTCGTAGTTCCTCTAAAACAGCGGGGAATAATTCAGCACATTCTTGTTCTCCTGTGCCGGCATAAATACCAAAAACGCCACTATCTTTAAAAGAAGTGTTAAAGGCGTAAACAGAATAAACTAACCCTCGCTTTTCACGAATCTCTTGGAAAAGGCGTGAAGACATACCGCCACCAAGTAAAGTAGAGAGAAGCAAAGCGCTGTAGTAATCAGCATGGTTGTAATCTATTGAAGGAAATCCAAGCAAAATATGGGCTTGATCGAGATCCTTGACTTGGCGAAATTCTCCTCCGCGGTAACAAGCCGGGGATGTTGTGAGGGGCGGAGATGTTTTGAGATCAGAAAAAGCTGTTTGAACTTTTTTGACAACCGCGTCGTGGTTGAGATAACCGGCGGCTGAAATAACAATATTATGAGGTGTGTAATGTTTTGCCATGTACTGAAGAAGTTTTTCCCTGTGCATTGTACGGATAAGCTCTTCAGTGCCGAGGATTGGGCGCCCCATGGGTTGAGAGGGGAAAGCCGTATTTTGAAAGTGATCAAAAACAATATCATCAGGCGTATCATTGGCTTGACCAATTTCTTGAAGGATAACACCACGTTCTCGTTCAAGTTCTGTAGGGTCGAGGAGAGAATGCGTGAGAATATCACCAATAATATCAATGCCTAAATCAAGATTTTCTTTTAAGAGTTTGACATAAAAAGCCGTGTGCTCTCGTGCTGTGTAGGCGTTAATGTGTCCGCCGACATTTTCAATTTCTTCAGCGATACGAAAGGCAGAACGGTTTGTTGTCCCTTTGAATGCCATGTGCTCAAGAAAATGAGAAACACCGTTTTCCTCTGCTGTTTCATGGCGCGTACCAGCGGCAACATAGGCACCAAAAGAGACCGTTTCCATATGGTCCATATGTTCTGTAACAACAGTAAGACCAGAGGGCAAACGGGTGAGGTTAATGGATTGAGTCATGAGTACCCTTTATATAAAAATGGTTGAAGTGTGTAAGTCTTGGAAAGGTAAAACGTTATTTAATGGTTTTGTTTTTGTGTTGTACCCCTGTTCTTATAACACTTTTAATAGACTCTTGACAGACAGGTACAGTATGGTAACGCTCTTGACGGTGGAAGAGGTCAGCTAAATGATGGGGAAGAGAAGGATGAACACCTGTTGCCGCACGAATAGCGTCCGGGAATTTGGCAGGGTGTGCTGTTGCTTCTGCAATCATAGGGATACTTTGTTGTTGAAAACGGCGCCCAGCAACAATGCCAATAATACTATGAGGGTCTGCTAAATAGCCCGTTTTTTGGTAGAGGTGACGGATTTCAGCTTCTGTTTGTGCATCATCTAAAGAAAGGGCTGAAAATAACGCCGTTGCTTCTTGCCAAACAGCTTGCGGTACATTCATGTGTCCACTTGCGCGGAAATGGGTCATAATTTCTGTACAAGCTGTAACGTCACGATGAAGCAACTCAAACAAAAGACGTTCAAAATTCGATGAAATCTGAATATCCATAGAGGGAGAAAGACTAGGAACAACCTCTTGGATTGTCATATCATTTGCGTTGATAAAGCGTGAGAGGATATCATTACGGTTTGATCCAATACAAAGATGCTGAATAGGAAGCCCCATACGGCGTGCTGCCCAGGCTGCGAGAATGTTGCCAAAATTACCTGTTGGCACAGAGAAAGAAACCTCACGATCTGGGGCACCAAAAGTAAGAGCAGCTTGGACGTAATAGGGGATTTGTGCTGCAATACGTGTCCAATTGATAGAGTTCACAGCAGAAAGGTGCAGTTCTTGACGGAATGGAAGATCGGCAAAAAGTGCTTTGACAAGGTCTTGGCAATCATCAAATGTGCCTTCAACGGCAAGATTGGTGATATGAGGCGCGATGACGGTGGTCATTTGGCGTCGTTGTACTTCGGATGTACGTCCTTTAGGGTGGAGGATAACAACAGAGAGTCGCTCACTGCTGCGACAAGCTTCGATAGCGGCAGATCCTGTATCACCCGATGTTGCCCCAATAATAGTGGCATACTCATCGCGTTGTGTGAGGATGTCATCAAACAAGAGGGCAAGAAGCTGAAGAGCAATATCCTTAAAAGCAAGGGTAGGACCATGAAAAAGCTCTTGCACAAAAAGAGCATGGTCTATTTGTGTTAAAGGGACAATAGCAGGGTGGTCAAAGAAAGAATAGGCTTTTTTGCATAATGTATGGAGTGTTTCAAAGTGAATATCTGGTTCTGTGAAAGGTGTCATAATACGGGCGGCGAGTTCAGGATAGGGAAGCCCACGTAACGATTTCCATTCTGAAGGGGAAAATTCTGGCCATGTTTCCGGAAGATAAAGACCACCGTCGACAGCAAGCCCGGTGAGTAACACATCGGAAAAAGTAAGAACGGGAGCTTTCCCACGGGTCGAAATATAGCGCATTAAAAAATATCCTCAATAAACTAAATAAAGAGTAGGTTTTTATAGATGTTATTTAAAAACAAGTGGTGTAAAAATATCTTTTCATCAAAAAACATATTTTTAATGGAACATTTATGAACATTTATTAAAGCATGTTAGGCGAGACTATCTTAACAAATAACACTATACTATTTTAATTAGGTTTAATGGGGCGAAAATGTGGTAAAACATTACCATAATATACAATATAAGGTGCGAGCAAATAATCGTAACAAATAAAAGAAAAAGCAAAAGTCCTGAAATGGGTGATTGAAAGGGGTGGTGAACGAAATGGTAGCCCAACAAAGATGAACGGTACACAAAACGGTACACAAAAATGTTCAAAAAGAAAACGTTCAGAAAAGGCTGTGAAATGGGCAATATAATCCTATATGATAAATATAATGAGGTTTTTTCCATGGTGCTTGTTTTTGGCACGTTTGTTTTTGATGGGATTCGTTTATAAAAATAAAGAAAATGGCTATTAAAGAAATTTGGTTAAAGAAATATGACGGATCAACTTTGTCACCATACATTATTTAAAGACAATGATTTGAACTAAAGATTTGAACTAAAACGGAGTGACTTTTGAAAACAAAAGCGGGCAGTGTGCCTAATCCTGATAATATACTGAAAACTGTAAAAACAACCCAGAATTTATCAAAAGAAATGACGCCTGCTATGGAGCAATGGCAGGCACTTAAGGCTGAAAATCCAGAAGCACTCTTATTTTTTCGCATGGGTGATTTTTATGAGCTTTTTTTCGATGATGCTGTAACAGCTTCGGCTGTTCTTGATATTACATTGACAACACGTGGTTATAACGCTGGTAAACCTATTGCAATGTGTGGTGTTCCTGCTGGAGCGGCTTCTGCCTATTTGGCGCGTCTTATTCGCCGAGGTTTTCGTGTGGCTATTGCCGAGCAGACGGAAATAGTCTCACGTGGGCGTCACTCAAAAAAGCCATTATCGCGTTCGGTGGTTCGATTGGTGACACCAGGCACGTTAACCGAAGAAGAGTTACTTGATCCCGGACGTGCGAATTTTCTGTTAGCGTTGGTTCAAGCAACTCCGTTGCAGGGGAGTGCGTGTAAAGATCAACAAGAAATAGAATATGGTGCCGCATGGATTGACGTGTCAACAGGCTTGTTTGAAACCATGCGGGTCAAAAAAAGTGCGTTATTAGCTATGCTTGGTCGTTTGGACCCTGCGGAGATTTTGGCTGATAAAGATAGTATTCCGGCGGATTATGTGCATCGTTGTACCCCTTTTGATTTTGAGATGGGTGTTTCTGTTGAGAGTGCACGGCAGAGATTGGCAAGTATTTTTAACGTGGCGAGTATCGAGGCTTTTGGTACTTTCTCTGATGAGGAATGTTGTGCTGCGGTTTTGGCAATAGACTACATTCAGCGGACACAATCAGGAAAATTGCCTCGTCTAGCACATCCTATAACACAAACAACAGCGGGTATTATGGGAATGGACGCTGCGACACGGGCGAGCCTTGATATTTTACGGACGCGCGAGGGTGGGTGTGATCATACATTGTTCTCTGCTGTTGATCGTACCGTAAGTGCAGCAGGCGGGCGCATGTTAGCGGCATGGTTAGCCACTCCTTTAACGCAAAGAGCCCTTATTGTACAACGTCAGGAGGTTTGGTGTTTTTTAAGGGAAGAAAGATCTCTTTGTAAACGGTTACGCGAGATATTAAAGAAAACACCAGATATTGTGCGTTCTCTTGGTAGATTATCTGTTGGAAGGGGGCAACCACGTGATTTGGGGGCTATCAGAGAGGGGTTATGCGTTGCGCGTCAAGTAAAAACTATCTTACAAGAAAAAAGCGTATCGCTTGTTTCGGTTTTACAAGACATATCAACGACATTAGAGTCGGCGGAAGATCTACGTGTTACTCTATCTTCTGCTTTAGCTTCAGATATTCCTCTTCGCTTTGAGGATGGGGGCGTTATTGCCAGCGGTTATGATTCTGAACTTGATGCGTATCGTACACTTTGTGGAGAGTCTAAAAACTTAATTGCAGCCCTTCAAGCCCATTATGTGGCGCATTATGGGGTCAATGCTCTTAAAGTGCGTTATCATGCGCAATTAGGGTATGTTGTAGAGGTTCCTCCTGCTATAGGGGCACGATTAAAGGATAATCGAGAACTGATTTTTCGGCAGGGAACGACGAGTGTTATGCGGTTTTCTACTGAAGAATTAGCTCAGTTAGGTGTACGTTTAACAGAAGCGGATGAAAAAGTGCTTCAGCGTGAAAGGGCTATTTTTACGCATCTTGTTGAATCGGTTATGGCTGAGAACGGCGTGCCTTTGATAGCGGAAGCGTTGGCTTTACTTGATGTTTTCCAATCTTGTGCCCTATTGGCAAACGAGGGCGTGTGGTGTTGTCCATCTATAATGGAAGACACAACTTTTTCTTTAACAAGGTGCCGGCATCCTGTTGTAGAGGCGGCTTTACCATCAGGGGAGTGTTTTACACCAAATGAGTGTCATCTGCCACCAGATCATCGTGTGATGTTATTGACAGGACCGAATATGGCAGGCAAATCCACTTTTTTACGTCAGACAGCGTTAGCGGTTATTCTTGCACAAGCAGGGATGCCTGTGGCGGCAGAAAAGGCGTGTATTGGTGTGGTCGATCAGTTATTTTCACGCGTGGGTGCTTCAGATGACCTTGCCAGAGGGCGTTCAACATTTATGGTAGAGATGACAGAGACTGCAGCTATTCTTCATCAGGCAGGACCACGTTCGTTGGTCGTTGTTGATGAGATTGGTCGTGGTACGGCAACACTAGATGGGCTAGCCATTGCAAGAGCTGTGTTAGAGGCGTTACATACAACAGTACGGTGTCGAACAATTTTTGCGACACATTTTCATGAACTTGCCCAGAGTATAGATATATTGCCATGTTTGAGCCTGTATACAATGGCAGTGCGTGAATGGCGTGGAAAAATTGTATTTTTACACGAAGTGCTTGCGGGTGCGGCTAAAAAAAGTTGGGGGGTATATGTAGCAAAACTTGCTGGTGTCCCTATCCCTGTCGTGGAACGCGCTGAATATCTTTTGCAAGAATTAGAGCGTAAAGAAAAATCGTTACCTGATTCTTTGCCTTTGTTTGCATCTCAGCAAATGTCACATCAGCAAAAGTCATCATGTGTTGCGTTAGAGGAGGATAAATTAAGAAATCGCCTGATCAATATAGATTTAGATAATCTGACTCCGCGTGCGGCTTTAGAAGTTTTATACGAACTGCAAAAAGAGGCGCGTAACAAAAGACACATACATGTATAGATGTAAACTATATTAAGCTATGTAAATTATGAAATTATGGACGATAAAGTGTAAATTATAAATTATGTGTTATAGAAAAATAGTCATGCGACTTTTACCTTTTATTTTTACTGTATTTCATACTTGTAAATGATTGTTAAATGATTGTTGTAAAGTGCTGTCTTTTTTAATTATAGGTTTATCATAGGTTAATTATAGGAATGCGTTAATTCCAATGTTTACGCTCTCTGAACAAACAATTTCTCCTCAATATTTGGATACAATTGCACGAGGCACGTTGACGCCAGAAAATTTTGCAACTTGTTTACAAAAAGAGTTGCAAGAGGTCATGGCAAATGGTGTATTAGAACGAGAGATGGTTCTTGTTATTTTTCGTTGTTATTGGGGACGTTATCAAGAAGAAATTCGAAATCGGTTTGAGCATTATGAGTTTAAAGGCGTTATGGCAGCGCAACAGCTCGCTACGTTTGCTGATATTTTGCTACGGAGTATTGTTGAGGTTTCTGTAAAACTTTTCCCTGATGTACAACTATCTGAAGGCAGTGGTTTTGCAATTGTAGCCGTAGGAGGGTACGGGCGCGGGCTTTTAGCACCGTTTAGTGATATTGATTTGTTATTTCTAGTTGCTGATGACGTTCTTAATCGTGCTGCGCCATGCGTGGAGTGTATTTTATATTTTTTATGGGATTTGAGTTTTACTGTTGGGCATGCTATCCGTACTGTCAAAGAATGTATTGCGAAAGCTAAAGAAGATACAACCATTCGCACAGCTTTATTAGATGCCCGTTTTTTGGTGGGCGATCCTGTTTTATTTGCGGATTTTGAAAATCATTATACGCGTTCGTGTATAGAAGTTGGCGCCCTAGATTTTGTTCGTGATAAGCAACACGATCGCTTAAAACGCCATCGTCGTTTTGGGAGTAGTCCTTATTTCGTGGAACCTAATTTGAAAGAAGGACGTGGCGGTTTACGTGATCTGCAAACTTTGTATTGGATATGTTGCAATACATTTGGCTTGCGCCATAGTCGTGATTCGTTAGCTTCTAAGTTTATTTCAATGGGTTTGTTAACAGAGCGCGAAACACAGCGAGTTTTTCGTTCGTGGGATTTTTTGTGGACTGTACGCCTGCACCTTCATTATGTGACGGGGCGTGCAGAAGAGCGTTTAACATTTGATGTACAACCTATTATTGGGGCACGTATGGGTTACGTGTATCATGGTCGACAAAAAGGTGTTGAGCGTTTTATGCGACACTATTTTCTCACAGTACGTGAAATTATGCGCCTAACACATGTGCTTGAACCTATTGTAATACGGCAATTACAAGATGCTACAACACAAGTTGAAGAAAAGCCTGATCAAGCCATGCGTGATGCGGGTTTTATTCTATTAGATGGTCAGATTTTGCCAGATAAAGGTGTTTCTTTTGAACGTGACCCAATAAAAATGTTACAAATATTATATTGGGCACAACGATGTCGTTATCCATTGCATCCTTTTGCGCGACATCAGATCATTCGAGCAGAGCATAAAGCTATTGCTTTAAGAAACAATCCAGAAGCTAATCGTATTTTTTTTGAATTGTTATGTGGTCAATCGTTAGGAGAAACGTCGCATTCTCCCAATATATCACCTTGTATTTCCTTACACAATTCGGGACTTTCTGCCAAAGAACACCAGAGTGATGAACAATATCTTGGTGATGATGAATCTGTGTCGTTAGGGCATGCCTATTGGCTACGTATTTTGAACGAAACGGGTATATTAGGGCGGTTTATACCAGAGTGGTCACGTATTGTTGGGCAAATGCAGTTTGATACCTACCATGTTTTTACAGTCGATGAGCATACGATCGAAGCTATACGTATTCTCGATGAAATCATGGCAGGTCGTATGGCTGATGAAATCTCTATTGTCTATGGAATCGCTAAAAATTTATATTCTTATCGAGAGTTATACGTCGCTGTTTTATTGCATGATATTGCTAAAGGGCGGGGTGGTGATCATTCTGAAATAGGGGAAGATATTGCCACGAAGATTTGTCAACAATTAGGTATGACAGAGGGAGAAACAGAAACGGTTTCATGGCTTGTTTTACATCATCTTTTGTTAAGTCATGTTGCTTTTCAGCGTGATTTGGAAGATCCGAAGACAATTTTTGATGTTGTGAAAAGTGTGCAATCTTTAGAACGTTTACGTTTGTTATTGTTGTTAACGATTGCGGATATACGTGCTGTCAATAAGCATGTTTGGAGTGCATGGAAAGCAACTTTACTCCGTAATCTTTACGAACGTATTGCGGCAGTGTTATCTGGCGGTTTTCTGATTAAAAATAACGATGACCGTGTGCAATATGTAAAACGTACTATAACAACGGATCTGCTTAAAGAGGGTTTTGGACAAAAAGAAATAGATCGTTATACGGATACATTTTATCAGGAATATTGGCTTGCCTTTGATGAGGAAACACTGTGTCGTTATGCTCGTTTATTACGAAAACGTGAGCAAAGTTATTCTCCTTATGTGATAGATGTGACACCTATTTCTGCGAGTAATATGGTTGAAGTTGTTGTTTATATGGATAATGTGATGGGATCATTTTCTAAAATTGTTGGCGCATTAGCTCTGGCAGATTTCAGTGTTATCGAAGCAAGTATTTACAGAACTAATCGTAACAGTGTGTTAGATATATTTTGGGTAAAAAATATAAACGGTGATACTTTTTATAATGAATCGTGTCAAGCACGTATTACTAAGTCAATTCAGAATGTTTTTAATCATGAAGTCGATGTTGATGCTAAAATAAAATCTAAAGGATTTGGGTATGTGCCTTCACGTTTACGATCTATCTATGTATCTTCGGGTGTGATGATTGATAATGTTGCTTCGGATCATGCAACACTTATTGAAATAACAGGGCGTGATGTCCCGGGTTTCTTATATTATATGACAGATTTTATAAGGCAAGAGAAATTAAGGATTCTGTCAACTCACGTAACAACATATGGTGTGCGGGCAGTTGATGTTTTTTATGTTCAAAATATGTGTGGTTTGAAAATAACAGATCACGAGCAATTAGAAAGACTTCGGAGAAACATTTTATTACGATTAAAAGAGGTTTGTGAAAGGCTATAGTGTAGAGTGTGCCCTTGTACGTCTTCTTGACAATGCAGGGGGGTACACGGTCTTTGGTCATTTGCAGAGGGTATTGTGTTTGAAGTCATATGGGGTAGCAAAGCAAAGGAGGCAATTAAAATTATTTCCCGTCAATAAAATTATTTTCTGGGGCTAATAGGCGAAAGACCTTCATTAAGCCCTTGGCGAAGGCGTTGCCCTTCTGTGCTTGTCGGGTCAATAAGTTTAAGGCGTAAAAATAGGTCAATGAGTACTAAATTAACATTAAATTTGAATGCCTCTGTTGTTTGTACAAGAGAAAATACATCTTCAATAGGAAGGAGTTCAAACGAATCAACTTCACAATCTATGGCAGAAGGTATAAATGTTTCTGGTAAAAACAGATCATAACAATAAAGAATATCGCGCCTTAACCCTTCAGGGCGGTCAAGGGCATAGACAATACGTCCCACTTCTATAGCTTGGGCAATCAGTGTTGAGGGGATATTGGCTTCTTCTTCGGCTTCTTTCGCAAGGGCTTCTCGAGGCGAAAACCCAGCAGGCACACCGCCCGCGACAAGATTATCGAGTTTAGAGGGGTCTAATCGTTTGTGGGCAGAACGTTTTCCTATCCAAAGATGTAATTTATGGTCACGATAAACAAGCCCATTCATATGGACACCGCTCGCAACAAATCCAAAGAGAGGAAGTGCCCCTCGGTCTATACGTCCAACGGCAGGCTTGTCCATGTTAGGTATAACATCAAAAAGCTCGTGATGTGAGGTGTAAAACCCTTCTTGTGCCAGAGTTTCCCCTAAAATTTCTAACTGTTGTTGAGGAAAGGGTAAATGAAACCCTGTTGTATGGGTGCCTAATTTTTCGTGTTCTAATCGTGTAAATAATGCTGGATTAACCCAACCCGCTAGCTGGTCAGCCAATAAAAATGGTGCTCGTTGAGAAGAAAGTGCTGCCGTATTGCAGTGTTGTAAGTGGCGAAAAAATGGGGAAAAATCATTTTCTAAAGGCATAGTGGTGGTCTTTTCATTCAAAAAGGACAAAGCAAGAGGCAAATCAAAAAGCGGGTGTGTGTCATGTGAACCTTATTGATTAAAGTGCAGAAAATACAGATACAAATATATAAAACGTGCAGAATCCCCACAGAATCGACAAGTAGAATCGACAGGTAGAATCGACAGACAGAATTGAGAGGTATGGCATGAAAGTGTCAAAAGTTCAAAACTTACAAGCATTACTATAATATATGTCTTATCAAAATATGTTTTCTAAAAAATCAGCCCCTGCTATTTTAATGCGTTTGTTCCCTTATTTGTGGCAAAAAGGGAATAGGGGGCTACAAAGTCGCATTGTGCTTGTACTCGTTGTGTTGCTTCTTGGAGAAGGTGCAACACTTGCAGTACCAATTGTTTATAGTGATGTGATTGATGCCTTTGTGCATCAGGGTGGCATTGTTATGGTGCCTGCTCTGCTTATTTTAGGCTATGGTTTCGTACGCCTTATTGCGGCTATGCTCACAAATTTACGTGATGCTCTCTTTGCGCCCGTGCGTTTGAGAGCAGCGCGTAAAATGGCTTATTGTAGCTTTGAACATATGCACGAACTCTCGTTGCGGTTTCATCTTGATCGGCGTACAGGGTCGGTGACAAGAGCGATAGAACGGGGGACAGAAGCGGTTGAGACATTATTACGCATGATAATGTCTATTGCGCCGACCATTTTACAAGCCTTGTTGGTTATAGGCATTATTTGGCATTTTTTCGATTGGCGTTATGTGCTGCTTATGGTTTTAATGGTACTCGCCTATGTGTTTTTTACCGTTCGTTTTACAACATGGCGGATTGGTATACGTCGCCATATGAATGAGACAAATAACGAAGCCGTGAGTAAGGCTTTGGATAGCCTGCTCAATTATGAAACCGTTAAATATTTTGGTAACGAAGCGCACGAAGCCCAACGTTATGACAGCGCACAGGCGTCTTACGAGCGCGCGGCTTTAGTCACACAATATTCTCTTGGGTTACTTAATTTTGGTCAGGCGGCAATTATTGCAATTTCTCTTGTTCTTATTATGCTGTTAGCGGGAAAAGATGTTGAGGCAGGCTATATTACGGTGGGTGAATTTGTCATGCTGGGGACATATCTTCTCCAGCTTTATGGACCACTCAATTTTTTAGGTTCTGTTTATTCTGGGATTCGCACGGCTTTGGTTGATCTTGAACATATGTTCGATTTGCTTGATGAACCGCTCGACATTATCGATAAGCAACAGCCTCTCCCTGTGACGCAACATCTTTTAGACGCCGGTCCTGCCCGTGTGGAATTTCGTCATGTCGGTTTTGCCTATAACTCGAACAGACAAATTCTGAAAAACGTTAGTTTTGTGGTAGAGCCCGGGTGTAAAACAGCCATTGTGGGGAGTACAGGGGCTGGTAAATCAACAATAAGTCGGCTACTATTTCGTTTTTATGAGGTAACATCTGGCTCTGTGTTGTTCGACGGGCACGATATTCGAGAGTATCGTCAGGCTGATCTACGGGCAGCCATAGGCGTGGTGCCACAAGATACGGTGCTTTTTAATGAAACTATAGGCTACAATATCGCTTATGGTCGTATAGGTGCGTCGTTGGCAGAAATAGAAGAAGCGGCAAAACTTGCCCGCATTCATGATTTTATTTTATCCTTACCTGAAGGATATGAAACAAAGGTTGGTGAAAGGGGGCTTAAATTATCGGGTGGTGAAAAACAGCGTATAGCGATTGCGCGTACACTCTTAAAAGACCCGCGTGTATTAGTGCTCGATGAAGCAACAAGTGCTTTAGACACACATACGGAAAGAGAAATTCAAACGGCGTTACAGACAGTTTCGGCACAAAGAACAACGTTGATCATTGCGCATCGTTTATCAACAATTGTCGACGCCGATGAAATTCTTGTTATGGAACACGGGGAGATTAGAGAGCGTGGCACGCATACCACTTTATTAGAGGCAGGGGGACGTTACGCCACAATGTGGGCAACCCAACAAGCACATGAAGCAACAGAGAATGAAACTAAAAACATCGTATGAGCCGTTAATGTAAACGTTTTAAGTGAGGTTAAGAAAGAGGAAAACGACGATGACAGAGAGTCAGGAACATCTATCAACAGAATCGACGGAATCAACAGATCAATTTCAAGTACCGGAAGATTTAGCACGTTGTGCTATGGTTGTTGAACATGCGATTGAACACTTAAGAAATGAAAAGTTCCCTCCTATAGCAGTGGCTTCGGCATTGTTAGGGGGCGCTTTGGGGATTCTTGCTCAGAATATGGCACCTGAAGAGATTTTACGTATTCTCGACTCGGCAGTGCAAAGCGTACGTGCCGGAGATTTATATACCTCTGCGCCAACAGAAACCCCAACAGAAGCTATAACGGAAAAAGAGGAAAAAGAAGAACCAAGTCCCTAACGCTTCGTAACACTTATAAAACTTAACTGACGGATAGACCTTATAGATTAAGAACGATAAGGGGAGGGGGATCTTCTGGAAAAATGTTTGGGAAAAGGTTGGAAAAAATATAGTCATTTTCCTTCCTTATTAAGGAGTCCCATAAGGGTTTTTCAAAGGAATTTTGGAGTCTGTGGATGAATCTGATGAAAGTCAGTTTATATCAGGTTTTTTAATGTCAAGAGTGTTTTATACATATTATTAAAAAAAACAAAATAAGCTGAAAAATCGTTGAATTTCTAAGGGTTTTTAAGAGAATCGGCGTTTTGACTCGGATTGTAAAGTTGTGGATAAAAAAACGATTCTTGTGGGAAAAGTCTGTGGATATCTTTGTGGAAAAAGAGAATTTTAAGGGTTTTAAGTAGGTATTCTGTTGTTTTTTCGGGGGTATTTTTGAGGGTATTTACGCTGATGAGGCGTACGCTTTATGACGTATTAAAAAAACAGGTAAGAGAGGGCGCGGCTTCTCATGAAAGGAGTTTTATTAAAGGAGTTTTATTAAAGGAGTTTTATAAAGAGGATTTGGTGTACAAACAACGGTGTGGTTGTGTTTTATTGTACAACATTATCGTACAACGTTATGCGGTGGAATATAAGATTTTATCAGACCTTCATCACGGAGACAAATGGCGAGCGCGTGGATCATAGCCGTCATCATAGCATCTGTATGGAAAGGACCAGGCGTAATACGTAAACGTTCGCTACCTTGAGGTACAGTCGGGTAGTTAATGGGGGTAGCATAATGCCCAAATTCTTCTAAAAGACGGTAGCTAATACGCTTACATGTTTCAGCCTCACCAATAGGAATAGGGATAATATGGCTCGGGGTTAAAGTAAAAGGAATGCCTGCCCCGCGTAATCTTTGTTGAAAAGTGGCAACCCGTTCAAACAAAGCCTCACGCCGCCAATGTTCAGCGCGTACTTTACGTACACTCATAAGGGCAGCTTTAACAAGAGCGGGCGGCAGAGAGGTGGTAAAAATAAACCCCGAAGCCGTAGAGCGAAGAAAATCAACAATATTTGCTGCACCGGTAATATACCCCCCATAAACGCCAAAAGATTTGGCTAAAGTACCCTCAATAATATCGACCTGTTCGGCAACACCGTCGCGTTGAGAAACCCCACCTCCTTTCTGACCATACAAGCCCACAGCGTGGACTTCGTCTAAATAAGTGAGGGCACCATAACGGCGGGCAAGCGTGCAAATTCCCCCAATATCAGCGATGTCCCCCTCCATAGAATAAACGCTTTCAAAAGCAATAAGTTTAGGGGCTTCTAACGGTGCCGCGGCGAGTTTGGCTTCGAGGTCTGCCAAATCATTATGTTCAAAAATAACGACTTGTGCCCCGCGTGCTGCCTTAATCCCCGCAATCATCGAAGCATGATTAAGCCGATCAGAAAAACAAACCCACGGCGTGTTTTGCTTTTCGGGCGTAGAAGATAAAATCGTTTGCAGGCTGGCTTGGTTAGAGACATAGCCGGAACCAAATAAAAGCCCTGCTTCTTTGCCATGAAGGCTGGCTAATTCGTACTCAAGTTCGGCATGGAGGGGGCTATGCCCAGCAATATTGCGCGTGCCGCCCGACCCAACGCCATGGTCACGAATCGCCGAAATGGCGGCTTCTTGTACATCGGGGTCAACCCCCATACCAAGATAATCATTCGTCGACCAAACAACCACATCACGTTTTTGAGAGCTGACTTGTTCAGATAAAAGTTCTTCAGAGAAAATAGGGGAAAGAGAGGGGGCAACGTTGTCTTGTTCGTTTTTTGGCGCGTAATCATAGAGGGGAAAGTGTTCTGCCTCTCGGGCAAGCGGGGTAAAAACACGATAACGCCCTTGCTGGCGAATATGCGCAAGTGTTTTTGTACAATAGTCATAAAACGGATGGCGTGCATTCCTAAGAGGTCTCACGCGAGAGGTCTCCTTTGAGAGAAATTCAAAAAAAATTAAAAAACACATTCAGGTAAAACATATTCAAGCACAATAAACGAACGTGTTCATAACGTATTTAACGTGTTGATAGTGTATAATAATATCGTTTTTTCTTTTATCTTATTGAATTTATTTTCTTATTTACCTTACAAATTTACCGTACAAAAACCTGTATCACAGGTTTTTTAATGGTGGGGTTTGTCATGGTTGATAGCTCAATTTGTGCCTCTGGCACACCGATCGCACGAAGGTTTTGCATAACGGCGAGCCCTGTTCCTTGCACACTCTTAAATAGGCTTGTTTGTTCTGTGGCAAGGCTGTTTGTTTGTGGCACGACACAATGCACCATAAAAAGCACGGAACGCTTACGCGCTAAAGCCTGCTGGACAATGTTATCAACCGGTGCCTGCCATTGTTCTTTGGGGGTGCCGGCTGGGATTACAATAAGCGGTGGCGCAACCGCTGGTGGCGCTGGCGGTGGCGGCGGGGGAAGTCGGGGCGGTTTGCCGGCGTTCGGGTCAAACGTTCTTTGGTCGATCAGTTTACACCCAGCAACCCAAAAAACGCCGATAACCCCGCATATTCTGCTTATCATTATAAGAGAAAAGAGAAGTCTGTTCATGATGACTCAAATGCTATCCAATATCTACCGCTATGAAATATATAAGCCGCTAAATGAAATTAAATGAAATTGAAATAAATAAATTGAAATAAATTGAAATAAATGAAATGAAATAGATGAAATTGAGTATAACAAACTATCGCAGATTATGATCCAAAGATATTAACTGTGAGACATTGTTATATAGGCTGTGACCTTGCCCATATGAAAAGAAGATATTCTTTCAAAAGTCGATGAAAAATTAGCCATGTTTTTAGGTCTACAAAAAATACAACGATTGCAACTCATCGCGCCCACAAACATGCCAAATAGATACCAAAGCCTATGTCATGGCTTACGCAACACTATGAACCATTAGCCAGCAAATTTCTGCTTGAAAGGGGGGGGGGAAATAAATAAAATATATCTAAGTAAGACGTATATATATATAAATTAAAGATTAAAGGCGAGGGAGGAAAAGCAACAATGGAAAGACGAGAAAAGATACAAGGCTTTATAAAAAAATACATTATCTTAAAAAAAAGAAAACCCACAGACTCAATCTTTGCCGAAAAACGCAGTGCGGTCGCCATTACATTTGCCTTGATGTTACCGGTTTTTTTTGGGATGTTTTGCGTCGCAGTGGATGGGGCTTACTTGTATTGTGGAGAAGAAATGCTGTCTATGGCATCTGATGCTCAAAGCACGTTCTTCTCGGCAACTAGTGCTTACGACCTCATGTGGGGACCATTTGGAGGTTATGCTAACACAGAAATGGCACGACTTGTACTGGCAGATGTTTTTTGCCAAGCTCCTGCATCTTCTGGGGGGCGGTGTCCTGCGAACCAAGACGATCCCTTTTTTTATCCTACTCAAGTAGCACTTACTACTTTCTCCTTCAACGATTTTAACAATGGTAGCATGACCCTCTCAAACATGGGGTATGTAAATAGTGGGTTGTTCGGCAGTAGTTACTTCGGCATGACTCCTTTTTCTTGGTCAACACTGGTTTATAGAGTCTATGCGACTTCTGTTGCAACATTTGTTCGCTCAGGGCCGGTGTAAGGGGATATGAAATGAAAAGAGTAAAATTAAAATTAAAACAATTGAAAGACCTTATGCTACGTTTTGGAAACTCTCGACAACAGTTTTTCTTTTCACAAAAAAGGGGTTCTATTGCCATAGAAGGGGCAGTGTGTACGTTGGTTGTGTTTATTTTTTTGGGGGGGCTGATTAATCTTATGGAAATCCTTAACCAACGGTTACTCTCTATACGGCTTACAAATGATTTGGCGATAAGCCTCTTTAACGGGAGAAATACGAATCAGGCGTTTTTGCAAGGCTTAGTCAATCAGGTCATGGCGGCGAATGGCGTCAAGGGGTCTTCGGCGACAGTGAATACCATGTATGTCAATGGGTCTGGGGCTTTACGTACATTCAACTATGGTGCTGGCTGTTCTGGTCCTAAGTCGTCAATCGCCAACGGAGCATTCTTAGAAGTCTTGAAATCACAGTTTGGAGATTTTTCTCAAGCCGGTGGAGCGTTGGAGAGGACGGTGAATTCATTAGCGCAAGTTACCGTTTGTGTGCCGGCTCCTTTTTATCTGAATTGGGCGATGTTAGGATATACCCCCCCAACGTCAATAGCAGCGGTCACTATGATAGGTATTCCAAACCCACCTAAACACAAATAGCAAACCCTTAAGCTTTTGTAACTTCTGTTTGTGTGGCAGTTGGTTGAGTTTTATTGACCCGTTTCAAACATGTTAAACGTGTCAACAACTCCGTATCGTAGGAGAGGAATACGAAGGAGTGTTAATGGGGCACCGCAGAAAGCTTGCCCCAACGTAGTTCCGAAGTTTTTACGGACTTTGTGGGGGAAAGCCCGTATTTCTAAAAATTAGAAAGCAATCCCCCTCCTTAAGACACCTTAAAAAAGCGGCACGCAAGCTGGATACGGATAGGGTGTTGCAACAACACTCCTGTAGGTCTGATCATTAAAAAGACCGAGGTGGCTATTGCAAAGCCCAACGAGTTGACAAGCTGTTCGTGAAAGCGAGGAACCGCTGACACTCGCTTGGCCAGAAAATTGCTCTCCCGAGAGATTAACAGTACCACCCGCACCAGTATAAGTACCAGCAGAATAGGGGGTAATGCTGACACTACTCATCAAAGGATGTTGCATGGAAGAGGCAATAGCCCCTATACCCTCCCCAGAAGCATGATTATTGCTACAGACGGTGTTATTAAGGGCTGGGACGTTGCTCGACCCATTGCCAATATAGCGCGAGGCCTGAAAGTTCATATACCGTGCCGTGAGTTGCGGAAACAAGACCATAAACAGGTAGAAAAAAGCAAAACACATCGCAATAAAAACAGGGAAAACAATCGCAAATTCAAGAGCTGCAGCCCCTTTATTGTTTATGAATTGCTGTCTCCCTCTCTTGTGGGGAGGAATTGTGTTCATACGGATTTTTTGATAAAGATAACGATAAAAACTGAACATCTTAAATATCCCTCCTAACAAAGCTATACACTCAATAAAACACTCAGTAAAAAGAGGATTAAAATACCTCCTCTTTGTACTTATAGTCTATCAAGTTGAGATAAAAACATCAAGTTTATTCCTTTTTTAGTCCTGTGTTTCAGCCTTCAAAGTGTCAAACACCCTCATCATTCCTGTCCAACCCTCACCCTATGATATCCGGGTAACGTCCAGAGCTCGTCGACCTCATTAAAAACGTATTGAGGTTACAGCGCCACCTGAAAGAGAAATAAGTGAGGCGGAAAAGTTAAGGAAAAAGAGTTAAGGAAAAAGTGAGAAAAAACAAAAAATGAAAAATAACAAAGTAAAATCTTTTGTAAAATAAACAAAATCAACACTATTATTTGTACGATAATTTTGTACGATAATTTTGTACGATAATAATGATTAAACTAAAATTATAAATACGGTAAAATATGGGATAAATATTACGATAATTAAGGAGGAGAGGCATGACTGTCAAAATTGCAATTAATGGCTTTGGGCGTATTGGGCGCCTTGTTTTGCGCGGGATTATTGAAAGCGGGCGTACCGATGTTGTTCCCGTGGCGATCAATGATTTAGGCAGTGTCGAGGATAACGCGCATTTATTAAAATATGATAGTATTCATGGTCGATTGCCGGCAGAAGTGCACGTTAAGGGAAATACGCTGGTTATTTCTGCTAATGGGCGCACGTGGGGTCCTATGACTGTTTCAGCCGAGCGTGACCCATTAAAAGTGCCGTTTCATGGTATTGATGTCGCCATGGAATGCACGGGGCTTTTTACGTCGCGTGAAAAAGCGGCGCAATTACTTAAAGCGGGGGCGCGTAAAGTGCTTGTTTCTGCCCCTGCGACCGACGTTGACGCGACCATTGTTTATGGCGTGAACGATTCTATTTTAACGCCACAAATGGAAATCGTTTCTAATGCTTCCTGTACAACCAATTGTTTAGCCCCTGTTGCCAAAATTTTAGAAGAAACCTTTGGTATTGAATGTGGTTATATGGTCACGATTCACTCGTATACAGGTGATCAAAGAGCAGTTGATACCCTCCATAAAGATTTACGTAGGGCGCGCGCTGCAGGGTTGAACATGATCCCAACGTCAACAGGGGCTGCGCGGGCGGTTGGTCTTGTGCTTCCTCAATTAAAAGGAAAGTTAGACGGAACGGCTATTCGTGTGCCAACGGCAAATGTCTCGGTCGTGTCGTTAGATTTTATCCCCCGTAAAGCTCCTGCTAGTGTAGAGGCGGTGAATAACGCCATTAAAGACGTGGTTGACTCTGGGGTAATGAAAAACGTTTTAGCCTATTCTGACACCCCACTTGTGAGTTCAGATTTTAACCATTCGATAGCCTCTTCAACGTTTGACGCTACCCAAACAACCCTTATTGACGGTGGGCGGCTTGTGCGTGTGTGTGCGTGGTATGATAACGAATGGGGCTTTTCTAATCGTATGTCAGATACGGCTGCTTTATGGGGATCTTTGTCATGATTGCGTGTCTTCCTTTTGAAACCCTCGATAAGCTCGACCCTAAAGGAAAGCGTATTTTAGTACGGGTGGATTTGAACGTGCCGGTTCAAAATGGACAAGTGACCGATCAAACTCGAATTGAACGTATTGTCCCCACGATTCACGAACTTCTTGAAAAAGGTGGGCGTGTTATTTTGTTAAGCCATTTTGATCGCCCTAAGGGGAAAGTGGTTCCCGATATGTCTCTTCAGCCGATTGCCACAGCCTTGGCAACAGCGTTGGGTTGTCCTGTCAGTTTTATGCATGATTGTGTGGGGGAGGAAGTCGAAGCTGCAACTCTTTTGCTTAAAGATGGCGAGGTTCTTTTACTTGAAAATACCCGTTTTCACCCAGGCGAAGAAAAAAATTGTCAGGAATTATCCGCCTCTTTAGCACGTTTGGGCGATGTCTATGTCAACGATGCGTTTTCAGCCGCTCACAGGGCACATGCCTCTACAGCGGGAATAGCCGATCATCTTCCCTCTTTCGGCGGTCGTTTAATGGAGGCAGAATTAAGCGCACTTTATGCAGCGCTCGAAAAACCAGAACGACCAGTAGGGGCAGTCATTGGGGGGGCAAAAGTCTCAACCAAATTGGCTTTGTTAGAGAATATGCTTGAAAAAGTCGATATGCTGGCTATTGGTGGCGCTATGGCAAACACGTTTTTAGCCGCACAAGGGCTTTCGGTGGGGGCTTCTCTCAAAGAAAAGGAGATGTTTGAAACAGCACGAAATGTTATACACCGTGCTGCCGAACGGAAGTGTGAGTTGGTTTTACCGATAGATGTTGTGATTGCACAAGAAATTCTGCCCAACGTGCCTACGCGTGTTGTGCCAGTCACCGAAATTCCAGAAGGGTGGATGGCGCTCGATATTGGACCAGAAACCGTTGCCTGTCTCAAGAAAAAACTTGCTGGCTTAAAAACACTTGTTTGGAATGGTCCACTTGGTATTTTTGAACTTCCGCCTTTTGATGCAGGCACGACTGCTGTCGCGCGTGAGGCGGGGCGTTTGACCACTGCGGGAAGCCTGAAAACCATTGCCGGTGGGGGGGATACTGTCGCCGCTTTACGCCATGCTGGCGCTTTGCATGAAATGACATATGTCTCCACTGCGGGCGGTGCGTTTTTGGAGTGGTTAGAGGGGAAAATCCTTCCCGGGTTGACGGCTATTAGTACAACATTAGAAAAAACCTTATCCATTTAAGGGGTAAGATGATAAGGTGTCTATGTTACGGGCAAAACCATACGGTACAAGTCTATAACCTTGTTTTATCGGATACCGTTGAGGGGCGTATTTTTCTTTTATTGTTGTATGACTATGCTCTTGTAAGCCGTGTTATACTTTTCATAGAGTTTACACTAGGAGTAGGGCTATGATACCAACAAAATTATTTCTCGTTTTGGGTTTTTACAAAGCGTCGCTTCTGTTATCGATATAAGAGGGCGTCTGTACGGGTATAAAACACCAGAAGACGCGCAAAAAGCCGATTGTGAGGCACTTGCTTCTGATTGGAAAGTCGTTGGGCAAGAATTTACAAGAGCGATTCAAGTTTATGATCAGACGCATGAGGTAAAATTATAAGTTATCTTGTCTGTGCGTCTTTCGTACTTCACGACGTGCACCCGATTGGGTGCATTTGTCATAAAAACTTGTAATCATCTCTATGGCTTCAGCTGGGGTTTCGACTCGGTTAAAGGCGGCGCGAAAGGCGGCAGACTCGGGTAAGCCGTGAGAATACCATGACACATGCTTCCGAGCTAACCGCAAGCCGGGTTTTTGCCCAAAATGTGCGAGCATACTCTCATAATGCTCTAAAACAATCTGTTTTTCTGTTGGTAAATCAGGTTCTGTAACCTCTTTTCCATAGCATAATGCTTCAGAAACTTGGTGTAAAAACCAAGGTCTTCCATAACAGCCTCTACCAATCATCACGCCATCGGCACCCGATTGTTGTAAGGCTAAACGTGCATCGGCAACGGTCAGAATATCACCATTGACAATCACAGGTAGCTGAACAGCGTCTTTCACTTTGCGTACAAAAGCCCAATCGGCAACTCCGCGATAAAATTGTTGACGCGTACGCCCATGCACTGTAACTAAACGAATCCCGATCTCTTGCGCAATACGGGCTAATTTGGGGGCGTTGAGTTGTGTCAAATCCCACCCCATACGCATCTTAAGGGTAACAGGTACAGACACAGCCCTAACAACAGACTCCAACAAACGCGCTGCCGCTGTTTCATCACGCATAAGAGCTGACCCCGCCATTTGCCCAACAGCGATTTTTCTAACAGGGCAGCCAAAATTGATATCAATAAGATCAGCGCCGTGCCCAACAGCGATTCGCGCGGCTTCCGCCATGGCGGCAGGGTCAGACCCTGCGAGTTGTACCGCATTTAATCCTGTTGTCCCCGCCGTTTCAACCATACGGAGGGTGGCTTCATTTTGGCGTATAATCGCCCATGAGGCGATCATTTCAGACACAACAAGACTAGCACCAAGTTGACGCGCGAGGCAACGAAACGGAAAATCTGTCACACCAGACATTGGCGCCAAAATAACAGGGGTTTTTAAAACAACACCGCCAAGATCAAGAGGGCGTAAGAGAGGAGGCTGTATAGATGGCGTCTGCATACTTTTTTTCTATGACTTCAAATTTTTCTATGACTTCAAAACTGCGTTTTTGTACAACTTATTCTCATCTCTCATAAAAACCCCTAGCTGTACCCTCTAATGTAATCCCGATTCTTTTCCCTATATTAAAATTTAATTTTTTTTATGGTTATACTGTATGCTTTTACTTGCACATGATACGAAAAGTTGCTATACCAACTCCATACATGCTTTATTTCCTTTCGACAATAACCCTACAATTTTTTGTAGGGTTATTGTTTTTTGTCCTTTACAATTGAAGAAAAAAACTCTCAAAAAAAATGTTGCGCAAACTTAAAGATGAGAGGGGACAACAACTGAAACAACAGCCGCACAAGCCATTCCTTCTTCACGCCCTGTAAAACCTAAACGTTCTGTTGTTGTTGCCTTGATAGAAATACACTCTATTGTCACTTTTGTGACTTTAAGTAATTCTGCCAAACGCTCACGCATAGCCTGCACATGTGGTGCAATTTTGGGGCGTTCACATATAAATGTTAGGTCAACATTAACAAGCCTGCCGTTTCGTTCGGCAATACATTGAGCGGCGTGGAATAAAAAACGCGTGCTGTCAGCATTTTTCCACTCGTCTTGGCTAGGGGGGAAATGGCGTCCAATATCGCCTTCAGCCAACGCCCCGTAAAGAGCATCACATAAAGCATGCAGCCCCACATCGGCGTCGGAATGCCCAGCAAGCCCTTGACTATGGGCAATAGGGACACCACACAAAATAAGCGGACGCCCTTCTTCAAAAGCGTGTACATCGTAACCAAACCCTACACGTGGCAGAAACGACGCTCCCATAATTTGTTCAAGACGCACTAAATCCCCCTCATAGGTTAGTTTAATATTATGTTCATCACCTTCAACGAGCGCCACTTGAAGCCCAGCGTCTTCTAATAAACGTGCATCATCGGTTGCCGTGATGGCTCTTGCCGAACGATGTAAATCAAGAAACGCTTTAAAATGAAACCCTTGCGGTGTTTGTGCCCTAAAGAGGTTGTCTCTCGGGATAGTTTCTTTAATAACACCTTTTTCAGCACGCTTAAGGGTATCTGTTACCATCAACGCTGGAATAGCCCCGTCATAATGTTCTAAACTTTTGAGAACGTTTTTAATGACATAAGCCGGCACATAAGGGCGTGCCCCATCATGGATTAAAACAACGTCGGGCTTTTTATCGATTGGTAAACGATCAAGGGCTTCTAATCCCGCACGCACGCTGGCTTGTCGTGTTTCTCCTCCCATGACAGGGGGAAGGATGGGTAAGCCTTTTAAGGCGTCAATAAGAGAATCAGGCTGTCCGACAGGTTGGAGACATGTCACATGAGGTAACAAGGCTTCCGCCGCGTGGCGAATTACAGGCTGCCCCGCGAGTATCACATATTGCTTTGGCGTTGATAATCCTGTTGATGCCGTATAACGGCTTCCTGTGCCAGCAGCGAGAAGAATAGCAGCAACGCGCATTTTTTGACGTGTATCCTGTTGAGAAATTTCTATAAGACGAGGAAATTAAAACACTAATAAAGTAAAAAATAGAACAGAACAAAGAGAAATGGCGTGCCCTGCTGGATTCGAACCAGCGACCCACAGCTTAGAAGGCTGTTGCTCTATCCAGCTGAGCTAAGGGCACTGAACAATAGATCTTTAAAGAAATTCTTCATACAAAAAAAGACTAACACTTTCTAAAAAACTTTAGTGTGTCCAATTTTCGCAACGATCAAAGCGAAAATTATCAGAATAGAGTTTAGGACGCTTAATGTGGAGCGTCGGTTGCTCAACCTGATACGCAATACCCTCACGTTCGGCGTAGGCTTTTGCCGATTCAAGGCTTTTGAATACTAATCTAATCTGAGAAAGCGTATCTCCACAACTTCCCGTCCAACCCATTAGAGGGTCTTGCACGCGGGGTGCCGTTTGTCCATATTCAAGAATCCACTCTCGTGTTCCGATTAAGCCAGATTGACCCGCAGGCTTGGATTGCCTATAAATACGCGCCTGTACTCCTGCAACTACCATTGACCCCCTCCCGCTTATGCTTCACAAAAATGGCATTTTTGAATGGTCGGGGCGCCCGGACTCGAACCGGGGGCCTCGTGTACCCAAAACACGCGCGCTACCAGGCTGCGCCACGCCCCGACTTTATAGCGATAAACTTTTCTGCTTCTAACAGATAGAAACCTTATACACCTTACACCTCTGAACGTGCAAGTGTAATCACAGGGAAATGACAACAAAAATTAACGGCTCTTGCGTTGACGCCGAGTAAGATAGTATTTGGGAAAGAGGGATCATAGATAATAACAATGCAAAAATAACAAAAATAACAATGTAAAGCTGTTTCAAAAATTTACAGGGTACTGTTTCTTTGAAGGAGAACACGAGAAAAACCTTGTAAGAAATGATAAGAATAATCTGGTAAGAAATAATCTTTCTAGTTATAGTGTTGAAGTAACAGGGATATCAACAAACCTCAATGCCAAACCTCAATGCTATGAGGGGAGTTTTAGGTTAGAGTTAAGTACTTTAATTAGCTAATAGAAAGAGAAATGCCTCATGAAACAAGCTCAAGACGGACTCGTAGTCTATGTTGTCGCAAGTGCCGACGTCGTGCGGTTTTTGCATGATGGGGGTGATGCCTTACATGTTAAAAAAGAATTTGATACACATCACGGGCACGGGCATAGTGGCACGCCGGGGCGGATGCACGCTGGCGCCACGCCTGCCGATCGTAAGCGCGATGCTTTTGCACGGGTGGTTGCCGATGAAATGAATCATATGTCTCATAACGTTGCAGGGTTTATTTTGGCGGCACCGGCTGCCGTTCTTCATGCGATTCGTGATCATTTAACAAAAGTAACAGCTGCGAAGGTCATAACAACACTCTCTAAAGATTTAGGGAGCATACCCACACATGCTTTACGTGATCATTTTGATATTCCAGCAACGGGGTGGGTTTTGCCAAAATAAAATTAAGTAGCCGACTTAAAAATGAGTTGAGTGTAAGCAGCGTAAGCAAAGTCTAACTAAAAATTAAGGCACAGCAAAACGAGAGGAGATAAAACGAAACGATGTACATTACTTACCCCGGTATGCAAATTACGGTTATTCCAGTAACTTTGTTTCGTCAAAACTGTACTATCATGTGGGATGAGAAGACATCTCATGCCATGGTGGTAGATCCGGGCGGTGATGTACCAACGCTATTGGCTTTTATAGACAACAGAAAACTTGATGTCAAAACTATCGTCATTACACATGGTCATCTTGATCATGCAGGAGGGGCTACGGCACTATGTCGCCATTTATCGGAAAGGGGTAAACCTGCACCTGAGGTTATTGGTCCCACAAAAGAAGATAAATTTTTGCTCGATACGGTTGTTGAACAAGCCTACCGCTTTGGAATAACGGATCTTGAAAACGCCAAAGTAGATCGTTATTCCTGTGACAATGATACGCTTTGTACTATCGGGCGTACATTTCGTATTGTGCACGTGCCTGGTCATACACCCGGGCATATTGCCTTGATTGACGAACAGGCAAGGCGTGCTTTTGTTGGGGATCTTCTCTTCCGTAATACAGTTGGGCGGAGTGATTTTGCGTATGGTGATGGCGCTCTTCTTGTGCGTTCAATAAAGGAAAAACTTTTACCATTGGGAGATGATATTATTTTTGTCCCCGGACATGGGGTACCTTCTTCTTTTGGGGCTGAACGAGAAAGTAATCCTTTTCTCGCGCAAGAGTAACGAGTCTTGTTAAGAATAAATCACGAGGTTAAGATGTGGCGTAAACTGTTTTTCGGTGGAGTCTTTGTTTTCATAGTGGGGCTTATGTTTAGAGGGCTTCCTGTTATAGCAGCAGAGCCTATGACAATGGGATTAGATAATGAGGAGCCAACCCAAGCCCAACCCATTCTTCCTAAACAGCAACTTGTGATTATTTCAGCTAACGGGCGCCATATTTTTTCGGTAGAATTGGCAAGAACAGCTCGCCAGCAACAGGTGGGAGAAATGTTTCGTAAATCTGTGCCCGAAGATGGCGGAATGCTCTTTTTATGGTCAAAGCCGCAGCCTATTGAAATGTGGATGCGTAATACGCTTGTTCCGTTAGATATGGTTTTTATTGGCACAGACAGACGAATCCAAGCGATTGCAGAAAACACAGTGCCTCAAAGCTTGGCACATATTCGTAGCCACGGACCTGTGATCGCAACATTAGAACTGGCAGGCGGAGTTACAGCAAAATTAGGGATTGTTGTTGGGGATAAAGTAGAAGCAGCTTCTCTTAACCCGGTGGAATATAAAAAAAGAGAAGATAAAAAATAATTAAGTATTTCTCTTAAAAAATAACGCTTTAATAAAAAATATAGAGAAACAAAGAGTATAGAGATATGACATTTTTAGTCACGGGGTGTTGTGGTTTTATTGGATACCATGTCACGCGTGCGTTGTTGGTGCGAGGCGATCGTGTCATAGGTGTCGATAACATGAACGCCTATTATAGCACTCTATTAAAGGGAGTTCGTTTAGAAGGATTACAGAACTATCGGGGGTTTGAATTTTATAAAGGAGATATCAATACAGAGGGCTTTTTAGAAGGACTTTTAGATCGAGGAAAAGGTATCAAAGGTATTTTTCATTTAGCGGCACAGGCAGGTGTTCGGTTTTCTTTAGAAGATCCCTATGCCTTTATTGATGCGAATGTAAAAGGACACATAAAGGTTCTTGAGTTTGCCCGTCGGTTAGAGCGTTTAGAACATCTTGTTTATGCCTCTTCGTCATCAGTATATGGTAGAAATACAAAGCTACCTTTTAGTGAAGAGGATCCTGTTGATCAGCCTGCTTCAATCTACGCTATGAGTAAGCGAAGCGGTGAGCTGGCTTCTTTTACATATAGCTATGTCTACGGATTGCCACAAACAGGTTTAAGGTTTTTTACGGTATATGGACCATTCGGGCGTCCTGATATGGCTTATTATAGTTTTGCTCACGCGATAGCACGAGGGGCAACCATAACACTATATGACGGCGGGAAACCTGCGCGAGATTTTACGTATATTTCTGATGTTGTGGATGCGATTCTTAGGGTTTTTGACTATCCGCCACCTGAGGGAGGGGCGCGCGTGCTTAATATTGGAAATGATAAACCCGAATCGGTAGGATATTTAGTTTTTCTGTTGGAGCGTTTTTTGAATTGTAAAGCCCAGGTGAGTTATCAGAAGCGCCCAAATGTTGATATAGAGCGGACATGGGCGGATATTAGGACGATTCGATCTTTAATAGGGTGGACGCCTAAATTTTCATTGGAAGAAGGGATTGAGCGTTTCGTTCAATGGTATCAACGTGACGGAAATAAATACGGGGGATAAGAAATACGGGGGATAAGAAAAAACTCTGCCAACAATTCTATATTTATTTATCTGTTATGTGATTTTTTTATTTTTATGTATTGACGTGAGTGTAGTGATTAGTGTAGTGTGATTTTCTATTGAGGGTTCTTTGACAAGTTTATTTTTTTAGGAAGGGATATGCTGGTAGCGTGTTGAGTGTATTTTTTTTTGAGTGCTTGATGCGTGAGGTATATTTTTTTTTGAGTTAAGCGTTGAGTGCTAGGATGAACATGAGAGTTTGATCCTGGCTCAGAGCGAACG
>JAFPVE010000043.1 GCA_017413025.1 Acetobacter sp. | reverse complement strand
TAAGTACGGGGGGGGGTCATACATCTACAGCTCCTCTTTAACTATGCTCATAAAAACTCAACAAATTTAATAAATAAACTCAATTAAATTCAATCAAGGAGTAAATATAGCTGAAATATGAAAAAACATGGCACAATCTATACTACACATATCATACATAACAAAAAATATTACAAAATAATCTAAATACAACTAAATACAAAATAAATATACAAAATTAAAAATAAATCAAACTAAACTCATAATAACCCACCATAAAATACCACTAAACCTACCTAATAAAACTACTGGAAATATATACATCAATGTGGTCCTGTGTTACATGAGGCAGAACATTGGATAAAGTATTCGTCAGTGATTTTGCTTGAGGTATACCTATAACATGGAGGTTAATACGGGTTGAAGGAATCCCAGCATGCATCAAAACGCTACGTGCGGCAAGACCACGAGCAAATGCCATACGACGTGGTAATGAGGGGTCGTCTTTATCGCCGGAACTATACGCATCAATAATAACGCGTTGATGAGTGGTAAAATTCTTAACAAAATTTAGAAGAGCTTGGTGTGTTTTAGGATTGAGGTGATCAGAGCCAGGGGCAAAAGTGAGACAAATACCGTTTGGTATAACATACACTGTACCTGTAGCGTTTTTTACAATTGTCGGGAGAGGAGGCATAGGAAAAGAATGTGTTTTTATAACAGGAGAAATTGGTGTGAGCGTTGGAAGAGGTGGTGGTGTTAACGGGATAGAAGGGATAGAAACAGAAGAAATTGTAGAATGATGGATATGGGATGTTTGAGTTGGAGTATGGCGTTGTACTGTTTTATATTGCTTTGTATTGTGTCGAGAATGCTGATGGGTAGAATGAATGTGCTTTTTTTTAGGTAAGGTGTGAGAAGTTAATGAGTTGTGAGGGGGAGTGGCACCTAATTGGTTCAACGCCTGACTATTAGTAATAACTTGCGCATGTGCGATATGTGCATTTTGTACAGTTGTATAAATAAAAACAGCACAGCATACATAATATAATATGTAATGTAAAAGAGAAGATTGCCGTAAAGTGAAAAGAGTAAAGCGCATAGGTAGAGCTTATCTTAAAAAAAGTGTGTTATTAATAAAGGCTATGTACGAAATTGTTCTATAACAATACGATCTGATAGTGTTTGTTCTGGATCAAAAAGAACTGTAACATTTAAAGAGCGATCTTCATAAACTTCAACATGGGTAATATCACGGAGTTCAAAAGAATCGGCAACAGCAGCAACAGGGCGTTTTTCATATTCAAGAACAGTAAACATAACACAGGCACTTGAAGGTAGAAGTGCACCGCGCCAGCGTCTGGGACGAAAAGGACATATAGGTGTAAGAGGAAGAAGGTTACCGGAAAGAGGAACAATAGGACCGTGGGCTGAAAGATTATAAGCTGTTGATCCCGCCGGTGTCGCAAGAAGAATGCCATCACAGATAAGTTCTTTAAGACGTACACGATGGTCTATATGGATACGTATTTTTGCTGCTTGCCGTGTTTGGCGAAATAAATAGACATCATTAAGGGCAAGGGCTTCACGTGTCTCATTGTGTAAAGATGTTGCTTTCATACGTAAGGGATGAAGGGTTATCGCTAGAGCACGGTTAAGACGTTCTGATAGGTCGATTTTCTTTATTGGGTTCATCAAAAAACCAACGGATCCACAATTGATACCATAAACAGGCTTATTGAAACCTTGGATAAGGATATCATGCAAAGTTTCAAGCATGGCGCCATCTCCTCCTAAACATATAACGGCTTCGGCATGCTCCATAGGATGGTTACCGTAACAGGCAATGAGTTTTTCACATTCAGCACGGGCTGTTGTTGTATGGGCTGCCTTAAAAGCGAATCGGTATGGTTTCTGCTTAAAAGGAGAAAATGGGGCAACAATCGTCATATAAAATACTCTATGGTGATGAAACAGATATAACCAATCATCAAAACTGTGTGATTAAGAGGTATGGTCTACAAAAGTAGAAGCTAAAGATGTTTGTAGTAATTCATCGTAAACACGTAAAGTAGCATGCTGCATAGCCGATGTTGTATAACGGGCGATAACCATATTACGAGCGGCTGTTGTCATTTTTGAAAGAGAAGAGTGAGGTGCTTTGAGGATCCATGCTATTGCATGAGCTAGTGCCAAAGGGTCACGAGGTGGTACACAAAGCCCTGTGATGCCTTTTTGAACGGTTTCTGTGGCGGTGTTATGTTGCGTAACAATAACAGGTTTACACATGGCTTGGGCTTCAATAATAACACGCCCAAAGGGTTCAGGCTTTAACGAAGGAACAATGACCATTGTAGAGAGGGCTAAAGCAGCAGGAACATCGTCACAATGACCAGCAAAATGTACACGATGTGAGAGGTTAAACCGATCTGTTTGGGCTAAAAGATTACGAACATAGCGTTGATGTGCAGAGGTTGATCCGACGAAAATACAACACCATTTTAATTCTGGTCGAGAGATAGAAAGACTGGATAAGGCTTGCAAAACAAAACCTTGTCCTTTCCATGCTGTGATCCGGCCAGGCACAAGAATCACGGGAGAATTGATAGGAATACGCCATTTTTCAGCTAACTGATGTATACGTTGACCGTTAACAGCTTCTGGACTAAATCTTTGAGTATTGACACCGCGTGGGATAATACGTAACCGATGAGCGTCCACATGATATTCATCTTCAAGCCTTTTGGCGATAAACTGACTAATGGCAATCACGCGGTCTCCGCTAGCAAGTACAGCGTTGTAAAGTTTTTTACCGGGAAAAGTGTTTGCATGTACTCCGTGCCATGTGGTGACAAAAGGTATTTTATTGGATTGGCATGCAAACCGCGTGACCCATGCGGGAATACGGGATCGCGCGTGAACGAGGTTGATTTTCCTATCCTCCAGAATCTGACGTACAGTACGAATATTACGTGCAAGATAAATAGGGTTACGGCTACCGATTTTAGGGAGACAAATATGTTCTACACCGCTATGGCGTAGTTGGATTTCTAATCGTCCGCCTGCGCTGGCGACGATGGCTTTACCTCCAGCACGCACAATGGAATCAGCGATTTCTAAAGTACCTTGTTCAATACCGCCTTCATCGAGCGCCGGTAAAATTTGGAGAATAGCGGGTGTAGTCATATCCTTTTACTAACATGTTTTGCAGTTGTAGGCTATAAGGCACAAAAGATTGAGTATATAGGGGAAAAGCGTATTGATAGATATAGAGTAAAATAATTGGTGATGAAAATTAGAAAAACGAAGTATCGCTTCTTTATTTTATTTATCAGTTTTTGTTTGGATTTCTTTGGAGTAAAGGGTGCGTATTGTTGTTTTAATTACGATAATATTTTTATTTTGTTCTAGCATGTTGTTTCATATGGAGGCGTTAGGTGTAGAGACAAGAACAAAAAAGCAAAAACAGAATTGGTCGATAAACACGTGTATTGCTATGGTGGGGGATGATCCGTTTGGTGCGCTTGCCTATGCATACGAATGGCAAAAACAAGAGCACAGTTATCAGGCGCAACGTTGTCAGGCTTTGGCACTACTTTATACAGGGGATGAAGCCACAGCTGCTAAAATGTTAGATGAATTAGCCCAACGGGCACAAAATTCTTTCTCATCTCATAATAAGGGAGAGATACTTTCTTACGCTAGGATAGCCGCAGAAGCAGCGAGCGCGTGGCTTGCGTTAGGAAAAGTCAAAAAAGCGCAGAAAATCGCGGCTTATGGGCTTTCTTTAGTTCCTAACAATCAAGCGTTGCTCATTTTGCAAGCACGTGCACTTCTTTTGCAGGGTAAAATGTCTCAAGTTGTAGAGAGTCTTACGCCATTGTTATATCAGAATCAAAAAGATGAGCAAAAAGATCTGAAGAAGTCTTATACAAAATCGTATAGGAATCTTCATGGAAAGATTTCTGCTCAGGTTTTTGTCATCCTTGCTTCAGCTGAACAGAAAATGGGACATCTTAATGCTGCTTTAGACTATATCCAACAAGCTATTTATATGAATCCTCAAGATTCTGTCGCTTTATTAGAACGTGGGATTATTCGTGAACAGCGTGGAGATATGACAGGGGCTATACAAGATTGGCAGAAAGTGTTGGAGGTTGCCCCTGATAGTCATGAAGCAAATATGGCACAGCAAGACCTTGATGTGATGGCGGCTGATCCGGACTCGCCAGACTTGCCATAAAAGATCCGGTATGATGATCAGATGTAAAGAATAATATTCGGTTAATTCTATGCAGCGTATTTTGATTATCCGTCTTGGTGCTCTTGGAGATTTTGTTCAGAGTTTTGCTCCGTTTCAGGCGATTCGTGCAGCTTATCCTCATGCTCATATAACTTTACGTACAACACGACCATTTGTTGCATTAGCACGTCTTTCTCCGTGGTTTAATACTGTAGAAGAAGATACGCGTCCGACATGGAGAGAGTGGCGAAGTTTAATCTTATTGGGTAAGCATTTAGGGGATTATGACCTTGTGTTTGATCTCCAAACGTCTTGTCGAACGGCGCGTTATTTTTGGTTAGCCTATTGGATGAGATGTTTGAGTTATGGGAAAAAATCCCTTTGGTCTACGCATGTGCGAAGGGCAGCTTTATACCATGCGAATCCACAACGAAATGAAATGCATACTTATGCCCGGCAAAGAGATCAATTACGTATAGCAGGCATTTCTCTAAACACGTTACCGGACATATCATGGTTACATTGTCATGGGGTACATGACTTAAAAAAGAGTTATTTTGATATTATTTTAACAAAGCCCTATGTTTTACTTGTACCAGGTGCGTCGTTGCACAGACCTGCTAAACGTTGGCCCGTTCATGGGTATGCAAAAGTTGCACAAATATTAGCAACACGAGGGATTCGCCCCGTTGTGGTTGGTACAAAAAATGAGCGTTCATTAGCTGTAGATATTTGTTCAATCTGTCCTAGTGCGTTAGATTTAACAGGAAAAACATCATTGTCGGAACTTGCGGGGCTTGCGAGTTGTGCTTGGGGGGCTATAGGTAATGATACGGGACCTATGCATCTTGCCGCTGCTATGGGATGCCGTTGCTTGGTGTTGTTTTCGGCAGAAAGTGCTCCTTTTTTAACGGTGCCTATGGGGCAATTTCCTCAACAAATACGTTCACTTTGGGTGTATGATCTTTCTTTACTTTCTGTTAGTAAAGTGGTATCGGCGCTCTGGTAGTGCTTATTTAATTTTAATGACTGTTTATTATATTTCTCAATGTATGGAGCGTAAATATTATGCTGAAGATTACCTTACCTGATGGTTCTGTTCTGAGTTTTGACAGACCTGTAACGGGTATGACAATTGCTGAATCTATTGACTCCGGTTTGGCGCGTGCGGCTTTAGCGATGAAAGTCGATGGTGTTTTGTGTGATATGCGTCAAACACTTCGCACTGATGCAACAGTACATTTTGTTACACGGAAAGACTCTGAAGCGCTTGAATTGATTCGTCATGATGCGGCGCATATCCTTGCCCAAGCTGTCCAATCTCTTTTTCCTCAAACGCAGGTGACGATTGGTCCTGCTATTGAAAATGGTTTTTATTACGATTTTTATCGCGAAACTCCTTTTACGCCGGAGGATTTTGCTACTATAGAAGCGCGGATGAAGGAAATTGTTGCACAGGCTATCCCTTTTGAGCGTGAAATTTGGGATCGGGATGTTGCGATTGCTTTTTTTGAAGCGCGTGGAGAAACTTTTAAGGCAGAGTTAATTCGTGATCTACCACAAACAGAAGAAATTTCTATTTACCGCCAAGGAGAATGGTTAGACCTTTGCCGCGGTCCTCACTTACGGACAACTCGTGATGTTGGAACAGCTTTTAAGCTTATGAAAGTGGCGGGCGCGTATTGGCGAGGAGATCATCGTAACCCTATGTTAACCCGTATTTATGGGACAGCTTGGCGTGATCAAAAAGAACTTGAATCTTATTTATTTCAGCTAGAGGAAGCTGAAAAGCGTGATCATCGGCGTGTTGGACGAGAAATGGGCTTGTTTCATTTTCAAGAAGAAGCTGTTGGACAGGTTTTTTGGCATCCTAAAGGATGGCGACTTTACACGGTGTTACAGGAATATATGCGCCGTATGCAAACACGTTACGGCTACGAGGAAGTGCGTACGCCACAACTTGTTGATCGTGTTTTATGGGAAGATTCTGGGCATTGGGATAAATATCGGCATCATATGTTTGTTGCGACTGTCGAAGATGAAGAAAAAACTTCTACAATCGCACTGAAACCAATGAATTGCCCGTGTCATGTGCAAATTTTTCGTCATGGATTGCGTTCTTATCGTGAGTTGCCTTTGCGTATGGCAGAGTTTGGCGCGTGTCATCGTTATGAGCCTTCTGGGGCTTTGCATGGTTTGATGCGTGTCAGGGGGTTTACACAAGATGATGCCCATATTTTTTGTACAGAAGATCAAATTGCCGATGAAACGGTGCGTTTTGTGCAAATGCTCTATAAAGTTTATGCCGATTTGGGCTTTGAACATGTGCGTGTTAAATTTTCTGATAGACCTGAAGAACGTGCAGGCAGCGAAGAAGTTTGGGATAAAGCCGAATTAGCGCTTAAACAGGCATGTTCTGTTGCACAGGTAGAGTATGAACATAATCCGGGCGAAGGGGCTTTTTATGGCCCTAAGTTAGAGTTTGTATTACGCGATGCTCTTGGACGTGACTGGCAATGTGGCACATTACAAGTTGATCTTGTTTTACCAGAACGGCTAGATGCAAGTTATATTGGTGAAGATTCTACCCGACATCGTCCGGTGATGCTACATCGGGCTATTTTAGGATCTTTTGAAAGGTTTTTGGGAATTTTAATTGAACAGCATGCTGGTCGTTTTCCTCTTTGGTTAGCACCTGTACAGTGTGTTGTTGCTTCTATCGTGAGTGATGCAGCCCCTTATGCACAAGAAGTGGCGGAAGCATTACGACGTGCAGGTTTAATGGCAGAAGCTGACCTTCGTAATGAAAAAATTAACGCTAAAATTCGTGATCATAGTCTCATGCATGTACCTGTTATTTTAGTTGTAGGGCGTAAAGAAGTTGTTGAGAAAACAGTCGCTATGCGCCGACTTGGCTGTCGTGAACAAGAGATTTTAACAGTAGAAGAAGTTATTCATCGTCTACAGGCAGAGGCTATGCCACCAGATCTAAAACACTGAAACAGCTATTAGATGAATTTACTTTTTTTATTAACTTTTCATTGAAAAGAGAGAAAATAAAGAGAGGAATTTTGTGAGATTTTTCTTGATAAATAAAACTTATAAATTTACACTGCGTAGCATACAAGCAATACCTAGAAAGAATTTTTTACGAATTTTTTATTAGGGTGTTTTTTTCTTTGTAATAGGTTAAAGGGAGCGCTGATCATAACTAAACTTTCTCACCCCGTAGCGCCGAGCCGTGAAGGGTTACGGGTAAATGAAGAAATCCGTGTGCCACGGGTTCGCTTAATTGATGAAAACGGCGAAATGGTTGGTATTTTACCAGTACGAGAGGCTTTAACGCGTGCCAGTAAGGTTGGGCTTGATTTGATTGAAATTAGCCCTAGCTCTGTTCCACCTGTTGTTAAGATATTAGACTATGGAAAGTTTAATTATGAGCAGCAGAAAAAGCGGAATGAGGCTCGGAAAAAAAGAAAAATCATCGAAATTAAGGAAGTCAAAGTTCGCCCTAATATTGGTGAAAATGATTATCAAGTCAAGATGCGCGCGATTAAGAGCTTTATTGGCGAAGGTAATAAAGTTAAAATTACTTTACGTTTTCGCGGGCGTGAAATGGCGCATCAAGAATTAGGTAGCAAACTGCTAGATCGCATTCGGAATGATTTAGAAAATCAGGTTAAAATTGAACAAATGCCGCGTTGTGAAAATCGGCAAATGATCATGGTTTTAGCACCGTCTTAAAAAAATCTCCTATCCCCTAAACACCCGTGCACGGTTATTAAGTGCACGGGGAGAAGGTTTTTTGTGACTATTTGAGAATGTTAGATTCTATCATTCTTTTATTTATGCCCTTTATTTATGTATGTCTGAAATAGAGAGTAAACATACAAAAACTCAATGATCCCTTTAGGTTTTTAGAGAGTCTTTGTAAAGTAACGAGTCTATCACGGAGCTAAAATGACGGTTGCATCACAACGGACGTGCAACGTTTGCATTTCTTCTGTGCGTATAGGAAAAGCGGGAACAACACTACGCGTGGCAAACATAACAGGTATAGGGCGAAATGAAGGAGATTCTGAGAAATTAAGAGATTCAAAATGCGTTATATGTCCTTTAAGAGCCGTAGCGATAACTTTTGTTTGTTGCATTAAAGTTGTAAGAGCGTTTTTGTCTGCTTCAAGTAAAGCAGCTTGTTGTTGAGGTTTGGACAAAGACCACTCTAATTTTTTCAAAATAAAACCATGGGCTTGCAGTTCCCCCACAAGCGGAAGAATCGCTTGAGCATTATTAGCAGTCAGTGTAAAAACTTGCTGCGCTGTCCATGAAGAGTGTGCTCTATTATTAAATTGTGTGTGAAAAACTGAATATTGTGAGGCAACGCTTTTAACATCTTTAGCGGTACGTGTTATTTTGAGAGCGTTATTTATTTGATTATTGACGGATTGTTGAGCGAATGCGGCACTTTTGTTCTGTGATTCTACAAAAAAAGTAGCCGTTATTTCATCAGGAATGGCTTTTGCGGTACCTATGACACTTATATTGAGTTTTGTTGTTTCAAGTAAACGAGAGCCAACTTGTGCAAAGCTTACCGTAGGTACTGCGAAAAGGAAAATAGGTGTACACCCACAAAGAAAAGAAAAAAACCTGCGTGCGAAAAGAGAAGATCTAAAAAAAGAAGACATTGTGCATGTTCCGTATAAAAATGGTTTATAACAAGATTTACTCTATTATAGAAGATTATGAGAGAGGTGTGTTATAATTTAGTTAAATGACGATGTAGCGACGTTCTAAAAGTTTTATGTATGTTTGCGGAAAAAACGAAAAAGGTTTGAAGGGTTTTTTTGTTGTTTGTTCATATTGTTTTTTTAAGGGATACGATCTTTTTCAGAGAGTTGTTCGGTAACGTTGTCTAAAATTGATAAGAGAACTGCCGTAAGAGGGGTTGCAAAAATGAGCCCAGGAAAACCAAGTATAGATCCAAATAAAGTTTGCGAAAGCACTGTAATAGCCGCAGGCATTTGAACGGCATGCCGTTGGATAAGAGGTGTTAAAACATATCCTTCAAATGATTGAATAACTGTATAAGCAATGGCCACCATAATAATTTTGTGCATTCCTAGTGGAATGGTCAATAAAAGAGCCGGTACAGCACCTATAATGGCGCCAATGTAAGGGATAAAATTACATAGACCCGCGAGAGATCCTAGCGCAAAAGGTAAAGGTACACCAATAAGCCAGAGCGCAACGGTGGTAAGTAAACCAACAACGATCATATCTAATGATTGCCCTGCAACCCACGATTGTAACGTTTTGCTAGAACGGATCATTAAAAGACGTATGAGAGGTCGATGTATAACAGGAATAAGACGTAAAAAACCGTTCGCATATACAGCAGGATTTACAGCAAAATAAGTGCCTGCGATGAGGACAATAATAATCGTTCCTAAAATACCAAAAGTATTTCCAAGTGCCCCAAAAGCTGACCCGAGAACACCTGTGATAGATTCGGCAATACGTGACCCAAAGGAGGCAAGTCCGTTTTCATTGTTTTGTTGTAAATTACCTGACGGCGGGGCTAAATAATTTAATAAAATTTGTCCGATAGAGTTCGTTTTTAACGAATTATAAAGGGCGACTTCTTGTTCACGTAAAGCTTGTTGAAGTTTTACCGCCTCATTAGCCATAGAAGAACCACTATGTAAAAGGATAAACGATCCTATAGAAAGAATGCTAATAATAACAAAACTTAAGGCACAAGGATAAGATAAACGCGCGTAGCGTACTAGGATATTCGATAAACCGTTCAGCACAATGGCATAAAGTATAGAAGCAAAAATAACCATCAATACATCGCCAAGGAGCCAGATAAACATGCCAGCGATGGTTGTAATAATTGCAATGCGTAAAAGTTGTAGAAGTTTTTTTTGCCAAAGCGCAGGTGGCGTTTCCATATGTCAAAAATCTAAATATCTGAAAAATTAAAGAACAAATTCGTATGATTTCAACACTCAAACAATAGTGTAACATTATAGGTTTATGGCTTAAGTTTCAACGAGTGTTTTTATGTGTTGTTAAACGTAAACCTTGCTTTATAAAAGAAAATAGAGCATAGTGTGATTGAACAAAATGTCATTAAAATGTAATCAATATGTTGTAGAGTTAAGAAAAACTCCTTAAAAGGGGTTATGTTCATAATAGAAACGATCAATAAATGATCAATCAATTTGTTGAGGAGATAGGAGAGTTTTATGAGTAAAGATAAAGAACGTACTCTGTCCATTATTAAGCCTGATGCCACACGTCGGAATCTTACAGGAAAAATTAATGCTTTGTTTGAAGAAGCAGGTCTGCGAATCGTTGCGCAAAAACGTATGCGTTTAACACCAGAGCAAGCACGTGCTTTTTATATCGTCCATAAGGATCGTCCTTTTTATCATGAACTTGTGTCGTTTATGGTTTCTGGTCCGGTTGTCGTGCAAGTGCTTGAAGGCGAAAATGCTGTGGCAAAAAATCGTGATATTATGGGGGCAACAGATCCGACTAAGGCTGAACCACATACGATACGCGCTCAATTTGCCGAAAATATTGAAGCGAATTCCGTTCACGGTTCTGACAGCCTGCAGAACGCGGCAGATGAAATTCGCTTTTTCTTTTCTGAGACAGAAATCGTGCCCTAGCTATACATAAAGTATAACAGGATCTTCCCTACGAGAATCCTCTTAATTCCTCGAAATTACACGAGAAGAGAAAAGAGTGCGTTCGTTTGATTCTATGCTGATATAAAGGGCATGATGAGCGGGGAGATGGGGGTACTCGAGTAAACTGTAAAGATAATAAAGTCTCACCATGCTGGTTAATCCGTTGAATCCGTTTGAACGGAAAGGAGTGTTATGAAAGTTTTAGCTGTTCATCCAAGTGCTCTGATGTACACAAGGGTTTTTTTAAGGTTAGAACCTTTGGGTTTAGAGCTTGTTGCTGGTGCAGCACGCTATGCGGGGCATGATGTGCGTATTATTGATCTTCAGGTCGAGACCCATGCCGATTATTGGAAACTTCTTAAAAAGTTTCAGCCCGATGTTGTTTGTTATTCTGGTAATTACCTTGCCAACGTGCCGGAAATTCTTGATTTATGTCGGGCAACACGTTATCGTTTGCCGTCTGTTTTTCAGGTTATCGGGGGGCATTCTGTTTCTTTTATTGCTAAAGATATTTTGTTTCTTTCCGAAGGGAACGTGAATTGTATTCTCAGAGGGGAAGGGGATGCCACAATAGGCTTATTGTTAGAGGCTATCCATAAAGGGGAGGATATTCTTTCTGTCCCCGGCGTTGTTACAACAGAAGGAGAGGGACCAGCACCTATTTTTGTTGAGTCCCTTGATAAAATTCGCCCAGCACGAGATTTATTACGCCATCGTAAGAAATATTTTATTGGCACGTTAGACCCTGCGGCATCAATAGAATTTGCGCGAGGGTGTCCGTGGGATTGTACATTTTGTTCAGCGTGGACATTTTATGGGCGTTCTTATCGCACCGCAAGCCCAAAGGTCATTGCTGAGGAATTAGAGGAAATAAAAGAACCCGGGATTTTTATTGTTGATGATGTCGCTTTTGTTCACGCCGAGCATGGCATGGCAATTGCTGAGGAAATTAAAAAACGCGGTATTAAAAAAGAATATTATCTCGAAACACGAGCTGATGTCTTACTCCGTAATAAAGAAGTTTTTCGTGTTTGGCGTGATATAGGTCTTTCTTATATTTTTATTGGTATGGAAGCTGTTGATGAAGAGGGGCTTAAACAGTTCCGTAAACGTGTGTCTTTAGATAAAAATTTTGAGGCACTCGATTATGCGCGTTCTTTAGGGCTTATTGTTGCGATCAATATTATTGCCGATCCCTCATGGGATAAAGAAAGGTTTGAAACGGTTCGGCAATGGTGCCTCGAAATTCCAGAAATTGTCAATATTTCGGTGACAACGCCTTATCCGGGGACAGAAATTTGGCACAGAGAAGCACGTCGTCTTACCACGCGTGATTATCGTCTTTTTGATATTCAACACGCCGTGTTACCAACAAAATTACCTTTACCAGAGTTTTATGAGGAACTTGTGAAAACCCAACAAGTGCTCAACATGAAACATATGGGCTGGCAAGCCTTAAAAGATACCGCAGGCATCGCATTTCGCTTATTACGTAACGGGCAAACAAATTTTATTAAAATGCTTTGGAAATTTAACTCTGTTTTTAATCCTACTTTGCAATTAGCGGATCATCAACGGCAAGCCCGCTATCTTATGCCCCTAAAACCAGAAGCCGTGCAAAAAATTGACCGTAAAGAGTTATATGTACACGGTCCAGGCGGTCGGAAAACCCGCGCTCTTGATGAGGCAACAGAACAATTTGTAGAAACCACTCGTATGGGAGAAAGTGTTTAGGGAAGTACCTATAAAGTACCTATAGGGAAATAGGGAAACACCTATGGCACGCATTTGATACGTAAGTACTTTTTAGTTATGAAAAAGTAAACAAAATACACACCCTACGCATCATGTATCCATTTTTTTATTTAATTTATGAGTGTTTTTAATAATAGATTTATCCCATAGCGGGGGAGGGCATTTTTTTCTAAATTTCAGTAAACTACTTTACTCTTTCTTAAAAATCAAAAAGCCACATTTAAGGTGCTTAAAGCCATTCCGTTAAAATGTATTCCGCCTAAAAAGAATCTTACGACTTTCAAAACCCAGAAGAAGGCAAAACCCCGAAGAAAGCGACACCCTGGAGGGGGTTGGATTCGAACCAACGTAGGCGACGCCAGCGGATTTACAGTCCGCCCCCTTTAACCACTCGGGCACCCCTCCATAACGAAAGACAAAATCTTTTTATATGTCTGTATGTTTTTTGTCAAGGCTTTTAGGTGATTTTCTTTTCGGTATTTTTGGTAACACTGTAAAGTTCTCATTTTTAATGAGAATCTGGAATAGACATATGGACATATGAGGTAAGGAGAAAAATAAGATTTATAAAAAGGGCAAAGAGGTAAGGAAGTTATGCTAGAAGTTATGTTATAAGAGAGTTGTAAGAAAGAAAACAGGGAGAAGTTAAATGGGGCAGCGTAAGGTTCGGCGGTATAGTCTGCGGTCTTTGGCAGCATTAGAGACGCCTATTGTGGCGCTAACAGCCTATACAGCACCTATGGCACGTTTACTTGACCCGTATTGTGATTTACTTCTGGTTGGTGATTCTGTTGGTATGGTCGTCTATGGTATGGACTCGACCCTTGCCGTGACACCTGAAATCATGCTTGCTCATGCACAGGCTGTTATGCGTGGCAGTCAAAAAGCATGTGTGGTTGTTGACCTCCCTTTTGGCAGCTATCAGGAAAGCCCACAACAGGCGTTTCGTGTTGCCGCACGTCTTATGGCAGAGAGTGGGGCAGGTGGGGTAAAACTCGAAGGTGGCAGAGAAATGGCAGAGACAATCCATTTTCTTGTTCAGCGGGGCGTTCCTGTTATCGGTCATGTCGGTCTTAAACCGCAATCGGTGCATACGCATGGTGGTTTTCGCGCTGTGGGGAGCAATGTTGATGAGGCAGAACAAGTGACCAACGATGCTTTAGCTGTGGCGGAGGCAGGAGCGTCAATCGTTTTAATTGAAAATACTTACGAATCTCTTTCGCGTGCGATTACGCAAAAATTATCTGTGCCGACAATTGGGATCGGCGCCTCGCCGATGTGTGGCGGGCAAATTTTGGTAACGGAAGACATGCTCGGTTTATTTGGTACGGAAACACCGCGTTTTGTAAGGCGTTTTGCCGATATCAAACATGAAATAGAGCACGCCGTTTCTACATATGCCACAGCAGTACGCGCGCGTACCTTTCCGAGCGCGGCGGAATGTATCGGAATGCCCAAAAATGAAACAATATAAAACCGGCAGATGTGTTTTATGTATGCTATAATATACAGATAGCGGTAATAGGTAAGAGTCCTTAATCAGAGATAGTATTAAAGGAGTTTTATTGCATGCCTACTCTTTTTGATCCGTATTCGCTGAAAAGTGTTACTTTGCGTAACCGTATTGCTGTTAGCCCTATGTGCCAATATATGGCGACAGATGGTTTGGTAAATGAGTGGCACAGAACACATTACGCCATACTTGCCCGTGGTGGGGCTGGTTTGGTTACACTCGAGGCAACAGCTGTCTCACCCGAAGGGCGTATTACGCCACGTTGTTTGGGGTTGTGGCAAGATAAACAAGCCGATTCTTTTGCACCCCTTGTGGAGACTCTCCGTCAAGCGGGTACAGTGGTCGGAATCCAATTAGCACATGCCGGGCGTAAGGCAAGTGCCAATGTACCATGGGAAGGAGATGACCATATTCCTGAAACTTCTCCAGAAAGTTGGCAACCCATAGCACCTTCGGCAGTTGCTTTTGGTCAAAATAGATCACGTGTCCCTCATGCCATGACACGAGAAGAAATTGCCCGCGTTAAAGCAGATTTCGTTTCTGCAGCAGAGCGGGCGCGTGATATAGGCATTCAGTTTTTAATGCTTCATTTTGCCCATGGCTATTTAGCACAAAATTTTTGGTCGTCTCATTCTAATCATCGTACGGATAACTACGGCGGCACAACGGAAAATCGTGGACGATTTTTACTAGAGACATTAGACGCTGTTCGTGCTGTTTGGCCCGAACATTTACCGCTCTGTGCACGCATTGGCATTATTGAATTTGACGGTAAAGATGAAGAAACGCTTTGTGATTCTATTCGCCTTATCCAAAAAATGAAAGAACACGGGCTTGATTTTGTTGATGTAAGTGTTGGCTTTTCGACGCCTGAAGTTTCTGTGCCATGGGGTGCAGCTTTTATGGTACCTTTTGCAGCACGTGTCAGGAAAGAAACAGGGCTTCCTGTGGCAACGTCGTGGTATATTAACGATGGTCGGCAGACTGATGCGTTGATTCGTAACGAACTTCTTGATCTTGTTATGATCGGACGCCCCTTATTAGCCAATCCTTTTTGGCCCTACGAAGCGGCACGCACTTTGCACAAAAAGCATGCCTCACAGGTCTTGCCACCACCTTATGGCTGGCCTCTTTCTCGCTATCACTAACGGCAAGGTTATTAAGTTATTGATTTTTTCTCGTGACATTAAACGACATAGAGAAAAATCTATAAACAGAATCCGAACCACGGGTCATGACCCGTGGTTTTGGGGGATCTACTCCGAACGCGGGGTCATAACCCCGCGTTTGAGAGATAGCTTGAGGTATAGATATTAAATTTTTAACAAAACACTTATTTTTTACTTGCTTTTTCTTTTTCAAAAATTTATGTTTTTCCAAGCTTTTGCCAATGAAAGCCATCATTACCCCCCCCCTTATCATTTTGATAAAGGTGAGGATGTGGGTCTCTTTTTAAGTTGTATAATTATAATTAAGGAGACTTCTCACTCATGCGCTTACGCTTGCG
>JAFPVE010000042.1 GCA_017413025.1 Acetobacter sp. | reverse complement strand
TACGATATAATAACCACATAACAATTTGATGGGGGACAACAAGCTGTCGTTCGGCTAACAAACGTAGAAATAACCTATACAACAAATACTCCTCTGCCTGATCTATAGCCACACTCGCCGTTGCACGCAAGCGACTTTGTAAATCTGGCAACCTCACAGGCCAACGCGTGGGTGGATCTTGCGCTACCATGAGTAGCGGTAATTGATACTCACATGCGAGATTTAAAAGATGTAACAAGTTTTGTTCTTTGGGTACGCTATCAGCATTATCGAGGGCAATAGCACATCTACCTTCCAATAATTGAGAACCCAAATCAAATTTTATATTAAAAATATTTTCAATATCATCCTCCTTTAACAAATCGCCTTGTATAACAGAAACACCCTGCCGCTTTGCCCAAATAGATAATAAATGTGTTTTCCCAGTTCCACTTTTTCCCCACAAAACCATACGCCCCTCTGGCCAGCGTGTAAAAGCATCAGAACCCAACACCCACGCACGCGCTGCTGCATTAGAAGGTGCTGCCACAAAATCAATGTCATCAAATCTTGACGTATATGTAAATGGTAAAGCTAATTGCATCACTTTATAATATCAAGAGTTTTCCCCATACCCTTTGTTATTTTACGATATTCTCTTCATCATCTGTCTTCATCATCTGTATAGACATAAACTTTACTAGTACAATTTTTAGAATACCTTTCCAGAATGCCATTTCCGATATCTATCACATACTTCATAAACTTTTTATCATCTCGTTTTTAACAAAATATAGCCATATCATTAAGAAACCGTTATACTCTACACTTATAAGTTTTAATTCGTTACAACATACTCTAATCGTTTTTTGGAGGCGTTTGGGTTAGCCGAGCCATATAAAACTACTTTTTTCTTTTGCGTTCAAACGACTAGATTATTATGTCTTCTCTTTCTTCCCCTTCTAATATGACTTATCATGAATCTGGTGTTGACATTGAGGGTGGCGAAACATTTGTTGAGTCTATTCGCCCCCTTGTGAAAACAACAGATAGACACGGAAAAATGGGTAATTTAGGTGGCTTTGGTGCTTTATTTGACATTAAAGCCGCCGGTTTCAACGACCCCGTTCTCGTCTCTTGCACAGATGGTGTGGGTACCAAACTTATGATTGCTATTGAAACCAATTTTCATGCAACCATAGGTATCGATCTTGTTGCAATGTGTGTGAACGATCTTATCGTACAAGGGGCGGAGCCACTTTTTTTTCTCGACTATTTTGCAACAGGTCGTTTATCTATCGATATTGCAACCAGCGTCGTACAGGGTATTGCGGCAGGATGTAAACTATCAGGCTGCGCTCTTATCGGTGGAGAAACAGCTGAAATGCCAGGTATGTATCAAAACAACCATTATGACATTGCAGGATTCGCCGTTGGTGCCGCAGAACGTAACGCTCTCTTACCGTCTGGCATCACTGAAGGAGATACACTTATTGCCCTTCTTTCTTCAGGGGTACATTCTAACGGCTTTTCACTCGTAAGGCGTGTCATGAAACAAAAGCATCTTACGTGGACAGACCCAGCAGATTTTGATCAAAACCAAACTTTAGGAGAAGTTTTCCTTACGCCAACCCGTCTTTATGTTCGTCCTGTTCTTACCCTTCATAAAGCGGGGTTACTCCATGGTGCTGCACATATTACAGGAGGTGGTCTACCAGGTAATCTCCCTCGTATCTTACCCGATGGCTTTAACGCCGTTATTGAATATCATTGGTCAATTCCTCCTGTTTTTTCATGGATCGCATGTATGGGTAACGTTACCGATCAAGAAATGCTGCGTGTATTCAACTGTGGTATCGGTATGGTGCTTGTCACACCAAAACCAGCAGAAGCTCTAAAACTCCTTACAGATATGGGAGAATCTGCTACTATTTTAGGTCATGTAACCCGTGCAAAAACACCGACAGAAAAACCTCGTCTCATTATGCGCATACAACCAGACTTCCAAAATATTACAAGATAATAATCCACAATCAATGACCTCTTCTAAAACACCCGTTGCATTGCTCATTAGTGGTAGAGGTAGTAACGCAACTGCCCTTATTCGTGCTGCTGCTCAAAAAGACTTTCCCGCACGAATTTGCCTTGTCATTAGCAATAACCCTACTGCTTTAGGTTTAAATGTAGCTCAAGCAGAGGGAATCCCTACACAAGTTATTGACCACCGTCCTTTTCGTAAAGACCGTGTAGCTCACGAAGAAGCTATTCAGAATGCTCTTATCAATGCAGGGGCACAAGTCGTCTGCCTCGCAGGGTATATGCGCCTTCTAACTGATTTTCTTACACAAGCCTGGGCTGGACGTATGCTCAACATCCATCCAAGCCTCCTTCCTTCGTTTCCTGGCTTACATACACATGAACGCGCTCTAAAAGCTGGCGTACGTATTCATGGATGTACTGTACATCTTGTTACGGAAATCATGGATGAAGGACGTATTCTTGGACAAGCTGCCGTGCCTGTCTTTATTCATGATACAGTTGAAAGCCTTGCTCACCGTGTTCTCATACAAGAACATCTTCTCTACCCGCAAGTACTCCGACATTTTTTAACCCAACATCCCCCTTCTCTTACAGGTTCTTCACTCTTAATTGCTTAACAAAGCTTACGTACCTTAATTTCTGTAATACTCTATGCTATGTGTTGACATTCTATGGTTTCTTCTCGACACAATACTTCTCTTTCTAAAAAAAGAAATCTCCTTTTCCTACAGAAAGACCCTACACGTGATATTGCGTTCGATGTACTCCGTGCTTGCTTAAATCACCGTTATCCCTTAACCGATAGCCTCTTACGTGCAGTAAACAACCATCAGGCAGATCCAAGAGACCGCGCTGCAGCGCACAGACTTGCTGCGACCACATTACGCTATTTTGGAACGTTACGCACAGTGATTGAACCCTTTTTACATAAAGAACCACCAGAGTCTGTACAAATAGCCCTTATCATGGGATGTACCCAACTACTCTATCTTGATACACCTCCCCATGCTGCGGTAAATACCATTGTCTCATTATTACACAGATATCATTTTTCTCCTTTTGCTGGCCTAGCTAATGCTGTACTCCGTAAAATAGCCACAGCAGGACGTTCTTTACTTAAAAATCTCGACCAACCCCGTCTTAATATCCCACCATGGCTATGGCGTTCTTGGTCTATGATCGGCACAGATGTTCCCCGCGCAATTGCCACGACTCTATGCCATGAAGCCCCTTTAGATATTACACTACGCCCCAACTTACTTAATACAATATTACTTGATACCATGTTAGAATCTGGTGGTATGTTATTACCAAATGGATCTCTCCGTTTTTCAGCAGATACAGTCGTAACCCAGCTCCCTAATTATGCCGAGGGTGCTTTTTGGGTTCAAGATGTCGCAGCAAGTTTACCTGCCAGTCTCCTCTCGGTGCAAAAAGGAGAAAATGTTACAGATCTTTGTGCCGCCCCTGGTGGAAAAACTGCCCAGCTTGCGCTAACAGGGGCAAATGTCACTGCTATCGAAAATAATCCTGCACGTATTGCACAACTTCAAGATACTATCAAACGCCTTCAAATAGCCGTTAATCTTATCCAAGCCGACGCCACAACATGGAATCCTGATGTTTTACAAGATGCGATTTTGATCGATGCTCCTTGCTCAGCTACAGGTATAGCACGGAGACACCCTGATGTACTTTGGACAAAACGCCAAAGCGACATTACTACACTCACTCTCACACAAGACCGTCTCATCGCAGCCGCTAAAAACATGATTCGTCCCGGAGGAAGAATGATCTACACAGTATGCTCTCTTCAAAAAGAGGAAGGACCTGACCGCGCCAAAGCAGCCGAATCTATGGGTTTCATACCTGATCCTTTTACTCGTGAAGAACTTGTTTTTTTACCTGATGCCCTCACTCCTGAAGGCTGGCTACGTACACACCCGGGTCTATGGCAAGAAAGAGGCGGTATGGATGGTTTTTTTGCTGCACGTTTCATACGGAAAAATTAATTTATTCTATCAAAAATACCATAAAATACCATCAAGTAACGTTTAAATAGCTTATTTATTGGACCAAAACCATGTCTATAGCATCATCTCCTTTACGTCCTCTTATTGCACCAAGCATTCTTGCTGCTGATTTTACCAAATTAGGAGAAGAGGTAGAAGCCGTTACAAGGTCAGGAGCTGATTGGATCCATCTTGATATTATGGATGGACATTTTGTACCTAATATTTCTTTTGGTCCTTCTCTTGTTCAAGCGTTACGAACAAAAACTAATCTACCGTTTGATGTACACCTTATGATTAACCCTGTAGATCCTTATCTCAAACCTTTTGCCCAAGCCGGCGCTAACCATATTTTGATCCATGTTGAAGCTGGTTATCATATTCATCGCTCTTTAGAACATATTCGTAGCCTTGGTATCAAAGCAGGAATTGTTCTTTGCCCAGCAACACCGTTAGAAGCTATTACCGAAATAATCGACCTCGTTGATATTGTTTTAATTATGACCGTTAACCCAGGTTTTGGTGGACAGAAATTCCTTTATAGTCAACTTAGTAAAATCAGCCGTCTACGTCATATGTTCACACAAGCCAACAGAAACATTTATCTTGCTGTTGATGGCGGTATTGATGAAACAACAGCCCCTCTTGCAATCCAAGCAGGTGCTAATGTCCTTATCGCAGGAAGTGCTATCTACGGAAAAAAAGACTACGCTAAAGCTATTACTGCCCTACGCACGACTACATAGAATAACGTTTCAGTTTGTCAATTGCTTCGTTTTTATGATTAACTTATTTTATTGTGACACTTCTTTCAATACATGCCTTACGCCAACAAATTCTTAATAGTCGGCTTGCCTATGTTTTAGGGAACCCGTTCTTACGTTTTACCCGTATTCCAACAACACCAAGCTGCATATTACGTGACCCATGGCGTGGTGATATTATTACGGGAGAGCGCTTTATTCACGACCAAGTTTTACATAATGGTACTATTTATACTCTCCATTGTGGAGAATGGGACAATGACCTATGGACAGATTCTTTCAAACGCTGGCTACACAGTTTTGTTTGGCTACGAGATTTACGCCAAGTCGGTACACAATCGGCACGGCAGAAAGCTCGCACACTGATTAGACAATGGATACATACTCCCCCTTCTCAACGCTTAACGGATCCATCCATTACAGGCTCTCGTATTGCCATTTGGCTTGGTTGTTACAGATTCTTTGCTGACTCATCTGATGACAATTTCAAACAAAATCTTATGTCTACTATCATCGTTGAAACACACTCCATCATGGTACTATCTAAAACCGTTCAAGGATACAAAGCTCTAGTCGCTCTTAAAGGCTTATTAGCTGCTGCAGTTTCCCTTCCACAATATCCTAAATTTCTTCAACGCTATTTATATCTTATTGATGATGTATTACAGCAGCAACTTCACCCTGACGGAGGGCACTATTCTCGCAATCCTGAACAACAATTTCTTATCGTACGTGAATTAGCAGAAATGATCTCTTTCCTCCAAACCGCTCAACGTCCCTTGCCTACAAGATTACAAGAAACGGCAAACCGTGCTACACAAGCCTTACGAGCAATGCAACACAGTGATGGGGGATTAGCTCTCTTTAACGGTAGTACAGAACTTGACCCACAAATCATCGAACATGTCATTAGCCGCGCTTCACGCAATAAGGTTATAGCCTCTAGTCTTCCTGAAACGGGCTTTTTACGAATGAGTAACGGTCGTGCCGTTGTTATTGTTGATACAGCATCTCCTACATTGACAGAACCTGAAACTAACACACATGCAGGTATGCTTTCCTTTGAGTTTTCCTCTGCCAAAAAAAGAATCATTGTTAATTGTGGATCGAGCTCTATAGATCCATGGTCAGAAGCACTCCGTTACCCTGCTGCCCATTCTGTTTTGGAAATAACAAATCTTACTACTCCCTCATATCCTTACACACATGATAGATCTCTTCCTCTTCCAAAAGTTACCCACCGGCATCGTATAAATAACGGTAGTCATTGGTTAGAAATGAGTCATAACAACTATGCCTCTCAAGGTGGTGGTTTATATTATCGCCGACTTTATCTCAGCCGTGACGGCAAGCATTTTCGTGGTGAAGAGTTGATTGAAAACGCACATGTACCAATCTCTGTTAAGGTCCGTTTCCACTTACATCCTAATGTTATGATTAAAGTTGTAGAAAATGGATATCTTTTACACACACGTGAAGAAACTTGGTTATTCCGATCAAACACTCGCATTATCGTGGAAGAAAGTATTTATTTAGGGCAGGGTACACCTATCCCAACACTACAACTCACACTTGCACATACTTATAAAAAAGACTCTCTCTCTCTTCCTCAAAACACTTCAGAAAAAAGTTCTCCCTCAACAGAAATAACAACAGAACACGCAAACTCTTTCTCTTTTCCTGCTATTCAATGGGCATTAGCACTTGTAAACCCCTCATAAAAAAAACCATTGAATAATAAGATCATTTTCCTTTTAAATACCTTATCTTTATTAATGCGTTATTAATGCGTTTTTCTAAAAGTTGCTTTATGGAAAACACGCTGAATTGTCGGTTTATCCCATTTGATCGTAAGCCGTGAAGGAGAGGCTGAAATACGTCCCCCCACACAATGTCCCTTTAAACGAATACGCACATTCTCCTCATTCTCCATAAGAGAACTACACACTCCTTTGCCTACAGTCACCTCACCTGACAATGCCCAATAAACGCCAACAAAATCTTCAACCCGTTGAAGATTGTAAACAACACCAACACTTTTCTCCAGTGAAAATCCAACAGCTCCAGCAGATCCTCCTACCACATTAAAAGGATAATGCCGCCCTGCATAGGTTAAAACCCCATGTCCCCACGTGTATCCAACACCCAGATCTGCTGCACGTGCAACAAAAGAAAGCTTCGCTGTTACAGGACCAAGCATAGTTGCTGCCCATACATCTCTTACCCCTATTGTTGTAAACCATGACCCCCATAAAGTAGCAAGTATAAGAAAATGAAAAAATACTAAACGCATGAGGTATACTTTTCCATAACAGTAATGAACTAAAAATTAACTTTTTTATCGTCTCGATATTCTACTTTTTGAAGACCGTTTCAAAAGTTCTCCCAAAGAGAATTTTTTAATTTTTCTTTAACAAATAAATTATGCCGATCTAATTCTTCCAAACTAGGCACAACATGAATAATTTTGCGATTTTCTGGCGCATTATAGCAAATCCCTTTCATTGTTAAAGCCTCTTCTTCTACAACAAGCTCCAAGCCACGTTGACGCCCGCCTATAAGTTCAACATAAACTTGTGCTAACAGCTTACAGTCTAATAAAGCATTATGCGTTGTCCGCTCCGATAAATCGATATTCAAACGACGGCATAAAGCATCTAAGCTATTTGTCATACCAGAGTATTGCTTACGAGCTAATTGTAATGTATCAACCATCCGCCCTATATCTAACGGTGCATAACCTATCCGCTGTAATTCCATATTAAGAAAGCTAAAATCAAAACCCGCATTATGGGCAATAAGTGGACTATCTTCAATAAATGCTAAAAAAGAGTCGACAATCTCTACAAATTTTGGTTTCCCATGAAGATGCTCATATGTAAACCCGTGTACCCTTGTAGACTCGTTAGGTATATCCCGCTCTGGATCTATTAAAACATGAAAATTTTTCCCTGTTGGCACATCATTAATCAACTCTAAAGCAGCAATTTCAATGACACGATCTCCCGTTTCTGGAGATAACCCCGTTGTTTCTAAATCAAATAAAACAGAACGCGTCATACCTTATCTATACCTCCTGACACGTCTCATAAATTGCCTTACCTTCCTTTGCGTCTCATACAAAGAGCCACCCGTTTGAATAACCTTATCAGCCATAAGCTTACGTTTGGCATTTGGCATTTGCCGTGCAATAATTTTTTTCGCTTCTGAAAGAGGCATTCTTTTCCTCGCTGCCACTCTACGCACTTGTATCCACCGTGGCGTGGAAACAACTACAACATCATGACATAACTTTTGTCCACCCGTTTCCAACAAAAGAGGAATATCAAGCACAACGACACGTGTACCAACACGACGACATTGTATTATAAAACGCATACAAGCAGCACGCACTTGTGGATGAATAATTTTTTCTAATTTCTGCAATAAGATTGGATCTGCTAGTACAGCCTGACGCAACGCAGAACGATCAATTACATTTTCGTGCACCACACCAGAAATAAGATTTGCGATAGCCAACAAAACAGGACCAGGCTCAGATTGAAGCCGTAAAACCTCGGCGTCGGCATCAAAAACAGGTACCCCCTCTTGTTGCAACAAAGTGGCAACCGTTGTTTTTCCCATACCCATACCGCCCGTAAGCCCTATAATGTGCATAAGAAATACTCTTTTATTTTAATAGAAAACTCTCACCAATATTTTTATTTATTTTCTATCAGATGTTCAGTCATTTTTCTAATAGAAGCAACAACATTCATCAGCTTTCATAAACAAAGCCATATCCGCATTCTACGAGTAAATACATAGGTGTAACGATCACTTAATTCTTTAATCGACAGACTGATGTCCGTCAGAATTGGAAATTGACTTCTTTTCATTTATTTTTAAATGATAGACATAGTAAAATTTGTTATACTCCAATACGATAATTTTATACCACACCATAGAAAAGAACACTCTGATGAACAAAAAAGTGAAAAAGAAAAATCCTCTTAAATTAAAAGCCTGTGCAGTCGCGTTAAGCCTGTGGGGGTTATCCGCCGTTTTCACTTTCTCTTCTTCCCCTGTTATGGCAGCAGAGACTGCCTCTAACGCGGCACAAGAACAAGTGGCAAAGGCTTTATTCGACAAGGGGGTTGATCTTGACAACTTACATCGCTATGAAGAAGCACTTGCCGCATACAATGACGTCATCAAACGCTTCGGTAACTCACAAGACACAACAATACAAGAACAAGTGGCAAAGGCTTTATTCGACAAGGGGGTTGCTCTTGACAATTTACATCGCTATGAGGAAGCTCTTGCCGCATATAATGACTTCATCACACGCTTCGGTAACTCACAAGACACAAAAATACAAGAACAAGTGGCAATGGCTTTATTCAACAAGGGGGGTGATCTTTATAATTTACATCGTATAGGACAAGCACGCGCTGATTGGGAAGAATTAGTCTATCGTTTTAAGGACAACCCAGACGTCAAGATTCAAAAGAGCGTAAAAGACGCACGGCATAATCTTCTCGTCACAAGAAATTTTTGAGCATGTTTGACAACAGAGGAGGCGGTTGGCTGATGCCTGACTAAAATAAGCACATTACTTATTTTACTGATGATACTCACTTGTTTTTACTAATGAGGTGTTTTCTGTCATTTCTTTTTTTTCAATCATAGATAAAAACACACCCTCAACATAGAAAAAACTCACTCATTTATGATAACCTTATTCCAAGTTTCTTGATCCACTTCAGGGTTCATACCAAACCACTCAAAAAAACCAAAACGTGCTTGATGCAACAACATACCAAGCCCTTCTACTGCTCGTAGGTTTTGCTGTCTCGCTGCCCGTAAAAGAGGTGTCTCACGCGGCGTATAAACAATATCGGCAACAACCAGGTCTGGCTTTGCTGCAGCTAAAGAAGGACAAAAATCTGGGTTTCCTCCTCCCGTCATACCAAGAGATGTTGTATTGATCAGTATATCGTAATGACCGAGTATTTGTTCCCATTCGTTCCACGGCATTACCGATAATTGGTTGAAAACTGTAGCGAGTGCCTCTGCACGCGTTTGACGATGATTTGTAATATCAACGCACGCACCGGCAGAAAGAAGTGCCCCTACAATAGAACGTGCCGCCCCCCCAGCTCCAAGAACTAAAACACGGCACTGATCAAGACTTTTAGAGTTTTTAGCCTCTTTTTCTCCATATTCTTTCCATTCTTTCGTGTTTTGGCTAGTGTTATGCGTGGAAATAACGCCTTTTTCTTCTAAACTTGCAATAAAGCCATCCCCATCTGTAGAAAGACCACGAATACTCCCGTCTGTTGCAAAAACTAATGTGTTAACAGAACCTGATCTTTGTGCAGATTCATCATGTCTTGTCGCTATCTGATAAGCCGCCTCTTTATGCGGAATTGTTACATTTACCCCACGAAAACCCATCATTTGTAGCGCATAAATAGCCGTTTCAAATGATTCAGGTGCCACACATAAGGGAACATACGCCCCATCTATCTCATAACGTCGTAACCAATAATTATGCAACACTGGAGAAAGAGAATGCTTTACAGGGTATCCCACAACGCCAGCAAGCTGCGCACACCCTGTAATTTTTTGTTCATTATGTTTCTTGATTACGTTAGCCAATCTATCCAGAACAACCATTTATCCTTACTTCTTCGTCTTACTCAAAAGAAAAATTACATATATATATTTTGAAACGCCTGCCACGCTAAAGGAAGCAATCGACTTAAGCGCTGTGCCCATTCCTCTTGTCCCTCCACCGATGTAATAAGATCTTGACGTATTTCTATTTCTAAATAAGGTAAAGCACGTTTCTCTGCGTGAAGTGGAATAGTATAATCATTCGTGAGCTTATAAGGCTCATTATCCCCAACAATTAAACTTTCTGCTTGTAATAATTGTAACATAATAGTGGAAAAACGCGTATCTCGATTATATAAAACACCCACTTGCCATGGGCGCGCAACGCCACCCATAATCGGCGTAAAACTATGTAATGCTATTAAAACCGTTGGTTGACAGCGTTGTTGACGTTTGTCGAGTTCTTGCGTAATACGCGCATGATAGGGATGTAAAATGGTTTGTTCACGCCATATCCTTTCTTCATGACTTAAATTTTGATTTGCGACAATCACGACCCCATCACTCACCTCAACAATAGAAGTTGGATGTCCAGGTGCACGATTACAATCTATGACGAGGCGAGAATATATTTGTTCGATTAATAAAGAAGAGAGTTTTTTTGCTAGAAACTTTCCGACACCATCAATACCGATATCCACCCCAATATGTGAAGAACGTGCTGCCTCACTAACACCCAAATCTGCTAAAAAAGATGGAATCTTTCGTCCCGCATGATCACTCACAAAAAGAAAAGGTCCTCCGGTATCTTCACCATATAGGCGAAAACTCTGTATACTTTCTTCGTATTTTATCTGCTGACACATTTTTATTTAGAGTTCATTTTAAGGATAGAAAATTATTGTTATACCTTTATTAAGGTGTGTTGATTCTTTTCTATATAATAACTAAAAAACAAAAATCCTCCTCCCCTCTCCCACACACATGAATTCTTTCCATTGAATATAGCTTAAAGTTATATCGAAGTTTTCATAAAATAGATATTTTTATGAAAGGAAGATTCTGTTATTGATTGATAACAAACAAAAACAGAAATATTTAGAATTATCTCGCTTGTTATAAATATTTACTTTTTTTACTCTCTTTAACTTATCACCCAAAGTAACAAAATCCTCGTTATCAAACATTCTCATTCCTTATTTAGATCTCCAATGAATAATCGTGTTCAAGATTTTGATTTTTCTTTACCCAAAACTCTCATTGCACAAGAACCTGCTCGCCCACGTGACTCTGCACGCCTACTCGATGCCACAACACCTTATCATTTATTAGACCGTTCTATTCACCACTTACCACACTTACTTCGATCGGGTGATTTGCTTATTGCTAATGATACAGCTGTTATTCGGGCACAACTTTACGCACAAAAAGGAAAAGCTCACATCGGTATTACACTTGACCAAATTCGTCCTAACGGAACTTGGCATGTTCTTATCCGCAATGCGCGCCGCCTTAAAGTAGGTGATATCCTTACTTTCCCTAACACGACCGTCACAGCTTGTATACAAGCGCTAGAAGATGGCGGAAGTGGCATCCTCATGTTTTCAGTAGAAGGATCCCGTTTTGACGAGTTCTTACATCAAGCCGGTACTCTTGCTTTACCCCCCTATATCCACCGTCCCTATGGTCCTACACCCTGTGATACACATGATTATGCAACCATCTTTGAACATACCCGTGGCGCCGTTGCTGCACCAACGGCTGGGCTCCATTTTACACACCGTCTTTTAGACGAACTTGTTTCAAAAGGTGTACAACGTCAAACCATTACCCTTCATGTTGGCGCAGGAACTTTTTTACCTATAAGAGAAGAAAAGCTCTCTCACCATCATATGCATTCAGAACGAGGAGTAATTACCCCAGAAACAGCTCATGCTATCAACACAACCCGCCAAGCCGGTGGACGTATTATTGCTGTTGGAACAACCACTTTACGCCTTTTAGAAAGTGCTGTTGACACTTCTGGAATTATTCACCCTTTCGATGGTGAAACGGCTATTTTTATTCGTCCAGGTTATCAATTCCGTGCCGTTGACATGCTTATAACCAATTTTCACTTACCACGTTCAACGCTGTTTGTACTTGTTTCTGCGTTTGTTGGACTCAATCAAGCACGCTATATTTACACACACGCCATTACAAAAGGATACCGTTTCTATTCTTACGGAGATGCTTGTTTACTCCGCTATATCCCTCAAACACATTATAGATAATCATGACTCATTTTTACTGGATTTGCGAAGAAATTGATGGAGCTGCCAGAGCTGGCACACTCTATACAGCTCATGGCGTTGTACAAACACCTACTTTTATGCCTGTTGGCACTGTTGGTACCGTGAAAGCTATGACAGCAGATTCTGTTCGTGCAACAGGTGCCCAAATGATTTTAGGTAACACCTATCATTTAATGCTGCGCCCTGGAATAGAAAAAATCTACGCATTAGGTGGATTACACCGTTTTATAGACTGGAGCGGTCCTATTCTGACCGATTCAGGTGGATTTCAGGTTATGTCTTTGGGATCTTTACGCAAAATTGATGAAGATGGGGTTACATTTCACTCACATATTGACGGATCTTTACACCGCCTAACACCACAAAACACAACCCACATGCAACATAAACTAGATGCCACTATTACTATGTGTTTTGATGAGTGTCCGGCTTTACCTGCCCCAAACGATATTATTGCTGCTTCTATGCGACGTTCTATGCGTTGGGCAGAACGATCACGTGAGGCTTATATTCCACGAGAAGGCTATGCCCAATTTGGTATTGTCCAAGGAGGCACAGAAGCCGAACTCCGTGCTGAAAGTGTCACAGCCCTTACAAAAATTGGTTTTGAAGGCTATGCTATCGGAGGTCTTGCCGTTGGTGAGGAACAAAATATTATGTTTCAAACCCTCGATGTCACAACCCCTCTTATGCCAGCAGACAAACCACGCTATCTTATGGGAGTTGGCACACCAGAAGATTTACTCGGCAGTGTTCTGCGTGGGGTAGATATGTTTGACTGCGTTATGCCCACACGTGCAGGGCGGACAGCGCGCGCTTATACAGAGAGAGGCATCATCAATTTACGTAATGCCCGGCACGCCATCGATGCACGCCCCATTTCCCCAGAATGTGATTGTCTCGCTTGCGTACGCCATAGCCGCGCCTATTTACACCACCTATTTCGTGCGCGTGAAATTCTCGGACCTATGCTTTTGACATGGCATAATTTAGCCTATTACCAGCGCCTGATGCGCCAAATACGCAACGCTATTCTTCATAAACAACTTTCCGCCCTTTCCCAAAAACTCCATATGCAATGGCAGTCTGGAGACTGGACAGAAAACGACATGCCTCAACCACATCTTCACGCTGCCACTTCACTATGTCCCATACCATAACAAGAGATTTACCTCGTAGAACCGATAGCACCACCAAACTCACTGCAAAAATTAAAGAAAAAGCCCTTGCCCTTGGATTTGATGCAGTCGGTATTTGCCCGGCCCACCTTAAGAGTTTTGTTAAAGAAAATCTGATTGATTTTCTTGAAAAAGGCTACCACGGAGGTATGGACTGGCTCGCAACACGTGTTAATCAACGAAGCCAGCCCACTACCTTATGGCCTGAGGCAAGAAGTATTATTGTTGTAGGACTTTCTTATACACCTACACATCTGACACCGCCTGTTGTTACATATGCAAAAACGCAGGACTCCTCTCAACTCCCTTCTGATCAACTCCCTTCTGATTGTGGATATATTTCGGTTTATGCCCGTAATAAAGATTACCACAATTTTATGAAAGGACGACTTAAGCACCTTGCACAATTTATTGTGCATCTCCAAAAAGAAAACAAACAAACAAAAATAACACCAAATGTAAAAGTCTTTGTCGATACAGCTCCCGTTGCCGAAAAACCTCTCGCTGTACAAGCAGGATTAGGCTGGCAAGGAAAACATACAAATCTTGTTTCCCGTCAACATGGAAACTGGCTTTTTTTGGGTGAACTTTACACCACGTTAGACTTATGGCCCTCCTCATCTGCACGCAATCATTGCGGTAGTTGCTCACGCTGCCTAACAGTTTGCCCCACGCAAGCATTCTCCGCCCCTTATCAACTTGATGCACGACGTTGTATTTCTTACTTAACGATTGAACACACAGGATCTATTCCGGAAATACTGCGTCCTCTTATAGGCACACGTATTTATGGTTGTGATGATTGCCTTGCCATCTGTCCGTGGAACCGTTTTGCTCAAGCCTCACGCCATATTCCTTTTCATCCAAGAAAAGAACTTATAGCCCCTAAACTCGCCTTCTTAAGCCAACTCGATGACTCTTCTTTCCGTTCTTTTTTTTCAGGGTCCCCAATTAAACGTATTGGACGTAACCGCTTTATTCGTAATGTTCTTATCGCTATCGGCAACACAAACAATCTTGATTTATTACCTTATGCTGCAAATCTCCGTACAGAGACGAACCCGTTAATTGCCGAAACAGCCCATTGGGCATATCAACGCCTTCTAGCATCTCTCAAGCAGAAGAAATAAATACTTTTATAAAGACTTGTCTTGTTCTTTATGAGGTTCATTTTTCCATTCTTTTTGCCCAACGGCTAAATGCAAAAGAATGTATTCCCGCACAGCTTTCGGCAATAGGCAAACAAGCACATTAAGCACCTTAAAAGGCCACGGAAAAACACATTCTGCTTGCCGTTGTGCAATAGCACGCGCTATGACTTTTGCCGCATAACGAGGTGATAGTAAAAAAGGACGCGGACACTCGAGTCGTTGACTCATCGCAGTATCCACAAACCCGGGCGCAATCAACGTAACAGACACACCATAACGTTGCCATGCTAAACGCGCAGCTTTTGCAAAAAAAGCAAGACCTGCTTTAGAACTACTATAAGAAGCAGCAAAAGGAAGCTCGTAAAACCCTGCCACAGAACCAATAAGAGCAATACGCCCGCCTTTGCGATTTACCATAGCCTGAGCAGCCGCCGTTGCAAGGCTTATAGGTGTAGCATAGTTGACTAATGCCAACTGAAAAACCTTATGAGGATCTTCCGTTAGATTCTCTGTACCTTGAATATCGGCAATACCTGCACCTAAAATAACAGTATCAGGAGTGTAGGCTTTATCATCATCAGCATAAGCAGCTAAAGCCTCTTGTCCATTTTGTAGATCAAGCTCTCGTGTTACAACATGCGCACCACAAGCACGACAGCGTGTTGCAATTTCTGCCAAACGTTCTGGATTTCTTCCCCATAAGATGAGGGTACACCCGGGAGTCGCATAATAAGCAGCGAGTGCCATCCCTATTCCACCGCTTGCACCAGTAATCAAAATCGAACGTAAAACACGCGTATGAGAGATTTCAGTAATCATTTTTCCCCTATTATAGTAAAATATTAAAATATCTAGTGCTTATCTCGTTTTATTTCGTTATTCCATTTAAAAACAAAATATTTAGAGATAAAATATTTTTTTGTTTATAAATCTAAACAGTTAAATTAAGGAAAAACAATAATGTCTTCTTCACACGATATTACCGTTTCTCCAGTTTCCGGTTTCCGGCAACAAACGCTTTTTATTAAACTCCCACGTCTTCTTTATGATAGTCTTTCTGGATATGTTCCTCCTCTTGATATGCAAGAGCGTCATCTTCTTTCACCGCGTAAATCCCAATTTTTTACCCATGGTTTTGGGTGTTATTTTCTTGCGTGGCGTAACGGTCAAGCCATTGGGCGTATATCCGCTCATATTGACACTCTCGCCTTAAAACAAAAAGGACTACGAACAGGTTTTTTTGGTGCTCTCGATACAATAGAGCCAGAATGTGTATCCCCTCTTATAGCTGCCGCGGAGCAGTGGTTAAAATTACGCCATATTGAACGTATACGGGGTCCATGGACTCTTAATAGTAATGGAGAATCTGGTGTTATGATAGAAGGACAAAACGAAATCCCAATGATTAACACCCCATGGCACCCTTCTTTTTTAGGACAAGCAATTGAAAATACCGGCTACACCAAGGCTATGGACCTTCTCTCTTATTGTATGAAAACTTCTACAGCTGCAGAACGCGCTAACGCCCTTCCCCCTGATATTCAAAAACGGATGGGCAATATTACTTTCAGGAGTTTACGTCTTGCTCATATTAAAGAAGATGCTGAAATTTTACGTGATATTTATAATGATGCGTGGAAAGGCACATGGGGAAATATTCCTCTCACAAAAAATGAAGTTCAAGACATGCTCAAAACCATGAAACCCGTTTTACGCCCTGAGCAATATGTTCTTGCTGAAGTTAACGGAGAACCTGCCGCCGTTGCCCTTGTTGTACCCAACATGTTTGATGTTTGTGGAGATTTAGGCGGTGCCCCGACGCCATTAGGTTGGCTTACTCTTTTAAACCGTCTTTTCCATCATGAATTTCATTCAGCGCGTGTTATTTTGCTCGGCATTAGAAAAAAATATCTTTCAACAGCCCTTCGTGCTCTCTTACCTGCCTGTATGATTGATGAACTCATGAAAAGAGGGCATGTTTTACCCTATCGCACCATTGAATTAGGATGGATACTAGAAACCCACGACGGGTTAAGAAAACTTGTTGAACGTATTACACCAACACCTTATAAACGCCACCGCATTTATGAAAAATTGCTTTAACGTAAGCCTTCCCCTCCCCTCAATATGCATCTGTTATTAAACAATAAACAAACACAGAAATTTTCTCACGGCAAGAAAACTTTATGACATGGGTGTTGAGGTTGGTTTATTAGAGATAGGCGTGCGATACACCCCTAAATGATGTGTTTCTAAATAATGTTTCCGTTGGCTGTAATACTGTGACCACTTCGTCCACACTACTGCTTTGTGATGTATTGTTTGCCAAATCTTTGAACAGCCCACGTAATAGTTGGCGAGTTGTGGCGGGTGGAGCTGTGCAAAAATGGGTATAATATTTGTATAATTCGCATTATTTTGGGCTTTTGAAACAGCGTTCATAAAAGTGTTATTGACGTTCATAATGGTGCTATAGAGGTCACAACATTCGCTTAACTGTATGACTTGAGACATAATTTCTTGGGGAGTTTCCCCTGTGGTATACACACCTATAGCGTTCAAAGCCATTTCCCCAAAAGCCGCATTTGCAAGATTCTCGAAGGCTGGGTGAGTATAAAAGTAGCTATTTGCACATGTTTTAAGGGTTGGTTGCGGGATTTTGACGTTTTTGAGTCCTGACGCCATTTCTGTAGACATTTGGAGGAGGAGGTTTTCCCCTTTTGCGACAGCGTTTGTCAGTGTTGTTTGTGTATATCTAAAACAGCCGGTGAGATAAGTGCCCAAAGATTTGGGGGTGAGCATGGCGTCAATTTGTGCCATGTTGTTCGTTGCTGCGGCAAAGTTACCGGCAACAAGTTCTTGATTTGTCGCCTGCGAGAGCTGGATAAGCTGCATTTTTTGCGCTTCGTAAGGGACGTATAAGTTCCCGCCTGTTTGTTGAGAGAGAACGTTCTGCAATAACCCGTAATTTATGGCGTTTCTGAGATCGGCGACGGTCAGATTATTTTGTTGGCGATAGGTAGCGGAGCAGGTTTCTTTTGAGGGAGCGGGGTAGTGCGTTCTTTCAGGGGTATGTATCCCTGATGTCATTTCAATAAAGCCTTTTTCGAAATACCGTTGAGGTTCAAAAAGGGCACAGCCAGAAAGGGAAAAAGCGAGGCTAATACCTAACAAAAATTTTGAGAGTAAAGAATTTCTCTTTGTCCTCATAACGCGTTTTCCTCATTCCATAGAAAACTTACTATAGCCAACACAATTTAAGAAAAATAACTTAAGAGACAACCCGAAAAGATCGCTTGATCACTAACAGATCTTGTTAAATTTGCTTTCTCATCATGCCTGCAAACATGAGAGACTCTCATGCCCTATACTTTTACAAGTTGATCTAATTGGCCTAAAATTGCATCACCCATAGCCTCTGTCCCCACACATATCATGCCTTCTGACATAATGTCTGCTGTACGTAATCCCTTAGCTAAAACATGAGAAATAGCGTTTTCTATCCATAAAGCCTCTTCCTGCCGATTAAGAGAATATCGTAATAACATGGCGAACGACAAGATTTGTCCTATAGGATTCGCTATATCACGCCCAGCAATATCTGGCGCACTTCCATGAATAGGCTCATACAAGGCAGCACATTTACCATCTGGACGCATCGCTCCTAACGTTGCAGATGGCAGTAAACCAAGGCTCCCCGTTAGCATAGAGGCAAGATCTGATAACAGATCACCAAAAAGATTTCCTGTAACAAGAACATCAAACTGACGGGGATCGCGCACAAGCTGCATCGCACAATTATCAGCAAGCATGTGGCTTAAAACGACGTCAGAAAACTCCCGCCGATGTAAATCAGTCAGAACCTCTTTCCAAAGTAAACCACTTTCCATAACATTACTTTTTTCTACTGAACAGACCCGGTTAAACCGTTTACGCGCTAAAGTAAAGGCAACCCGCGCCACACGTTCAATTTCAGCGGTTGTATAGATTTCCGTATTTACCCCCCTTTTACTGCCATCTGGCAAAACTTCAATACCGCGCGGTTCACCAAAATAGACACCCCCTACAGACTCACGCACAATCATTATATCCAACCCGCGCACCACGTCAGGTTTTAAGGTGCTTGCGTCGGTTAAAGCATCAAATATTTTTGCTGGACGCAGATTAGCAAACAAGCCTAATTCATGTCTTAATTTGAGGATAGCGACCTCCGGGCGTTTATCAAAACCTACATGCGCCCAACGAGGATCTCCTACAGATCCAAAAAGAACGGCATCCGACTCCCAAGCTTTTTTAATAACCTCATCACGAATAGGTACACCGTATTCTGCTAAAGAAGCAGCACCTACTAAATCATAAGTTAAATGAAATGAGAGACGGTGTTTTTTTTCCAACCATTCAATAATGCGCCGAACTTGCTGCACAACTTCAGGACCAATGCCATCACCCGGTAACACGAGAATCTTAAAAGAGTCTTTTTGAATATTCATAATAAAACCTAACAACTCACTTCATATCTTATTTAATTTATATAAATAGAAGGCATCCACGGCTTTTCTTGACGTTGACGGTTTTCATAATCAATGATTTTTGACTCGTATTGTAGAGTTTGCCCAATATCATCGATCCCATCAAGTAAAAGATGTCTTCGAAAAGCGTCCACATCAAAAGAAATTTCCTCCCCATTAGGACGGATAACAACCTGCTTAACAAGATCAACCGTTAACGCAGTGCCAGACTCTGCATCGCGCATCAGCGTTTCACATATATCACGCGAAAGAGCTATAGGAAGAACACCACTCTTGAAACAATTATTAAAAAAAATATCCGCAAAAGAAGGGGCAATCACACAACGAATACCAAAATCAAGCAACGCCCACACCGCATGCTCACGCGAAGATCCACAGCCTAAATTCTCATACGTAATCAAAATCCGTGCTTTACGCCACGGTTCACGATTCAGAATAAAATCAGGTTTTTCATGACCATCAACTGTGTACCGCATAACGTCAAAAACATGTTTCCCTAAACCTGTACATGTCGTCGTTTTAAGAAACCGAGCGGGAATAATTTTATCCGTATCGATATTTGCTTCTTTTATGAAAGCTGCAACAGCCGACAAAACCGTAAATTTTTCCATTATGCCAACTCCCTCACATCGGTTAAACACCCTCGCACGGCTGCAGCGGCTGCCATAGCAGGAGAAACAAGATGTGTACGCCCCAAAGGTCCTTGTCTCCCCTCAAAATTACGATTCGAGGTTGAAGCACAACGTTGCTTTGCGCCTAATTTATCTGGGTTCATTCCCAAACACATAGAACAGCCAGCTTCACGCCATTCAAATCCAGATTCCGTAAAAACCCGATCTAACCCTTCTTCCTCGGCTTGCTGTTTAACATGCCCAGACCCGGGCACAACCATAGCCCGTACCCCATCAGCAACCTTACGCCCTCTCATCACCTGAGCTGCGGCGCGCAAATCCTCAATTCGGCTATTTGTACACGAGCCGATAAAAACAACATCAATAGGCGTTCCGGCAATAGGTTGTCCAGCTTTAAGCCCCATATAATCCAACATATGCCTTAGGCGAGCGCGAAGCGTTTCATCGGTTTCATCGGCAGGATCAGGCACACGACCCGTAATCGGCAAAGCAGTTTCAGGGCTTGTCCCCCATGTGAGTGTAGGCCCGATATCTTCAACACGAATCATAACTTCCTTATCAAAACGTGCCCCCTCGTCAGTGGCTAACGTTCGCCAATAGCCAACGGCTTCATCAAAATCTTTTCCCTTAGGGGCAAAGCGACGCCCTTTAATATAATCAAAAGTTATTTCATCAGGAGCAACCAAGCCTGCCCGGGCACCTGCCTCAATCGCCATATTGCATACGGTCATACGCCCAGCCATATCAAAGCCCCGAATGGTTGATCCTGCAAACTCGATGACGTGTCCCGTTCCCCCTGCAGTGCCGATATGACCAATAACAGCTAATATAATATCTTTTGCAGAAACATAGAAAGAAGGCACACCTTCAATTGTAATACGCATATTTTTAGGACGACGCTGCAAAATTGTCTGCGTTGCCATAACATGCTCTACTTCAGATGTTCCGATCCCGAAAGCTAGAGCCCCCATAGCCCCATGTGTCGACGTATGGGAATCGCCACACACAATCGTCATACCCGGCAAAGATGCCCCTTGTTCAGGACCTATAACGTGAACAATACCTTGATCAACAGAAAGCAATGGAAAATAAGGTACCTCAAACTCTCGCACATTGCGTTCTAACATATCAATCTGATGACGACATTCGGGATCTTCTATAGGTAGATCACGATCGGAAGTTGGCACATCGTGATCAACAACCGCCAATGTGTTCTCAGGATGACGCAACTTACGCCCCGCCAAACGCAGCTTTTCAAAAGCTTGTGGGCTTGTTACCTCGTGAAGATAATGCCGATCGATATAAAGAAGAGCTGTACCATTAGGAAGAACTTCGACAACATGATCATCCCAAATTTTGTCAAATAATGTACGAGGATTCATAACTTCTTCCTTCCTAAAAAAGACTTAACCTTCAAATCATTATACAGATTCTCTAAAGATCATACTTTACAAAGCATAAGAAAACTAAAACTATTCTGGTAGAGTGGGGTATTGTATGATTATTTTTCGTCTATTTCAATCTTGTTCTATAGTTTTTACCCTATTAAAAACATAAACAAACCCATAATTCACATGAGTGACCGAGAATAACTCTCATTACCCTCTCATCTTCGTCACTCATAACTGTACCTATAACGAATGACGATTACACCATTTTTCAAAATTTTCAAAAAGGGGCAAAATGCCCCTCTTGTTATTTTTTTACTTTTACTTACAAAGTGCTTCAAGCTTTATACACTTATGTTACTTTAGTAAAAGTTATTGTTTACCGTTTTTTTACTCATCATCTCTTAGACGTGTGTAGACATGTGTTTGCTTGAATCAGTCAATAGTCAATAAATAACCGACATCGCTACAGCTTTATTGACGCACGTTTGAGGCCAAAACTTCGCGCGGACGCTCTGCAATACGGGCAGATTTACCACTACGACCACGCAAGTAATACAATTTTGCACGACGCACTTTACCACGGCGCACTACTTTAATCTCGGCAACGGTTGGTGCATATAACGGAAAGACGCGTTCTACCCCTTCCCCATTTGAAATTTTACGCACTGTAAAATTACTATTTAAGCCTTTATTAGAGCGGGCAATAACCACGCCTTCAAAAGCCTGTAAACGCACACGTTCGCCTTCTTGAACACGCACAGAGACACAAACAGTATCACCCGCTCTAAAATCAGGTACAGGACGATCTGCTGTTAAACGAGCAATTTCTGCCGCTTCATATTGTTGAAGAATATTCATTTGATAACCTTTAACTACCTTTCCTCAAATTTAAAACACTTACCCCCCCTGTGCAATCATGCAGATTTACACATAGAAATAGGCTCATTTTTATTACGCTCTATCCAAGCAGACCACAAATCTGGTCGCCTTATTTGTGTTACTTTTTCCGCCTGTGCTTGTCGCCACGCGGCGATAGCCTCATGATTGCCAGATCGTAAAACCTCTGGCACCCATTGACCTTTCCATTGAGCAGGACGCGTATAATGTGGATATTCCAGCAAGCCTTGGGCAAAACTTTCCTCCACACTACTTTTTTCACACCCCATAACGCCCGGAAGCAAACGAACACAGGCATCTAATAACACAAAAGCAGCAATTTCACCACCAGAGAGAACATAATCTCCAATAGAAACTTGCTCAAGATTATAAGCCTCAAGCACGCGTTCGTCTACCCCTTCAAAACGCCCACACAATAATAACACCCCTGCCCCCGTCGCATAGTGTTGAATATCTTGCTGAGTCAGCGGTCGACCTCGAGGGGTTAGGTAAATACGAGAAATCTCATCTTTAACAGAAACTGTTTTTAATGCAGCATCAACAACATCGGGGCGCATGACCATGCCCGCCCCCCCTCCAAAGGGTGTATCATCAACACTACGATGTGCCCCCAAACCGTAAAGGCGTAAATCCTCTACTTGGCAAGACCACACACCATTTTTTAAGGCACGTCCAGATAAAGACTGCCCCAATGGACCAGGAAACATTGTTGGGAAAAGAGTCAGAACAGTCGCCTGCCATGTCATGACACAAGACCATTGGCTATAAAACGAGTTTTTGTCTCTTGTTTTTCTTCGCCCCAAATTTCTATAGGACGACACACAAACAAACTTCGTGTTTTAAGATCGATACGAGGAACACAAGCCTTTGTAAAAGGGATAAAAACACCCTTAGAAATTTCAAGACTAACCCCGCCCCCATAATCATGAACCATAACCACATGCCCTAACGAAAGATGACCTTCAAACACTTCCATACCGATTAAATCAACATGGTAAAATTCTTCTTCTTCTAACGCTGGAAGAGCAGAGCGGGACACATACAAACGTGTATTAATAATTTCTTGCACTTGTGATCTATTGGTGAACGGTTCTCCGTTATCTCGCATAAGTTCCGCTACATTGTCTTTTGTATTACACCACCGTAACGACCACAAGCGACCTTGTTCATCTTGTAAAGGCGCATAGCGTTCAAGCGATATCGGATCTTCTACATAAGAGTGTATATGAACAAGACCCCGAACCCCATGCGGTCTCCCTACAACACAGACAAGAACAAGATCCTGATTCATAATACGAAGCTACGAAAACCCAGAATATTAGGCTGCCGATTCTGCAGCTTTTGCAGCTGCCGCAGCACGTTCTTGTGCCCGTTTCTTTGGTGCAGACTTTTTAGGTTGTTCACGAAAAACAGGCTTTTCCATTAAACCAGCATGCCCAAGAAAACGAATAACACGATCTGTTGGCTGTGCCCCTTTTGACAACCAATACGAAATACGCTCGTTCACCAAACGCACTCGATCGGCGTGATCTGAAGAAAGCATCGGATTATAAGATCCAACTTTCTCAACAAAACGTCCATCACGCGGACTACGACTATCCGCCACAACAATATGATAATAAGGACGCTTTTTAGCCCCTGCACGCGCAAGACGAATTTTAAGACTCATGATACACCTCTAAAAACTAAAAAAAAATAAAACCAGAATATAGCACAAATATTACATTATTCTCAACATTCTCAACGAAAAGGTGAACCTTTTGACGGATCCTGCCCTGCCTTATGTGCCATAAACGCAGACATCCCTTGCCGTATAAGACCTTCCATACCAAATCGACTCAAACGTTTCATCATGGTAGACATCATCTCAAATTGCTTCAACAAGATATTCACATCCTGAACCGTCGTTCCTGAACCTGCAGCAATTCTCTTTTTACGGGAGGCTTTAATCATAGAGGGTGTACGCCGCTCTGCTTTTGTCATTGATGAAATAATAGCCTGTTGCCTTTTAAGAATAGAAGTATCAAGGTTTTTTTCTTCTAAAGCCTCCTTAACCTTCCCCATACCTGGCAACATACCAAGAATACCAGAAATAGAGCCTAACCTATTGATTTGCCGAATCTGAGCCGCGTAATCGTTGAGGTCAAACTTGCCTGCCATCATACGATGGGCTAAACGTTCACTTTCCTCGTGATCAAGTTTATCAGCCGCTTTTTCAACGAGACCTGCGATATCACCTAACCCAAGAATACGCCCGGCAACACGCTCGGGATAAAACTCATCTAACGCATCGAGCTTTTCCCCAACCCCAACAAATTTAATCGAAGCCCCTGTAATGGCTTTCATGGAGAGCGCTGCTCCCCCCCGTGAATCACCATCCATACGGCTCATCACAACGCCCGTTACCCCCACAGCCTCATTAAACGATTTTGCTGTGTTCACAGCATCTTGCCCTGTCATAGCATCGACAACGAGAAGGGTTTCGACAGGGTTCGTGGCATCACGAATCTGACGAATTTCTTCCATTAAAGCTGTATCAATAGACAGACGCCCAGCTGTATCCAGAATGAGTACACTATACCCCTCACGCCGAGAGACCTCGAGAGCACGACAAGCGATTTCAACAGGTGTTTGATGCGCAACAATTGGTAAAGAAGCTACCCCTGCCTGTTCTGCCAGCGTTGCCAATTGGAGTTGTGCCGCAGGACGTTGTGTATCAAGAGACGCTAAAAGCACTTTTTTACGTTCTCGAAGTTTTAAGCGGAGAGCAAGTTTCCCTGAAGTTGTTGTTTTTCCAGAACCTTGCAAACCGACCATCATAATCACGGCAGGCAAGGCTGTACCCAAATGTAACGGGGCTACCCCTGTACCACCAAGGGCTTCAATAAGGGCATCATTAACAATCTTTGCAACAGCCTGACCAGGAGAAATGCTTTCTAACACTTCTTGCCCTACGGCTGCTTCCCGTACTTTGTTAACAAAATCCTTAACAACAGGTAAGGCGACATCAGCATCAAGCATCGCGAGACGCACCTCGCGCATAGCTTCGGTTACATCAGCTTCTGACAGTACTGCACGCTTTGCGAGACCATCAAAAACACCTGATAGCCTTCCTGAAAGAGTTTTAAACACTAGACAATATCCCCGCTAACAGAACGTACTCTATTATGTGTATTACCATTACATAATCTGTTGTTAAGAAAACAACATACACACGACCTTAATACCCTAATGTCTTTAATACCCTAATGTCTTAATGTAAGGTTTTAATGTAAGGTTTTAATGTAAGGTTAAATTACAATTTTACACCTTAAACGTCAAGTCACATCAAGTTACATCAAGTTACATCAAATCACATCGTAACGTCTGGCAACTTTGTCACATCTCACATGTCTTACATAATATAAACAAAATATAAAATCGCCTTAAAAAACATAAACACAACATGCATTTGTCCAACTCCTTACTTTTCTACCCTCGACAAGATACCCTCGATAAGCGTTTCTTCATGCTCCCATATGGTTTTGAATAGACTCTTTCATATTATTTTTTAATCATATTATTTTTTAATACTTTTGTATGAATTTATATGATACTTATATAATCAAGAGTGTTTCTCTTTTTCACTGCTTTTTATGTTCCCTCCGTTTTTTCGCCTTTTTGCCCCTTATATTGATAGAGTGTTAAAAAACGTATTGCTGTAGAGATGTCTTGCTTCATCATCGCTATACGACGTTTTTTTTCTGCTTCTTCTCCCCAAAGGCTCATTTGAAATTGTTCATCCAATGTTGCCGAATCGACCGCTGTTTCTGCCGTCATGTTTGCTTTAAGTATAAGAAAACCAAGAGCTAAACTTCCCAAAATAGGGACAACATTGCCTAAAACAGTCAACTCGGCTTGCGTGCAAGCTTCTAACGCTCGTTGAAAAATATCTATCGTCTCGTTTGTTTGGGTTATGGGCATAACCCCTGTTGTTGTGATGAAACGACACCCAAGTAAAATTTCTAACTGCTGCAACAACGGATCCCATACTTCAGACTGACGCCGATATAAGGCACTATAAGAGGCTTCTCGATAACATAACACATCACTTTGCGCATAGGCTAAAAGACTTTGTATAACCGCCTCGCGCTCCGATGCAAGACATTCCAGCATAAAACCCGTCATACCTGTGAGAGGTAAATCCGCTGACGTAAAACTTTTTTCTTCTCCACACCCTATAGCACGCCCTGCAGCACGCCATTCTTCTGCCAGTGCCTCTGCCAACGCGTATGAGGGAACTGATAAACATGTTCCTTTTGGCAATTGAACAGGGCGCTGATCGAGTTCAATAGAAAAGCCGCCAGACTCTTGTGTAACTCTCACTTCTTTCCAAAAACGTTTATGCGCAGATTTTTTTTGATCATGCTGATATACATGCTTATATAAGTGTTCGTTTCCCAATGTCTTCCCCTTTATAAAACTCTTTCATCTTTAAAACACAGCATAAAGAAAAGCACGACTCAAACAGCCCTTTTCTTTTGGATTCTTTTGTTTTTTTACCCGATCCTCTTCCCACACTCTTGTAGAAGACAATTCTTACATCACGCCTCAACACCCTAACGAAAATAACGCCAAAGCTAGAAAAACTTCCCCTATTTTTATGTTTTTGATTTTTATCTTTAATAAATTAAATTTTTAATTTTTTTACAAAATTTTTACTTGCTTTTTCTTTTTTAAAAGATTACTTTTGTCCAAGCTTTTGCCAATGAAAGCCATCATTACCCCCCCCCTTATCATTTTGATAAAGGTGAGGATGTGGGTCTCTTTTTAAGTTGTATAATTATAATTAAGGAGACTTCTCACTCATGCGCTTACGCTTACGTTCTTTTCTCTTAACCTCCGCTTTAACTTTTGCTCCTGCTGTTGCTTCCGCGACAACCATCTCCGGGCTCTATGTCGACGGTGGGGCTGGCTATAACGAGGTGCAAGACCAACATGTCCATGCCAATACCCCAGCGAATGGTGACGCTGTGTCTAAGTTTACTGTCCATCATGGCACGGGTTTTACAGGTTTCGGCGCTGTCGGTTGGGGCTTTGGGAATGGGCTGCGCGTCGAAGCCGAAGGGCTCTATAACTTCTCACACGATAATTATACATCAGAAGAAAGAACACAAGAGTTTGTGTCTTCGCCAGTCTCAACCGAATACCTCAAAGGTAAAGATTTATATGTTAAACCATGGGATGGGACTTACCGTGATCTGTATAGCAACTATGGTGGGGGCACTACGCCCTATTACCTTACTGTACAAAAAGTTAACGAAGCACCAGAATGGATGACAAACCAAAACTATCTCATAAATTCACAGAACGCTTATCAGGATTACCTCAAATCTTCTTACCCAAACGCTTATGGTGGGCAAGTGAGTGATACGGGTGTAAACTGGTGGCAACCCTTCGCACCTGGGATGAGTAGTATTCCAGCCGCAAATGTGCCGAGCTATGGCGCCACAACAGCGATGACGAGTTGCCCAGACTGTTATTTTGTCAATATCTTGACACAATCACAAGTCTCAGACTTAGAAAGTAATGGACAACTTTCCAACAATACGAACATTAATCCGCTCGGTCCCTACACGGCGGGTGGTGCGGTTGCCGAGGCTGTCCGTGCGGGATATTTCCCTAAAGGGATTTATTATATAGGTGATGTATATTCCTCGGGTGGAACGTCAACGTTACCTGTGACTTACAAAGACGGGAAACTGGTTTACACCGCAACAGCTTCCCAAGCGAGTAACAATCAATTTGTCCTCGTCAATACAAAGGATATGTCAACGCTCAGTACTATGACAAGGCCCGTTTCATATCACAATACGGATCAGTCGTATGGTGGTTTTGCCAATGTGTTGTATGACTTTGACCTTGAACGCCTCTTTGGGCTACGCTCCATTGTCACGCCTTTCGTCGGGGGCGGTGCGGGGTATCTCTGGCAGCGGTATAATAATACTGGTCCTGCCGCGGCAGCCATTACGGGCACGCATGGCGGTTTTGCATGGCAGGGCATTGCTGGTGTCGCGTTTGATACAGGAATTTCGGGCTTACAAATCACGGCACAATATCGCATGATTGGGCAACCCGGCTCGTTCTATAATGGTGCCTTTAACTACGGCACCGAAGGCGGGCATGCCCATTTTGACCAACGCTTTAACCACCAATTTATCGTGGGCTTCCGCTATGCTTTCCAGAACCGACCTATTCATCATATTCAACCCCCAGCTGTTAGACCTATTGTTGCTGCTGCCCCTGCGCCTGTGCCGGCACGGTCTTACCTTGTGTTCTTTGATTGGAACCAATATGCCCTCACCTCCCGCGCGCGGCAAATTGTGGTGGAAGCTGCCCATGCAACTTCTTATGTGCATACCACGCGTATTAACGTGAACGGCTATACCGATAGCTCTGCCGCGCCAGGACCTGCCGGACAAAAATACAACTATGCGCTTTCTGTCAAACGGGCGCGAAGTGTTGAGGCGGAACTGATACGTAACGGCGTGCCAGCTTCAGAGATTGTCATTCGGGGCTATGGGGATACGAACCCCCTTGTGCCCACAGGTCCGAATACGAGAGAACCCCAAAATAGACGCGTGGAAATTATTCTTCATGCCTAATAAGGGTGTCATTCACAACGCCGCGAGCATGGGAAAAAATCACAAACGCGGGTGCATACCCCCGCGTTCAGAATACCTCTCTCAAAGCATGGGCTTGGCACTTCTCAATAGAATCAAACCACGGGTCATGACCCGTGGTTCGGAAAGTAAGCTCAAAATCAAAGCGCGAGACGAGACGCACTCTAACAAAGTTATTAAAAAGTTATCAAGTTGCACTGTCAAAAAGAAGCCCACATAAAACGGGCTTCTTTTTAATATTTTTCATAACTTTTTTACATTATAACAAATGTAACAAAAGAGCTTTCTTTTCTAAGTTTACCCTTAAATTGCATGAGGAAATAAACGAAAAAAATTGTTGGTGATTCGTTGAGAAAAAGCCATTTTATTCAGGTCAAGTACTTCTGCTAAATAGGCTCCTGTATAAGAAACAAAAGAAGGTTCATTCGTTTTTCCCCGTTTCGGAACAGGGGCAAGATAGGGAGAATCTGTTTCAACGAGTAGCCGATCAAGCGGAAGAGAACGAACAACTTGACGAATTTCATGACTTTTAGGAAAAGTGGCAATCCCAGAAAAACTCACATAACCGCCCATTTTAACAACAGCATGTGCTAATTGAGGTGTTGAAGCAAAACAATGAAGCAACATAGCAAAAGGCGCGTTAGTATATTCTTCTTCTAAGAGTTGTAAAACATCGCCATCGGCTTGTCGTGCATGGATAATAACGGGAATATTTAATAAACGTGCTGCATGAATATGCCGGCGAAAACTTTCCCGTTGTAAAGGGCGTGTTTGTTCCGTACCGTAGAAATAATCGAGTCCTGTTTCACCAATACCAATCGCTTGTGTCTCTTGCGCAATGGCGACAATGTGTTCAACTTCTAAAAGATCTTCTTCTTCGACATGGTTCGGATGTGTACCCACAGTACACCAAACACGTAGATCACGTTGATTATAAGAAGTAAGGGCTTTTTGTTCTTTTGCACGGGATAAACGTGTACCAATTGTCACAACTCCCCCCACGCTTGCTTCTTGTGCTCTGGTTAATAAAAGGGGGATTTCCTCTTGAGGAAAATAATCTAAATGACAATGAGAATCGATAAGACAAGAAACCATGATTTTTTAGAGCCTTTTATTATTCTTTTCTTATTTTTTGATATGTGTTTTTTATTCGGTATAGCGTGGAAAAAGACCTTGTGGTGCTGGCAACGAACGACCAGCAGGAATAGGGGTATTTAATGCAGAAAATAAACGCTCATCATCTGAAACACCGAGTTGATCTAACAAACGCGCCATACTTTCAGGCATAAAGGGTTGTAATACGGTGGCAATTCCTCGTAATGCCTCCAATAAAACGCCCAAAACATTTGCCATACGAACAGGATCAACCTTACGTAAAGCCCATGGCTCTTGACGAGTAATATAGACATTAGCCGCACGAATAACTTTCCATACCTCTTCTAAAGCATCTGTCAGGGCACAACGCTTTAATTGAAGTTCTAATAGCTTTGGAAGGATATTCACCTGCCCTAATAATTTGAGATCCTCTTCGGTTTTATGACCTCTTTCGGGCATAAGACCGCCACAATTTCGTGCAACAAGCGAAAGAGTACGCTGTGCTAAATTACCAAGATCATTTGCGAGCTCAACATTATTACGCGTTATCAGTGCTTTGCGTGAAAGATCACTATCACCCCCAAAAGGTACTTCCCGTAGTAAAAAAAACCGTATCGAATCAAGGCTAAATTCTTGTAAAAGATCATAGGGATTAACGACATTTCCTAAAGATTTGCTCATTTTTTGTCCTTCGACTGTCCACCATCCATTCGCAAAAATCTTACGAGGCAACTCAATACCAGCAGCCATTAAAAAAGCAGGCCAATAAACAGCATGAAAGCGTGCAATATCTTTACCCACCAAATGAAGTTCCGCTGGCCAATAAGCCATACGAGGATCTGTTTCATGAGGGTACCCTAAAGCACTTAAATAATTCGTAAGTGCATCAAACCAAACGTACATGACATGCTGTTCGTCATCAGGAACAGGAATCCCCCATTGAAAAGTCGTCCGGCTAATGGAGAGATCTTTTAACCCTTGTTTCACAAAACTTACAATTTCGTTACGTACACCCTGCGGACCTAGAAAATCTGGATGACGTTCATAAAAATCAAGTAATTTATCTTGAAATGCCGAAAGTCTAAAAAAATAAGAGGGTTCTTTTAGCCATTCTACAGAAGCACCTGTCGGCGCATATCTTTCCCCTTCTGGTGTCATCACTAGCTCATTTTCACTATAAAAACACTCATCTCTCACACAATACCATCCCTCATAAGCGCCTAAGTAGATAAATCCTTTTTCTGCCACTCTACGCCATAGGGCTTGAGCACTTGTAATATGGTATGGATCAGTTGTGCGAATAAACGCATCGTACGAAATATGCATCACATCTGCCATATTGCGAAAATCAGCTGAAACTTTATCAGCAAAAACGCGTGGCGTTAGCCCTGCATTTTTTGCCGCCTGTTCAACTTTTTGTCCGTGCTCGTCAGTTCCTGTAAGAAAAAAAACATCGTAGCCAGAAAGACGATAAAACCTTGCGATGACATCTGCTGCGATAGAGGTATACGCATGCCCAATATGGGGTGCACCATTAACGTAATAAATAGGGGTTGTTATATAAAATCGAGAGGTCATAATCGGCTCACACATGTTAAAGCTTCAAGAAGAACTTCTTGTTTATCAAGATTAAAACGTTCTGTTTCTGAACGTAAACGCATTATTTTTTCCCATGCATTGACAACATCCACACAGGCACGACTTCCTCTTAAGGCTCTTTGCCGTGCCATATTATAAAGAGCATCGCATAATAAAGTAAAAAATAAGGAAAAACCGTTTTCCTGCTTCAAAATTGTTTCAACAATCTCATATTCACGTAAAGCATGACATCCTTCTAACGTTTGTCTAACACATTGTGCTATAGTGCCGTTTTTATCGGCAAGTAAAGAAAAGGCTTTCCCAGGAGACCCATGTGCAGAAAGAAGAACGCTGGCTAATTCGTCAGAAGTAAGATTCGGATATTGTGTTAACAAAATGGTTTTTATCGCCTCATGGTTAAGAGGTTTTAGCTCTAATTGACGACAACGACTACGAATCGTTGGCAATAACCGTCCTGGCGCAGAACTTGTTAAAAACAAAATAGCACGAGAAGGAGGTTCTTCTAATATTTTAAGCAGTGCATTTGCCGCATTACGATTCATCCATTCGGCACCATCGATAAGAACAACCCGCCACCCATCTTCTGCTGCAGTACGGTATAAAAAGGTATTTACGGCGCGAATATCATCTATAACAATTTCGTTCCTATAACGTTGTCGCTTTTCATCATAACCTCGTTCAACAACAAAAAGGTCGGTATGGGTCGCGGCAGAAATACGCCGTCCAGAAGGGCTTTGTTCATTTTCTCCTTTGAGCAAAATACGTGCGAGGTAAAAAGCAAAAGTAAATTTTCCAATACCCTCATCGCCTGTAATAAGCCATGCGTGTGCTAAACGTCCTTCTGCGAGAGTTTTACGAAACATCGCCACAGCGGTATCACGTCCTATTAATGTTAGAGAAGCTAATCGAGGGTCCTGAGGCTCAAGCGCATGATGAGACATAGGTACAAACAGCCAAAACTTCCTGAAGTATTTGTTTATGAATATCGTCAATCGACTGAAGTGTCGTATCCATACAACGTACACGCTCTGGATCTTGCGCAGCAATTTTTTCAAAGCCTTCGATAACACGGGTGTGAAAAGATTCTTCTGCGCGTTCGTATTTATCCTGTTTCGTATTTCGCTCTGTTAGTCTTTGTTGAGTTGTTTTTCGAGAGGCTTTTAACAAAAAAGTCTTATCTGGTTGTCTATCAAGACTTTGATTTAACATATTGATAAAAGAAAGAAGAGCTTGTTCACCTTTCCCAGATCCATATCCTTGATAAGCGATAGTTGAGTCGGAAAAGCGTGTGCATAAAACAACTTGTCCTTCTCTAAGCGCAGGATCAATTACACGCTCAACGTGGTCAAACCGCGCAGCAAAATGAGCGAGTATTTCAGAACGCAAAGAAAAAGGCACATGACCAAATAAAAGAAGTTGTCGCAAAGCTTCAGAGGCAGCAGATCCACCGGGCTCACGCGTTAAGCAAACCTTATAACCATGTGTACGAAGAGCCTGCGCGAGTAAATCCGCTTGTGTTGATTTACCGACTCCGTCTATTCCCTCAAAAGTTATAAAAAGACCGTGTTTCATGTATTGATCACAACTCAAGGTATTTTATAAAGTCATACTTATTAAAGTCATACTTATTAAATAAATTAAATACCCTTACTCAAAATGTAATCGTCGGGCTACGCGCCCCAAAAAGCCTAATTCCGGTATTGTTTTTTCTACAACAACAGGAATATAGACAAAACGATTATCGGGAAGTGTCACAGTCAACTGTCCGACTTTCTCACCGGCAAATAAGGGAGCAGGCAATGGTGCAGCATAGTCTAAAGTCATATGCGTATTTTTTTGCCAACCATGCGGCAATAATATTTTGAATCCCTCAGCTGCAATGAGGGGTACGGAAGTAGCTGATCCCATCCATACGGCAGCTTGATCGACGATATCCCCTTTCCGAACAATGACAGCAGTCTCAAAATGGACAAAAGCCCATTGTAATAATCGTTCCCCTTCGCTTATTCTTGCCGAAGCACTTGGTAAGCCATTGATCGCCACGATCACACGCTTTCCATCACGCAAGGACGAAGCACACAGTCCAAAACCACCAGCGTTTGTGTGTCCTGTTTTTAATCCATCTGCGAGTCCTTTAACAACAAGAGTATTACGGTTTTCTTGTGTAATTTTATTAAAAGTAAATTCTTTTTCAGAAAAGAAATGATAGTATTCTGGAAAGTCATGAATTAAACGCAACGCTAAATAAGCCACATCATAGGCAGACATATAATGATTTTCAGCGGGTAATCCTGTTGCATTCATAAAATGAGATGTTTTTAACCCCATTTTTTTGGCTGTTTCGTTCATTAAAGCAACAAAATTTTCTTCCGAACCCGCAATACCTTCAGCGAGAACAATACAGGCATCATTACCAGATTGAATAATCATTCCCTGAATTAAATCTCGGACTGAAACATATTGTCCTAAATTAAGAAACATGCTCGATCCACCGACATGATAAGCATGCTCACTAACAGGTAACATTTGATCAAGTCTAAGCCGCCCTACTCGTAGCATACCAAAAGTAACATAAGCTGTCATCATTTTGGTAAGAGATGAAGGCGGCATAGCCTCGTGCGCGTGTTTATCAAGTAAAACGGCACCGCTCTCATTATCAAGCACACAAGCCCAACGTGCTATTGTTTCCAGAGGTCCGATAGGGGTTGTTGCAGAAATATCCGATCTTGTTGTTGGCGTGGTTTTTATGCCTTCAGACACAGATGTTTTTTTTGAGGAAAGAGGTTTAGAGTGATGTTTATGCGCGTGTGCCTCACCTCGTGTAACGAGACCAAACGAAAAAAAAGCCGCCCCTCCTATAAGTAAAGATCGTCGAGTTTGTAATGCCATATGTTAATACCTCTTTTGATTCAAAAAAACGCTCGTAATATCTAAACTTTAGACAATGATAATATTAAAAAATAGAGTACCTTATTTGTTTGTCATAACAGTATTTACTTTTTCTGTCATTTCTTATCCTAACGCATCTCCAAGTAAGCAAACGGCTAAAGCATAGAAATCTGACGGGTTATACCGCCTGATAACGTTAAAATTATGATAAACAAGAAAAGATGAACCGCTTATCCCGTCAGGTCTTATAAGAGCAGCAGTCTGTTCTGGGTTCAGAAACTCTCCTGAAAGAGGTTTAACACCCTGTTGTTCCCACCATGAAACAGGGTGTACATGTTGACGCCCTAATTGATTTTGAGAAAATGTTTCAGGTACAAAAACAGCTTGCCCCCAAAGTTCCCCTGTTTTCCAACCACATTGGGCTAAATAATGCGCAATAGAGGCAAAAACATCCCCTTTATTGTACCAAATATCACTCCCTCGCTCCTGCCGCGTCGGATAGCTAACGGCATAACGTAAATACGCGCTTGGCATAAATTGTGGCTGTCCCATAGCACCAGCATAGCTACCAAGCATTTTTTCAGGCGTAATAGTACCTTGATTAAGAATAAAAAGCGCCTTAAAAAGTTCTCCCCTAAAAAAAGCAGGTCTTTGACTAGCATAAGCAAGCGTAGCAAGAGCATCAATGACGTGAAATTGTCCCATACACATGCCATAGGCGGACTCAATCCCCCATATTCCCGCAATAATTCCCTGATTAACCCCGTACAAAGCACTAACAGAAGATAAAAGAGAGGCATTTTCACGCACAGCGTTAAGACCTTGTGTAAATTTTGCCTCTGTCAAAACTCTATCACGATAACGAGACCATGAAAGACTAAATTCGGCTTGATGTCTATCTGCATGTATGATCCTGGGGTTAGGACGTATTGTTAGCGCAAAGGCTCTCTCGAGAATGTTCGCAGAAATTCCCTGTAATCGAGCTTCGCGATAGATATTTTCTAAAAAATGCGTATACCTACCCGAAAAACGTTTTTGCATTTGTTGAAAATATTCTTGCTTCTTACTATACGCAAATGCCCTTTGTGGTCGCGCTAAATAAAAAACTCCTAGCAAGGTTTTTTTCAAAAAATATCGCCTTAATAATGTCCGAGACTTTAGAGGTTCGCATAGAGGGAAAGAAAGAGAACTATTCATGCCATCATGTGAAATGCTCCCCAGGCACCCCCTCCCACTATGAGGCAGTACCACCCAAAAGGTGACAGTGCCCACTGATCATGATCACGAAAATAGTACATCAAAAACGCTGTACTTGCCCAAGCAGAAAACCCTGCAATCAATGCGGCAATAAAAACCATAGAGATTTGGTGACTCTCAAAAGACATATGCCGCATTTTGAATGCTTCACACACAGTCGCAGCAACAATAACAGGTTCCGCCATTAAAAATGAAAACCGTGCTGCTGAATCATAATGAAGTCCTCGCAAAATGCCTGCACATATTGTTGCACCAGATCGAGAAAACCCCGGAAAAAAGGCGAGACATTGAAACACTCCAACCACGACGGCATCTTTTATAGAGAGTTCTGCTAGACATTGTTTTTGATTTTTAGATGAAGCCCGTCCTCTCAATCGTTCAATCATAAGCAACAAAAAACCATTAAGACACAAAAAGATAGCTGCCGATGAGGCAGTGCCAAAGACACGACGTAAAAAATGCTCAAATAAACCACCGATAATAACGGCAGGTAATGTGGCGACAATAAGCAATTTGGCAATATGAACACTTTCGGACCTCGTACGATCTCCGGAAAAACCGCTTAAACCTTTGAAGAGATCATACCAATCTTGCCAGAAAAAAACGAGTAAGGCGACAGATGTGCCTAAATGGAGCATGACCAAAAAAGGTAAAAAGGTTGTTTGAGAAGTCCAATGTAAAAGCGCAGACACAATAACGGCATGACCGAGACTACTTACAGGGAAAAGTTCTGTCACTCCTTGCAAAATAGCCATAACAATCATTTGAAAAAAAGTCATCTTAATAAATAATCCGTAAAAATTTTTCTCACTTCTTTTAGGCTTTATTGTTATAACGTTATTGTGTTTGTAGCAAGAAAAGGCAAAAAATAGAAATAAAGATGATTATTAAAAAAACGATTATAATAAAACTATGAAATACGCAAGATTTCATAGAAGACTAAAAGAAATCCTTTTCAGTGGATCTATTTTATTAGGCACGCTGCTTTTTGTTTTTTACGCGTTCAGTACCCAACGTTTTCCAAAGAATATAGGGACAAACCTCACAGCGCGTTTTGTATCAGCTAATGGTTTATCACGTGGTTCTGATGTGGCCATTGCTGGGGTTAAAGTAGGACGCGTTACGGGAATAAGCATTGATCCTCAAAGCCAAATGGCAATTGTCCACTTTTTTTTAGAAGCACCTCTTCGTATTCCACAAAACAGCCTTTTAACGATTGGACGGTATACACCCACGGCTGAAGACGCGTTACTGATTATCCCCCCCCTACAGCATGGTAAAAAAAAATATCACCCTGTATGGGCAAACTCACAAACGATCCTGACGCATACGCAAGATCCTGTCAGTCTTGAACAACGAATAAGTAATTACATTTTTGGTATTGGCACCCTGCATTAACCTCAAAATAAATTGAAAAATGACCCCAAATAGTCTCTTGACAGGATAATATAAAAAACTTACCATTTTTTTGTTTTCGATGTGGCGGCGTAGCTCAGCGGTAGAGCAGGGGAATCATAATCCCTTGGTCGGAGGTTCAAATCCTTCCGCCGCTACCGTGTGTTTTGGTATCCTTAATTAAAATAAAGTCGTTTAATAAAGTCATTTGCGCGATAGGTTTTTCCTGTGTCGTCGTTGTTTTGTGAGAGAAAGAAAAACGCCCCTCTCCTGTTGTTTCTTCGTATCTATTCTATCGGGTTTAATCTCTCATCAAAACTATTTTGTTCGCATAGTAAACCTTGCTTTAGTTTCTTTCAGTTTTACGTTTCCGCACCATGAGTCTTTGGCGTAAATATCAGAGAGTTTCGCGCCCAACTTTGTTCAATTTCTTTGAGCATAACCTCACGCGGAGAAGGTTTTATTGCTTCTCCTATAACGACATATAACGTACCGCAACGCTTTATAAAAGCATTACGTCCCCAAAACTGACCAGAATTTGTTGCTACGGGAATAACGGAAATTTTTGTGTGCTGTGCCATTGCCACTATACCCGGTTTGAGGGGTTTATGTTCTCCGGGTTGGGTACGCGTCCCTTCCGGGAAAATAATAATTTGCTTCCCAGCTTTTACGGCTTTGTCTGTTTTTTGCAATAAAAGTCGCATAGCCTTCGCTCCTGCGCTACGTTCGATAGGCATCATACCTGTTAATACTAACATTGGTCCTAATAGAGGAATACGCCGTAACTCCCCTTTCATCACGTAACATGGACGAGGTAATAAGAGCATCCAAATCAATGTATCAAAAGCTGATTGATGTTGTGAAGCGATCAAAGCCGCACCAGATGAGGGAATATTCTCTTGCCCAATAATATGTACATATACCCCGCAAATATGACGAAACAACCATAACACCCCACGTGACCATAACCGTGCGTATGATAAGGCTTGCTTCTGAAAAAACCAACGAACAGGAAAAGCACAAACTCCCATAACCAATGTCAGAACAAACGCTACTATATTAAACGTAATAGATCGCAAAAAGGAGATCATTATTTTTCCTAACATCGTAAAAAGGCTTTATTAAGTTCAGTCAATAAAATCTAAAACAAAATGTTTTTATGAAAATACTACAAATTTATAAATGTAGTGTAAAAGACTTTAGGCATCTGCAAATAGTTTTTATTTTTAGAAAGTATTGAGAAAAAGCGTTCTTTTTTATTGCTTTTTGATAACAATCAACCTTATTGTTTACTATGTAATTTAACAGGTTATAATATGTAATAAACGTTAAAAGTTAAAGGCTTTAGCATTAACACTAGAGTGAGTTTTAGCAAAATAGACATTGGACTTCGTTATTCTTAAAGCAGAAGGATAACGGTGTTTTGGTGTATTCTTTGAACGCATGATACTTACCTGATATCTTAGGTAAAAGAAATGTAGTTAGGTGATCCATTTAATAGTTACAGACTGAAAATAAGGATATTTGTACATCGTGACTGATTATAAAGTAAAAGACCTCTCTCTTGCTGAATGGGGTCGAAAAGAAATTTCCATCGCAGAAGGGGAAATGCCCGGCTTGATGGCGCTACGTGAAGAGTATCACGCAAGTCAGCCCTTAAAAGGGGCTAGAATTGCAGGCTGTCTGCATATGACAATTCAAACTGCCGTATTAATTGAGACTCTTGTCGCACTAGGTGCCTCTGTGCGTTGGTCTTCTTGTAATGTTTTTTCGACGCAAGACCACGCTGCGGCGGCTATTGCTTCGGCAGGTATTCCCGTTTTTGCATGGAAAGGAATGTCAGAGGAAGAATTTGATTGGTGTATCAGGCAAACGATTCACGGAAAAGAGGGTTGGACTCCCAACATGATTTTAGATGATGGTGGTGACCTGACGGCTATGATGCATGAACATTACCCCCATTTACTAGAACATGTCAAAGGTCTTTCCGAGGAAACAACAACTGGTATACATCGTTTATGGGACATGGAAAAAAAAGGCACTCTGAAAGTTCCTGCAATTAATGTTAACGATAGTGTAACGAAGTCTAAATTTGATAATCTCTATGGCTGTCGTGAAAGCCTTGTTGATGCTATTCGTCGTGGCACTGACGTTATGATGGCAGGGAAAATTGCCATTGTTGCTGGATATGGTGATGTCGGTAAAGGTTCTGCTGCGTCTCTACGCAGTGCAGGTTGCCGTGTTCTCGTTACTGAAGTTGATCCCATTTGTGCTTTGCAAGCCGCTATGGAAGGGTATGAAGTTGTGACCATGGAGGAAGCAGCTCCTCGCGGTGATATTTTTGTGACAGCAACTGGCAATATTGACGTTATTACTATTGAACATATGCGCCATATGAAACACCGCGCTATTGTGTGTAATATTGGACATTTTGATTCTGAAGTTAAAATTTCTGATTTACGGAACTTTCCTTGGGAAAATATTAAACCTCAAGTAGATGAAGTCATTTTTCCTGATGGTAAGCGTTTAATTGTTCTGTCAGAAGGACGTTTGGTTAACCTTGGCAATGCTACAGGACACCCCTCTTTTGTTATGTCCGCTTCTTTCACAAATCAGACATTAGCACAAATTGAGCTCTGGACAGCACCTAAGGGGAAATATGACGCTAAAGTGTATACGCTCCCCAAAAAATTAGATGAAAAAGTTGCCGCGTTACACCTTGAAAAAGTTGGGGCACATTTAAGCAAACTTACAAAAGAACAGGCGAATTATATCGGTGTTTCTGTTAATGGTCCGTTCAAACACGATGAATATCGCTATTAGTAACTCGCGTTGTTTTTAAGTAAAGAGCAACGTAAAAAAAAATAAAAGAGCGGCTTAATATTTTTTAAGTCTTTTTACAAAAAAGGGGTGAGGTGTTGAGATAAACCTTTTCACCCCTTATCTATTTTAGAAATAAAAAAAGGATATCCGACATGGGTAGTACCCATACCCCCAATGTTGGAAAAATGGATCTACCACTCAACATTAGGGGTATCGAACAAGCAAAAAAAATCAGATATTGATCGCGCAGTTGTTAGCCGCTAAAGCAGCTTCTTTCACGACTTCGCTCAACGTGGGATGGGCGTGACAAATTCGACCAATATCTTCGGCAGAGGCACCAAATTCAATCGCCATTGTTGCTTCAGCAATGAGCTCGCTTGCCATTGGTCCAAGAATATGGACGCCAAGCACGCGATCCGTCTGTTTATCAGAAAGCACTTTAGCAAACCCCTCTATATCACCCATAGCGCGGGCGCGACCATTTGCCATGAAGGGAAACTTACCAACCTTGTAAGCATGCCCTTTCTCTTTAAGATGTTCTTCTGTAAAGCCGACAGAAGCAACTTCAGGCCATGTATAAATAACACTGGGAATAGCATCGTAATTCACATGCCCTACCTGACCGGCTAAAATTTCTGCTACAGCAACGCCTTCTTCTTCAGCTTTATGAGCAAGCATAGGACCTGCAATAACATCACCAATAGCGTAAATGCCTGGTACATTAGTAGCAAAATGGGCGTCTACCTCAATACGACCACGCTTATCGAGCGCAATACCTGCTTCTTCCAGCCCCATATTTTTACTTGCAGCTGTGCGACCAACAGCCACTAGAACAACATCCGCTTCAAGTGTTTCGGATTTACCGCCTGCAGCAGGTTCAACCGTTAGCACAACACCCGTTGATTTTTTTTCGGCTTTAACAACTTTATGCCCTAATTTCATAGAAAAGCCTTGTTCAACCAAAAAGTTCTTAAGATGCTTTGAGATTTCACCATCAATACCGGGAACTAAATGGTCATGGAATTCGATGACTGTCACAGAAGCACCTAAACGCCTCCACACACTACCAAGCTCAAGCCCAATAACGCCTCCTCCAATGACGACAAGGTGTTGAGGCACAGAACTGAGATCCAAAGCCCCCGTAGAGGTAACAATTGTTTTTTCATCTACATCAATACCTGGAAGATTAGCACTCTCGCTACCGCTGGCAATGATAATATGTTTCGCTGTAACAAGTTTCCCATTTACACTGACACGACCCGTGCCTTCAACTTTAGCATGTCCTTTCAACCATGTTATGTTATTCTTTTTAAAGAGGAACTCAATACCCTTCACATTCGCACCAACAACCTCATTTTTACGTGCCTGCATTTGTGCAACATTGATTTTGAGATTATCAAGAGTAATACCATGCAATGCAAATTTAGTCTCTGCTTCATGATAGTTTTCTGAAGATTGAAGCAAAGCTTTAGAAGGAATACATCCCACATTAAGACACGTTCCACCTAGTGTGGCACGTTTTTCAACACAGGCAACCTTGAAACCGAGTTGTGCCGCGCGAATAGCGCAGACATACCCACCCGGACCAGCACCAATAACGATAATATCATAATCAACATTACTAGCCTGTTCTGTTGTGTGTATTTGTTGGTTTGTTGTTTTTGGTGTAGGTGTTGGAGAAGCTACGGTTTTTGACGCAGATGTAGAAGAAACCTGACCAGGTTGAAGCGTGGTCAACAACGCCCCTACAGCAACCTCATCACCCTCT
>JAFPVE010000041.1 GCA_017413025.1 Acetobacter sp. | reverse complement strand
TCCGAAGCCTGCGATGTAGAAATTCAGTTGAGGGGGAAATATGGCATAACCCCCCTCTTGATTCAGAAGCTACGACTAATCTCCGGCGTGCAAGACGTGCAACAAGACGTTTAAGAGGAACAACAAGGCAAAGAAAGCTAACGTAACTTATCTCTTTCTTCTCGAGCTTCTTTGACAATTTTTTGTATTTCTGTATCGGTTTCATTGCTGAATTTTTCGATGCATGCGTCGTAAGCCTTGATGGCGTCGTCGTAGCGTTCAAGGTTGGAGAGAGCAGCACCCTTGCAGAACATAGCCCCTGAGACGTATTGCTTTATTTCTGTATCGGTTTCGTTGCTGAATTTTTGGAGGAGTTCATCGTAAAGGGCAAGCGCGTAGGCGGCGAGAGAGTTCTCTTTTTCGGCAAGGTGCCCAAAATAGCGGGCTTTTTCGAAAAGGGCTTTGGCGAGGTATTTTCGAATAAAGAGGGTGTTGTCATCACCAAATCGGCAGACCATCTCATCATAAACGGAAGAAATTTCTGCTTGTCGTTTAAGTTTGGAAAGTGTTTCCATCTTTTGGAAAAAAGCTTTCGCAATATGCTCTTTAAGAAAAGGCTCGGCTTCACGCTTGCAGTCATTTTGGAATTTGGCGATGGAGTTGTTATAAATTTGAAGGGCTTCTTCATATCGTTGAAGTGCAATGAGGCAATCGCCCTTAAAATTCATCGCTTCGGCACGTTCTGTCTCTGTTTGAGCCACGTCAAGGGCTTCTTCGGCACAAAAAAGAGCAGATTCATATTGCTTTAAAGCAAGGGCTTTGCCTAATTTGATAATCCAAAAATTATAGTTAGGTTTATTAGATGGAGGTGGCATGTCCATGGTTTATAGTCCTCTCGAAGATTTTTTTGAAAGGTTTATAGAGTTACTAATATAAGGATATCTATACAGTAAAGTGTGTTAAAGTATAGATAGGTAGAGATTGAGTGTCAACGAGGGGTAAGGAGCTGTGTTTGACAGGCTTTGTTGTTGGGGTATTTGGGGGTATTTTAATGATTTTGGGCAACACATTTTATTAGGCAATACAGGGGGAGGGTTTTTGTGACATTTTTGTGATATATGTCATTGTGTAGAGGGGAGGCGTTTGCAATAGACTTAAAAGAGCATATGCCAAATAATAGCGAGTGCCTTAATGTTTGGCATGTGTTTGTGTTAAATAGGCGCGTGGCACCCCGATTTTTCAAGGTTTTTGTTTTGGGTTTAAGTATTTCGTAAGTATTTTTGTTGTTTCTATATATTACAAGGAGATATCATGCAAATGGTTGCACAGACTCACCAAGAAGAGAGTCAGGAAGGTTTGAACTTACACGGAGCACATCCTGACCTTAGGCAGGTTGATTCTAACCCGAATTTTTGGTATCCGGTCGCTTGGTCATCGAAAGTGCGACGGGGTAAGGCTTTTGGCGCGCGCTATGCTGATCAACCCATCGCACTTGTTCGCCCCGAATATGGACCGGTTTACGCGTTAGAAGACCGGTGTGCCCATCGGCAAGTGCCGTTAAGTAAAGGGGTTGTCGATGAAAACGGCTGTGTTAAATGTTGTTATCACGGCTGGGCGTTTGATCATCGGGGGCAATGTGTTACCGTACCTTATTTAAGTCGCGAAGATGTTGGGCGCCCTGTGCGGGTTTATCCGTGTCGTGAAAAAGGTGGGCTTATTTTTGTTTTTCCGGGTGACCCTGCCCTTGCCGATAAAGTCCCTTTGCCTGATTTGGCACAAGTTGATAACCCTGACTATAGAACACGCCGGTATAGCCCACGCTTAAAATGTCATTACACCTTTATGCATGAAAACCTAATGGATATGAACCATCAGTTTTTACATCGTCGGCAGATGGGGTATATCAACGCGCGCTTTTTAGGGCAAGATGTCGGCGAAGATTTTGTCGAGGCACGGTATAGTTTCGCCCGTACTCGGGGCAAACAGCCTTGGGCAGAAAGGCTTATTTTTGGGCGTCATTATGACTTGAATGGGCGCGAACAACCGGTTGAAGAAGTTGTTTCTATCCGTACTGTGTACCCTTATCAAACGCTAAAAATCCGCGATAAAGATGGGGATCTGATTATGGATTTGTGGGCGTGTTACTTACCTATTGGAAAGACACAGCACATCACCCAATCTTTTGGTTTGTTGTCTGTTAAAAAGCCGCAGAGGTCTTTTTTACTCGATATTGCTTGGCCTATTTTAGGTGTTTTTACCCATCGTATTTTTGAAGAAGATCGCGAGATTGTGGAAATGGAACAAAAAGCATGGCGTGAGCTTGGCGGTGATCATAATGTCGAGGTTTTCCCTGTGATCCGCAAACTGCGTCATTTATTGGCAACTTGTGGTGTTCCAAATCCGTATGCCGACAAAAAGTAAAAAGCATTTTGCATTTTTTTGTTGCGTGTTTTGGTAAAAACAGTCTACAACAGTGTAACCCTCAATCGTTGTTATTGAGGGTTACGATGATAACACACGCAGGGGCTCCCGTTTCTGGTGTTGGGTATGGCTCTTTTAAGCTGTTTTCTAATAGTGCCCTGCGGAGGATAAAACCAGAGTTAAGGTAGGACGAAATTTATGGCAATGCCTGATTTTACATTGCGCCAGTTGATTGAAGCTGGTGTTCATTTTGGTCATCATACGCGCCGTTGGAACCCGCGTATGGCACCGTATCTTTTTGGTGTGCGGAACCAAGTTCATATTATCGATTTACAACAAACAGTGGGTTTATTGGATCGCGCGTTAATAGCGATTCGTGATATTGTGGCAGGTGGCGGTCGTGTTTTGTTTGTGGGTACAAAACGTGCCGCGCAAGAACCTGTTGCGCATGCGGCACGCCGGTGCGGACAATATTACGTCAATCATCGTTGGCTCGGCGGTATGTTGACGAATTGGAAAACAATTCAAGCCTCTATCAAACGTTTACGCCAAATTGATGAAAACATAGAAAGTGGCAATGTCGGTTTAACGAAGAAAGAAATGTTAGGCTTAACGCGTGAGCGTGATAAGCTCGAACGTTCTCTCGGTGGCATTAAAGAAATGGGTGGTCTACCCGATATTTTGTTTGTTATCGATACGAACAAAGAAAAATTAGCGATCGCAGAAGCCAATAAACTGAAAATTCCGGTGGTCGCGGTGCTAGATAGTAATTCGGATCCGCGTGGTGTGTCTTATCCCGTGCCCGGGAATGATGATGCTATTCGCGCTATTGAATTATATTGTCATTTAGTTTCTTCGGCTGTGTTAGATGGTATCTCTGCGGAGCTAGAGGCATCAGGGGTTGACCTTGGGTCTTCTGAAGAATTACTTGTTGAAACAGTGCCAGAAGAAACACTACCAGAGGGAACTGGAACAGAAGAAACAGTACTAGAATAAACCTTGTCAGAAGAGGTATCTGACTCTCCAAAAGAGGCGTAAATCTATAAATCTATAGAAGCGCATGGCGCAACATTGTAACGTTGCTGACCAGTAAGCGCGAGGGTGTTTTTATGTTCTTGATGATGAATCCAAGTTAAAAGTGTAAAGTGTAAAAGGAGTATACATATGGCGGAAGTTACCGCTACTTTGGTAAAGTCCCTGCGTGAAAGAACAGGGGCGGGTATGATGGATTGTAAAAAAGCGCTGCATGAAGCAAAAGGGGATATAGAAGCGGCTGTTGATTGGCTTCGTAAAAAAGGGCTTTCGGCAGCGGCTAAAAAGTCTGGTCGCGTCACAGCTGAAGGGCTGGTTGGTGTTGCGTCTCATGGGTGTTCTGCCTCTATGGTTGAAGTCAATGCAGAAACAGATTTTGTTGCACGGAATGAAGCCTTTCAAAAGTTTGTAGACTCTGTGGCACGCATCGCCCTTAAAGTGGGAGATGATCTCGAGGTTATTAAAAAAGCCTCGCTTGAAACAGGGCGTTCTGTTGCCGATGAGTTAACGCATCTTATTGCCACTATTGGCGAGAATATATCTTTACGGCGTGCCCGTGTTTTAACAGTTCCTTCAGGGGTTGTCGCTACGTATATGCACGGCGCGTTATGCTCTGGTCTGGGTAAAATCGGTGTTTTGGTGGCACTTGAAGCTTCTTCTGCGTCTGCTGCTATTGAACAACTTGGGCGGCAAATAGGTATGCATATTGCCGCGACACGTCCGTCTTCTTTAGATATTAGCAGCTTAAACCCCGCCGAAATTGAGCGTGAGCGTGCGATATTGGTCGATCAGGCACGGGCTTCGGGTAAGCCAGAAAACATTATTGAAAAAATGGTCGAAGGTCGTATCCGTAAATTTTATGAAGAGGTTGTTTTGCTTGAGCAAGTCTGGGTGCATGATGGAGAAAGTCGTGTGAAAGATATTGTGCAAAAAGCAGGGGTTACCTTAAAAGGTTTTGAGCGTTTTCAGCTGGGTGAAGGGATCGAAAAAGCTGTTGATAATTTTGCCGCTGAAGTGAGCAAAGTCGCTGGTATTTAATTCTTGGTTTTAAGTATTTTCAAGCAGGGACAGGATGTCTCTTGAAAAAGAGGCTCCTGCCCTTGTCGTTTTTACTTCTCCAATGGGCGAAAAAGCCGCACGGATTCATCTTTTTACAAAAATACACGGTTTACTTCGAGGGGTGACTTATGGGGTGTCTCACCCGTCTAATCGAGTGTTGTGGCAACTTGGGAATCTGGTTAAAACCCGTATACGCCAGCGAAGGGAAGGGGGCGTGCCGATTTTTTCTGGCGAAGTGCTCGAGATATATGCGATTTGTTTATTCGATCTGCCATTGGCGCTTGATTTAGTCCAATCAATCTGCGCGTTGATTAATACGACTTTGCTAGAGCATGAGGCTTGCCCATTCTTATTTGATCAAACCGTCTATGTTTTAACCACTCTTTGTGATCTTGGTAAGAGGAGAGTTTCCAAAGGGGAGGCATCTATAGGCTTTCTTAACGATCAGGGTGTGTCTCTTTATCTTCGTTGGGAATTATTGCTTTTGGAAACGCTCGGTTTTGGGTTGGACTTTTCCGGCTGTGCAGTGACAGGGAAACAAGAGGAGTTGGCTTATGTTTCCCCGCGTACAGGGCGCGCTGTGAGTAAAAGTGGGGCTGGCATTTGGCGTGATCGTTTATTGCCTTTGCCGGCTTTTTTGTTGACAGAGGCAGAAAAAGGAGATCCCCTGCTCTGGCTAGAGGGATTTCGTTTAACGGGGTATTTTCTCCAACGTCACGTCTATGATCAATATCATCGACCTATACCTGTTATTCGACACCGTTTAATTGAACGTATAAAAGCGTTAGTGAGGTAAACACATGCATACCTTGTCTGAAGAAGAGACGATCGGTCATGTTGAAGAGGTAAAATTGGCTGACGCTTTACAAGAGCGTTACCTTGCATATGCGTTATCAACAATTATGTCGCGATCGCTGCCAGACGTACGCGATGGTCTGAAACCTGTTCATCGGCGCTTGATCTATGCCATGCATCAACTGAAGTTAGATCCGGCTTCTGGTTTTAAGAAATGTGCGCGTGTTGTTGGCGATGTTATCGGTAAATTTCATCCACATGGTGATTCATCCGTTTACGAAGCTTTGGTGCGTTTAGCGCAGGATTTTGCTGTTCGTTACCCGTTGGTTGAAGGTCAGGGGAATTTTGGTTCTATTGATGGAGATAACCCCGCAGCTATGCGTTATACAGAAGCAAGGCTGACAGATGTTGCCGTGGCTTTGTTAGAAGGCATTGAGGAAAATGCTGTTGATTTTCAGGCAACTTACGATGGAGAGGAACAAGAGCCCTATGTTTTACCGGCAGCTTTTCCCAATCTTTTAGCGAACGGGGCGACAGGTATAGCCGTGGGTATGGCAACGAGTATTCCTCCCCATAATGCGGCAGAAATTTGTCAAGCTGCCGCTCTTTTAGTGCAAAACCCTGAGGTAGAGACGCGCGCCTTGCTCTCTGTTTTGCAAGGTCCCGACTTTCCCACAGGTGGCTTAATTATGGAAGAGGCTGAAACCATACTTCAGGCATACGAAACAGGGCGAGGCAGTTTTCGGGTACGGGCGCGTTGGGCGGTTGAGCAAGGACGTTTTGGCACGTGGCAAATTGTTGTAACAGAAATCCCTTATCAGGTTCAAAAATCTCGTTTAATTGAACATATAGCTCAGCTATTAGAACAAAAAAAACTTCCTCTTTTAGAAGATATCCGTGATGAAAGCACGGATGAAATCCGTTTGGTATTCCTACCAAAATCACGCGAGGTTAAGCCAGAAGTTTTAATGGAAATGTTGTTTCAGGCAACAGCGTTGGAAAATCGTTTTTCATTAAATATGAATGTGATTAACGCACATCGCTCACCGATGGTCATGGGGCTTCGGCAGGTGTTGCGTGCGTGGCTTGATCATCGCCACGAGGTATTAGAGCGACGCTATAGGTATCGGTTGCAGGGTGTTGCGCGTAGATTAGAAATTTTGGCAGGCTTTTTAAGTGTTTATATGAATTTGGACAGAGTGATCCAAATTGTTCGCGAAGAAGATGATCCTAAAGCTGTCCTCATCGCTACATTTGCATTAACCGATCTTCAGGCAGAAACAGTCTTAAATATGCGCCTACGTGCTTTACGTAAATTAGAAGAAATGGCTATTCGTCGCGAATATGAGACATTATCGGCAGAAAAAACCGACCTACTTACTTTACTAGGTGATGAAAAATTACGCTGGCAACGCATTGAGGCAGAGCTTCAAAATATGGCGGATAAATTTTCTCGCGGAGAAAAGGGACAACGGCGCAGTACCATTCTTTCTGCCCCTCGTTCGATAACGATTCCGACTCATGAAATGATAGAGCGTGAGCCGGTGACTGTGGTGTTATCACAAAAAGGATGGGTCAAAGCCCTTCAAGGTCATACCGTTGATTTAGAAAAACAGAAATTTAAAGAAGGGGATTCTTTAAGAACGGCTCTACAATGTATGAACACAGATAAAATCTGTTTATTTGCCACTGATGGGCGGTCTTTTACGGTAAAAGTTTCTGATATCTATCGCAGCGGGCGCCATGACGGGCAAGCTGTTCGTTTGCTTGTTGATTTGCCTAATGATCAAGACATTGTCTCTCTATTTGTTTTAGAAGAAGAAAAACTTCGACTCCTTGTTGCTCATTCCGGGCGCGGTATGCTTGTGGAAAATAAAGCACTTATAGCCGAAAAGCGTACCGGACGGCAGGTTTTTAATCTCAAAGAAAAAGGGGATTATATTCAATTTTGTGTTGCTGCCCAAGGGGATCAGGTGGCTATTTTAGGGGATAATCATCGTTTGTTAATCTTCCCGTTAGATCAAGTCCCTATTATAGCACGCGGCTCTGGGGTGGTGTTACAAAAATATGCCAACGGTGGGGGTGTGCAGCAAATCAAGGTATTTTCTGCCGCCGATGGGCTTTTGTGGTCTGATAATACGAGACTTCGTTCTATGGACGATCTTAAAGAATGGTGTTCTCGGCGTGCAGCAGTAGGGAAAAGGGCACCGCTTTGGGCACGATGAAGGACAGAAAGAGACAAAAGGGAGCATGAAACACGCTCGGTTTTGGCGGGGTGCAGGCGGCAAGCTAAAGAGGGCAGGGCAAAGAGGGGGATAGGAAAGCGTTTACGAACCCAACTCTTGACGAAGGAGGCGCGCCGCTTCAAGGGCAAAATAGGTAAGCACACCTTGTGCCCCTGCTCGACGGAAAGATAAAAGGCTTTCTAGAATGGTTTGCTCGCGGGCGAGCCAACCTTTGTGAATCGCCGCACTCAACATGGCATATTCACCGGAAACTTGATAAGCGAATGTTGGCACGCCAAAAGTCTCATGCACGCGCCAAAGAACATCTAAATAGGGCATGCCCGGTTTGACCATGACCATATCTGCCCCCTCTTCAATATCCATAGCGACTTCCCGAAGCGCTTCGCGACTGTTGGCAGGGTCCATTTGATAGGTTTTTTTATCTCCTTTCAAAAAGGTATGCGATCCTAGTGCATCACGAAACGGTCCATAAAAGGCGCTGGCATATTTAACAGCATAAGATAGAATACGCGTGTTAATAAGACCATGGGTATCGAGGGCTTTTCGTATGAAACCAATGCGACCATCCATCATATCGGAAGGGGCAATAATATCTATACCTGCCTGTGCTTGATTGACAGCCTGCTGCGCGAGAACGGCGGCAGAGGCGTCATTGACAACATAGCCATTTTCTATAATGCCGTCGTGTCCGTGGAGGGTATAGGGATCAAGAGCCACATCACCGATAAGCGCTATTTCGGGGAACTCTTTTTTAAGCAGCCGGGCAGCACAGCACATTAAATTATCAGGGTTTGTGGCTTCTGTTCCGTGCTCATCACGTTTATGGGGAGGGGTGACAGGAAAGAGGGCAAGTGCTGGAATACCCAAACAAGCAGCAGGCTCTACATAATGGGCGAGGCGATCGAGTGTAACACGTTGAACACCAGGCATAGAGGCAATGTCGGTTTCGGTTTGTGTACCTTCTATAATAAAAATAGGCCAAATGAGGTTATCAATATGTAAACTATTTTCTGCCACAAGGCGGCGTGTGGCGTTATCGTAACGATTGCGACGGGGGCGATAGGATGGAAAATGACCAACAAACATGAAAAACTCCTAAAAATCGTTAAAATATGTGCCTAAAAAAAGAAAAATAAAAGCCCTATTTCATAAACAACCTTATTTTATGCCTCATATGAGATTTCATGATGGGCGAGTTTACTGTGTTTAATACCATAAAGGAAATAAATACCTATGCCAAGAACAAGCCAAGTGATTAACCGGATCCAAGTGGCGATATCGAGGCAAAGCATAATGGTGCCAGAAGTTAAAACACCCATAATGGGGATAATATCGCCCCCAGGTACGCGGAACGTGCGCGGATGGTCTGGCTCTTTACGGCGTAAAATCATAACAATGAGGCAGACAAGCACAAAGGCGAAGAGTGTGCCGATAGAAGTCATATGACCAAGTTCGGAAATAGGGAAAAATGCCGCTAAAAAAGAGGTAAAAGCCATAATAAACAGGTTAGAAATCCAAGGTGTTTGAAAACGTGAATGCGTAATACTAAAAAAACGCGGCAATAAGCCATCTTGAGAAACCGTAAAAAATATACGGCTTTGCCCAAACAACAAAGTAATAAGTACCGAGGTAAAGCCGAAAATAATGCCAAGTTTAATGGCGAGTTGTAGCCATACATAGGGAGTATGGTTAATGGCTGTGGCAACGGGGGCGGCATCATCGACCATATCGTGATAGTTGACAAGACCGACCATAACAAATGAGAAAGCGACATAAGCCAGTGTTGTGATAAAAAGCCCACCTAAAAAACCTATGGGCATATTACGCGCAGGGTTTTTTGTTTCTTGTGCAGCGGTAGAAAGAGAGTCAAAACCAACATAGGCAAAGAAAATAACCCCCGCTGCCCGCATAACACCCGAAAAACCATAATGCCCAAAAGTGCCGTTATTAGGGGGGATAAAGGGGGTATAGTTGGCATAGTTAACGTAATGAAACCCGAAAAGACAAAAAATTGCAATAATAATGAGTTTTATAATGACAATAACTGTATTAATAAAGGAAGATTTAGATGTTCCAAAAATTAAAAGAATGGAAACAGCCGAAAGAATAGCAACGGCAGGGAGGTTAAAAAAACCATGGGCTATTGTGCCGTTAGCTAGTTGGACTGTCTCAAAAGGGGAAGCCGATAAGCGTGGGTCAATACCGATGTGCCACGTGGCTAAAAAAGAAACAACATACCCCGACCAACTGACAGCGACGGTTGAGGCACCGACGGCATATTCTAAAATAAGCGCCCAGCCGATAATCCATGCCATAAATTCGCCGATAGCAACATAGGTATAGGTGTAAGTACTCCCAGAAATGGGCATCATTCCGGCAAGTTCGCTATAGCAGAAGGCAACAAATCCGCACGCAATAGCCGAGATAATAAAGGAAAGCACAACGGCAGGTCCGGCATTTTGTGCAGCGGCGATACCAGTGAGTGAAAACAAACCAGCGCCTATCGTATTGCCGACACAAAACGCGATAAGCCCGTAAGGACCTAACACCCGTTTTAAGGAGGAGGTTTCACTATTGAGACCACTGAGAGAAAGACGACGTGTGAGTTTGGGAAGAAGTTTATTGTTTTTCATAATATTTTTTGGCGGTAAGCTATGGGCATAGTGTACAAAAAGCGAGAGAAACGACAGAAAAAAGCAAAATGGGCAAAAGCGGTCAACATTTGTTAATTCAATTAAATTTAATAAAATCAACAGCCCAAACGGCGCGCCATATAGTGCCGTAAGCTAGAGGGCGTTTTATGATCTCATATGAAATTCTTTATTATATCATCATAAAACATTTTGCGCGCGAGAATTGGAAAAGATCGTTATAGATGACGAGGTTTTGTCATAAGGGTTTTTGTTGTTCCTATCGTTATTGTCGTTGTCTTTCAGGGGGTTTTTGTTTTATAATAAAGCCTGTCAACAAATTGTTTTATTATGGGGTGATTTTATAGGGCAGGGTGTAAAGTTTATCCTAGAACAAATTATATAGCGGATAGCAAAGAATAGGTTTGAAATTATAAATTGTATATAAATGAGGCAGGCAAAATGAATCGTTTTTTTTGTACACCACTCTCCGAGCAAGACCCTGAGGTTTCCTCAATCATAGAAAGCGAGCTTAAACGCCAGCAAGAGGGAATAGAGCTTATTGCGAGTGAGAACATTGTTTCTACGGCGGTTTTAGCCGCACAAGGAAGTGTTCTGACCAATAAATATGCAGAAGGCTATCCCGGCCGTCGTTATTATGGTGGCTGTGTTGAGGTTGATAAAGTCGAAACGCTGGCAATTGAACGTGTTAAGCGGTTATTTGGGGCGGCTTATGCTAATGTGCAGCCACATTCTGGCGCTAACGCAAACCAAGCCGCTTTTATGGCACTAGGAACACCTGGGGATTGTGTGTTAGGGATGAGTTTAGCCGCCGGGGGGCATTTAACCCACGGGGCAGCGCCTAATTATTCCGGAAAATGGTTTAAGGCGGTGCAATATGGCGTACGTCGTCAAGATGGTTTTTTAGATTACGAGGAAGTTGAGCACCTTGCGCGTGAGCATCGTCCTCGGATTATTATCGCCGGCGGATCAGCCTACCCGCGTGAGATTGATTTTGCACGTTTTCGGCAGATTGCTGATGAAATCGGTGCCTATCTCATGGTGGATATGGCGCATTTTGCTGGGCTTGTCGCGGCAGGGCTTTTCCCAAACCCTGTCGAACACGCGCATATTGTGACATCAACCACGCATAAAACATTACGCGGACCGCGTGGCGGGTTAATTCTCACTAACGATGCGGATCTGGCGAAAAAGATCAATTCTGCGGTATTCCCGGGCTTGCAGGGCGGACCGCTTATGCATGTGATTGCAGCGAAAGCGGTGGCGTTTGGAGAGGCATTACAGCCCGAATTTTATACCTATCAGGCAGCGGTGAAGAAAAATGCGCGCATTTTGGCAGAAGTTTTAATCGAACGCGGCTTTGATATTGTGACAGGTGGCACAGATTCACACCTTCTTTTGGTGGATTTACGCCCGAAAAAAGTTACAGGGAAAGCTGCTGAAGCCGCGTTGGAAAGGGCAGGTATAACCGCCAATAAAAATGCTATTCCGTTTGACCCCGAAAAACCGACGATTACATCGGGGATCCGTTTAGGGAGCCCGGCGGCAACAACACGCGGTTTTCGTGAAGAGGAGTTTCGCCAAATTGGCGTCATGATTGATGAAGTTCTCACAGCATTAGCCCATTCAGGTAATGAAGGAGATGCCGCAGTAGAACGATCGGTTCATGCTCGCGTGCGTGATCTTTGCGCCCGCTTTCCGATTTATTCTTACGCGGCGCGTCAATAAAAAGGTGGCATACGCCGATGTTTTTGTCTTACCTCAAACGGAACAGTGAGAAAGGCGTTACGTCTTAAGTAAAATAAGGGAGGGAGGAGAAAAAATAGGATGTGTGCGTGGGCATATTGTTGAGAAAAAATATTTTTAGAGGGGAGATCTTAATTCTCCTTGCAGAGATATGGTGGTTTGTGTGGTGAATAGAAGACTTTGAAAGTGAGGCAAAAACATGCTGAAAATGGATATCGTGTCCTTTACCATTGCGTGTATCTTTTGCATAGATCTTTGGATTTTTTTGGGGTAGGTGCTCATAAAGTAAAACACTTCATAAAAAGGGACGTATCATTTGAAGATTGGGTGTTTATTAAGGTGAAGGGTAAGGTCTTGTTGAAGAAGTTTTAAGTGATTTTTTGCAGCCGATATAAAGAATAGTACCATTATTGAGGGGCATTTGGCTACACGTATCGAACAAGGCTGAACGTGATCTTGTGAACAGGGATCAGAGAAAAAACTTTTTTGAGGAGGACAAAGCCGTAAATCTGCCATCTTTGTTGGGTGCATACCGTACATTATGAACGACGTTGTACACGGTAAGACCAACATGATATATTTTCTATAATAATAAAAGAAGTAAAATGCGTTGAACAAGCATAAGAAAATAATATGTGAAAGAAAAGTTATTATATTTTTTATAATCTTATGAATTGTCACTGTGCAAAATAAAGTGTACAATAAAAATTGTAAAACAATCACAACGTAAAACATAGAACCGCACAGAACCGTATTCGTGTTTGAAGAAAAGGCGGGAGAATAAGGAGGGCTACAATGGTCAATACACAGCTTTTAATTGCAGGTCGGTGGTGCGATGCACACGATGGGCGTACGTTAGATGTTTTAGATCCGACAACAGAGGAATGTATTGGTCGTGTCGCCTATGCAGCAAAAATTGATATGAAAGCAGCGGTTGAAGGGGCGACTATTGGCTTTGAAGCATGGCGTCAATTGACCGTATGGGATCGTTGCCATATTATGCGCCGTGCTGCGGAACTTTTACGTGAACGATCGAGCCAAATTGCCAGAATTATGACGGCTGAAGAAGGAAAACCTCTGAAACAGGCTATGACTGAAATTGACTCCGCGGCAGAAACAATCGAATATTTTGCCGAGCAAGGTTGTCGTTTGAATGGAGAGCTTGTTCCATCACGTTTTCCCCATGTTGAGCAGCGGGTTATACACCAGCCTGTGGGGGTTGTTGCCGCCTTTACCCCGTGGAATTTTCCGATTAACCAAATCGCACGTAAACTTGGCGCCGCATTAGGGGCGGGGTGTGCTGTTATTGTTAAGGCACCAGAAGATACCCCCGCTTCTCCTGCCGAGTTTATACGGTGTTTTTGTGATGCTGGCGTACCTTCGGGTACAATATCGCTCCTTTATGGCGATCCTGCAGAAATTTCGGAATATCTTATTCCGCATCCGGTCGTACGTAAAATATCTTTTACCGGTTCTACCGTGGTTGGCAAACACCTTGCCGCCCTCGCCGGCGCGCAAATGAAATCTGTCATCATGGAGTTAGGCGGACATGCACCTGTAATTATTTGCCATGATGCCGATTTAGATATGGCGGCAGAACGTTTGTGTGCGTCTAAATTTCGTAACGCGGGGCAAGCCTGTACGTCGCCAACGCGTTTTTTGCTTCATACAGATATTGCTGATTCCTTTATAGAAAAGTTTAAGAAGCAGATAAGTTCTCTTAAAATCGGGAATGGTTTAGATGAAGGAGTCACAATGGGTCCTTTAGTCAGTGATCGTCGCCTTAAAGCCTTGACTGCTCTTATAGAGGATGCGCAGAAAAAAGGTGCCGAGTTGTGGCGTCCTAAAATACCCATGCCTTCAAAAGGGTTTTTCTTTCAACCGACTTTGGTGTTTAGACCAAGCCTAGATATGCGTTTAATGCAAGAAGAGCCTTTTGGTCCGATAGCAATTATTGATAAATTTACCGATTTAGAGCTGGCTCTTAAAGAGGCTAATCGTTTAGCATATGCTCTTGCGGCATATGTTTATACGCGTTCTGAGCGGACAGGTCGCCTATTGGGCGAAAAAATAGAGGCAGGGATGGTGGCTGTGAATCACTCTGGTATTGGTTTGCCTGAAATACCCTTTGGCGGTATGAAAGACTCGGGCTATGGTACAGAGGGAGGACCCGAAGCTTTGCGTGAACATACCATAACGCGCTTGGTGAGTAGCCAACACGAAAGATCGTAAAAAATCTCCTCTTAAAATTTTATGCCTTCATGACAATACAAAAGAGGAAATCATTAGCGGGGAGTAGGAGTTAAAACCTAGAACGGTTTTCCGTTCTAGGTTTTGTGGTGTTCAGTCGTAGAGTTTTTTTATCTTTTTGTGCCTGATATAGAAAGTAGTTCCTTTGTTGTAACAAGGTTTTGAGTAAGGGGAGTTGGGGCTTTTTCTTTGTTATTGCGTAGAAGTAAAAAAAGCGCGTTATCAAATGGAAAATTAAGTCAATCAAAATAAGTCAATAAATAGACTTGTTTTAGAACTGTATTTCGTTTATTAAAAATAGAAGCTGTTTTTGTCCCGTTCGTCTAGAGGCCTAGGACACCGCCCTCTCACGGCGGCAACACGGGTTCGAATCCCGTACGGGACGCCAATTTGAATAATAAGGTTTCGTTATTTTTGTTTATCTAGTCGGAAAACTTAACGCACACGCTGGGAAAATACTTTCACTCTCAGTCTATCGACACTGATTGGGAAGAAGTAGGTGATGATTTCTATACGTCTTTATGTCAAAAGAGACCAGATCTAAACGGGAAAAAACGGGAATGTTATAGACCTTTCTGTTTCCTAATAGACAGCCACCCAATAGATAGCCCTCAATAGATAGCCTATGAAAGGAAGAAAATAATGAATAAATTAATCTTATACGTTTTAGCAGGGTTAGGTGTTCTGTTTGTAGTAGCGTTTTTATTAATTACCTTGTTGTATTTGGGAGCAAGGTTTTTGATTTTCGTCTTTCCTTTTATTCTCGGTGCAGTGGCTTTGTGTACTGTGTATGGAATGTATGCAATAGGTAAAGTATTTTCCTCCGGAGATCTAAAAGTAAAGAAGCTAAAAATAAAGAAATAGTATATGTATATAGGAATTAACCATGTCCTCTACGACGACCATGACATATGATAAAATAGAAAAAGGGAAATAGCCTTATTTCATATAATCGCTTTGTTGGAAAAACGCCTCATGAAGTGATTCAACACGTTTTTGGATTGCAAGCTTTTTATCCTCTTCAAGAAAGAGTAGTTGAGTCTAGTATAGCGGGGCAGGATCTCCTTGTTTTAATGCCGACAGGCGGTGGTAAAAGCCTGTGTTATCAAATACCTGCTTTATGTCGATCGGGTATGGGGGTGGTTGTTTCCCCACTTATTGCGTTAATGGACGATCAGGTCGCCTATTTACGCCAGCGCGGTATTTATGCCGCTGCTCTTCATTCTGATTTAGAGAGCACCGATGCCTTACAAATTCGTGCTGATTTGTGGAGAGGGCGCATTGATTTACTCTATATTTCTCCAGAACGGTTACTTTCTTCAGGGACATTAGAGAAACTCAAACGAATCCCTCTTTCTTTAATAGCTATTGACGAAGCGCATTGTGTCGCGACGTGGGGGTATGATTTTAGACCAGAGTATCGTGGGTTAAAAGCCTTATCGCAATATTTTCCACACGTGCCACGTATGGCTCTAACAGCGACAGCCGATGAAGAAACACGGAAAGATATTTTACAAGCCTTAAATATGCCTAGGGCTTCTGTGTTGGCGTCGAGTTTCTATCGAGCAAATTTAAAGATTTCCGTTTTTAATAAGGGGGTTGAGTGGCACAAATCAGGGTGGCATAACACGGCTGACATAAGGAAGTTTTTAGCGGTTATAAAGCGATATACCAAGGCGGCGCATATTGTTTATTGTGGCAGCCGTGCCAAAACAGAGAGAGTTGTCGCTTTTTTAAGGGATCAAGGGCTAGGCGCTGTTTTACCTTATCATGCCGGTCTTTCTGCCCAAGAAAGGAAAGCGGTTTTGCTTCGTTTTCGTTCGGGCGAGCCTTTAGTGGTTGTGGCAACAATAGCCTTTGGTATGGGGATTGATCGGGCAGATGTGCGATCGGTTATTCATTTAGATATGCCTTCATCACCCGAAGCCTATTACCAGCAAATAGGTCGTGCTGGGCGTGATGGTTTACTCTCAGAAGCGGTCATGCTCTATGAAAAACGCGATATAAGCCGTGTGTATTATTGGATTAAAAACGCGCAAGTTTCTGAAGATCAAAAAAAGATTATGTATCGCCGAGCAGAGGCTATGATCGATTTTGTTAAAACTAAAAAATGTCGTATGCAAGTATTACTCCATTGTTTTGGGGAACACTCCTCTCAACCCTGTGGGCATTGCGATCGTTGTCGTTCGCTTTTAAGATTTTTTACAAGGCGGTTATAGACGCCAACATCTTTAAAAACAATGGCGTAAAGAGGACGCAAGAAAACAAGACATAGCCCCTTATCGGGTTTTACGATATAGCTCTTAAAGATATTATCAAAGAAAGATTAAAAACAGAGAAAGAGTTATGCCGTTACCGTTCTGCAAAAATGTTTTTAGTAACTATAATAACAATCCATACTGGTATAAATCATTACAAGAATAACGTTTTATAGGATAGTTACTAATTAACAGCTCTTTTCCTTTTTGCGCTCTGAGTTGCTTGTAATTATTCATACCATATTGTAAACTCCATTCTAATAAATAAAAATCTTTATAAAGTTGTCTGATGTAGTCAGAATCATCATAAGTAAGTAAAAATTTATGGTTAGTGTTTTGTAAACATTTTAGAAGTTCTTCATGATCAAAACCGCTGTGAAGATCGCCGTTTTTCCCGTAAAGTTTAGATTTAGAAGCACTATAATAAGGAGGATCTAAAAACATAAAAACATTTTTGCCCTCTTCGTTGATTAAAGATGAAAAATCAGCACAATCAAATGTGAAATTGTTAATTACTGCGTGGGTTTGTAAAAGCCTGTCTATAGAACTTTCTGTAAAGCGTTCCTCATAAGCCCTTTGCGAGTATCCTCCGCTATCTGTAACACCCGAGAAAGTAATACGATTCAAAATGAAAAAATCTGCACCTCTTTGTAATTCTGTTAGAGAGGCATGTCTTCTTGAAAGAATAAAATTGTAAAGATCTCTTCCAATTTGGTAACGCTCTTTCATTGTTCTTATTGTTTTTATAAGAGAAGATGGGCTTTTTTTAAGAGATGTCCAGAAACAATAGAGATCGTAATTGAGATCATTGGCTTTGATTGTAATGTTTTGTTTTATTTGAGAAATAAAAATGCCAACAGATCCTCCTCCAAAAAAAGGTTCTCTATATTCTTCAAAATATGGCAAGAAATATGCTTGTAAAAAAGAGATTGCTCTTGATTTTCCGCCAGGATACCGTAACGGGGATTTAATTATTTTTCCCACAGACGTGTGTTACCCTACCCAAATTTCAAAACGATTAGTCTGACACTCTTTGTTAAGAGTATGTAGAGTAGCAGACTGATTCTTTGTGAAGGAATAACGATGGATATAATGTTCTAATGATTCAGGAGGTTGTGGTAAGCATATTGTCTCTCTTAGCATAGAAGACGTTAAACGTAATACAACTTCAAAAGTCTTTTCCTGTTCAGATTCTTTTAAGGTTGAAACGTTATTGTAAAGCATGAGTTTTAACAACCCATCTTTAATATCATCATTTGATGGCAATAGACTGTTTTTGCTGTGCTTACTTTCAATTAAGTACAAAGTATTACTCTTTTCTAAAACGTCATCTACTGTAAAGAAATAATAACCGCCTAAGTAATTCTCTAGGGTAATTTTCTTTTTCTTCCCTATACTTATGAGAGATTCCTTAGGTTGTAATGTAAGGAATTCTCTATTTTGTGCAGTTTGTGCTTTGTCTCTCGAGTATTTCATAAATAATTCTCTATCATGTATAAGTTTATTGGAAAAATTATCAAACCTTTCAAAAGAATGTATTTTTACGCGTAGCTTTTCTGATATATTTTGATAAGATTCTTTAGAAAGTGCCGCGATAAGTGACAATTTTTCAGGGCTTAATTGATCTAAATTCCAGTGAAGTGCTGATTGATGATAATTAGTAAGAAGTTCTAATTGTTTTAATATAAAACTATGATCAAAACATTGATGGGTAATCTTATTTTTATGGCGTAAATTATTTTCTGCACTGCTATAGTAACCAATAATAACATACACGTTTAAGAGACTCATAAGAGACACTGTATCCCATTGTAAATAGTCCATATCTCCATCGGCACCTTCGTCTTTTATAAGGGGGATAATTGTTACTACTTTACAAGCACATGGTTGATCGTAAGTATCGTAAACTCTCGCGTAAGGGTAAGATCTAGTTCTTTTTGGGCTTACCCACTTG
>JAFPVE010000040.1 GCA_017413025.1 Acetobacter sp. | reverse complement strand
CCGAACAATTTCTGTGTTATTAGCTTCGTTTACTGTTGCCCCTGACCCGGCAAACGTGCTCAGTAGTACCACAGCGATAATACCAATAACACCGATAATACTAGAAATAACTATAACTTTTTTTTCATAAAGAATCCATTCCCTATACAAACAAGATTTTTTCTTAAACAAAAGATAGTAAAGACTGGTTCAGAAATTCTGAACCAGTCTTTATTTCATAACACCTTAAAACAAGTGTTTTTAGGCATTTTTTACCATACCCCGTAAGACGTATTGGAGAACACCGCCGTGTCTGTAGTATTCCACTTCATCGAAAGTGTCGATACGGCAGAGCAAGGGTACCTCTTGCGTAGAACCATCATGTCTTTTAATGACCATGGTGACATCCATACGCGGTTTGAGGTGTTCAAGCCCTTTAATGCTAATGACTTCATCACCTTTCAGCCCAAGTGTCTGGCGTGTGGTACCTTCTTTAAACATTAAAGGGAGAACACCAACACCGACGAGGTTAGAACGGTGAATACGCTCAAAGCTTTCAGCAACGACAGCTTTCACACCAAGCAAGAGTGTGCCTTTTGCTGCCCAGTCACGCGAAGAGCCTGTGCCATATTCTTTACCACCGATGACAACCAATGGCACACCCTCTTTCTGATACGCCATAGCGACATCGTAGATAGTGTCTTCTTTGCCATCTGGATAGTGTTTAGAATAGCCACCCTCTTTACCATGGAGCATTTCGTTTTTGATACGAATATTGGCAAAAGTGCCCCGCACCATCACACGATCATTACCACGGCGTGACCCATAGGAGTTAAAGTCTTCCTGCTTAACACCATGTTCAATGAGGTAGCGACCTGCTGGAGAATCTTTTTTGATATTCCCCGCCGGAGAGATATGATCTGTTGTGATACTATCTCCAAACAGCGCCAAAATACGCGCCCCTTCAATGTCACGCAGAGCATCTGGCTCAATTTTCATGCCTTTGAAATAAGGCGGATCTTGCACATAAGTTGATTCCGCATCCCACTTATAGGTCTCAGAACCTGTTGCAACTTTGAGCTCTTGCCACTCTTTTGTGCCTTTACCGATATCACGATACCGCTTAATAAATTCTTCACGCGTGACATTTTTTGCAATCTCGTCGTGAATTTCTTTATTTGTGGGCCAGATATCTTTTAAATACACAGGTTTACCATCTTTAGAGGTGCCAAGCGGTTCGGTATGAATATCCTTACGCATAGTACCCAAAATGGAGTAAGCTACGACAAGCGGCGGGCTTGCTAAGTAGTTCGCCCGCACATTGGGTGAAATACGCCCCTCAAAGTTACGGTTACCCGATAAAACAGAAACCGCTACAAGGTCGTTATTCTCAATAGCATCAACAATGTGCGGTGCTAATGGACCAGAGTTACCGATACATGTCGTGCAGCCATACCCAACAGTGTTAAACCCTAGAGCGTCTAAATCAGCCGTTAGGTTAGCTTTGTTAAGATATTCCGTAACAACTTGAGACCCGGGTGCAAGAGATGTTTTTACCCATGGTTTAGGATGCAAACCTAACGCACGCGCCTTACGAGCTAACAACCCAGCGGCAATAAGCACTTCAGGGTTTGAGGTATTGGTACATGAGGTAATCGCTGCGATAACAATATCCCCATGACCAAGGTCATACTTCTCACCGGCAACAGGCACTCTTTTGTGAGATTCTTCTTTAGAAACACCTAAAGAAGACGTTAACTCATGTTCAAAGGCTGTTTTTGCGTTTTTCAGTTCTACGCGATCTTGCGGCCGTTTCGGACCAGCAATCGAAGGCACCACTGTGCCAATATCAAGTTCGAGCGTATCTGTGAAAACAGGTTCAGGCGTTTCAGCTGTACGGAACATACCCTGCGCACGCAGATATTTCTCAACAAGTTTAATACGGTGTTCATCACGCCCTGTTTGACGTAAGAAGTCCAACGTCATCGCATCAACAGGGAAGAAGCCACATGTTGCGCCATATTCTGGTGCCATATTCGCAATAGTTGCACGATTTGCAACAGGCAAATGATCAAGAGCCGGACCATAGAACTCAACAAATTTACCAACCACGCCTTTTTTACGCAGCATTTGGGTTACTGTCAGTACTAAATCCGTAGCTGTTGCACCCTCTGGCAGTTTCCCTGTAAGACGGAAACCAATCACATCAGGGATCAACATAACAATGGGCTGCCCAAGCATAGCGGCTTCAGCTTCAATACCACCAACACCCCAACCGAGCACACCAAGGCTGTTAATCATGGTTGTATGACTATCTGTACCATAGAGTGTATCCGGATAGACATAGTCCTTACCATGAACGTTCGCTGTCCACGCAACTTGTGCAATATGCTCAAGATTGACTTGATGACAGATACCCGTGTCTGGCGGCACAACAGAGAAATTCTCAAAAGCCTCCTGCCCCCAACGCAAAAACGCATAGCGCTCGGCATTACGCTTAAACTCAAGCGTTCTGTTTTTCAACTGCGCGTCGCTCGTTCCGGCATAGTCGACCATTACGGAATGATCGATAACCAGATTAACAGGCACAAGCGGGTTAACCTTTTTAGGATCACCTTTTAGGCTAATAATGCCATCACGCATAGCCGCAAGATCTACAACAGCGGGAACACCTGTAAAATCCTGCATCAGAATACGTGCGGGCTTAAAGGGGACTTCCTTTGTGCTTTTAGCCTCTTTGAGCCATGCAACAACATCTTTCGCATGGTCTTGCGTATAAGAATGACCATTTTCAAAACGAAGGACGTTTTCAAGTAAAATTTTCAAAGAAACAGGCAAACGGCTAATATCGCCAATTTGCTTACTTGCTTCTTCAAGTGAAAAATAATGATACGTTTTACCATCCACCTCGAGGGTGCGACCGGTCTTAAGGGAATCGTGCCCAACAGATTTCATATAATTTTCTCCAATCACAGCACAATAGCTGATGATAGACTCAGAATAACCTCCCTGCGCATGCGCACTTTACGCATACCCAGACCGACCCATTCCTATTCTCTAGCGTGTGACAATGCCCTGTGTTTACCACTCTACAGCGACATTTTAGACGCATGCTAAATAATAGCTACGGATCACGGGAAGATAGTGCTTTACTCTTACCACATATCCCTTATAATAATCAAGGACGATCATTTAAGATAATTCTTAAAGAGAAACCCTTTTCCTAACAACGCCCTATCAAACATATGTTTTGGTATATTTTACAATAAACTCCGTTATTGCCCCTATACTTTTGTGTTGAACAACGCCTTTTTACCCATACTAAAAGCTGATAGGCTGTGCGTTTATCGAAACGAAATCCCCATATTCACAGATGTTAGTTTTACCCTCGACGCAGGTGGCGCTTTACTTTTAACAGGACACAACGGCACAGGAAAATCAACACTCTTGCGCGTTCTTGCTGGGTTACGTCGCCCTAATTTCGGTCATCTCTTTTGGCAAGGTCAATCGATAGCCCCCCTTACTTCCACTCATGCACACCGCGTTGCTTATCTTGGACATCAAGATGCGCTAAAACCGAGCCTTAGTGTTCGTGAAAATCTCGCTCTTTTTGTTCACCCAGAGCATAGCGCGGAGTATAAAAAGTTAGATCATAGCGGTTATGTTACAGATTCCAAGACGAACACCCTTGAGGCTGCCCTTACGGCTATGAATATTCTTTCTTTAGCTGACAAACCCGCACGTCACCTTTCTGCCGGACAAAAACGCCGTGTTGCACTCGCACGTGTTCTCTTATCACAGGCACCTCTTTGGCTGTTAGACGAACCTAGTTTAGGGCTAGACACAACAGCCATTGAACTTTTAGGAATCGTTATTGCTCAACATCGAGCACAGGGCGGACTTGTTATAGCCGCAACGCACACACCCCTCCCTATGCCAGAAGCAACACGTCTTCATTTATCCGGTGTAACCAATACACCAACATGATAAATTCTCTACGCCTAAATACCCTATTTTGTGGCATTGTTTTACGAGATCTTCGATTGGCACTCCGTCATGGTGCTGATACATTAGGAGCTGTTTTTTTCTTAATTGTAACAACAACCCTCTTTCCACTCGCTCTTGGTCCTTCACTCGATCTTTTACGTCGTATGGCACCCGGTATTTTATGGGTCTGCACACTGCTTGCTGCCCTGCTCCCCCTTGAACGACTTTTTGCGAGAGATGTTGAAGATGGCACATTAGACCATCTTTTACTCATGGGTATTTCCCCTTCCTTTATTACCCTTGCCAAAATGCTGACACACTGGATCACAACAGGTGTACCTCTTTTGCTCATGTCAGGACCTCTCGCCCTCATGCTCAACTTACCTTTAAGGGTTTTCCCTATTCTTTTCGGAGGGATTTTTCTCGGAACACTGATTCTTTCACTTGTTGGCGGCATGGGGGCTTGTATCGTCCTCGGTGCCCGCCATAGCAGTATGATTCTCTCTTTATTAAGCCTTCCTCTCATAACGCCAGCCCTTATTTTTGGGGCAGGAAGTCTTGACGCTGCTGTTGCTGGTCTTCCTTGGCAAGCCAATATGGAATTACTGGGCGCATTTTTTGCTATAACTCTGCCTCTCTGCCCTCTTGCCGCAGGGGCGAGTTTACGTATTGCCGCCGAATAACATTCTCAACTTGAGAGAAAAGGAATAATTTAAGTATAGTAATTCCATGATGTAAAAATTTACTTAGCATATAGGACGATTTTTTTCGATGGCTCATAGAAAACCTTATGACAT
>JAFPVE010000010.1 GCA_017413025.1 Acetobacter sp. | reverse complement strand
CTTACTTTTATTCTTTGTCGACATCATACACTTCTGTAGCATATACGTGATCGTTTGAGTCATTGGGAACATCTGGGGGAAAAGGCATGAAATTTTCTGCTGTGTTGGGCAGACTAAAGCAATCAAAAACAGAATTGATCCGTTCATAACCTGCCAAATAGGCTTCTAGGGCTTGGTTTTGAGTCGGGTTTTGCTCTTGATCTGGGTGCTGCTCTTGATCCGTTGGGGGTGTGGGCGAGATATATTGAGGCGTGTTAGAGTTTTCTGTCATGGTTATGCCTTGGGTTATGCCTTGGGTTATGCCTTGGGTTATGCCTTGGGTTATGCCTTGGTTTACGAGTAGGGTTATGCGTGGGAGGCATGCGTAGCGTTATCTCTTTGTGGCTCACTTTTGTGATAAGGACTTTTTGACGGGGATTTTTTTTACGCTATTTCTTGTCATATGATCTTTGTCGTATGAGGTTTTTACGTCTTTTCCTTTACCCTTCCTTTACTTTTCCTTTTCCTTTAAGAGTTCTATGATAACGGATTCTCGTGATTTACTGACATATAAAATACTATTTTCTGTAATAACCTTCTTCTTATGATTATTATTATAAAAATCGCCACTCTCACTACAATCGTAAAGAGTCGCCTCGTGTAACTCAAGCTCGATAATCCCTTTTGTTTCGTTCAGCAGATGTGAGCAGACACGAATACGCCCTTCGCATATGGTTTTGTCTTCAAAATCAAAAACGCGTACCCAAGCCCCTTTTGTTCCAGATTTATCTTCTGTTTCTTGGTGCTCGACGATGGAATCGTCCCAAACATCTAAACCACTAAACTCATGCGTGAGTTTGAACTTCCGAAGAAAAAATATTAACGGATCAATCTTAAAATACCGTTTCCATAAAAACAAATAGATAACGGCTAAAACCACTGCCAAGAATATCGCAACGATTTCAAAAATAAATTCAGGTCCGGAAAAATTTTGAAGTAATAAATCGTCTGGGGAAATAGTTGGAAGCGTATAATGGAGGAGATAAAACGATAAGCAACAAATGAGGGAATACCCCATAAATTCAATACAATAAGTAATAACTGTGAGTATAATCGATTGTATAATGAATATGCTAGCATTAGGATAACTACGGCTTCTCGGGTAAATTTTTAAGGCGATAAAGTTCCATACAATACCGGGCATAAAAACAAGACAAAAAATAACTAAAGCATTTAAGGAAGAATTTAAGGGCATGCTGAAAAAATCCTATAAAGCCATAAAGCGACGTGGTTTATTTATTCTTATTGAATTTTTATTTATTCTCAATAATGGAGGCGAACATCGATTATTAAAAGGGGCATTGATGAGGGGTGATAAGAGTTGATAGGGGTATGCGCTTAAAGTGCCAAAAAATATCCGAAAAATCAAACAAACAACACATGAACGATAGAGTTTTCAGAGATTAAGTTAGGGATTTAAGTTAGGGATTAAAGGGAAATCTATATCAATGACTATTCGGCGTTTTTCATCACGATTAGGGACATTAGATAGTTTTTTGAAAGAACATCTTGTAGGGGCAAAAGCCTATAAACGCATTGCGGGGTATTTTACAAGCTCACTTTTTGAAGTGGCGGGCGAGCTGTTATACGATATTCCCGATGTTAAAATTGTGTGTAACAGCGATATTCACCCTGAAGATTTACAAGTTGCACAAGTGCGTGAGGCAAAAATGATCGGGCGGTGGAATGAAAAGCCATTAGCCGCCGAAGCGCTTTACCATAAACAACGTTATAGCCAGCTTGATCGTTTTTTACAAAAACATGGGCAAGTGGTGCGGGTTGCCCCCGATGATATTTGCGGATTTTTGCACGGAAAAGCTGGGGTTATTACGCGTGCCGACGGGCAAAAAGTGGGCTTTATAGGTTCGATGAACGAAACCCGTAATGGGTGGCAAAACCATTACGAAATTCTTTGGGAAGATACCTCTGCCGAGGGAATTTTATGGATTGAGGAAGAATTTGAGTATTTGTGGCAACACGCCAAAGAGTTGCCGCGCGTGGTGATTCAAGAAATTGTTCGCCGTGGAAAACGGCAAGAAATTACGTTTGAAGAGCTTGAAGAGGTAAAAGACATTGCTCCTGCCGCCTTAATTGAATCACCGCTTTATCGCGAAGGGGCTTCGCTACAGCCGTGGCAACAAGGCTTTTTAACAGAAGTCTTACGCCATTATAACAATCACGGTTGTGTACGCCTCTTACTTGCCGATGAAGTCGGGCTTGGTAAAACGCTTTCATTGGGGACAGCCGCGCTTACCTTGTGTTTATTGCCGGAATATGCCAAACAGGCAAACTCCTCTCTATCTTCGAATAATATAGCACGCGCGAAGCCCCCTATATCGAATAATATGACACGGGTAAAACCCGTGGCTATTTTTGCCCCCGCTACTTTGTGCGAACAATGGCAGACCGAAATGTTTGATAAACTTGATGTACCTTGTGCGCGTTGGGATACCCAAAAAAAAGTGTGGTTAGACCATAAAGAACGTGCGATTTCACCGCAAGGGGCTAAAGAAATTACTCGTTGTCCATGGCGGATCGGCATTATTTCAACGGGTTTAATGATGCGCGATAGCGACGAAAAAAAGCATTTATTAGAGGAAAATTACGGGCTTGTTATTCTCGATGAAGCCCATAAAGCCAGAAGTGCCCGCGCTTTGGGGGAAAAAGAGCGTAAGCCGAATAACCTTTTGCGTTTTATGCAAGATATTGCCAGACGGGCTGACCATGTTTTACTCGGCACAGCCACACCGATCCAAACAGCCCCCGAAGATTTATGGGATTTGATGAGGATATTAGCCGAGGGAAAAGGGGCGTTTGTTTTGGGGGATACACTCTCGAAATGGCGTTACCCCGAGAAGGTGCTGCCCATTCTTTCTGGAAAAGAAAAAGTAACAGACCTTGACGAGGGGTGGGACTTGTTACGCGCACCGTTGCCTCTTATTGACTCGACAGATGAGCCTAATGCCCGAAAACTTTTAGACGCTATACGTCAAGATTTGGATTTAGGTAAAAAGCAAACCGAATGCCAAAAATCGCTTGCCTCTTTGCGCTGGGATACGCGTGAATGTTTAGGAGAGGAGCTCGAGAGAGAAATTAACGGAACGACGTTTTTTCAACGCGAAAACCCGCTGATACGTCATATTGTTTTACGTAAACGCGTTGATTTAGAAGAAAAAAAGCTTTTACGCAGAATAGGCGTGATACTCCACCCCGATAAAGAAGCCGTTAAAGACGAGAATAAAAGAGGTTTTACAACTCTTTTTGAGGGCAAAGCTCTACGTACAAGCCAAAGTTTTCAAGAAGCGTACGAGGCAGCTTGCCTTTTTGGCAAAGCACTTTCTCACGGAAAAAGAAAAGGCGGTTTTATGAAAAGCCTGATGGAGCAACGGATATGCTCAAGCATTTATGCCGGGCTTAAAACAGCACGCATGCTACTCGAGGGGAAAGCCGTGCAAGAAGAAACAGAAGAAGAGGAAACCGATGGCGATTTACTCACTTTCAAACTTGAAGAAAATATGCCAGAAGAAAAAGAAGCCCTTCAACGCCTTATTGAACATTTAGAAGACATAGAAGAAAATGAGGAAGACCCCAAACTCAAAGCTATTCTCTATTTTCTTGAAGAAGAAAACTGGCTTAAAAATTACGGGGTTATTATTTTTAGCCAATATTACGATACCGCGCAATGGGTAGCAGACTCTTTAGCCGCACGTTACCCCGACTATGCTGTGGGTTTATACGCCGGAGCCACACGAAGCAAACTCTATAAAGAAAGGAGTAGCGTTGGGGTCGAGCGTGAAGTGCTTAAAAAAATGGTGGCTGAACATCAAATTAAGCTCATGGTAGCGACTGATGCCGCGTGTGAAGGGCTCAACCTACAAACTTTAGGGGCGTTAATCAATATTGACCTACCCTGGAACCCGACACGTTTGGAGCAACGCATTGGGCGTATTAAACGTTTTGGTCAACGTCGCGATGAGGTCGATATGCTCAACCTCGTGAACGCGCAAACAGTCGATGAGAAAGTTTATAATCGGTTATCGGAACGTATGCGCGATCGGTTTGATTTATTCGGATCTCTGCCCGATACCATTAAAGATGAATGGATTGAAGATATTGAAACACTCGACGAAAAAATGGACGAATATATTAAAAACCAAAAAGAGGCAACGGGGTTTGATCTGCGCTATCGTGCTACTGCAGAACCAAAAGAACAAGATTGGCGCGATTGTGCCAAAGTGCTCTCACGTCGCGATTTTTCCGAGTTTATGCGAAAAAGTTGGAAACAAAAAATATAATTTCCCAAATTTCTGCGGTATTTTCAGCGTTTATTGAGTTATTCAGAATTTATAAATGCTTATCCACAGCGTTATCCAGAATGTTATACCAAGAAACTGTGGATAAATAAAAAACATTAAAAAATAAAAATATGGACAAAAACAAAGAAAGTCAAAACGGAGAAAGCCCATGGCAAAAAAACAGGTAAAAAAGCCCTCTCATCACTATGTGTGCCATGTTTGCGGGGCGGTACATGCCAAATGGGCAGGGCAGTGTGAGGCTTGTCATGAGTGGAACACACTTCAAGAAACAAAAGAGTCCTCTTCGGTGGCTTCTTCCCTGCCGATAAGAGCGGGACGGCAAATTTGTTTAGAAAAATTAGAGGGAGAATCGCCTCTTCCACCCCGCATTTGTTCAGGTATCGCGGAGTTAGACCGTGTGTTAGGAGGCGGGTTTGTGCCGGCTTCTGTTGTTTTACTTGGTGGCGATCCGGGCATAGGAAAATCAACTTTACTCTTGCAAGCCATGAGTCAATTGGCGATTCAAAAAAAGCGGGTGATCTATATTTCCGGAGAGGAGGCAATAGAGCAAATTCGCCTACGGGCGAAACGTTTGGGTATTGTAAGCCATACGCAAGTTGAATTGGCGGCATCTATGAACGTGGCTGACATTATCGCAACCCTTGAAAGTGAGCCTAATATCAGCGTTGTGGTGATTGATTCTATCCAAACCATGTGGCTAGAAACGTTAGAGAGCACGCCCGGCACAGTCTCCCAAGTGCGTGCGTGTGCTTTTGAACTTATACATACGGCAAAAAGATGTGGTTTTGCGTTGGTTTTGGTTGGGCATGTCACTAAAGAGGGGGCGTTGGCGGGACCGCGCGTGTTAGAGCATATGGTCGATGCGGTTTTATATTTTGAGGGCGACCGTGGGCATCAATTCCGTATTTTGCGGGCAGCAAAAAACCGCTATGGTGCCACCGATGAAATTGGTGTTTTTAGCATGACAGATCGCGGGTTAGCCGAAGTGGATAACCCTTCAGCCCTTTTTTTAGCAGAACGCAGGGGCAATATTGCGGGGTCGGCTGTTTTTGCCGGTATGGAAGGAACGCGCCCCGTTTTACTAGAAATACAAGTACTCCTTGCTTCTAAAGGGGGCGAGGGTGTGCCGCGACGTGCCGTTGTTGGATGGGATAGCGGCAGGCTGGCTATGTTGTTGGCTGTATTAGAAACGCGAGGTGGCTTAAAACTATCGGGAATGGATGTTTATCTTAACGTTGCCGGAGGGTTAAAAATAACAGAGCCCGCCGCTGACCTTGCCGTTGCGGCTTCCCTCATTTCTTCTGTAACCGGTGTGCCGACAAACCCTAATGAAGTCTATTTTGGTGAAATAGGGTTATCAGGCGAAATTCGGCAAGTGCCACAAGAAGAGTTACGTCTTAAAGAGGCGGCAAAACTGGGCTTTTCTAAAGCTGTTCTTCCTAGAAAAGTAACAAAAACAACCCGGACGAATACCCCTCCCCGCGCGTTGGAGGATATAGGCATTATTTTACATACGATAGGGCATATTACCGATTTGGTTGCCTTGAAAAATAATAAAACGGAAAACAATAAAACGGCGTAAATAGTCAAAAAATATCAAAAAAAATGGCGGGACTCAAAAAATGGCGAAACTAAAGTGGAGGTCTGGGCGGGAATCGAACCCACGTTCGCGGATTTGCAGTCCGCTGCATCACCATTCTGCCACCAGACCTCAGTTTAGACCTTATTCAAGATTGAGAAACAACTTTTATGAAAAATGAAAACATTCATAAAATGAAGCACTAAATAAAACACCGTTACCGCCACTTGTTCCTCAGGCTTGGTTATATGCTGGCTGTAAATGCTTCATAAGTCAAGTCTTAATAAAATTCAATAAACAAAAAGAAGATAAGGTAAAAAAATAAGTAAAAATAATAAATCAGGATTAAATCAGGATAAATAAAGAAAAATGCGTTATGATCGTTTATAGAAGTAGGTATATTAAGGGAATAGCGTTATAATAAACACGCTTAAAAAGGGTAAAGGAATATATAAGGAATATATAAGGAATTATTTCATGACGCTACAGGTACAAAAACATCAGACATTAGAAACAACGGCTGTTGCCCTTAAAGAGGAAGAAACTAACGCACATATTTGGGAACAAGCGCGGCATTTAATGGTGGATGATCAGTTACGCCCTAGCGAAATAACACATCCAGATATTTTAAGGGCTATGCGTCTTTTACCGCGTGAATTTTGTGTTTCCGCACATCAACAAGTGGCGGCTTATGCGGATTTAAGTCTTCCTCTTACACGGGGGCGGGTTTTTTTGCAGCCTTTATTTACGGCGCGCCTTTTACAAGAAGCCACTCCGCATGAAGGAGAACGCGCTTTAGTTGTAGGAGCAAGTACCGGATATGCCGCCGGGGTACTTGCCTCGTTAGGGCTTTCTGTAACAGCTCTCGAATCGGATGAAGTTTTAGCAAAGCAGGGAAAAGAGTTTTGTCAAAAACTTGGTTTTTCTGTCACATGGTACGAGGGATCATTAGCTGAAGGGGTTGCCGAGAACGCCCCATATGACCTCATTTATTGTGACGGTGCTATTGCGACCTTGCCGGAATTTTTTACGCGTGACCTCGCCAATCAAGGGCGGGTTGTAGGTTTTTTACAAAAACCTAATCGTCTTCCTGAACTTTTTCGCGCTCAAAGGGCGTCGGAACAAGAAAAGGGGTTAGCGTTTATTTTCTTTACAGAGGCGCGTATTCCCATATTACCGGGGCTAGAACCTTCAAGCGCATTTGTTTTCTAAAAATGCTAAAAAAAGAGAAAATAGGTTAAAGAGGCGCGTTCAACTTTAGGAATTATCAGGGATATTAAGGCAGAATATTAAGAAAAAGCCATCGGGGAATAGAGGGATAAAAGGGCAGTAAAAATACTTAAACATGACGCTTTTATTGTGCTTACTTATCTTAACCCCTCTTTTGTTCGCCTTAAAGAAGCGACTTGTATCGTGTTCTTTTGTGAATGTTTCATTGTGCTTTTGATGATTTATGATGAGATAGGCAAAAACAACGGTGTGAAGTTTTTCTCTATGAAAACACTTAGTAACATATCGGTTTTTGAGACATGAATGATGAAGCTAAAATTTAAGAATGTGCCTGTTGTTGATAGAATTTTACAAAATCATAAACTCATAAAGATGGTTAAACTAATATGCTCAACAAAACTTTTGACCCCGCACAAATAGAACACACGTTATACGATCTTTGGGAAAGTCAGCAGGCTTTTTCTGCACGTTCTACAAGTCAGAAAAAACCTTTTACCATTATGATCCCCCCGCCGAATGTTACGGGCACCTTGCACATGGGGCATGCCCTAACCATGACATTACAAGATACGCTTATCCGTTGGAAGCGTATGCAGGGATACGATACCTTATGGCAACCCGGCACCGACCACGCCGGTATTGCAACACAAATGGTTGTTGAACGGCATCTTGCTGCCGAGGGAAAAACGCGTCATGACATGGGGCGTGAGTCTTTTATCGAACGTGTTTGGCAATGGAAAGAAGATTCAGGCGGGGGGATTACGCGCCAATTACGCCGACTTGGGGCGTCGTTAGACTGGCAGCGCGAACGTTTTACGATGGATGAGGGGCTTTCTCAAGCTGTGAGAGAGGTTTTTGTAAGCCTTTATCGTGAGGGGCTTATTTATCGTGATCGGCGTCTTGTCAATTGGGATCCTGCTTTTCGTTCGGCAATTTCTGACTTGGAAGTCGAAAGTAAAGAGGTGGCGGGACATCTTTGGTATATTCGCTACCCATTGGAGGAAAACGAGGCTTTAACTATTACCGTTGCCACAACACGTCCGGAAACTATGCTCGGGGATACAGCTGTTGCTGTTCACCCTAATGATGAGCGTTATACGGCTTTAATCGGGCGTTTTATACGCTTACCGCTGACAGGACGGCGTATTCCAATTATTGCAGATACTTATTCAGACCCTGAAAAAGGGACGGGAGCCGTTAAAATTACTCCCGCCCATGATTTTAATGATTTTGAGGTAGGACGACGGCATAATTTGCCAATGTTGTCTGTTCTTGATGAAGAGGCACGTATTACGCTTGAAGAAATAACCAAAGAAGAATCGACCTCGCTTACGGATCAGGAAGGGCTTTCTGACCCTGATTTTGTGCGTTCTTTGGTGGGTTTACCACGTGAAGAAGCCCGAAAAGCTATTGTTTCTTGGTTAGATCAAAAAGGGTGGCTTGAAAAAATTGAACCACATCGGCACCAAGTACCTCATGCCGTGCGTGGCGGTACAGTCGTAGAACCACGGTTAACAACCCAATGGTACTGTGATGCACAAAAACTTGCACCAGCAGCCATTGAGGCTGTTACAGCAGGGCGTACGGTTTTTTTACCCAAACAATGGGAAAATACTTTTTTTGCCTGGATGCGCGAAATTCAACCTTGGTGTATTTCACGCCAACTCTGGTGGGGGCATCGCATTCCCGCATGGTACGGACCTGATGGGCATGTTTTTGTGGCTTATGATGAAGTCGAAGCAGCTCAACAAGCCATATCTCACTATGGACAATCAACCCCTCTCACGCGTGATGAGGATGTTTTAGATACGTGGTTTTCTTCAGCTCTTTGGCCCTTTTCAACCTTAGGATGGCCTCAAAAAACGCCTGACCTTGCCCGCTATTATCCTACAGATGTGCTTGTTACGGGGTTTGATATTATTTTCTTTTGGGTTGCCCGAATGATGATGATGGGGCAACATTTTATGGGAGATGTGCCTTTTCGTCATGTGTTTATTCATGGGTTAGTACGTGATGAACACGGACAAAAAATGTCTAAAAGCAAAGGAAACGGAATAGACCCCCTCGAATTGGTTGAGACATACGGTGCTGATGCCTTACGCTTTACCATTTGTGCTTTAACAGGGGTAGGGCGTGATATTAAACTCAGTCACAAACGCGTTGAAAATTATCGTACATTTATCACCAAGTTGTGGAATGCTGCGCGTTTTTGTGAAATGAACGGCATTGTCCCACAACCCGAATTTAAGCCAGAACAGGCGCAGTTAGCACTTTGCCGGTGGATTTTGGTAGAAACTGCTTCAACCCTATCACAGGCAACGCAAGCCCTAGAAAATTACCGGTTTGATGAATATGCTTCGGCATGTTATCGCTTTGTATGGAACCGCTTTTGTGATTGGTTTTTAGAATTTGCTAAACCTGTTTTTGCTGAACAAGATTCTTCACAAGCTGCGGAAATACGCGCTGTCGCTGCCTATGTGTTAGGGGTTATCTTACGTCTTCTTCAGCCGGTAATTCCTTTTGTTACCGATACATTATGGCATTCTTTTGGATTTGGTGAACAAGCAAGCCTCATCAATGCACCGTGGCCTGAAGTTTTTCTTCCTCAACAGGCAGTGAAGGAGTCTTACGAGGAGTGTGAACAAATGATTCGCATAATTACAGAGATTCGTACTGTGCGCTCTGAGCTCAATATTCCACCCTCGCGGCTTGTACCTGTTATTTTACGGGGTATAGCTGCGTGTACACAAAAACGTATTGTGCGATGGGAAAAAGCTATTTGCCGTATGGCACGCGTTGATGAGATAAGCTCTCTTACAGGAGAATCCCCACGTGGAGCAATTCAACTGCTCGTTGATGACATAACGTTATTATTACCTTTAGCCGGCATTGTGGATATTGAAGCAGAAAAAACCCGTCTACAAAAAGAATACGCCAAGGCGACGGAGGAAGCACAAAAAACAGCTAAAAAACTTGATAATGAGAATTTTATCAATAAGGCACATCCTGACATTGTGCAAGAAATGCGCCATCGTCTTGAAAGCCAACACCATAGGTGTGAGCAAATTAACGCAGCGTTAGCCCATTTACAAGCGTGTTGAAAAAAAACACACGTAAAAACGCGACCGATTAAAAACACACCTCTTAAAAGATAAAAGGAGCGAGGCGTAACCTCTGCAAAACAGGGCATATCACAATAATAAAATAATAAGGGAGATAAAAATTACGCCTCTTCACCCCAAGAGCGCCAAGTTTTTCCACCGAAAATCCAAGCTAAAATACCTTTTTGGGCATGGAGTCGGTTTTCGGCTTCGTCAAACACAACCGATTGCCGACTTTCAAAAACTTCTGCCGTTACTTCTTCGCCAATATGGGCGGGAAGGCAGTGCATAAAAAGAGCATCAGGCGCAGCAATTTCCATAAGAGCTTTGTTGATTTGGTAAGGTTTTAACACATCATGGCGGGATTTTTTACATGTATCCTGACAGGTATGTGACATGCTTGTCCACGTATCGGTCATGACACAATCAGCCCCATAAACGGCTTCTTGAGGGTGTGATGTCCATTTGATAGAGCCATTTTCATGATGTGCCCAGTCCATGACTTTTTGCGGTGGCTTCATATCTTTAGGAGTCGCAATATGAAGTGTAAAGCCAAAACGTACTGCGCCCTCAATCAGCGAAACGAGAACATTATTACCATCACCGACCCAAGCAAACGTTCGACCATGGACAGAACCGCGATGTTCTTCATAAGTCATAATATCAGCCATGATTTGTACAGGGTGAGAGTGCGGTGTCAAACCGTTAATAACGGGAACGGTGCTCCATCGTGCTAATTCATAAAGGGCATATGTGTCTGTTGTGCGTAACATGATTCCATCAACAAAACGCGAGAGAACACGGGCTGTATCGGCAAGGCTTTCACCACGTCCTAATTGCATTTCTTGTGTGGAGAGCACAAGAGAATCACCGCCGAGCTGACGAATACCAATTTCAAAAGAAACGCGTGTACGCGTCGATGGGCATGAAAATATTAACCCAATCTGCCGACCAGAAAGAGGGGCACGCGGGTGGAGAGGAAATTGGCGACCTTTTTGCATATGCTTGATGGCTTGCGCCACATCAAGAATATGGCGGAGTGTATGGCTTTCTAAATCCTTAATATCAAGAAAATGGCGTAGAGATTTGTGTGATGAATGTGAGTCTGTGGAAAAATGAGAAGTCATAAAAAGAACCTAAAGGGAAGAAAGGTATTCAGGTGTAAGGGTATCCATCGCTTGAGCAAGGCGCGTTATTGCCAGACGGCATTCTTCTTCTGATACGGTAAGGGGTGGCACAAGACGAAGAACATTGTCACCCGCTGTTATACAGAGTAAATGCGCATCTCGTGCCGCATTTTGAACAACACTCACAGGCGGAATACAACGAAGCCCAATCAAAAGCCCACGCCCACGCCGTTCAGCAAGAATATGGGGATAGCGTACAATAAGATCATCAAGAAGGTGGGCAAGTAAAGCGCCTCTGGCTTGTACTTGTTCTAAAAAACCAGGGGCAAGCAGTGCGTCAAGTACAGCATTTGCTGCTGTACATGCCAGCGGATTGCCGCCAAAAGTTGTGCCATGCGTGCCAGCAGTCATGCCACGAGCAATGTCTTCACGTGCAAGAATGGCACCGATAGGAAAGCCTCCGCCTAATCCTTTGGCTATGCTCATAATATCAGGTTCGATTCCTGCCCATTCATGAGCAAATAAAGAACCTGTACGCCCAACACCCGTTTGTACTTCATCAAGGGCGAGAAAAACACCGGTTTCGTCACAAAGGGCGCGCACAGCGCGTAAATAATCCCTATCGGCTGCCCTAATACCGCTTTCACCTTGAATAGGCTCAAGCATAATAGCCGCTGTACGAGGGGTTAGAGCAGCGCGTAACGCGTGAATATCGTTGTAAGGAACATGATAAAATCCGGGAACAGGCGTGCCGAAACCTTCAAGATATTGAGGATTTCCTGTAGCGGCAAGCATGGCAAGCGTACGACCGTGAAAAGCCCCCTCCATACAAAGAATATCGCTTCGATCAGGATGTCCTGCCAACATATGCGCACGGCGAACCATTTTAACCATTCCTTCGTTGGCTTCTGCGCCAGAATTGCAAAAAAAGACACTGTCTGCAAAAGAAGTATGGGTTACAAGCCTTTCGGCGAGTCTTTCAGCTTGAGGAATGCGGAATAGGTTTGAAACATGCAAGAGCTTCCCTGTTTGTGTTTGTAGCGTTTCGACTAAATGAGGGTGTGCATGCCCAAGCGCACATGTGGCAATGCCAGCCGCAAAATCTAAAAAACATCGTCCATCAGACGTGTAAAGCCAAGAACCTTCTCCACGTTCAAAAGCAAGATCAGCGCGTTTATAAGTTGGCATAAGAGGAGAAATCATTGAGGGACGAACCTTGATGTCAAAATTTTAGGATTTCCTAGATATTCAATAAGGAGTATCAATTATCAATAATAATTTAAGGATAAAAAAGTAATTCTCTAACGTGTATCGTTGACATGTCAATATTTAAAGGCACAAAACATTATTTAACTTTATAGAAATACTCTATGCAAAAAAGTTTTATGAAAAGAAAAAAGAGTTTTGAAATACAAAAATTATATAACTTTTTATAAAGCTTTATAATTTGTAAGGAATAGGTTTTGAGTCAGAATGAAGTGTTCATAGTCATTTATAATTAAAAAATAGGAAAAAGGATTTTAGGAGTTATTTCATAATAGATGCCCAAATTAAAAAAGATATCTCAATTAAATAAATCTCTTATGGAAAGAAAAGATCTTTAAGGGAGAAAAACGTTGGATAATTCTATTATTAATCGATCAAGAATCAGAAATGCGGCTTTAGAATATCTTGCTCGTTTTAGTACAACGCGTGATAGATTGGCGCGTGTTCTAACACATCGTGTTCTCTGTTGGCAACAACAAACAAAACCCTATCAACAAAACACGATGGCAGACATGCAGGAATCACCACAGAAATTAACACAAGAAACAGTAAAAGCATTAACGCATGACCTCAAAACACTGATCGATGATGTTGTTCAAGAAATGGTCAATTTGGGAATTGTGAATGATTACGCTTTTTCTCTTTCTTGTGCCAATAGGTTGATGCGGACAGGTCGTTCAGTGCGGGCTATAAAAAAATATTTAACAACTTTTGGGGTTGAGGAATCTATAAAAAAATCTATTTTCAGCCAAGAAGAAAGTGAAAGGCTGAGCGAAACGGATCGAGATTTATGTGCCGCTCTTGTTTTGGCGCGCAAACGTAAACTCGGACCTTTTGCTTCCCCCCTTTTACAAAATTTTTCTGAAACAGGGGATATTTTTGCGCGACAAAAACCTTATGTGCACCAAAAACAAGAACAAAAAAAACGCGCATTGGCTGTTTTTGCACGTGCAGGTTTTGTCAGGGACATAGCAGAACGTGTTTTAAAAATGGATGAGGGAGAGGCATGGCGGTGGCTCAACCGTATGAGATCCGAATCGTAAAATGGGGACTCGTACTCTTATTGGCGTTTTTTCTAGCAGCCTGTAGTTCTTCCAGGTCTGTATGGAATGGATCCGTGCAATGTGCGCCCTATGCACGACAACATTCTAATATAAAACTTGTAGGCAATGCGGCTTCATGGTGGTGGGAGGCAAGAGGGCGATATCGGCGATCTCATAGACCTCATCGTGGAGATGTTTTGGTTTTTCGTGCGTCACGACGTTTGCCTTTGGGACATGTTTGTGTTGTACGGCAGGTACGTGGCTCTCGCCTTGTGCTTGTTGATCATGCAAATTGGGAACCTGGTGTTGTCACGCGTCGCGCGCCTATTGTCGATGTTTCTCCACGTAATAATTGGACGCGTGTACGTGTTTGGTGGACACCTACCCATGCTGTAGGAAAAACGGTATACTCTACCTATGGATTTATAGAACCATAATCATAATGTGGTAGAGGTAGAAGGAATAAAAATATTTAAAGAGAGATAGAAAGTAAAAGCCTCTGAAAGAGGTTAAAATCTTGTAAAAAAAATAGTAGAATTAGATAAACAAATAATTTTTATGTGTAATCTGTGTATGAGAAATGATGTAAGGAATAATATGTCATGGGTGGCTTAAGTATTTGGCACTGGTTAATTGTGCTTATTGTTGTATTGGTGCTCTTTGGCGGAGGAGGGCGTATTAGCACGCTCATGGGTGATGTAGCAAGAGGGTTAAAATCATTTAAGAAAAACATGGCAGAGGATGAACCAGGAGAGGGAGCAACTCTTCCTCCTGTGGCTCAAATTCCTACGCAAACACACTCAACAGTAAGCCAAACTATACCACAAGCTTCCCTACAAGCCTCTCATCAGGTAGGGCAACAGACCTCTTCAGGCGTTTTACCACAAGAAGAAAATATTACTGTCGTGCCGCCTCAACAAGCATCGTCACAATCAACGACTCGATAATCGTAACCGTAAAAGCACTTTCCTTAATCATCGAAGATGATTTCGAACTATTAAATTCCATTAAAGAATGATTAAGCATTAAAGTTGAAGACAATGAGGGGGTATAAAGAACAAAAGATTTGCCTTCATACAGAGTGGCGTTCTATTCCTCAAGAGGCAGTAGGATGTGCTGTAGCGTTAGGAAATTTTGATGGCGTGCATCTGGGGCACGTCCATCTTATCCATGCAGTTTATGCCGCAAGGCCTGATTTACCGCGTGCTGTTGTTACCTTTGATCCACATCCGAGGGAATTTTTTCGTCCGCAAGATCCTCCTTTTCGTTTAACGTTACCTCAAGGGCAATGTGAGGCACTAGAAGCGGTAGGGATTCAACATATTTTTCGGATTTGTTTTGATGATAATTTTGCGCATATGTCTGCTGGAGAATTTGTCAATGAGGTTTTACATAAAGCTTTAGGGGTACGGCATGTTGGTTGTGGGCAGGATTTTGCTTTTGGCTATCGACGTGGGGGAGGGGTCTCTTTTCTTTCTGAACAAACAGAATCTTTAGGTATTGGTTTTACATGTGTCTCAACGCGAAGTGATGAGGGAGGTCCATATTCTTCAACACGGATTCGACGTTTATTACAGGACGGTTATCCAGAAAAAGCCGCCGAAGAATTAGGTAGACCGTGGTCTATTCAGGGCAAAGTACAACGAGGGAACCAATATGGGCAAAAATTAGGTTTTCCTACAGCTAATATTTCACTCGGTCGATACCTAGAACCCGCACGAGGGGTCTATATTGTGACAGTGTGCTTATCGAACGGAGAAAAGTATTCAGGTATTGCCAATATTGGTTTACGTCCCACAATTTCTGACGGGCAGGAAAGTCGTTTAGAAGTTCATTTATTCCATTTTTCGGGTGATCTTTACGGGCAACAAATCTCGGTTGCCTTGCATCAATTATTGCGACAAGAACAACGTTTTTCAGGGTTGGAAGCCCTTAAAGCACAGATTGCTCAAGATGTTAAGATGGCGCAAGAAATATTAGCAGCCTCTCCTAAAAAGTTGCTTTGATGATGTCATTTTCCTTTTTGGCAGATGATTAGATGAAATGGATATAATAAACGATACGAAAAAGTTCGGAAGAGATTGTATATATTTATATTTGCCACATATATTTACTCTATGACATGTGTATGTGTTACATATTTTCTAACGTGTTTTCTGTGTTTCTTAAATTGTTCTTAAAACTCTTGAACTGAAGTGATTTTTGTGACTTATGACTACACCTCACAATGAAGCAGATCATCTGCCTTTAGAAGAAAAGACGCTTGCTGATTATTATCGGAAGACGGTCTTTCTTCCGCGTACATCTTTCCCCATGCGGGGGAACCTTCCTGTGCAGGAGCCTAGGTGGCTGGAACATTGGCGCGTGAGTGGGTTAGACGAACGATTAGCCCGTCAGGCAGAAGCAAGACCTCCTTTTACATTGCATGATGGTCCACCCTATGCGAATGGGAATCTTCATATTGGACATGCTTTGAATAAAATAAATAAAGACGTGATTAATCGTGCCCATCGTATGGCGGGGTATGGCGTTCGCTACGTCCCCGGCTGGGATTGTCATGGTCTACCCATTGAATGGAAAGTAGAAGAAAATTATCGTAAAGCAAAACGCAATAAAGAAAGTGTTTCTATTTTAGAGTTTCGTGCGGAATGTCGTGCCTATGCCGCCCACTGGTTGCAAGTGCAAATGGAAGAATTTCGTAGACTTGGTATACAAGCAGAGTGGCATAACCGTTATGCGACTATGGATTTTTCATCAGAAGCCGCGATTGTTGAGGAAATTGGGCGTTTTCTGTTAAACGGAAAACTTTATCGCGGTTTACGTCCTGTGATGTGGAGTCCTGTTGAAAAAACAGCTCTTGCGGAAGCGGAAGTTGAATATCACGATCATAAGTCGACGACGATTTTTGTTGCTTTCCCCATTATTAAAGAAAATACGCCGACGCATGTACTCTCTAATGCTTCGATTGTTATTTGGACAACAACACCTTGGACTATTCCTGCTAACCGTGCGCTAGCGTATGGACCAGATATTCCTTACGCTGTTGTACATGTTGAAAAAACTTCTTCTGATTCTTTAATAAAAAAAGGAGCTAAAGTTGTTGTTGCCGAGGCTCTCGTTGAATCGTTTTGTCGTGAGGCACATATTGAGGCTTTTCATATTCTTCACATTTTACCCGGTGTTGCCTTAAGTGGTGTTGTTTGTGCGCACCCATTGCGAGGTAAAGGATACGAATTTGATGTACCTCTTTTAGCCGGAGATTTTGTGACCACCGAAACAGGGACGGGGCTCGTACACCAAGCACCTGCTCATGGTGAAGACGATTTTAGGCTATGTCGGGCGCATGGTATCGAGGTGCCTGAACCTGAAGTCGTCCAATCTGATGGGACTTATGCCTCATGGGTGCCTTGTTTTTCAGGGGTACATGTTTTTAAGGCAACGGATGTTATTTGTGAAGTTCTATCCGAAGCGATGAATGAAGCGAATAAGGCTGGGCGTGCACCTGCTGGGCTTATAAGTCGAGGGGAGATGACTCACTCTTATCCGCATTCGTGGCGTTCGCGGGCGCCGGTCATTTATCGGGCAACACCACAGTGGTTTATTCGTATGGATGGGCAAGATTCTCTACGAGAACAGGCTTTAACAGCGTTAGAGAGTGTTGCTTTTATACCGCGTCAAACACGGAATCGTCTAACATCTATGATACGAACACGTCCTGATTGGTGTATTAGTCGTCAGCGTGCATGGGGTGTGCCTATTGCGGTTTTTGTTGAAAAACGTACGGGAAATGTTTTACGTGACGCTACTGTTATGCAGCGTATTGTAGATGTTTTTCGTAAAGAGGGGGCTGATGCTTGGTACACCTCTTCTCCGGAGCGGTTTCTTGGTTCTGCGTATGATGCGCAAGCCTATGAACAGGTTTTTGATATTGTTGATGTCTGGTTCGAAAGTGGATCTACCCATGCTTTTGTCCTTGATCAACCAAATCAATCAGAGAAAACAGGCTTAAATTTTCCCGCTGATCTTTATCTTGAAGGATCTGATCAACATCGTGGTTGGTTCCAATCCTCTTTACTTGAAAGTGTTGGGACGCGTGGTGTTGCACCTTTTCGTGCTTTGCTGACAAATGGGTTTGTTTTAGATGAGCAAGGTCGGAAAATGTCTAAATCCCTTGGGAATGTTATTGATCCACAAAATGTCAATGATACCATGGGAGCCGATGTTTTGCGACTTTGGGTTATGGACTCTGATACGAATGGAGATCAACGTATTGGGCGTGCTATTCTTGAACAACAGGGGCAGATTTATCGTCGGTTACGAAATACACTGCGTTGGTTACTCGGTGGGTTAGAAGGGTTTACTGAGTCTGAGATTGTGCCTTACGCAGAATTACCCGAGTTAGAACGTTGGGTGTTGTATCGTTTAACAGAATTAGGGGCATTAATAGCCCGCGCTGTCGAAACACATGAATGGGTAGGGGTTTACCCGGCTATACATAGTTTTTGTACAACGGATCTTTCTGCTTTTTATTTTGATATTCGTAAAGATGTATTATATTGTGACGCGCAATCTAACCCTGTAAGACAATCTGTGCGTACTGTGCTTGATATTCTACATCGTTTTTTAACGACATGGCTTGCGCCTGTTTTAGTATTTACAGCAGAAGAGGCTTGGACAGCGCGTTTTGGGCTTCAAACAAGTGTGCACGAACAATTATTTATGGAAATACCATCTGAGTGGGAAGATTCTACTCTTAACGAACGTTGGAGACGTATTCGTGCTATCAGACGTATTATGACGACAGAAATTGAAAATGCTCGCCAGAGTGGTATTATAGGGTCATCTTTACAGGCTAAAGTGTCGTTAACACTTTCACAAGAAGATGCCGCTTTATTTGCAGGTCTTGATTGGAGTGAGCTTGCTATTGTGTCTTATGTCGAAGTCTTGGTCTCTCCCATAAGTTCTTCTCCTTATTTTGAACAAGATGAAGGAGATATTGCTGTGGCTGTTCCCGTTGTCTCTGTCGCTGAGGGAGAAAAATGCGTGCGTTGTTGGAAAGTGTTGCCTGAAACCGGCACATGTCCAGGATATCAGGGATTATGTTTACGATGTGTTGATGTTGTTGCCTCTATGCAGGAGAACATGTGAAAAAAAATATCCTTCCATTTGTGCCATGGTCGTTTACTTTAGGCGTTATAGCCTTTGTTTTAACGCTTTTAGCGGATCAACTGAGTAAGTATTGGATTCTCTATGGAATTGACTTACCGGCGCGTGGATCTATTCAAATTTTACCTTTTCTTAATTTTACTCTCGTTTGGAATAGAGCTATTACTTTTGGTATGTTTGGTTGGATAGGATCTTCAGGACGTTATGTATTTTCTGGAGTTTCTCTTTTTATTGTTTGTGTGTTGTGGGTGTGGATGTATCGTACACCTTATAAATTAACAGCCATATGTGTAGGGACGATTGCAGGAGGCGCGGTAGGAAATGTTATTGACCGTTTTCATTACGGTGCTGTGGTTGATTTTTTGCATGCTCATGCGTTCGGGTGGTCGTGGTATGTGTTTAATGTCGCTGATTCCGCTATAGTGTGTTCTGTATGTGTTTTATTGTTACAAAGTTTTCTGTCTGGTCATCGGCAGAACTCACAAGAACATGTAGGTTGTTCTGTTTCAGATGAGTGAAAAGCATATGAAATTACGTTATGTTTCGACGATCCTTATTTCATTCTCGTTGTTTGGAACTAGTTTTCTTATTAGTGGGTGTTCAGGAAGAGACGTCGCACGGGCGTTAGGTCTCCAACGGGATATGCCAAATGAATATACGGTGACAACGCGAAAACCTCTTTCTATGCCACCGTCAGACGAGTTGGTTAAGTTTGGAAAAACTACTCCACAAGAGCAAGATGAAAGTGAACGCCTCCAAGCGCTTGAAACTCTTTCACCTGATGTTGCCTTGAGTGGTACGGGAGGGAGTACCAGTGAAGGGCAAACAATTTTAATTAACCGTGCTATTAGTGCGGCAGATGTGCCTGATAATGATGAATTAGGTCCTGCAGCACCAACTTTTTCTGAAAGAGTTATGTTTTGGAAAGGAGAACAGCCTGGTTCAGTGGTTGATGCAGAGGCTGAAAATCGTCGTTTGAAAAGAAATTTAGCTCTAGGTAAGCCGATTACAAAAGGAACAACACCAACGAAACAATCAACTAAAGAAATGAGTATTGGTCAATGGCTACACCAACTTTTTTAAGAATATTTTCGGAGGTTTTGTGTCTGAAGGACTTCTTCGGGTACGTCGTCTACCAGAAAATGTGGTAAATAAAATAGCCGCAGGTGAGGTTGTAGAACGACCTGCTGCTGTTGTCAAAGAACTCATTGAAAATGCGATTGATGCAGGGGCTACACGTATTGATATAACCCTTGAAAAGGGTGGAATAGAACGAGTTATCGTTACGGATAATGGTAGTGGTATGTTACCAGAAGATCTGGCTATAGCTGTTGATCGTCATTGCACTTCTAAATTACATGATGAAACACTTGTACAGATTGAAACTCTTGGTTTTCGTGGAGAGGCTCTTCCGTCTATAGGGGCAGCAGCGCGGCTGTGTATCACGTCTCGTTGTCGCATTGCCGATCGTATTACAGATGAAGCCTGGCGTATAAGGGTTGAAGGAGGGATTCAAACAGCTTTAGAGCCGACAGCCGGTGATTATGGTACCCACATTGTGGTAGAAGATTTATTTTTTGCAACACCGGTGCGCCGTAAATTTCTAAAAAGTCCGAAAGTCGAGGGGCGTCATGCTGAAATGGTTGTAAGGCGTCTTGCTTTTGCAAGACCACATATAGCTTTTCGTCTTATTGTGGACGGCTACGAGTTATTGACTTTACCTGAACAAGATCTACCAGCACGCGCTGCTGCCTTACTTGAGATAGAGGATATTGATAGTCTTATACCTATTTCTGAAGAACGTCAGGAAATGGTTTTATCGGGTGTTATTTGTCCGCCATCTATTCATCGTGCAACGACAAATGGACAGTTGATGCTGGTTAATGGTCGTCCTGTTATCGACCCGCTATTACGAACAGCAGTGCGGTTGGCGTATAGGCGTGTTATCGAGGCAGGCAGGTATCCTGTAGTGGCTCTTGCCTTATCGGTACCTTTACAAAGCGTTGACGTAAATGTCCATCCTGCTAAAACAGAATTACGTTTTGCAGAGGAATCAGCTGTAAGATCTTTTGTGATAGAGGCTATTCAACGTGTTTTGGCGTGTGGTGCAGGAAGTATATCTACAAAAACGTTTACTTTTTCTTCCTATAAAACTCCCTATAAAAACAGAAAGAGTTACTCTTCGACCTCTGCTGACACAATGTCTAATATAAGACCTTTTCAGGAACATAATCCTGCTTTTAAAGAAAATCGTCTGTTCCTTAAAGAAAAATTTTCTTCTCCTGTTACAATGTCGGAATCGATAGAAAATAAAAATTTTGTAACGAAAGAATCAGCGGATACTATTGAAAAACCATTGGGAACAGCTATTGCACAGATATTAGAGACCTATATATTGGCTATTACATGTGATGGTGGTCTTATTGTGGTCGACCAACATGCAGCCCACGAGCGTCTTACCCATGAGCGTTTGCGTGAGCAGTTTTTGAGTGGTCGTGTTTTTGCACAAAGACTTTTGGTACCCGATGTTGTTAATTTATCTCGTACAAGTGTAGAACAACTCTTGACGTATCAAGTCATATTAGAGAGACTCGGTATAGAAATTGAAATTTTTGGTAAAGATTCGCTATTAGTCCGTACCTTACCAAGTTTGTTGGGCACGATAGAATCGTCTGATTTATTACGTGATTTAGTTGATGAACTGTCGGGAGATGAGTATACAATTCCAGATGAAATAGTTGCTATTGATAGTAGAATCGATTCTGTTATTGCGCGTATGGCGTGTCATGGTAGTATACGTGCGGGGCAGAGGTTGACACTTGAGGAAATGAATGCTCTATTGCGACAAATGGAAGCTATGCCTTATGCGGGAACGTGTTCTCATGGTCGTCCCACTTGGATAAAATTGACAAGAAATGATCTTGAGAAAATGTTTGGACGCCGTTAGATAATTAGGTTTAGATGGTCAAATAAGGTATAGTGAAATGAGTATGAGGAAATACAGTTGTTTGTCATAAACAAACCTTTTATTATAGCCATAACCAAGAAGGTGGTTGCTTCCGTAATAATTTTATTCTGTGAGGGACTCTGATCGTGCAGCAGATTCTGCTTCCGTTAATTACTTACTTTCCGCTCGTCGGCGCGTTATCTGTCTTGTTGTGTTTTGGTGACGCTGAGGCACGAGATAAATCTGCACGTTGGTTAGGGCTTTGGACAACGCTTATCACGCTTGGTTTTAGCGTATTAATGTGGGTGAATTTTGACCCTACAGTTTTAGGATTACAGTTTGAAGACCGATTAAACTGGCTAGGGAAATATGGTGTGACATATCACACAGGGGTTGATGGTATATCCCTTGTCTTTATTTTACTCACAGCATTTTTAACACCATTAGCTTTAGTGTCTGGATGGCATAGTATCAAAACACAGACTCGTCATTTTGTGGTAGCGATGCTATTGCTGGAAACAGCGTTGTTTGGGCTTTTTTCGGCACAAGATCTGGTACTGTTTTATGTTTTTTATGAAGCAACGCTTATTCCAAGTAGTCTCATGATTGGTGTATGGGGAGGAGCACGTCGTACTTGGGCCTCATTACAGTTTTTTCTTTTTACGTTTGGTGGCTCTTTATTTATGTTGATCGGTTTGATCACCATGTGGCAACAATCTGGTACAACAGATATTCCAACGTTAATGCATACGCATTGGGATACGGCTTTGCAGTGCTGGTTGTTATTGTCTTTTGTTTTGGCTTTTGGTGTTAAACTTCCTTTATTTCCATTGCATGCATGGCTACCTGATGCGTATTCAGAAGCACCAACGCCGGCGACGGCTATGATGGCTGGGGTCTTGTCAAAAGCGGGTGCTTATGGCTTGCTCCGTTTTGGGGTTTTGATGTTTCCTGATGCTGTAAGGTTGTTTGCGCCTTATTTATTAGTTTTAGGGGTTATAGCGATCATTTACGCCGCTTTTATTGCGTTTGCACAAACAGATATGAAAAAGCTTATTGCTTATTCTTCTTTTTCTCATATGGGAATGATTGCTGTTGGTTTATTTACGCTGACAGTAGAAGGCGTTGATGGTGCCATTTTTCAGATGTTATCGCATGGCGTAATTATCGTGGCTTTATTTTTCTGTGTAGCCATTGTAGCGTGGCGCGCAAAAACAGGGCAAATTGATAGGCTAGGAGGCGTTGCGCATCAAATGCCCCTTTTGGCTCTGTTTGCGATGTTGTTTACAATGGCTAATGTTGGTTTGCCGGGAACAGGTGCTTTTGTTGGTGAGGTGCTCGTTCTCATGGGAGCTGTCAAAATCTCTTTTTGGCTGGCATTATTGGCAGGAACGACCTTGATTATGGGGGCTGTTTATATGCTCTCTTTATATCATCGAGTTTTGTTTGGCAGTGTTAAAGAAACGATAGCCTTAATACGCGATTTAACAGCGAGTGAAATGGCTGTTCTTGTTCCGTTGGCTGTTGTTACTTTGTGGATGGGTGTATATCCCTCTAGTTTCATACGCCTGTTTGATCCGGTTGTTATGCAAACTGTCCATGGTGTGACGATGGGGACTTTATCCGCCTCATTGCATGGAAGTGATATCGGTGGCGCAGTTATTCACGTAGCTAGCCGATAAAAATAACTTATTATGATATGATCTGAACAATAAATAACTTGGCTTTTCTTTTTGCTTTTTGATAATGATTTCTATGGCACTTAATGACGGAATCTAAAATCTGTTATAAAAAGTAAATCAAGAATAAAGAAATTTTAGGGTACCGTTTACATAAAAAAGAATAGCTGTGGAAGGCCACAGAGAAAAAAGACAACTGATAGTTCTTTACACTTGCAAGAATCATATTCTCTTGAATGTTTGAGAGAGAGAACAAGATAAAGAAACACTTTTATGGTTTATTAAATGTCGAGTAACATCTCATTGTGAGATTGTGCGTGTTCTTGAATAAAGGCAAAGCGGAGTTCTGGTTTACGCCCCATAAGATTTTCAACGCATTGGTGTGTGTGGGTTATTTCTTCTTGTGGCATGGTTACACGTAGCAAAGTGCGGCGATGCGGTGCCATGGTTGTTTCTTTGAGATCCGTTGGGGGCATTTCGCCAAGCCCTTTAAAGCGAGAAATACTAATTTTCCCCTTATTTTTAAAAGCTGTTTTTAACTTATGATCCCGATCAGCGTTATCCATAGCATAGAGGCTTTGTGATCCTTGTGTCAGTCTGTATAACGGGGGTTGTGCAAGGTAGAGATGCCCTTTATGGATAATTTCAGGAAGTTTATGGTAAAAAAAAGTTATGAGTAGAGATGCAATATGAGCACCATCAACATCGGCATCTGTCATAATAATAATACGATTATAACGGAGTTTATTAATGTTGAAAGTATCACCTGAACCGCATCCCAAGGCTTCAACGAGATCTCGGAGTTCTTGATTGGCATGGAACTTTTCTGTTGTTGCGCTAGCAACATTAAGAATTTTACCGCGTAGAGGTAAAATCGCCTGTGTTTCACGATTACGGGCTTGTTTTGCAGAGCCGCCTGCTGAATCTCCTTCTACGAGGAAAATCTCTGTTTCTTCAGCATGTTCTTTTGTGCAATCAATGAGCTTGCCCGGGAGACGTAAACGACTCGTTGCTTTTTTACGAGAAATGTTTTTTTTGTCTTTATGACGTAAACGTTCTTCTACGCGTGTTATTACAAAATTAAGAAGTGTATCTGCTTGATGAGGATTTTGTGCCAGCCAGTGTTCAAAACGATCACGAAGAGCTGTTTCAACGAGTTTTGTTGCTTCTATCGTGGTAAGTTTTTCTTTAGTTTGTCCTTGAAATTGCGGAGAAGGGATAAAAATAGAGAGTCGTCCAGCAAGCATAGTCAAAATATCAATGGCTGTAATATTCTGTGCTTTTTTAATAGAACGTCGTTCTCCCCAAGCACGTAACCCTTTAAGAAGAGCATTGCGAAAACCAGTCTCATGCGTACCACCAAGAGAAGTAGGGATGGTGTTACAATAGGAAATAAGTGATGCTGTTCCACTTTCAAGAAAAGCAATAGCCCACTCTATTTTGCCTGTTTCTATTTTTTCTGTCGTCGGTAAGGAAGCTTCACCTGTCCAAATTGGTGTGAGGAGTGGTGTTTTAGATCCGATCTCCTCTCTTAAGCTATCCGCCAAACCACCAGGAAAGTGTAAAACAGCTTGAGAAGGTGTTTCATCTCCTGAATGAATAAGTGCAGGGTCGCATGACCAACGGATCGTAACACCACGGAATAAAAAAGCTTTGGCGCGACAAAGTTTGTACAATCTAGCAGGTACAAAGGCACAATTACCAAAAATTTTAGAGTCAGGTTGAAAGGTTATCAGTGTTCCGCGACGATTCTGAACGGTACCAATGCATTCTAAAGGAGAAACACTTTGACCACGTTTGTAGGATTGTCGCCATAAAACGCGGTTGCGAGCCACTTCTACAACCATAGAGGAAGAAAGAGCGTTTACGACAGAAGAACCGACACCATGTAAGCCTCCTGATGTCGCATAGGCTTTATTTGAAAATTTACTACCCGCATGAAGGGTTGTTAAAATAACCTCTAAAGCTGAACGATCAGGATAAAGAGGATGGGCATCTACAGGAATACCACGCCCGTTGTCGCGGATGGTTAAATAATTATTTTTTTCTAACCGTACCTCAATAAGGTTCGCGTGTCCTGCAATAGTCTCATCCATAGCATTATCGAGAATTTCTGTTGCAAGATGATGTAGTGCTGTTTCGTCAGTACCTCCAATATACATACCCGGACACCGACGTACGGGTTCAAGTCCTTCTAAAACCTCAATTGTATGTGCATCATAATCTTTTGGAGTATGCGTATTCTGTGAGATAAAATCTGATATCAAAGGGAGAGAGTGATCACTTATAACCATTTTCTACCCTATTAAATTCTTGTTCATAATAAAGATTTATAGCGTGCCCACAAACACGCAAAAGTATTGCTGATGTTACTTCAAAAGCAATGAATTATACGCGATGTGAATGTCTATGAGATTCATGATGTCTACTTTGAGGATTTTTACAGACTTCAAAAGAATATGGTTGTGTTACATCTTTAGCCTCGGCATAAGCGGAAAGTTCTTCTCCATTCGTGAGAACTTTTGTCTCATCAAACATTGGCATACGTTGCAAACAAAAAATGGTACCAGCTTGTAGACCCTGTTCAGATTGTACATTAGCAAGCTGAGTAATATAAGCATCGTGTTTACGTTGAGCATTTCTCCCGTATACAGAACGAAAATAGCTATTAAGTGTTCTGTCTTCACTGAGAAGGATATCTCGAAATTGAGCGACAAAATTATTATAACGTTTTTGTGCATGGCAAGAGAGAGCTGTTACCATAAGTTCACTTTTTAAACCTTGTACATTAAAAGCTTCATGGGCAGGAGAGTGATTACATGGAATATTTTCAGCAAAAGCAACGGCATGATACAGAACCCCTATAGAACCTATTCCTATTGTAAGAATAGCTGTCATAACAGAACGAGAAAGAAAAGACATAAGAAAAACCTCCAAGATTTAAGATAAGATTAAAAAAATAGGTTAAAGAGCTAGGCAACAGAGAAAACAATAACATAGAAGGTAGAAAATGTTTAAGTATTAAGAGAGTATCAAAATACTGCCCTAATTTCTGAAATGATAAACTTGTAAAGATCAACAATTTTGACAAAATTTGTAGTTTAAGATATGCATGACAATACATAGAGAGTTCGGTATAGTTACCTAGTTGTAATAAAATAGCATAAGTTATGTAATAGCATAAGTTATGTAATGCATAAAATGCAAATGGCGATGTTGTGTAAAGTTATGTATTAAAGTACGTATGAAGAATATGCTATAAACTGTGTTTACCAGAGTACCAGAGTAAGTGATAGCCATTGATATACTAAACTATTATACATAACAATAACTAAAGTAGAGAAAGGTAGAGAAGTAACGTGCGTTTAACGAAAATTATTGTTTTGACGATAGCTTGTGGAGTTGTTTCTGCTTGTACGACCACAACAGCAGTGAAGAAAAGTGTTCCTATGCGTGTCGCATCGCCTAATCCCTTTGCGTATATGAAAAAATCTGCTGTTTGTAAGGTTGAACCTGTTAAAAAAGATGCTGACGGAAATCTGTCAACAACAATGACTGTACGTTCAGACGGTGGACTTTGTGAGTTCAAAGTTTCTCAACCTAATGGAAAGGCTTATATATCTTTTGGCGTGGAACCACCTCCTCAACATGGCAAAGCCTTTCTTTATTCGTTAGATGACGATACACATGTTACCTATACGCCAACATTAGGTTACGCTGGACAAGATAAATTTAACGTTACTCTTTTACCTGCGCCTGGGCAAAAGCGTGATCATCTCGTTGTTGTTGCATACGTTGATGCAACAGGTGTTCCTGTTCCTTATCCTGCTACGACAGAGTCTAATCATGTAGAATCAAGACATCATTTTACACGGAAAAGAAGTCATCGTGCCGTATCAGCATATAAGCATAAATGACATCAAAAACTCTCAAAATATATAGGAATGAGGAATTATTTAAAAATATTGGAATGATTTTTAAATATTTTTTAAGAATCATAGTTTTTAAACTTCTAGTAACCAATGCGTTTTAATCTATAGAGCTATAATGCAATAAATACAGTGTGGAAGGAGTAAGAAATGGAAAATCGGTTTGGTTTTGTCGCTCCGAGGGGGCGTGTTTATGACTCAATTATCAATACAGTAGGTGGGACGCCACTCGTTGCTTTACCTCGCTTAACATATCAAGAGCAGTTAAAAAGCCGATTACTCTTAAAACTAGAATATTTTAATCCGCTGTCTTCTGTTAAGGACAGAATCGGCGTTGCGATGGTACTTGATGCTGAAAATAAAGGATTGATTACACCTGAAAAGACTCTCCTTGTTGAGCCAACATCAGGCAATACAGGTATTTCTTTGGCTTTTGTTGCAGCTGCACGAGGATATCGTTTAACTGTTGTTATGCCAAAAGGGGCATCTATAGAACGACAGCGTATGGTAAAGTTACTAGGAGGGCATTTGGAGCTAACACCTCCTGAATTAGGGATGAAAGGTGCTATTGCACGGGCTAATGAAATTTTGGCTGAAAATCCAAAGGCTTGGATGCCGAGCCAATTTACGAATCTCACTAACCCTGAAGTGCATGTTGCTACGACAGCAGAGGAAATTTGGGCTGATACGAATGGGGAAGTAGATGTTGTTGTTGCTGGCGTTGGTTCTGGTGGAACGGTAACAGGTATTGCGCACGCATTAAAACCTCGCAAATCAGAGTTACGCGTATTTGCCGTTGAACCTTCTGAAAGTGCGGTTTTGAATGGACATGAGCCCGGCCCACATGCAATTCAGGGAATTGGTTCCGGGTTTGTGCCTGAAATATTAGATGTTAGTATTTTAGATAGTGTTATTATGGTTCCAGAACGTGATGCTATAGAGACTGCACGTAAATGCGCAAAGGTTGATGGTATCCCTATTGGTATTTCTTCAGGGGCTGCCTTACATGCCGCGTTAAACTTAGCAAAAAAAGAAGAATATACAGGTAAGACGATTGTTGCTATTGCGCCATCTTGTGCCGAACGATATTTATCTACTCCTCTTTTTGATGGTTTGTAGGAATATAGTAAAATAACGAAAAAACCTGCTTTTCATTTATGGATAGGCAGGTTTTTTATTTTTACAGATCTAATTCTAATAAATTGTTTTCTAGCGGAGAACGATTTCCACGCGTCTGTTTTGAGGTTCTCTTGTGTTAGGACCTGTTTTGACGATAGGATCCGCTTGTCCATAACCGTAGATAGAGATTACTGACTTTTGAACGCCGTCACGAATGAGTTCTGCTTTAACGACTTCTGCACGACGAAGGGAAAGTTTAAGATTGTAGTCTAAGCCTGCTTTTTGACCTGGATGAGCAGATGTGTTATCTGTATAGCCTGATACAGTAATACGCGTTAGGGCAATGTGCGTTGCTGCTTTTGCTGCAGTGTTGATAACTGTACGGGCACGGTTAGTAAGGTCTGCTTTATCCCAATCAAAGAAAACAAGATAACTCCGTAAGGCTTGTGGTGCCGGAATAGTTGGAGTTATTGATGTTGTGGACGCCGTCGGCATCGGCGGTGGGGGTGGCGGATTGAACTCATATCGTAATCCTAGCATAAGAGAATGGTTAAAATCTGTTCTCGTATCGTGGTTGCCACTAGAAAATCCATAAGGGTGCGTTTGTGTTATACCGTTAACAGTACCCCCTATTGTTCCCCACGACGTCGCATGATATGACTGTGGACCGAGCATTGTCCAAAAACGGTATTCTGCTGTTGCAGAAAGACCAACAATCCACGGTGTTGGAAAGGACAAACCAAATATAGCCTGATAAGCAAAATTACCAAACGTTCCCCAAACATGTTCGTCAAATTGTTTATTAGGTACCATAACCGAGGTGTGCAGACTTGTCCAATCATATCCAATACCAGCACCAAAATAAGGAAATATCCAAGGACTACCGACATCCATATCGAAAAAGGCATTGGCCATAAAACCATAAGTTTGTCGACGACCTCCCACGTGTTCATTATGAAAGGCGTTCGTAATAAATCGTTTATAAGCCATACTCCGATAATTACCTTCCATTTCTACGCGAAATCCATTGCCTAGTCCCCATCCTATAGAACCAATACCAATACCGCCTGTATGCCAGCGGTCACGACCATCAGGGAACATCTTGGAGGAACGAATGTATTGGTCTTGGTTAAAAGTAGCACCTCCTTCTCCCGCTATATACAGCCCTTGCACTGGCTGAGCATGGGTAATAAAAGGAATAGCCAAAAGCCACGTTGCGACAGAGGCAGAGAATAACGTGTGTGTGATAAGATTTTTGCTGCGTAGTATCATAATTCTATGAGCAGTGTAACACGTTGGTATAAAGAAAAGAAGAGGCTCTAAAGGTGTTCAGACAGTAAAACATTATGATAAAGATATATTAGGAATAACATCCGTTGTCATTTTCTTTTTTAAGCGTGTAACTGTTTTATGGGGTTTTGTTGCTGTTTTGACAGAACTCTTTGTTATTTTTTGAACTTTCTTTGAAGAAGTTGAAGCCTTTTTTTCTTTGGAAGAGGTTTTTTTAGGGGTTTTTGCTTTTGCTTTGAAAGGCTTGCCATTCTGTGTAAGAAAAGTGAGGGCGTCATCAAGCGTGACTGTATCGATATCTGTATCACGTGATAGGTTCGCCCTTATAGAACCGTGTTGTATATAAGGAGCAAATCGTCCCTTGTGAAGGGTAACAGGCTGATGATCAACGGGATGTTGTCCCAATACGCGGATCGAAGACATTTTTTTTGCCAGAGCGTCAACAGCTCTATTAATGCCTACGGTGAAAATATCATCGTCTTTATCAAGTGAACTATAAACAGAACCCATTTTAACATAGGGACCAAAACGACCAAGACCAGCTTCAATAGGTTCGTTTGTTTCTGGGTGTAAACCGATAATTCTTGGGAGAGATAAAAGTCCTATAGCTTGTTCTAGCGTGATGTCTTTTTCACTGATATTTTTAGGAAGTGTCTTTCGTTTAACTTTTTCTTTTTTATCTGTAGAGTCGGATGTGCCTTGCTGTAGGTATAATCCCCATGGACCTTGGCGAAGAGTAATATCTTCTTTTGTTAGAGGATGTTGCCCTAAAAGATATATACCATCTTTAAAAGTATGTTCATGACTATTTTCTTTTGAAAAAGATGATGTCATAAAATTTGAGATATCACAAGTATAATGGCACTCTGGGTAATCAGAGCACCCAATAAAGGCACCATGTTTTCCAAGTTTCAGTCCGAGTCTTCCTGATTGACAAGAGTGACATTGTCTAGGATCTAATCCATCGGAGCGGGGAGGAAAAAAGAAAGGTTCAAGGGTTTTGTCAAGTGCATCAATCACATCTGCATTTTTTAACTCTTTCGTATCAGCAATAGCTTTAGAAAAATCTTTCCAAAAAGATTCCAAAACATATTTCCATTGAGCGCGTCCATCAGAAATATCGTCTAATAAAGTTTCAAATTCAGCTGTAAATCCTGTATTAACATAACGTTCAAAAAATAAAACCAAAAAAGTTGTGACGATACGTCCTCGTGTTTCTGGAATAAAACGGCGGTTTTCTAATTTGACGTAATGGCGATCCTGTAAAACTTCAAGAATAGACGCATAGGTTGACGGGCGACCGATGCCAAGTTCTTCTAGCTTTTTAACAAGGGAGGCTTCCGAAAAACGGGGAGGGGGTTGTGTAAAATGTTGTTCTGTTTTTATGCCATCATGGGTTAATGACTCTTGCTCTTGCATAGGGGGAAGAAGCCGGGACTCATCTTGTCCTATTTCTTCTGTATCATCTTGTCCTTCACGATAGAGATGTAAAAACCCATCAAAGGTCATAATAGAGCCATTAGCGCGGAGTATTGTTTGTGCAGAAGCATTACTGATGTTAATGGTCACTTGATCGAAAAGAGCCGATTCCATTTGGCTTGCCACGGCACGCTTCCAGATGAGTTCGTATAAGCGTTTCTGTTCATAGGTAAGATAAGGTGCAACAGAGTCTGGTGTGCGTAAAACATCTGTTGGGCGTATGGCTTCATGCGCTTCTTGAGCGTTTTTAACTTTGGAGGTGTAAATTCGAGGTTTACTGGGCACATAGGTGTTGCCGATAAGGGTATCGATATAGTGCCGGATAGCATGTACAGCTTCCTCTGAGAGGGTGGTGCCATCTGTACGCATATAGGTAATAAGTCCTACTGTTTCACCGTCAAGGTCAACACCCTCATAAAGCTGTTGGGCTGTCCGCATGGTGTTTTGTGCCGTCATTCCTAATTTGCGTGAAGCCTCTTGTTGAAGGGTAGACGTGGTAAAGGGGGGAGACGGATTGCGACGTACTGTACGGCGTTCAATAGTGTGAACAGAAAAATGTTCTGTTTCAACGGCTTGGCGCGCTTTTTCAGCTTGTTCAGCATTGGCAAGGTCAAATTGATCAAGTTTATGACCGTTGAGATGGGTGAGGCGTGCCGTAAAAGCGGCGCCCGCTTGTGTGAGAAAAGAGGCTGTAATATTCCAATATTCCCGAGGTTTGAACATCTCAATTTCGGCTTCACGTTCACACACTAAACGAAGGGCGACAGATTGAACGCGTCCCGCACTGCGTGAGCCGGGAAGTTTGTGCCAAAGTACAGGTGATAATGTAAAGCCTACCAAATAATCTAACGCTCTGCGTGCAAGATAGGCTTCTACTAAAGGCATGTCAATGTGCCGAGGGTGATCAACAGCATAGCGAATAGCATTTTTCGTAATCTCATGGAACGTAATACGCTGAACATGAATATTTTTAAGGGCGTGACGTTCCTCTAACATGGCAAGAATATGCCAAGAAATGGCTTCTCCTTCACGATCTGGGTCAGTAGCGAGATAAAGATTTTTAGCATTTTTAAGTGCTTTAGCGATGGCTGTAACTTGTTTGTTGCCTCGTTCATCAGATTGCCAAATCATTTCAAAATTATTGTTAGGATCAACAGATCCATCTTTAGGAGGGAGATCACGTACGTGACCCAAAGAAGCAATAATCGTGTATTCACTTCCTAAATATTTATGAATTGTTTTTGCTTTAGCAGGTGACTCAACAACAACAACGTTACTCATTTATGCTCCAAATTTTTTATAAATGTGTGGATTGAACTGTTTTTACACTATGATCTTTATGTTCTACCAAACTGATGCGTCCATCTAAAGTAGAAATAACACGTCCTGAAAGCTCTAGCTCTGTTAAAGCTGTTAGTACCTCAGGTGCGGGATATTGGCTATGGTGTATAAGATCATCAACAGGAGTAGGCGTGAAAGAGAGAAGGTTGATAAGCTTTGTATGTAAGTTTTCTTCTGGTAAAGAAGGCGTATTTTGCACATCATACGAGAGAGATACAATAGAGGACTCTCGTATTTTTTGGTATTTTGTTGGTGGCGTATAAAGTCCTTTACTAGTAGTGTTGGCAATATGTGGGAGAATATCGTGAATATTTTCCGTTAAAATTGCACCATGTCTTAAGAGATTATTACTTCCACGACAGCGTGGGTCTAACGGAGATCCGGGAACAGCAAAAAGCTCACGCCCGTAATCAAGTGCCATTTGTGCTGTAATGAGTGTGCCTGAATGTACAGACGCCTCTATGACAATACACCCTAGTGATAGCCCTGCAATAAGCCTATTACGACGTGGAAAGCTGCGTGCTTGTGGTGCAACGCCTAAAGGCGCTTCTGTTATAACGAGTCCTGTCGCGGCAATTTGTTCTTGAAGTTTGGCATTTTCTGGCGGATAGGGACAATCTAACCCTCCTGCAATAGCAGCAATTGTCATGCCATGGCGATATAAAGTGCCACGATGTGCCGCAGAATCAATACCAATAGCTAAACCAGAAACGACAACGATACCTTGTTCAGTAAGTTCTGTCGCCAAACTTTCTGCTAAGCGTAACCCTTGTACAGAAGCATTACGTGCACCTACAATACTAAGAGTAGGGCGAGATACACAGCTGATATCTCCTAAAAAGCTAATAACGGGTGGGGTATCAGGCAAAGCACGCAGTAAATCGGGATAGGCTGGATCAAGAAGGGTGAGAAAAGATCCGCCTAACGCGTAAGTAGCTTCAATTTCACGTTCAATATTCTCAATAGGCGGAGGGGTTAAATGTTGTTTACTATGTCCTTTTATGTTCAAAGATGGAAGTGCTTCAATGGCTTCTTCTGGTGTATTATACATTGCCATAAGGCGTCGCCAAGTGCGTGGACCAACTTGATCTGTTCGGGCAAGACGGAGGCAATGGGTTAATGTATTCATAAAATAAAGTCTTACAATAAAATATCTCGTTTTAATGAGTTTGTTTATGCGTACTAATTTTTGATTCTTTACCAGAAAGAATACGAGTGATGTTACTGTGATGTCTAGTAACAACAAAAGCACTGATAAGAAACGTTGTTATAGGAATAAAGGAGTGTTGAAGAGAAAATCCATACTTTATGGAAGCAACGATCGGCATAAAAATGAAAGCTGCCAGCGCTCCTGCTGAAGAAATACGCGTAATCCATGCCACGCATAGCCATGTGGCACAACCGAATAACCCTGTCGTAGGAGAGAGGGCTAACAAGGCACCTAGTCCTGTTGCAACACCTTTACCACCACGAAAGCCAAGAAAAATAGAGTAACAATGTCCTATCACAGCAGCAAGGGCTGCAATCGCCGATGTTTGAGAGCTTAAATGAGGGAAAAATACTGAAGCAAGGATGACAGCTATACTTCCTTTTGCTGCATCTAATAGTAATGTTGCAGCAGCAAGACCTTTACGCCCTGTACGTAAAACATTAGTAGCTCCTGTATTGCCAGAACCGATATGGCGTAAATCGCCAAGACCTGCAAACCTTGTAAAGAGAGGACCAAAAGGTATACTGCCAAGGAGATAAGAAAAAATCCCTGTTACAATAAAAACACAAAGGTTATTGTGAAAAAAATAAATCATACAAAAGCATCTGTTTTATACACGCAGCGCCCAGCCTTCCATGTACCGATAACTTGTCCCTCTAAAGAGCGACGGTCAAAAGGCGTGTTTTGAGCACGACCAGGTAAACATCCTGAATGAACGATCCAATTTTGTTTTGGTAAAAACAAACATAAATCGGCATGGCTTCCTATTGTAAGAGACCCTGCTTGTATGCCTAGTAAAGAAGCAGGCTTGTGTGTGAGCAGAGCAATAGCTTGCGGAAGTGTAAGAGTTCCATCATGGACACGTGTTAATGTTATACTTAACAGCGTGACCATTCCTGTCCCACCAGTAGCAGCTTGTGTAAAAGGTACACGTTTATCATCAGCGTCACGCGGAATGTGATCGGAGGCTATCGCATCGATTGTGCCGTCGGCAAGTGCTGTACAAAGAGCTAATCGGTCTTGTTCACTTCGAAGAGGAGGAGAAAATTTAGCGTAAGTACGAAAATCACCAATACTATTTTCGTTGAGATCAAAATAGTGGGGTGCCGTATCACAAGTTATTGGAAGACCACGCGCTTTTGCTTGTCGGATAAGTTCGACGCCTTCACCTGTAGAAACATGACCAAAATGGAGACGACCACCTGTTAATTCGGCTAAACGAATATCCCGTGCAATCATGATAGTTTCAGCTGCTGCTGGAATACTAGGAAGTCCTAATCGTGTGGCTAATACACTCGAGGTGACACAACCAGCTTTAGCTAAAGAGGGGTCTTCTGGATGTTGAACAATAAGGGCATTAAACCCACTTGCATAGGATAAAGCTAAATACATCAATTGTGCAGGGTCAATAGCATGGATACCATCTGTAAAAGCGATAGCGCCGGCTTGGTGTAAAAGCCCTATTTCTGTTAATTCTTTTCCTTCACAATTTTTGGTGAGAGCCCCATAAGGAAGTATCGTAATAGCTCCTGTTTCTTCGCCACGAGTACGTAACATGCGTACAAGAGCAGGGTTATCAATAGCGGGACGGCATGTTGGCATCACAGCAATAGTTGTAATGCCCCCCGCAGAAGCAGCGCGCGCAGCAGAGGCTATTGTTTCACGGTATTCGTATCCTGGTTCTCCAATTTCAACGCGCATATCGACAAGACCCGGGCAAAGTACAGCCCCGTTGCCGTTAATAATTGTTGCACCATCTGGCACGGCTTCATCTAATCGTGTGTCAATACCTGCTATACGGTTTTTGCATACAAGTAATCGTCCTCTCTGATTTAAATCTGAAGACGGATCAACAAGGTGAACGTTTTCAAAAAGCAATAGGCTCATGGTATATCTTTACCTCGGGTAAGGTCGTCTAAGACAGCCATCCGCACAGCAACTCCCATCTCAACCTGTTTTTGAATAACACTTTGATCAGAATCAGCAACACTACTTTCAATCTCTATACCACGATTCATAGGACCTGGATGCATCACTAACGCGTTTTTACGGGCAAGGTTTAACCGTCTATGATCTAACCCAAAAAAACGGAAATATTCTCTCGCACTTGGCACTAATCCTGTTGACATTCGTTCACGCTGAAGTCGGAGCATCATAATGACATCAACATCTTTAACCCCTTCATCCATATGGTGATAAATATCGACCCCCATCTGCCTAAAAGTGTTAGGCAGCAATGTAGGCGGAGCAATAAGCCTTACATGGCTTCCCATTGTTGTAAGGAGATAAATATTAGAGCGGGCAACTCGAGAATGGGCAATATCGCCACAAATAGCTACGGTTAGCCCTGCTAAAGTACCGAGGTAATGTCGAATTGTTAACCCATCAAGGAGAGCTTGCGTAGGATGTTCGTGAAGCCCATCTCCAGCATTGATTACAGAAGCATCAACTTTTTTTGCAAGAAGTGTTGGTACCCCCGATTGAGAATGGCGGACAACCAATAAATCGGTGTGCATCGCATTAAGCGTTGCGGCTGTATCAAGCAAAGTCTCCCCCTTATTGATAGAGGATTGTGGCACAGACATGTTGATAACATCCGCCCCTAGCCGTTTACCAGCGATTTCGAATGAGGTACGAGTACGTGTGCTATCCTCAAAGAAGAGATTGATTAATGTACGACCACGTAATACATCACGCGAAGACGTTGTACGGCAATCCATTTGAGCATAATATTCTGCAAGATCGAGTAAAGAGGTAATTTTGTCAGAAGATATCCCTTCTAGCCCGAGTAAGTGCCGTGTAGCGTTACGACATGGTTCATGAGTCATGAAGTGCCCCTAATCGTGCAAGTGTTTCATCACGTCCAAGAGCGTGCAAAGTGGCGTCGATTCCGGGAGAAGAATGAGATCCGGTAACGGCTGCCCGAAGAGGTTGAGCAATTTGTCCTAATTTGTAACCATGTTTTTCAGCAAATTGACGCAGAGTCGCATCGATTGCCTCACAGGTGAAGGGTTCAAGATCTGCCAAATCTTTTGCGAGTTCACATAGCATAAGACGTGCCTCGGGTGTTAGGATTTTTTCTGCTTTCTGGGTGAAAGGCAGCGGGGTACGACGTGCGAGGAAAGAAGCATTTTCAGCAAGCTCCACAAGGGTGCGTGCGCGCTCTTTTAATTCTGGCATCAGTGTTTTTACACGGAGGCGAGTCGTCTCATCAGCTTGTACGTCTTTTAAGTTTTTAAATCGCTCCATGACGTCATTCGTAAGACGCGTGTTGTCAGTCTGGCGAAGCCATACAGCGTTAAAATGTTCTAATTTAGCATAATCCATTCGCGAAGCAGATCGACCTACACCGTCAATATCAAAAAGTTGAATCTGTTCTTCACGAGAGAGAATTTCAACATCTCCATGTCCCCACCCAAGACGGAGCAAATAATTACAAAGGGCTTCTGGTAAATAGCCTATGTTACAAAATTCCATCACAGATGAAGCCCCGTGGCGTTTAGAGAGTTTAGCTCCATCTGGTCCATGAATAAGAGGTAAATGACCAAAATGAGGTAAATCCCACCCCATAGCGCTGTAGATCATTGTTTGACGGAATGTATTGGTTAGGTGATCATCACCACGTAAAACATGGGTAATCCCCATATCATGATCATCAACAACAACCGCGTGTTGATAAGTGGGGGTGCCATCTGATCGAAGCAGGATCATGTCATCGAGCTCGGCATTGGCAACACGCACTTCCCCTTGAACTAAATCAGTAATAATGGTCTCTCCCTCTCGTGGGGCTTTAATACGAATGACATAGGGCGCACCTGCCGGGGCGTCGGAAGGGTCACGATCACGCCATAGACCATTATAACGCGGGGGTTTACCTTCTTTAAGGGCACTTTCCCGCATTTCTTTAAGTTCTTCTGGTGTACAAAAACACTTATAAGCTAGACCTTTTTTAAGAAGATCAAGAGCTACTTCACGATGACGTGCTTCGCGAGAGGATTGGAAAACGGGTTCCTCATCAGGGGTTATCCCCATCCATTTTAGACCCGCGAAGATAACCTCTATCGCCTCTTGGGTAGAACGTTCGCGATCGGTATCTTCAATACGAAGAAGGAATTTACCGCCGTGGTGGCGTGTAAAAAGAAAGTTGAACAAAGCCGCCCTGGCATTGCCAATATGGAGTAGCCCTGTTGGACTCGGAGCAAAACGTGTACGAATAGTCATAGAATCTTTGCTTATCATGTGTGAGCATATAAAGCTATATGTTATGAAATCATAGATGAAACCTTATGTACGATATATACGATCATTCATTGATATCATTGAACAACAACTTCTTATACAGCAACGACAACTTATTTTATGGGTGCCTGTCGGCATAGCTCTTGGTGCAGCATTCTTTTTTAATCTTCCGTGGGAAATACCACGGTGGATAGGTTTAGGGATATTTTCATTTTTGCTGTGCATAGGGTGTTTCGTTCTCGCTATAGGGTGGAACTGGCTTTTAGCACGACTCTGTGGTGGCGGTTGTATCGCGTTAGCAATAGGAAATATTTTGGCATTGCAGGTGTTGTATGCGCAACCTCCTATGCCTGAATTGCCTCGGCGGGCTGTTGTTTTGTCGGGTACTGTGCAAAAAATATTGTTGGCACAGTCTCTCGTTAATGGAAAGACTCTTCCTCGTCGGGTGGTGCTTTCCGGTGTCAGATTTCAAGATTACCTCATGCGAGAGACACCACCTTTATCTCGTACGCTGTTTGTGCGACTTCGTAAAGAAGACAAAATATCTCTCTCTTTAGGGGATCAAATAAGAGTCCGTGCTCTTTTAAGATCACCACCTTTTCCGGCTTTTTCCGGCGGACGTGATCGGCAATTTGAAGCATGGTTTAACAACGAAGCAGGCAGCGGTATAGCCTTGTCGACAGTGCAAGTTTTAGGGCAACAGAGGCAAGGTTGGGAACGAATCGCTACAGGGTTAGCGCGTTTACGGTCGGATATAGGTTGCCGAATACGTGCGGTTTTACACGGATCGGTCGGTAATGTTGCAGCTATTTTGCTTGTAGGACAAACCAGCAATTTATCCCCGAGTGTTCGTGAAGATTTTGCAGAATCTGGTTTAGCCCATCTTTTAGCCGTTGCTGGTCTACATCTCGGCATTGTTATGGCTATTGTCATGGAAGTAAGCCGTTTTTGTTTAGCCTCGTGGGAATATGCTGCCCTTCGTTTTCCCTGTAAAATTTTTTCAGCATTGTTAGCCTTAATAGCTGGTGGGGCTTATGTTTTATTAACAGGGGAGCATTTACCCGCGCAACGCGGTTGGCTTATGGCAAGTATTGTCTTTTTGGCCCTTGTCATAGGGCGCCGAGGATCACCCATGCGTGGCTTGGCATGGGCGGCGTGTGTGTTATTAGTTTTTTCCCCACAAGTTGTTATAAGTGTTGCGTTTCAAATGTCAATGGTGGCGGTTATGGCACTTATCGCCGGGTATGAAAGCATTAACAACTTTATGAAAACCCATAGGGCAGAGTGGATTTTACAACGTTCTGCCCCTACGCGCTGGATAGTACAGCATGGCATAGAGCTAATAAGTGCAAGTCTTTTCGCCGGTTTAGCAACCATGCCCGTTATTATGGCGCATTTTGGCGCTATCGAGCCGTATTTTATTCTCGCCAATCTTATCGCCGTGCCTATTATGGCGGTGTGGATTATGCCCGCAGGGCTTATTGCTTTGTGCCTTATGCCGTTTCATGGAGCAGGATCTGCTTTATGGATTATGGGCGAGGGGATTCGCCTTGTTTTAGAACTTGCCCACGGCGTAGCAAATTGGACAGGGGCACGTTTGCCTGTTCCCCATATGCCGGGCTGGGGGTTGCTTGCGAGTTTGTTAGGAATATGCTGGCTTTGTTTATGGCGCGGGGCGTGGCGCTGGCGTGTGGGGTTTATTGTGCTTGCACTAGGCTGTTTATCGCCGTGGTGTCGACAACAACCCGATATTTTATTCGACCCGACAGGGCAAATGATAGGGATTCGGGGGAAGGGCGTGTTATATGTTTTAGGGCATAGCTATGCCGAACGTCGTGTTGAACAGGCTTGGGCACAAGCCTTAGCACTTCCTGTTAAGCGTATTCCTGTTCAAGCCCTCAAAGGGAACAAAGTTTTCAACGCCTCTCAAACACTTTTACAGTGCGGCGGACAAAAACTTTCTTCCACATGTGTTTTACGCCGTGACGGAAAAACAATTCTTATTTTTCTACAAAATAAACAATTTGACAATGACAATCAAGAAACCCTTGAAACCCTGTGCCAAGGCGTTGAGGTTGTTATTAGCGTAGAAACATTAGGGCGAGTATGCGCAAAGGTTCCCTTAAGAGTGGATCGGTCAAGCGCGTGGTGGAACGGGGCGCAAGAAATTTTTCTGAAAGGAATACCCTCTATTGAAAAAGCACAACAAGAACGCCTCTGGGTACTGCGCCCAGGCGAGCATGCTACGCCTTTATTGCCTATGGCAGAGGCGGAGTAAGGGAGGGTAGATACGTAAAAGATCGTTTACTAAACAAATAAACTTAGTTAAGTGTAAACTCTAGAAGTTGGTTCTTTTTTTAAGGAGAAGGTAATAAAATGACTATATATGACGGATACATCATGGATGATGAGTATATGCATGTTGTAGAAGATTATGCTAGTGTAGACTTGGATGATCTCAGAGAATCAGTCAAGGATGATGAACTCTTTGAAATCTTAGAAGAGTGTGTTTTAAAGTCACGTAACATTGTAGAAAATTTCGAAAAGATTCGCGCTAACTTTGTAGCTCGTGAAGAAGTGCTTGATGACAACGGTGATTGTATACAAGATTCTCCTGAACATGTTATCATGGATAAATGTGATGAGAGTTTCTTTAACTTAAAAGGACGAGATATGTATGATACTAATATAGATGAAGCTAATGATATGTTAGGGAATCTGGAGTCCATTCAATTTAGTACAAGTGAGCTTGATGCATATTATCTTGCAAGAAGAGAGCAAGAAGACTGAATAAGTCAAAAACGGAAGATATAGACTGGAGTCTAGTATAGACTTCAGTTCTGTCTTTAAGTGATGTTTAGAAGAAAGAATATAAAGAAGGCGGAGTTATTTTCTTTATTGAACTATGTAGATGCTACATTTATTTTCGCGGTAAAAAAAGAATAAGGCTTTGGGTGTGCTGCTAGTGGTTTTTCTTGACTTTAAATGTTTAACTTCGTGAGACATGAGGGTGGATCCTTTTTGTTATGTTCGTTATGCAAGCATGACATGTTTATATTTATGTATTTTTAATACTTAATTCTGAATAAGAAAACAGGAAAAACCAAACCCCTTGCCAAAAGTCCTAGAGATCAGGTATTAAGGCAAGCATGACAAATATGACACAGATCAATAAAAATGAGGGGCACAAACAGCAAACCCCTTTAGCAGTTTATCGGGAGCGGGTTGCGACGGGTGAACTCAATTATGATTCCGATCAAGAACGTGTTGTGACGCGGCTTGATAAACTTTGGCACGAATTATTGGCAATGCCAGATCGTTTGCCACCTCTTCCTCCTCCTAAAAAAGGGGGGCACAAATTCTTTCAAGATATTGCGCGTTATTTGAAATTCCAACCGCCGGAGCCTCAGATTCCCTATCCGCGTGGGCTTTATATTGTTGGGCGTGTTGGGCGCGGTAAAACCATGGTTATGGATTTGTTTTACGCCTGTGCCCCTGTGAAACGAAAAGAGCGGTTACATTTTTTACATTTTATGCAAGAGGTGCATAAGAAACTCTACGAGTTGAAACGCGCTCATCCCGATATGGCAGACCCGATTCCGCCTTTAGCCGATTCTATTGCCGAACGCGCTACTTTATTGTGTTTTGATGAGTTTCAAATCAACGATATCGCCGATGCCATGATTTTAGGGCGTCTTTTTGAGGCGTTGTTTGCGCGTAAAGTGGTGGTGGTAGCGACATCAAATACCGAACCGTCGCAGTTGTTTCAAAATCGTCCGGGGGCTGATGCATTTAAGCCATTTATTGCGATTATTCGGCGAGAAATGGATATCATAGCGCTCGATTCGCCGCGTGATTATAGACGTGGAAGAAACCAAGATAAACAAACATGGCTTGTTCCGGCTGATGAGGTAGCGCGCCATACGTTAGATGAAATCTTTGCCCGTTTTGCAGGCGATTCGCATGCTGAACCTGTAACGCTTGAATTTAGCGGACGCAGTTTAGAGGTGAATATGGCGGCAGGTCCTGTCTGTCGGTTTGATTTTAATTCTCTATGTGCCAAACCCCTCGGACCTAACGATTATTTAGCTTTAGCCAAACGTTTTCCTGTCGTTATTATTGAGGGAATCCCCTGTATGGGTCCTGATGATGTCAACACAGCCTATCGGTTTATTACGATTGTTGATGCGTTGTATGATAACGGGAATTTGTTATTTGCTTCTGCGGAAGCTGTGCCCGACAAATTATTTACAGAAGGAGAAGTGGCAGATGCTTTTATGCGTACAGTGTCACGTCTTGTTGAAATGGGGAGTAAAAGCTGGTTAGAACATGGCGCTGAAGCTGCGCGGAGAGCCCATAGTTATTAGAACGATGAAAAAATTATCTGAAGGCTTTAGTTCTTTGTTGAGAGGAATATAAGATGTAAACTATTTTTTCTAATTAAGAAATGCGTTTTTAATGCTATCCTTTGTTGCGGATAGTGTTATGTTTTGATGTGTTGCGTTAAACAGTTTGCTTAATGACATTGTTTGTCGATTACATTGTTTCGTAGAAGAGGAGTTTGTGGAGTGGTGGGTTCAGATATGTTAGCCACTGCGTTGAACGGTGCTAATGTCACGTATCTTGCGGATCTCTATGCACAATGGGCAAAGGACCCAAAAAGTGTTGATCCGTCTTTTAATGTCTTGTTTGAATCGCTTGGTGATGATGAAACAGCGATACTTCAAGATGCCATTGGTGCTTCGTGGGCACCGCGTCCGTCAATTATTACGGGGGAAGAGCCTGAGGAAACAACAACCTCTGCTTCTGCTGCAAGTCATTTTGCCGCACAAGATAGTTTGGCTATTGCTCGATTGATCCAAGCCTATCGGACATTTGGACATCGTGAGGCACATCTCGATCCACTAGGCATTAAAGTGCCACCATCTTTGCCCGAGCTTGACCCTGCGACTTATGGCTTTTCAGAAGATGCCCTAGGAAGGGAAGTTTTTATCGGTAGTTTATTAAAACCTCTCCTTTCTGGTCGGTCGACCGCCCGCGTGCGGGAAGTGGTTGAGGCGTTGCGTGATGTATATTGCGGTACTATTGGTGCTGAGTATATGCACACCGCTACACAAGAAGAACGTGATTGGTTTCGTCAACGCCTTGAGGGAGATAATTGGAAACAAGCTGTTTCTGTTGAAGAACGTAAAAATATTTTACGGAGTTTAACGGAAGCAGAAGGGTTTGCCTATTTCTGTCAGAAGCACTATGTTGGGCAAAAGCGTTTTGGGGTAGAAGGAGCAGAAACTTCTATTGCTTCTCTTCATGCAATAATCGATCAAGCAGCGTCTCAAGGGGTTCGATCTATTGTTATTGGTATGTCTCATCGTGGGCGTTTGAACACGCTGGTTAACGTTGTTCGTAAGCCTTACGTAGCTCTTTTTAATGAATTTGCAGGCGGATCTTTTAAGCCTGATAACGTTGAAGGATCTGGTGACGTTAAATATCACTTAGGCTTTTCTACCGATATTAAAGTCGGAGAACATGAAGTTCATATTTCTCTTCAACCTAACCCCTCTCACTTAGAAGCGGTTGATCCGGTTGTATGCGGTAAAATGCGTGCTATTCAAGACGAAGCTGGTGATACAGAAAAACGCGATTCTGGTCTGGTTATTACGCTTCATGGTGATGCCGCTTTTTCAGGGGAAGGTGTTGTTTCCGAAACTTTCTCTATGTCAAAGTTAAGCGGTTATCGGACGGGTGGCACGATTCACATTGTCGTCGATAATCAGGTTGGTTTTACGACGAACTCTGAAGATGGTCATTCAGGTGTTTATGGAACAGATATTGCGAAATCTGTCCATGCGCCGGTTTTGCATGTTAATGGTGATGATGCCGAGGCTGTGGTCTATCTCTCGCGCCTTGCAGCCGATTATCGTCAAACCTTTGGTAAGGATGTTTTAATCGATATTGTTTGTTATCGCCGGCATGGTCATAATGAACTTGATGAGCCTGTCTTTACGCAGCCAATTATGTACAAAGCCATCGCGAGTCATGAAACACCACATGCTATCTACGCAAAGCGTGTTGTACAACTTGGGGTTATGACCGAGAGCGAAGTTCAAGAACAGTGGGATAGTTTTCAGACTCGCCTCAGAGCCGATCATATTGCTTCTGAAACCTATAAAGTCGATAAAGCCGATTGGTTTGAAGGGAAATGGAAAGGTTTCCACGCTGCAACAGAAGCTGATATACACGATATTCCTAAAACAGGTGTTGCGCTTGATGTTTTACGTCAAGTTGGGAAAGGAATTACCACTGTTCCAGAAGGCTTTAATCTCAATAGCAAAATTGCACATCAGCTCAAAGCAAAACAAGCTATGTTTGACGCAGGGCATAGTTTTGATTGGGCGACAGGTGAGGCGATTGCTTTTGGCTCTCTGTTGCTTGAGGGACATCGTGTACGCCTTTCTGGGGAAGATTGTCAACGCGGTACGTTCAGCCAAAGGCATGGTGTTTGGATTGATCAAGTCAATCAAAAACATTTTACGCCCCTTAACCATATTCAAAATGGGCAGGCAGAGATTGAAATTTGCAATTCGCTTCTTTCTGAATTTGCTGTACTTGGTTTCGAATACGGTTATTCTCTTCATAATCCCCACACCCTTGTTTTGTGGGAGGCTCAGTACGGTGATTTTGCCAATTGTGCCCAGCCAATTATTGATCAGTTTGTTGTTTCTGGAGAAATGAAATGGCTGCGTATGTCTGGCTTAGTCATGCTGTTGCCACATGGCTATGAAGGACAGGGTCCAGAGCACTCATCTGCGCGTTTAGAGCGTTACCTGCAGCTGTGTGCAGAAAATAATGTGTTTGTTTGTAACATTACGACGCCGGCGAATTACTTCCATGCTTTGCGTCGTCAGATGAAGCTAACATATCGTAAGCCGCTTATTTTGATGGAGCCGAAATCTCTATTACGTCATAAATTAGCGGTCTCCTCTTTGGAGGATTTTGGTCCAGGAACGCATTTTATGCCTGTTTTACCAGAAATAGACACTCTCGATGCGGATCAAAAAATTCGGCGGGTTGTGCTTTGTTCGGGTAAGGTTTATTACGATCTGTTAGAGGAACGGCGTGAAAAGAATATGAAAGATGTTGCTATTCTACGTTTAGAGCAATTCTATCCTTTCCCAGAAGATCTTCTCGCAAAAGAGTTGGCACGTTACAGCCAAGCAGAGATTATTTGGTGTCAGGAAGAAACAGAGAACGGAGGAGGGTGGCATTTCGTCGATCGTCGTCTTGAGAAGACTTTATTAAAGGTTACTCATAAGACACAGCGTCCGCGTTATGTTGGACGTCCAGCAGCAGCTAGCCCTGCAACGGGTCTGGCACGTATTCATCTTGCTGAACAGAAAAAATTGGTTCAAAGTGCGCTTGTAGGTTAAGGGTTTCGATCTACAGCGGGTAGGGAGCCGGGCATGGTTTCATGTTTTCCCAAAATTGCTAAACAGAGATAGGAAAGATTAATGTCCATTGAAATTAAAGTTCCGACGTTAGGAGAGAGTGTGACGATTGCGACCGTAGGCAAATGGCTTAAGCAGCCTGGGGAAGCCGTGAATGAGGGTGATAGTATTGTTTCGCTTGAGACAGACAAAGTGAATGTTG
>JAFPVE010000009.1 GCA_017413025.1 Acetobacter sp. | reverse complement strand
TTAGCTTTCTTTGCCTTGTTGTTCCTCTTAAACGTCTTGTTGCACGTCTTGCACGCCGGAGATTAGTCGTAGCTTCTGAATCAAGAGGGGGGTTATGCCATATTTCCCCCTCAACTGAATTTCTACATCGCAGGCTTCGGAAAGGCGTAACAGCAGGCACACCTGCCCTTCTCCCCCTTTTGCTTCTTCTAATAAAGAGGGGAGAAACTGAAGGGCTTTTTCAGAATCTAATACAATACGTAATTTTTGTTTCTCTTGGGCGGCTTTTTCTTCAAGCATCACAATCTCTTTGGCGGTTATTCGTAGGTTTTCCCTTTCTACTTTTACATCAACTGTGACTAAAACAGCACGCCCCGCTGTAAGCTGCTCTCTGGTGCGAGAAAAGAGTTCCGGAAACACGGTTATCTCACACCCCCCCGAAGCATCAGACAAACTGAGCCAAGCCATTTTTCCCGACCGTGTAGCATGTTCTTTTTTATCGATAACACAGCCAGCAATTTTAATATTTTCAGTACTTTCTCCCGTTGCTGATAGCTGAGAAATAGGCACAACCCCTAATCGGCGTAACATCGGTGCGTAAGATTCAAGCGGATGCCCCGTCATATGAAACCCTATGGCTTCAGCCTCCATCGCCATGCGTTCCGATTTTAGCCAGTCTGTCCCGGTGTCTAGCCGTAAAGAGGGCGCTGTGTTGGTTGTCTCAGTAAAAAGACCCATTTGTCCGGAGAGTGTCTCTTGCCTATGCGTATGCGCCCAGCGTAAAATTGCCTCTGCCGAACGAAAAATTTGTGCCCGATTGGGGGTAAGACTATCAAAAACGCCCGCTTTTGCCATATTTTCAAGCTGCATACGGTTGAGGTGATGGGGGTCAAGACGGTTGGCAAAATCTACAATCCCAGAAAAAGGTTTTTTTCCGCGCAAATGCACTAATGTTTCCATAGCGCTAAACCCCACTCTTTTAATAGCCGATAAGGCATAGCGAATGGCATAACGCCCATCTTTTTGCTGCTCAACGGAAAAATCTGCCCCCGATTGGTTAATATCTGGCGGGAGAACGGAAATCCCCATCCGCTCTGCCTCTTGCCATAAAGTGGCTATTTTTTCTGTTTTTTCACGATCAACCGATAGGCGTGCGGCTAAAAAAGCCACAGGATGATTTGCTTTCATCCATGCTGTTTGGTACGAAAGAAGCGCATAAGCCGCCGCGTGAGATTTATTAAACCCGTAATCGGCGAATTTTGCCATAAGATCAAAAACTTCGATGGCTTTTTCCCTGTCAATACCTCGGTGCACCGCCCCTTCTGTAAAAATAGCGCGTTGTTGCTCCATTTCTTTATGGATTTTTTTCCCCATAGCACGGCGTAGAATATCCGCCTCACCAAGAGTATACCCTGCCATTTTTTGCGCAATTTGCATGACTTGTTCTTGATAGACCATAATGCCGTAGGTTTCTTCTAAAATAGCGCGAACATCTTCATGGGGGGGGTCCCAAGCCTCGCCATGTTTACGCCGGCAATAATCTGGAATATGCGCCATAGGTCCGGGTCGATATAACGCAACGGCGGCAATAAGGTCTTCAAACCTTGTAGGGCGCATTTGTTTCAGTACATCGCGCATGCCTGTCCCTTCAAGCTGGAATACACCCGCTGTGTCTCCCCGGCTTAACATGTCATAAGTTGTTTTATCGTTAAGAGGAATGCTGCTTAAATCAACGTCTTTTCCCATACTCCGGATAAAATCAACCCCTCGTTTCAGAACAGTTAATGTTGCTAACCCAAGAAAATCAAATTTTACCAGCCCTGCTTGTTCAACAAATTTCATGTTATATTGAGTTACCAACATATCGCTTTTAGGGTCACGATAGAGGGGCACGAGTTCTTCTAATGGTTTGTTCCCAATAACGATACCGGCAGCATGGGTACTTGCGTGGCGAAAAAGCCCTTCAATTTGTTGGGCAGTCTCTAAAAGATTCCGAAACGCTTCGTTACTATCATACATTTCCTGAAGTTTCGGCTCGCCTTCTATGGCTTCTTTTAATGTTACGAGTTTGGCAGGGTTATTGGGAATAAGCTCGGCCACACGGTTTACCATGCCGTAAGGTTGCCCCAATACGCGCCCCACATCACGCACGGCTGCGCGTGCTTGTAATTTTCCAAACGTAATAATTTGCGCAACACGGTCTGCCCCATATTCCTGCCGAACATAGGCGATAACTTCATCGCGCCGGTGCTGACAAAAATCAATATCAAAATCGGGCATCGATACCCGTTCGGGGTTAAGAAAACGTTCAAACAACAAATGAAACGGAATCGGGTCGATGTCTGTAATTGTCAATGCCCACGCGACCAAAGAACCCGCACCAGATCCACGCCCAGGTCCTACAGGGATATCTTGCGCTTTTGCCCATTGAATAAAATCCGCCACAATCAAAAAATAACCCGCAAACCCCATACGCGAAATAACATCAAGCTCAAAGGATAAACGCTCAAAATATGTTTGGCGTGTCTCTTCTGGAAGGCTTTTCTTTTTTAAGCGGTTTTCCAAGCCGTCACGTGCCATAAGGCGCAATGTTTCATCTTCTGTCATCCCCGCACGCACTTTAGGGCAAATAGGCAATAATGGCTTACAGGTTTCAACTTTAACAGCACAACGCCGTGCAATTTCAAGGGTGTTATCACAGGCATCTGGCAGATCAGCAAAAAGAGCCCGCATAACGTCAGGAGGCTTAAACCAATGTTCTGGCGTAACGCGAAAACGGTTCTGTTCGTCGAGAGTACACCCTTGGGCAATACACAATAAGGCATCATGGGCTTCATACATGTGAGGTTTGGCAAAAAAACACTCATTTGTTGCAACAATAGGTAACCCAAACGCATCGGCTAACGTTAAAAGCCCCGGCTCTATGGCTTTTTCTAAAGGCTGACCATGGCGATGTAATTCCACCACAAGCCGATCAGAAAACGCCTCATGAACACGCGCAAGCCAACGTTCTGCCTCGACTTTTTGCCCTTCAGCCAACATTGAAAAGAGGGGACCGCGTGTTCCTCCTGTCAGCAAAATCAACCCTTGTGCGTTCTCACATAATGTACGCAGGTCAATACGCGGATCAGCAGGGTCTGAGTCTTGAAACCCTTTTGAAGATAAACGTTGAATGTTAGAAAGCCCCACCTCATTTTGCGCTAAAAGAACAATAGACTCAGACGACGTCGACGGCAACTCGGCATTTTTATCGTGCGAAGCAAGCCCAATTTGGCAGCCAATAATAGGCTGTATTCCCCCATCGGCACAATATTGAGAAAACTCTAAAGCCCCAAATAAATTCCCTGTATCTGCCAAAGCTAGCGCCGGCATGTGCATATCCTGTGCCATAGCCACCATATCGGGAATACGCATCGCCCCTTGGCTTAAAGAATAAGCCGAATGAACACGAAGATGAACAAAGCCGTTTTCCATACTATGCTTCCTACAATTGCGACAGCAAACCGCCAGACATTTTCGTCTTTAAGTCTTTAAAAAGATATAATAGTTATAGTTTGATCGCTTATATTTGCGATACATGATATTTTAAGAAAACACACATTTTTGTTTTATCTTTTTTGTTTTATCTGTTTATTGTGTTGCTTCTTAATTTTTGATTCTTAATTCTAGATTCTGGTTTCTGGCGCAAAAATCACGCCACTCACATCACAGCATAAAGAGTTTTTCTATGCACATTATAACCTCTCCTATGGCGTTAAAAGACCTTGTCACCCAATGGCACCAACAAGGTGAACGCATTGGCTTAACCCCTACAATGGGGGCATTGCACGATGGACATCTCGCTCTTATCAGAGCACTTACAGGCAAAGCGTCTCGAAAAATCGTTACTCTTTTTGTGAATCCAACTCAATTTAATAATGCGGAAGATTTTCATCTTTATCCCCGCCAACACGAAGCTGATATTGCCTTACTTCAAAAAACAGGCGAGGTTGATGCGCTTTATATCCCGCATAAAGAAGATATGTATCCTCAAGGTTTTTCAACAAAAATTTTTGTTTCTCAATTCGATACTATGCTTTGTGGTGCCGATAGACCCGGGCATTTTGAAGGCGTTGCCACGGTTGTTACAAAGCTCTTTCTTCAAACACAAGCCGATATCGCAGCTTTTGGTGAGAAAGATTATCAACAACTCTGCCTTATTCGCCGCCTTGTCAAAGATTTGAACATCCCCGTTGAAATCCTTGCCGTTCCCACACAGCGCGAGGTTGATGGACTCGCTCTTTCCTCGCGTAATCGTCGATTAACACCTGAACAACGTCGCCAAGCTACGCAACTCCCCGCAGCGCTTCACGCTTGTCTTATAGACCTCCGCCATCAACACCCTCTTTCAGAGGCGTTAGCGCGTTGCCATACAACCCTAGAAAAAGCTGGTTTTATCGTGCATTACCTTGATTTACGAAAAGAAGAAACGTTGGAGATAGCCGAGAAAGCCGAACCTCATACCCGTTTATTTGTAGCAGCGAGTCTCGGAAATATTCGGCTTATTGATAATATGCCTATTTTCTAATTTTTCGAGTACAACTTTCCCTCTGTTCTCCTAAACACCCGGTACACCACATAATACCCTGTAGGAAACACAACCCTTTAAGAAGATTCACACAGATCTTTGAAAGCCTTTTGAGGTTTAGACATCTCTCAATAAAAAAATGGCTTCTACCGAGAAGCCTCAATTTTTTCTTGAAATTTCTTAAAAAAAGTGGCTCCCGAAGTAGGACTCGAACCTACGACCCAGCGATTAACAGTCGCTTGCTCTACCAACTGAGCTATTCGGGAACAGCGTTTTCATACTTTTATATTTTTTATATTGAAGTGTATAGCAAATTTCACACAACACGTAAAGCCCTTACTGCATGATTTTTATTTTTATTTTTTACGCTTATACGCTGTTTTGTTTTTTTACTTCTCATAAGAGTTCACAACGTTTTTAAGACTAAAACACTCTAAAAACTTAAAACTTATTGTAAGCGATCTACAAAGGTTGCTATACGCCGGCAAGCTTCTTGCAAGGCTTCTTCTGACGTTGCACAAGAAAGGCGTAAATGAGGTGAAAAACCAAAGGCACTTCCCGGCACCGTCGCCACAAAGGCTTCTTCTAACAAAGCCATAGCAAAATCATGATCGGTTTTGAGAACACGCCCCCCAGGTGTTGTACGCCCCAAACATTGCGCAATCCCCGGATACGCATAAAAAGCTCCTTCTGGCATCGCACATGTCAGTGCTGGAATCGCCCGTAAGGCTTCAACAACCATTTTACGGCGCCGATTGTAAACAGAAACCATGTGATCTACAGTTTCTCGCGATCCGTCTAACACAGCTGCCGCAGCAGCCTGTGCGACAGAACAAACCCCTGACGTTGCGTTTCCTTGAAGGCACCGCATAGCCGAGATTAACTCTGCCGGACCTCCTGCAAAACCCACCCGCCAGCCTGTCATCGCATAGGCTTTGGAAACACCATTTACGGTAAGTGTCCGTTCTTTTAAGTCTGGTGCGATCGAGGCAATCGAAAAAGAGTGCTTCCCATCAGAAACAAGATATTCATAAATTTCATCAGACAGAATCCATATATCTTGGTAATCAGACAAAACTTCGGCAATTGCTTTAAGCTCTTCAGCGTGGCAGACCGCCCCTGTGGGATTATTAGGAAAATTCAACACAACCCACCGGGTACGTGGCGTTAACACTTCAGCCAAAGCCTCTGCCCGAAGATGAAAGCCGTCTTCCTCACGGCATGGAACAAAAACAGGCACAGCCCCAAACATCTGAGCAATAAGCGGGTAACTCACCCAATAGGGCGCAGGAATAACTACTTCATCACCAGCATTGAGGGTTGCCATAAAGGCATTAAAAATAACTTGTTTTCCCCCATTGGAAACCATAACCTCATCAAAGCTATAATGAAGCTGATTCTCACGCGCAAATTTACGCATAATCGCCTCTTTCAAAAGAGGGATTCCCTCAACGGGCGGATAACGCGTTTGACCAGCACGCGCAGCTGTATACGCAGCCTCTATAGCAATAGGCGGTGTTGGAAAATCAGGCTCCCCCAAAGCAAGGGAAATAACATCGCACCCTTTTGCTTTCAGCGCACGCGTACAACGTGCCATTTCTATGGTCGCCGGGGCTGGTATACCCTTCAAACGATGCGCAAAAATATGACTCATTGAGGGAGAACCCTTTAATGAATACCCGCACAAAAACGCTGAATACGTGCACACGCTTCGCGTAGGCTTTCTGTATCTGTGGCGTAAGAAACCCTTATATAGCCAGGCGACATAAAAGCCGAACCGTGCACTGTTGCCACCCCTTCCTCTTCTAGGAGTGCCATCACAAAATCTTCATCTGTACCCAAATAGCTTCCTTTTGCTGATGTTTTTCCTAAACATTCCTCAATACAAATAAAAACATAAAAAGCACCGTGGGGTATTTCACAAGAAAGCCCGCGCGCTTCGCGAAGCATTCCAACCACAATATCACGCCGTTTTTGATAGACTTCAACCATCGTACGAATAGAGTCTTGTGGACCCGTCAACGCTTCTACAGTAGCCGCTTGGGCAATAGAGCAAGGATTTGTGGTGGATTGCCCCTGCAATTTATTCATCGCCTTCGTCAACTCTACCGGTGCGCCAGAAAATCCAATACGCCAACCTGTCATGGCATAGGCTTTAGAAACGCCATTCATTGTTACAGTACGACTGCGAAGTCGTGGTTCAACTTCAACGAACGTTGCAGGGCGAAAACCATCGTAAACCAGTTTTGCGTAAATATCGTCTGCAAACGCCCATACATGCGGATGACGTAACAATACATCGCATAACGGTCGTAAATGCTCTGCTGAATAGGCTACCCCTGTCGGATTACAAGGAGAGTTCAGAAAAAACCATTTTGTACGCGGTGTTATGGCAGCTTCAAGCTCTTCCGGTGTTAAACGAAAACCGTACCGACGCTGGCAAGGCACAACAACGGGCACACCTCCCGCTAGCGTCACAATATCAGGGTAAGATACCCAACACGGTGCAGGAATAATTACCTCATCGCCCGGATTAAGTGTTGCCATCATGGCATTGTAAATAACTTGCTTACCGCCCGTAGAAACAATAATTTCCTCGGGTGTATAGTCTAACCCGCTATCAAGACGAAAACGTTCAGCAACAGCTGCACGTAATTCTGGTGTTCCCGCCACGTCTGTATAGCGCGTTTTTCCTTCTTCAATAGCCCTTATCGCCGCCTGTGCAATATTAAGCGGTGTCGGAAAATCAGGCTCACCTACAGAAAGGCTAATAATATCGCGCCCTTCTGCTTTCAGCACACGCGCACGCGTCGCCATAGCAATGGTCTGGCTTGGATTGATCTTGTTTAGGCGATCCGAAATAATACTCACAGTTTTCCCTTTCCTTTCCGTTTTGTACGACTAATAACACTCCACACTCTCATTGTATTCTTATCAGGCTCTTATCCATAAACAAAGAACTTTAACGCGTCGTGTCAAACTCACGCAATAATTAAACGTGAGTGCCATTTTATATTATTATATTCGCGTTTGTATTCTATAAGTGTTTTCTGTCTGTACCAAACAACTTTCGAAGATCATTGCAAGATCTGTTAAAAGACCACGCGCTGTTTTTTTGAATCACCTGATCCAACGACTCATCAATAAGAATTTCACGCAAGCTCTTACACAATCAAGCTCTTACACAAGATATGTAAGATATCTTATACAACTAACCTGTTAAGTAATTAAATTTTAAGCAATTACGACTTTTATCGTACTTGAAATTTAGGTTCTAAACCTGTTAAATGTTTACTTAATCCCTAAATGGGTTTTCCATTTATATAGTAGGTGTTATCATGAGAAAAATTATTTTGTTTACCCTTGCAGCACTCTCTATTTCTGGTTGTAAAAAGAAGGAAGAACTTCCGCCACCTTCTCAAGAAACATGTTCAAGTACGTGGATGAGCCAGCATCTTAACAAGTTTACTATAGAACAGCAAAATCATTTTAAAAAAGCGTGTGAGGCTGTTTCTGCAGATCAAACAATAAAACAGGCTCCAAAAGCAACACCTGAAGCAACAACAGGCGTATCCCCTGCAAGTATAGAAAAAACACCTACGAAAACAGTAGAAACAAAGCCAGAAGAAAACGTTAAGCCGACAACGACAACACTTTCTTCTCATGTACCCGCTGCACCCAAAACGACAGACCATCAAGGAAAAGTAACAGCACCTATCGCTTCTAGTGCATCTACCCCTTCAACTAAATAGAAATAGATAAAGGCGCTATTCTTAAAGCTTGTTAAGTCGTTAAACGTAAGTGGTTTTGAGTTAAGTTTTAATGTTCGATATCTCTTTGCTTGAAAGAGTTGGCAGGTAAGAGGATGTTCAAGTGTATGCTTAATTTTCTCTAAATTTACGTTATATTTTTGAGATTGATCATTTTCTCTCTTCCCCCTTTTGAGGAATGTGGTCAATCTCGTTATTTTTCCATTTTTGAATGGTTTTTACATATACCATAGTAACCGTATAGCTTTTTATACCTTTTATCTTCATTATCTCATCTGAAGTTTCTGTTCTCTGTATTTTCTGTTATGAAGAAAAACCCCATTAACAACGGGGTTTTGTCGTTATTTACGTAACAATTACTATCTACGACGAACCACACCGCGCAATACAAGCGGCGACCATACGGCGTAACATAGGTGTTGCTTTTTCTTCTGGTAAGGGAAGACGTCCTAAAAGCCAATCCGTTAAATCAGGATCCGGCATTTCTAAAATAGATTCCATGTCGGTTAATTCTTGCTCATTAAGCCTATCAACACAGGCGTTAACAAAATCCCCTATAAGAATATCTGTCTCAAATGTACCACGGTGTTGAGCCCGAAAACGTAAACGTTTACGCCGAATAGTCAAGTTATCTTCCATTGATGTCTGTTGTGCCAAATCCGATTTATTTTGAACAGAATTTTTCTGATTTACGTTCATTGTATACCTCGTGTGCCTTATTCAATTTACCACTCATTTTTATCATGACGTCACAAACAAGAAAACGTCGTTTAGCCATATTTTTTATTTTTGAATTTAATATATGTCTATATCTTTCAAGGTAATGGATTGAGAACCTTCATTTTTACCTATAAAGTTATAAATACCTATAAAAATATCATCATCACAGCATTGCTTTGTCAACTAGAGACAACCCATTTTCCGACATATGTTTTTTCATTTCTCATATACAAATTCGGTAAATGTATAGAATCATGATATTCCTCATGTTTTTTACAGATAACTTAAACAACCTACTGGTAGATTATAATATATCAATCTTTCAAAAATAACTTTTACCTTATCCTCAATATTTATGGTAAAAATTATGTGTGCACGATTAACCTCTAGTAAATTCTCAACCATAGTACCTTAAAAAAAGCCTTATTCAGGTTTTTATTCTATTTATTTGTATAACCCGCGTGTCTCATTCTCCCTTTACATCCTCTCAACAACAAAATGATGCACATAAAATTGCCCATCTTTTAGCACCTATTCAAAGCCTGCGCGGAGTTCAAGCAGCGCGAGCACGCTTACTTACACGTGTTGTTGGTGGCACACGCGTTATTGACATGCTTTTTTGCCCGCCTGACCATATTGTTGATAGACGTTTTCGTCCTTCTTTAGGTGTATTAGAAAAAACTTTAAAAGAGGGCATCAATCCTTTATTGGAAGAAAAACAATTTCCCTGTCATTTAACTCATTTTCCCCCTTTTTCCCTCAAATATGAAAAAAATACCGAAAAGATTTATGCAACCGTTTGCGGTATTATCCAAGAAAAACGTCCTCCAGCACCCCGTAGTCGCCAGCCGTGGCAGATTACACTCGATGACGGTACCGGGCTTTTGGATATAATAATTTTTTCCCCATGGCAAGCCAAACAATGTCTTAAAGGAAATTCTCTTACAGTATCTGGCGTCGTAGTACGAGAACAGTTTCGTCCTCGTATGTCTAACCCTGATTATCTCATCCCCATGACTGTGGGAAAAGAGGCTTACATTCCGCTATTAGATCCTGTTTATCCGCTGACAGCAGGGCTTTCTAACCGCTATATACGCCGTATTATGGGTGAAGCTCTTACCCTTATACCACTTGATTTGCCAGAATGGCATAGTCAAGAAACCCTCCAACATACATCTTGGCCCTCCTTTGCTACGGCACTACACTGGCTCCATTGCCCAGAGAAGATCTTATCAGAAAAAATATTACCTAAAACAAGACTCTCTACTTCTACACAAGGTACAGAGAAAACAAATGCGGATAAAGCTGTCCAATGGAAAAAATTCTATACCCAAGCATGGGAACGCCTTGCCTGCGACGAACTCCTCGCCGAACAGATTGCTCTCCGCCGCGCACAATATATTTCTCGTCAACAACAAGGACGTGCTCTTCAAGGAAATGGCACACTCCAACGCCAAGCCTTAAAAAAATTTGGGTATGCGCTGACTGCTGATCAACGTCGAACATTAAACGAAATCGAAGCAGATATGGCACATCCTTCCCCTATGCGCCGCCTATTACAAGGAGATGTTGGATCGGGTAAAACACTCGTGGCATTTATGGCTATGCTTCGCGCGATTGAATCGGGCGTACAAACAGCCCTCATGGCCCCCACAGAAATTCTTGCACGCCAACATGCGACAACACTTGCGGCTATTTCCCCCGTTCCGATTGAATTTTTATCGAGTAAAGTTAAAGGACAAACCCGCAAAAATATATTACACGCCATCGCAGAAGGCACCGCTTCTCTTATCGTTGGTACCCATGCCCTCATGCAAAAAGACGTACATTATGCCAATCTTGGCCTTGTTGTTATTGATGAACAACATCGTTTTGGTGTTGAACAACGCCTAACCCTTTTAGAAAAAGGGAACAATGTTGATATTTTGTTACTCACAGCAACGCCTATCCCGCGTACTCTATTATTAACTCATTTTGGTCATATGCATGTTAGCCAATTAAAAGAGAAACCCGTAGGTCGTAAACCCGTACACACATCGCTCCATTCACTCGATACTCTTGATAAGGTTTTGACGGCATTAGAACGCATTTTACATCAAGGAGCACGTATTTTTTGGGTATGTCCTCTCGTTTCTGAAAGTGAAACACAAGATATTGGTGCCGCACAAGCACGCTATACTAGCCTTGTCACACGTTTTGGACCTATTATTAGCCTTGTTCATGGTCAACAAGATATTTCTACACGTGACCATGCTTTACAAGATTTTGCCACAGGACGTACCCGTCTTTTAGTAGCAACAACAATTATTGAGGTTGGGATAGATATTCCAGAAGCAACGGTTATGGTTATAGAACATGCCGAACGTTTTGGTCTTGCCCAATTACACCAATTACGCGGACGTGTAGGACGTGGAAAAGGTGAGTCTTACTGCTTAATGCTCTATAGCCCCACCTTAAGTCTAACAGCCCGCAACCGTTTAATTTGTCTTCGTGATACAGAAGATGGTTTTTTAATCGCCGATGAAGATTTTCGTACCAGAGGCGGTGGTGAGATAACAGGATACCGGCAATCAGGTACACTTATTTATCGTTTAGCACAACCTGAAAACAGTAATTTTAATACCTTACTTGAGATTGCCCATAGACGTGCTCAAACGATTTTTACCTCAACCCTCATGAACACAAAGCAAACTGAACACGTTCTTCCCTTTTCTTTTCAAACTATACTTCTTCTTTTTGGCAAAATAGAAGCTGATCGTCTATTTAGCGGAGGATAAAAACTGTAAAAAAATAGAATTCAATACACTGTCTTATTGACAATATAATAACAGTTGTAATAAAATAGTTCTTGTTTTTTTTTACTTGTCTATAATGACGAGACAAGTACATTTAAGATAAGCCCAGATGGCGGAATTGGTAGACGCGCAGGTTTCAGGTACCTGTAACCTCAAGGTTGTGGAAGTTCGAGTCTTCTTCTGGGCACCATAACTAAAAAATGACAAAAACCATAAAGCTTTTTTTTATAGATTCATCATCGACTCACAATAAAAAAACCGCTTTACGTTTGCTTTTCTCCGCTTTTAACATTTTCTCTTATCTGGGACTCTTCTGCAAAAATAAGCTTCCTCGCTTTATTACGTGTAAACGTATAGAAACTAGGATTTCTTGCCCAAACGTCTTCCTCTAATTCATTTTCCCAATTGGTAAGATGTTTTTCTAAACAACACGCAATTGAGAAAAAGACATCTTTATCAGATTTTGACCAATCATATTCTTTCAAAAAACGATGAAGCTTATACGCGTCAAACATGGGGTAATTACTTCCAAGATCACCTTCACCTTCTATCATTTTCATGTTCATATCATATCTTTTTTTTAAAAGCACAAAATATGGATCTTTTTTGAATCTCAGAGAATATATAGCCTCTAATTCTCCTAATAAATAAGATGTCTTTTTGGCATTCTTAAGATTATCTGATCTTATAATAACTGCATTCATATTCAACATGAGATTACCCCTCCTGACACTCTCTACTGACCACTTAGCTTACTATACAGTTTTATTTAATATAATCTATATAATCTTCTCACAAAATAAGTTTTATTTTTACCTGTTTTTTTATTACCTATTCTTCACCAGGTCTTTAACCATATCTTTTGCTTAAAATCGTTTTTTTTTGCCAAAACACTTTATGAGAAAGGACTCTAAACACAATGACGTTGTTATATTCCTATTTGCACATACTCAATATACGCTCTTAACTCTATAACTTAACGTTTATCCTAATCTTTAACAAAATTTTCTCACCATATTCTATAACGTCTATAACACAAATTTTACGTATTTTACATAAAACACGTGCGAATGACCCTATCCCATAAGCCCGCCCCATGGAGAATCAAAATAATGTTGCACAGCGTGGCAAAGTGCACTCGCAACCAAGGCTCTATGTTTTGCTTGTCGCAACGCAAACTCATCGAGTCTATTAGACATAAACCCCATTTCTACTAAAACAGATGGAATAGAAGCTGATTTAAGAACAACAAACCCTGCATGACGATAAGGATTATGTAACAGTAAGACATGAGACCGAAAAGCAGCAACAACGGAAAGTGCCATATGAATAGAGCCTCGACGACTTTCTTCCGTTACAAGATCAGCAAGAATGCGTCTTACCTCTTGTGAGGTACCGCGTATACCAGATCCAGCAAAACGGTCAGCACTATTTTCGCTTTGCGCGAGTGCTTCGGTCTGTTTATCAGATGCCCTGCGTGAATGTGTATAGACACTTGCCCCCCGTACAGTGGCATTTGGCAAGGCATCAGCATGGATAGACATAAACAAAGAGGCACGATGCCTCTGTGCAATTTCCACACGTCCATCTAATGGAATAAAACGATCTGTTGTGCGCGTCATTCCAACACGGAACCGTCCCGTTGCAAGCAATTGTCTTCGCAACTCTAAAGCAGCGGCTTTTGCAACATGTTTTTCATAGGTTCCAGAAAAACCAATAGCACCCGGGTCTTTACCACCATGCCCGGGATCAATCATTATCAACGGCAAATCAGGTTTGGCTCGCCCAATAATAGCCGGCACATGAAGAGGTTTATGAGCATGAGTAAAATAGTGAGTCGCTTTATAAAGCTTTTGATGGTGTCCATGCTTTCCCATCGCAAGAAGAGGAGATATTACAAACTGACTTGATGCCAAACCAATAGCAACCTGCCGACGACTCAGAACCAGACCACGAGAACATTCTTTATTTTCTCTTTCATATCTTTTCATAACAACGCTCCCAAAACATTTCTCGATTAGATTCGACTGGAATAAACTTAAAATACTGTGTTTTTACACCAAATTACATTTCTTTCATATTATTTATCACATTAATTTTCTCTTTAGTCCTTAGTTGTATCATATAAAAATTTATGCTACTTTTCTAAGAAGTTACTTTAACTTTCTTTCTAACATCTGGTTCTGCTAGCTACATTGTTTCCTGTAAACATTATACATTAAAAAAAATCGCTTTTTATACCATAGTTACGGAAACCCAGTGTTTAGTAGAGTTATCCTGTTTTAACGACATTAACCTTAATTATAAAGATGACAAGTGATATTTCAGATCTTTACAAAACCTTCACTCTGTTTGCTTTGAGATATGGAATATATCTGCCTCAACCCGTTACTATTTACACAATGGTAGATAAAACTTCCTCGTCCTTTATTTTGATCTGTTATCTCATCTCGTCTTTGAGTATTAGAATTCGGAGCTTTTTAAACACATGTCAAAACGTATGCTTATTGATGCGACACATGCAGAGGAAACACGTGTCGTTATCATGGATGGAAACAGACTTGAAGATTACGATGTTGAGGCTGTTTCTCGGAAAAAACTTAAAGGAAATATTTATCTAGCACGTGTTGTACGAATAGAGCCGAGTCTACAAGCTGCTTTTGTTGAATATGGTGGTAATCGCCATGGATTTCTTCCGCTTAATGAAATCCACCCTGATTATTTCCAAATTCCTGTTGCAGACCGCGAAAAATTACTCGCCTTACAAGAAGAACAAGCTGATAAAGCTTCTATTGATAATGAGTATTTTGACCAATCTCTTTCTTCACTAGATTCCTCTTTAGAAAATCCTTCAGAGGATACCCCACCTGACAATATCGACATCGTTAGTGAAAAAGATCTTTGTGACGAAGGCTCTTTTTATGCACAGCCACAACCTGATTGTGTTAGTGGCGAAGCAGATACTGGCGAAGAAACCCTTGTTCAAAAACGTATAGCCCATCTTTTACGTCATTACCGCATTCAAGAAGTTATTCGTCGCCGTCAAATTATCCTTGTACAAGTTGTTAAAGAAGAACGTGGTAATAAAGGCGCTGCCCTTACTACCTATATTTCACTTGCAGGTCGTTATTGTGTTCTTATGCCTAACACATTACACCATAGTGGTATATCACGTAAGATTACGTCAACTTCTGATCGTTGCCGATTAAAAGATATTATTACAAACCTTCGTCTTCCCCGTGGTATGGCTATAATTATTCGCACAGCAGGCGCTCAACAGCCAGAACCAGAAATCGTACGTGACTACGACTATCTTATCCATCTTTGGAATGATATTCGAGAATTTACGATAAAATCTATTGCACCAGCGTTTATTTATGAAGAAGCCAGCCTTGTGAGGCGCGCTATTCGTGATATGTACACGCACGATATTAAAGAAATCATTATCGATGGCGAAAATGGATGGAAAGCGGCTTATGATTTTATGCGTGTACTCGTCCCCCAATATGTTGATAAAGTACGCCTTTGGCAAAAAGATAATCAGTCACTTTTTGCCCATTTTCACATAGAAGGGCATCTTAATGCGATGTTTTCTCCTATCGTCGCTCTTCGTTCAGGAGGATACTTGGTTATTAACCAAACCGAAGCTCTTGTAGCGATTGATGTTAATTCCGGAAAAGCCACAAGCCAACGTAGCATTGAAGAAACCGCTTTTACTACGAACCAAGAAGCTGCTGAAGAAGTCGCTCGTCAGCTTCGTTTACGTGATCTTGCTGGGCTCATCGTTATTGATTTTATTGATATGGAGTCTCGCAAACATAATATAATTATTGAACAACGTCTTAAAGACGCTTTACGCCATGACCGCGCGCGCATTCAAATTGGTTCTATCTCACATTTTGGTCTCTTAGAAATGTCGCGTCAGCGTCTACGTCCGTCTGTTGCTGAAACAGCTTTTTCGACATGTTCGCATTGTAATGGTACGGGTGTTATCCGCAGCATAGAAAACGCGGCTCTTCATGTTTTACGTACTATTGAGGAAGAAAGTGCACGGCGACGGTCTCCCGCGATCATGGTTTATGTAGCACCTGAGATTGCGCTTTATATTCTTAACCATAAGCGTCAGTGGCTTAATCATATTGAACAACGATATCGTATAGAAATACACTTTTCTGCAGATTCAACACTTACTTCAGCAGATGTTCGGATCAAACGTCATGCGGTAGAGAAAATAGCCACACATCATGAAAATACTTTTACGGACACTGTAGACCCTATGGATCTATCAAGTGAAAAGTCTCACGAAGAAATTTCAATGCAAATTTCTCCACAAAATAATACTTCCACGTCCCATGAGAGAGATTTTTTACTCTCTCCTCAAGAAGATATTCAAGAAACCTCTTCTGCTCGTCGTAATCTTTTTCCAAACCGTCGTAGAACACGTTATGCCCGCGTACGTCGTCGCCCTCGGAGACAACAAGCATATCGTGATCATGAAGAGACTTTTATTTCTTCCACACCAGATCATTCAGAAAGACATTCACAAGAAAATTCTGAGGAAGATACATCTCGGTTCTCCCCTCACACCTATGATCTCCCAGAATCTAATCATTTAGAATCTATTCATAAATTCTCTACGGATTATACAGATACAGTTGTTGACGATATTTTATCATATCATCATGATTCGTGTTTCTCCCCCCATTCCGATGAAACATCCTCCTCACAACCAACACAAGCAGAATCACAAGGTAATGAACCCTCTCGTTTTGTAAAAAAAGCAGAGGATCATTTCCATAATGATCTCTCTATCTCTTCTTCTCCTCCTATAGAAAGCTCTTCTCACGTAACATCTTCAGAAGAAAGTAGAGTGAGCACGATTAAAGAAGCGGATGTCATACTCTCGGAAATGCCAGAAAATCCAGAAAACAACATACCCGAAAACATACCAGACGAGACATCCAAACCTATACAGCCTGTCGTTATAAAAGAAAGACAGCCAACTGAACAACGTCGTACAGGTTGGTGGCGACGATGAGTTAGAGTTGGAACTCGTTATGACACACTCTTTTCCTCCATGCTGTGATCGCCTTGTCATAGCACTTCCTAAAGGACGTATTCTTAAAGCCGTTACACCCCTTATTCTCCATAGTGGTATGGCACCTCCGCCTGAATGTTTAGAGGAAAACAGTCGTCAATTACGTTTTTCCACTCAAGATCCGACAATTGATGTTGTACAAGTACGTTCTTTTGATGTCGCAACATTTGTTGCTTCAGGCGGGGCACAAATTGGTATTTGTGGTGCTGATGTTCTTGCTGAGTTTGATTATCCCGAAATTTATACGCCTATTGATCTTGGCACAGGAGCCTGTCGCATTTCTGTTGCTCAAGCTGCTCATCTCCCACATACACCTCAAGAGTGGATCCGTTGGTCTGAAGTTCGTGTCGCGACAAAATACCCGGGTATTACCCGCCGTTTTTTTGCTACTCGCGGTATCAACGCTGTTATTGTCCATCTCCACGGTGCGATAGAACTCGCCCCTATGCTCGGTCTTTCTCGATTAATTGTTGATTTGGTGGATACAGGTTCTACCCTACGTGCGAATGGTCTTAAAGAAGTTGAGACAATTGCCCACGTTACGAGCCGTGTTATTGTCAACAGAATCGCTCTTAAAACACAGCCGGAACGCATTGGTACAGTTTTGTCGCGCTTTCGTAAGGCACTTGCCACATTTTCCTCCACAAAATCTCTCCAAGAGACACCTAATAAGATAAGGTCAACACCATGAAACGGATAAATACGCGTGATACTGATTTTGAAACTACTTTTACCAATCTTCTCAAAACACGAGAAGAACAAAACCAAGACGTTCGTGAACCTGTTGCCCATATTCTCTCATCTATCAGACAAGAAGGTGATACCGCTTTATGTCGACTAACACAACAATTTGATCACTTAACCTTAACACCGCAAACGCTTGCTTTCCCTCGTGAAGACATCCTCAATGCACGTGCGAGTATCTCACCAAAAGTATGGGAAGCTTTAGATTTTGCTGCAAGCCGTATTGAGGAATTTCATCGAAAACAGTTACCAACAGGCATATGCTATACAGATAATACCGGCATGACGCTCGGCATGCGATGGACACCAATCGATTCCGTAGGGCTTTATGTTCCTGGTGGTAAAGCCTCTTATCCTTCTTCTGTTTTAATGAACGCCATTCCTGCTAAAATTGCCGGTGTACAGCGTCTTGCCATGTGTGTGCCGACCACCTCTGGTGTTATTAATCCTTTAGTTTTAGCGGCTGCCTATCGTACTGGTATTACCGAAATTTACCGTGTTGGTGGTGCCCAAGCTATTGGTGCCTTAGCCTACGGTACCCAAACGATTCACCCCGTTGATTGTATTGTTGGACCTGGAAATGCTTATGTCGCCGAAGCCAAGCGACAAGTTTTTGGACATGTTGGCATTGATAATATTGCAGGTCCTTCCGATATTGTTGTCATTGCGGATTCAAGTTCTGACCCCCGTGTTATTGCGCTCGATCTTCTTGCCCAAGCGGAGCATGACGAGCGTGCCCAGGCAACTCTTATAACCCCCGATACAACATTCGCTGATCTTGTGATTCGTGCCATAGACAAAGAAATTTCTTTCCTCTCTAGATCTTCTATTGCTCGGGCAAGTTGGGAACGTCATGGAGCTGTTATTATTGTTCATGATTTACAAGAAGCCGTTTTGCTTGCGAATCGTCTTGCTCCTGAACATCTTGAAATCTTAGTTGATAACCCTGAAACACTTTTCTCTTATATACGCCATGCAGGTGCTGTTTTTCTTGGTCATTTTTGCCCTGAAGCTATAGGAGATTATGTTGGAGGTCCTAACCATGTCTTACCCACATCACGCACGGCACGTTTTGCTTCTGGTTTATCGGTATACGATTTTATGAAGCGCACGACTTTTCTTTCTGGTGGAGCAGAAACATTGCGACGAGTCGGTCCATCAGCAATAGATCTCGCACAAAATGAAGGATTAGATGCTCACGCGATGAGTGTTGCGGTACGGCTTGAATCCTTAAATACACAAGCAAAAAAAGATACGATAGATAACGAGTGCTTGACCAAAACGTAACTCTCTCATATCTAACAGTAAAAGACTTCTTTACTCTTCCCAACTTTATTTTCTATAACCTTGTTTTTTATAATTATAAAGGAGTGCCATGTCAAAAGAAGACATGATTGAGTTTAGCGGAACAGTAACCGAACTGCTCCCCAATGCGATGTTTCGAGTCAAACTTGACAACGAACATATAATTCTTGCCCATACAAGCGGTAAAATGCGTAAAAACCGTATTCGTGTTTTAGCAGGGGATCGTGTTAATGTAGAAATGACCCCCTATGACCTCACAAAAGGTCGTATTACGTTCCGTTTTAAATAAAATTAGCGTCTTTTCTGGCTTCACGAAGTTTTTCCGTGCTTTATCCCTTACAAGAAACACCTGTTTTAGGAGAAATTTTATCAAAAAAAACTCTCCCCAAAAGGGACAGACCTCTTTTTGTGTTAGCTTCGGCTTCGCCGCGTCGTATTGCTTTATTAAATCAGATTGGGATCAAACCTGATTGTGTTTTGCCCGCCGATATTGACGAAACACCGCAACGTCGGGAAACACCACGTCTTTACGCCCGACGTATGGCGCTTACAAAAGCGATGACTGTCGCGCAAACACTCTCAGAGCCTGCTCTTATTTTAGCGGCAGATACGGTTGTTTCTCTTGGGCGTAGAATACTTCCAAAAGCTGAAGAGAAAGAAACAGCGCGTACATGCCTGACACAACTTTCAGGACGACGCCATCACGTGTTTACTGCTATAACCCTTATGCCTTCAGCCTCATGGCAGCAAGGACGCCCCGCTCATCGGTTAGTCAAGAGTACCGTTACTTTTTCACGCCTTACAGAACAACACATCTCTTTTCTCCTTGATGCTGGTGATTGGCATGGTAAAGCTGGTGGCTATGCCATTCAAGGACATGCGGCCTCTTTTATCCGCTTTCTTTCAGGAAGTGCTTCTTGCGTCATTGGTCTTCCTTTATTTGAGACCGCGCAGCTCCTTCGTGGACAAATCGGGCAATGGTAAAGGCTATCATTTTGTGAGTACCCATTTATATATTACGTCATCACCCGGCGAAATGCGCCTTGCTGTCACAGAAAACAATTGTCTCGTTGATTTTGCTCTTTGGCGACCAGGCGCACCAGATGGTGTTGGCAATATCTATAGCGGATGTGTCACAGCTGTTCTTCCTTCTATGGGTGGTGCTTTTGTACATATTGGGCAAGATATTGACGGGTTTCTTCCTCTTCCCCAAGGAAGCCAACCTCTTTCAGAAGGGCAACGCATTACCACGCAAATTACCCGCGCTGCTCAAAAAGGTAAAGGAGTACGTCTTACACTTATCAATACGACCCCAAAAGACCCTATAGGCACATGCCTCAGCTATGGACCCACGCCCTTAGAACGATTAGCCAATCAATGGACACATGCCTCCATCAGTGTTGATTCTCCTGCTGTCGCAGCACGTATTCCCCATCATTTACGCCATCGACGAATCCCAGGATTTCTTACCCCTCCAGAAGATATTATTGCTGCATGTGAAAATCTCGAAGAAGAAGAAATCTCTCTCCCTAAAGGGATGCGTGCCATTATTACTCAAACTCCTGCCCTAACTGCCATTGATATTGATGCCCCCCCCCCTTTGGGCAATATTTCTAAACACACCGCCCAATATGATATGAATGTAAATGCTTTTCCTGCTTTAACGCGCCATATTCGGTTACGTAACCTTTCAGGTGCTATTGTGATTGACCCAGCAGGAGTAGCCTCACGCAAACGTCAAGCTCTATTAACCCCTATTTGTACAGCCCTTAAAGCAGATCCTTTGCGCCCCCGTTGCCTTGGAATAACCTCCCTTGGTTTAATTGAAATTGTACGCACGCGAATTTATCCTCCTCTTACCGAACTCTATACAAGTGCTCATGGACACGCTTTACGTGCACTACGCCATATTGTTTGTCACATGCCACAGATTACACGCCTGCGCTGCGGTATTCGTATACTCAAAGCCCTTGAACACGATACCAACGCTCTTGCTGAATGTGCAACGTCTATTGGACACCCGATCACCCTTTGTCATGATCCCTCACTTCCTGCTATGCATTGGATTCCAGAAATATGATATACCCTGACCTATCAGAACCTTTACCACGTAGCACTTGCCCTCTTTGCCAAAAACCAACGGTTGTTGCATTTCGTCCTTTTTGTTCTCGCCGCTGTGCCGATATTGATTTAGGTCGATGGCTATCAGAAGAATACCGTATTCCCTCTACCGAAAACTTACCGCCTCCTCTCGAGGATGACATTAAAAATAATACAGAACAAGAATACGACTAATCTTTTTATATTCTCTTTGTCTTACTCTTACTTGAATGCTTATCCTCATAGAACATATCGATAACAATACAAGAAAACTTTCTTTAAATCTTTTGAAAACCTGATCTTTTTAGACCTTATCTTCAAATCAGAGCTTGACTTAATTTTTGAGATATGTGTAATATTTCTAGAGGATTTATAGAGAACCAAATGTTATAGGTTTGGTTTCTCGACCATCTTAAAAATTTTTATCTCGTGTCAAATGCCCAAGTAGCTCAGTCGGTAGAGCATGCGACTGAAAATCGCAGTGTCGGTGGTTCGATTCCGCCCTTGGGCACCACTCTTCTTACATTTTTACACTGCCGTTTTTATAAAGGGTATTATGAGTTATCAACCCTATCATTAAAATTTTATACGGCACAAAAAGATAATAGATTACTTTAAATTGACAACAACATCCTCACATCGTTAAAGTCGTTTTATTTGCTGTCTCCCATTCCGTGCTATGCTAGTGTAACAGCATTTCAAATTTTACTAGGGCGCGTCATCATGGAATTTGACATTTATTGTGACGAAACACTTCCTGATCTTTTTACTTCACGCCGTCCCCATGCCCGTTATTTAATGATTGGCGGCCTTTGGCTCTTAACAAAGAGACGACAAGAAGCTAAAGATAAAATTACGGCATTACGTCAACGTCATGCGGTATGGGGTGAAATGAAATGGACAAAGATCTCGCCCTCAAAACAAGCTTTTTATGAAGATCTTATCGACCTTTTTATTTCTTTTGATCTGGATATGCGTTTTCGTTGTATTGCTGTGGATCACCAACATGTTGATTTTGGAAGACATGAAAATGACAAAGAATTAGGTTTTTATAAATTCTATTATCAACTCCTCCACCATTGGATAGAAGACACTCATCAGTATCATATTTTTTGTGATCTTAAAACCAATAGAGATCCCAAACGTCTACACCAGCTTAAATACTATCTCTGTACCAACAATCCATTAGCGACGATTACGGACATTCAATCGCTTCCATCTCCAGAAGTTGTTCTTATTCAGTTATGTGATGTGTTTTTAGGTATTGTTTCAAATCGTATCAACGAAGTACCAAGTACAAGTCAGGCAAAAAAGGCTGTTGTTCAACGATTTATACAACGCCTTAACCTTAAAAACATTGAACCAACCCAAAAAACAGAAAAAAAATTTAATCTCTTCAAAATTCGTCTTGATAATAAAACGGACAATGAGCATGACAACGATCGAGCCACCATTTCTTGATTTACCTGACGAAAAAGCCTATCTGGAACATTTTCTCACCTATTATTGTCGACGAGTCATTAAAACACATGAAGGTATTCGGATTTTTTTCCAAAAAGACACGTTTTTTCACGCTTTTTATGAAAGCAACATGAGCGACAAAGATCAATTCTCATTAAGACGTGCAAAACGTATGGACTGGATTATCCATACACTAACCGACACAACAGCCTGCGCGTTTCAAGGATGGGTCACGAAAAAAAAAGACTACGACCCGACGAGAAAAACCGCCGTGCTCTATAAGCCTTTTGTCGTTATTGTTGGCTTTAGCCTAAATAACAATAACCTCTTAAAGGGAAATTTTATTACCTGTTACCCCGCTGATGATTCTTTCATAAAAATCCAAAGGGCACCTGTCTGGTCGCGGTCAGAATGCATAAGAGTTCTCAAAGAAAAATACCAAGAACAACAAGACGATGACGATGATCGTGGATAAATGAGGATAACATTGTCTGATCAGAGAACACTAAAAAAATCAGACAAAAAAAATCGCTGGTTTGCTACGCTGGCCCAGCGATCGAAGCCTCGATGGATTCAAAGCCGATAGGCAAAGAACTCGTATTCTCTTTATAACAAACCCTCGTTTTATCTGTCAAGTATTTTTTTTGAAAAATATTTCTTTATAGATTTACTGTGTTCACTGTGTTCTCTAAAAAAAACTTTTTTAACAAAGATTTTCTCTTTATCACTATAACTATTATAACTCAGCTCTATTCGATTAAATCTACCTCTTACGCAAGTAATACTCTTCATTTTTCTAATCATGTATTTCCTTATTATGTATTCCTATTCCATACATAAAATACTTCTTTAACTCTGTTTCTTTAGTGTTTTTTCTTATAGTACTTTTAGTTATAATTCTCTTATACAGTAAACACCTATTAAACACCTTTGATAAGAAAACAGGATATCACATGCTTGCTTTCAATATGTTTCTTGAATAAAGGGCTGTCTCTCATATGAAGTGGACAGAGAAAGTTGTTGAACAATTAAAACAATTATGGGCAGACGATCTTTCAACGGCGGAAATTGGTCGTCGTTTGAATATGACAAAAAATGCCGTTGTTGGCAAAGCTCATAGACTTGGACTTTCTTCTCGCCCTTCCCCTATCCAAAAAACGACTGAAGCTAAACCCCTTACACCAACCACACCCAAAAAAACAACCATACCCGAAAAAACACAGGCAATACAGCATAACACAATGACAAAGTCTAATCCTCTCATACCTTTTCTCGCCTCTTATGGTCCGACATCATCATCTAACACCATGTACGATGAATGTGTTATTAAAGCCGCTAAAGACTATGGCTGCACGCCTCTCGACATCGAAATCCCCTTAATTGATGACATTGTTACGATGTTACAAAAACCCTCTCCTAAATCTGTTATTCTTACAGGAACAGCGGGAGATGGTAAAACCTATACTGTGCGAAAAATAGTTGAAAAACTATCCAATAACAACAATACCCTAACGAATGAAAAAACTTATCATTTTCCACACTCGCTCCCCTCTTCTCGTAGACCTCTTTACATCATTAAAGACCTAAGCGAATTAGACAACAAAGATAAAAAAAGCATTTTTAGCGAACTTTGCAACGCTCTCACCCAACATGATGATGACGTCCCTGTTTTTATTATTTGTGCGAATGATGGGTGTCTTCTTCAGTTTTTCAAAGACTATGCCCCCCTGTATGATAAAATCATAAACCTGATCTCTAACGATCAAGATAATAAAGAAGAACCGCAGACGTGTTTCTGGCTCATCAACATGGCACGGCAACCGCGACAGAATATTCTCGATCAAGTCATTGATAAGATTGTCGAACACCCTCAATGGGATAAGTGCCCACCAATCTGCCCTGCATATACAAACAATAAATCGGAGAAACGTTGCCCTATTCTTTGTAATCGAGATATTCTTCAGCAAACAGGCGATAACTCCATGCGTGCCCGTTTACGAGACATTGTCTGTCTTGCCGAATTAAGCGAAGAACATTTACCTATTCGACAGATTATTATTGGCATTATCAATATTTTGCTTGGCGATCATAAACAAAACTCCTCTTTACTTACCTGCAAAAAAGCCCAAAATCGTACCAACAAGAATGAGTATTCTTTAACAAATCCTTATGCCAATGCTTTTGGTGATAACCTTCCTCAACGAGAACAGAAACGTTATAAAATTTTTACAATTCTTAATGATTTTCAGATTGGTTTTGAAAGCAATAATTTTTTTGAGTACGCTCTTCTTTGGGGTAACGAAAAACTACCTGATTGTTTTTATTACGGGTCCCGTATTTTTAAAAAGAGTCGTCAGCAATATTTGCGCGACCCAACAACGGAGCACGCCGAATATTTTTTACACGATATGATTGTTCAACGACGACGTTTATTTTTTTCCCTCGCGCCTAACAATGAAAATTGTCATGCCAATCCGTGGCAACTCTCTCGTTTCAAATATGGTGCAGAATATCTTGATCTGTTTAACGAACTATTTAAGTCTAATACCCGAACAACCCCAAAAAAATCAGATAAATTCAAAAGCATTGCCCGACAGGTTTTATGTGGTCTTAACCGAGTAATGACCCAAACAATGACAGCAACGAATAGTGAACTTTGGATCACAACCTCTTCGAGTGTTTATCGTGGCAATCCAACACCTCTTTTAATACAACGTGCTGACAGCCAGAGCGTTCTTTCATTTACATCCCTTAACAACACATTGAAAACACCTGTTATTCGTGTCACGCAAAAAGACCATTCTATCGATTTAGTATTAAAACCTTTTTTGTTTGAATGTCTTCTTCGGATTGCCCACGGTGCCCTCCCTGCTAGTTTTTTAT